>NZ_JAOASQ010000075.1 GCF_030158565.1 Limnohabitans sp. | reverse complement strand
GCGGTGAAGTTCATGAGCCGGACGTCCATCGGCAAAGGCATGGCTTTTTTCACCCGCGCACCTCCTGATGGTCCAACGCTGCAGTGGCCAGCAACTGGGCGCACAGCGCCTCATAGCTGATGCCTGCGGCACGGGCCGACATGGGCACCAACGAATGGCCGGTCATGCCCGGCGAGGTGTTGATTTCCAGCAAATAAGGCTGACGGGTTTGGCCATCGATCATCACGTCGATGCGGCCCCAGCCGCGGCAGCCGAGCACCTGGTAAGCCTTGACCACCAGCGCCTCGATGGCGGCTTCCTCGGCAGCTGGCAAACCACTGGGCACGAGGTACTGGGTGTCGTCGGTGAAGTATTTGTTCTGGTAGTCGTAATTGCCTTCTGGCGCCACGATGCGGATCACCGGCAAGGCCTTGGCGGATTCGCCTGCGCCCAGCACCGGGCAGGTGACTTCGTCACCCACAATGCATTGCTCGCACAAGATGTCGGCATCGCATTGCGCGGCCTGGGTCAATGCGGCGGGCAACTCGTCGGCGCGGGTGACCTTGGTCACGCCAATCGAGGAGCCTTCGCGTGCTGGCTTGACGATCATGGGCAAACCCAAGGCAGCGATCAATTTTTCAGCCGAAACGCTGGCCAATTGTTCGCGGTGCACCAGTTCATAACGCGGTGTGGGCAGGCCCTCGGCGATCCAGACACGCTTGGTCATGGTCTTGTCCATCGCGATGCTGGAAGCCATCACGCCGGAGCCGGTGTAAGGGATGCCCAGCAACTCCAGCGCGCCTTGCACAGTACCGTCTTCGCCATAACGACCATGCAAAGCAATGAAGCACAGGTCAAAGCCCTCGCGCTTGAGCTCACTGAGGTCGCGCTCGGCGGGATCAAACGCATGCGCCTGCACACCCGAAGCCTGCAAGGCTTGGAGCACGCCCTGACCGGACATCAAAGACACCTCGCGCTCAGCGGAACGTCCGCCCATCAGCACAGCCACTTTTCCCAATTTTGAAGTGCTCATGCAGCACCTCCCATTTCTACAACTTTGGCAGGCACGGCACCGATGGTGCCCGCACCCATGCAAATCACCACATCGCCATCACGTGCGTTGGTCAACACCGCTTGAGGCATCTCGGTGATGTCATCGACAAACACCGGCTCCACCTTGCCCGCCACGCGCAAAGCACGTGCCAAGGACCGGCCATCGGCGGCCACAATTGGCGCTTCACCGGCGGCATAGACCTCGGACAACAAAACGGCATCGGCGCCATTGCCAATGACTTTGACAAAGTCTTCAAAACAATCACGCGTGCGGCTGTAGCGGTGAGGCTGGAAGGCCAAGACCAAGCGGCGACCAGCAAATGCCCCTCGAGCGGCCGCCAAAGTCGCGGCCATCTCCACGGGGTGGTGACCGTAGTCGTCGATCAAGGTGAATTGCCCTTGCCCATCGGCGGTGCGCACCTGGCCATAGCGTTGAAAACGGCGGCCCACACCTTTGAAACCAGCCAGGGCACGCTGCACAGCAGCATCGTCCACGCCCAACTCGACGGCCACGGCCACGGCCGCCAGCGCGTTGAGCACATTGTGTTTGCCCGGCAGATTCAGCACGATGGGCATATCGGCCATGACCACGCCGTTACGGCGCTGCACGGTGAAATGCATCTGGCCGTCCACGGCGCGCACATCCACAGCGCGCACTTGCGCGCCTTCGTTCAAACCATAGGTGGTAACCGGACGCGCGATGTCATTCAGGATGGTCTGCACACCTGGATCGTCGGCACACATGATGGCCGTACCGTAAAAAGGCATGCGGTGCAGAAAGTCCACAAAGGCGGCTTTCAAGCGGGCCAAATCGTGGCCATAAGTTTCCATGTGGTCCGCGTCGATGTTGGTCACCACCGCCATCACGGGCAACAGGTTCAGGAAAGACGCATCCGACTCGTCGGCCTCGACCACGATGTAGTCACCGGTGCCCAGCTTGGCATTGGCGCCAGCGCTGTTCAAACGTCCACCGATCACAAAGGTCGGGTCCAGCCCGGCTTCGGCCAGCACGCTGGCGACCAAACTGGTGGTGGTGGTTTTGCCGTGTGTACCGGCAATGGCCACGCCTTGCTTCATGCGCATCAACTCGGCCAGCATCACCGCACGCGGCACGATCGGGATGTGGCGCTCGCGCGCGGCCAGCACTTCGGGGTTGTCCGCCTTGACGGCGGTAGAGGTGACCACGGCATCGGCATCGCGCACGTTGTCGGCGCTGTGACCCACATGCGTCTGGATGCCCAGGCCAGCCAGACGGCGCAAGGTGGCGCTGTCCGACAGGTCAGAGCCCGAAATGGCATAACCCAAATTGAGCAACACCTCGGCAATGCCGCTCATGCCTGAGCCGCCAATGCCGATGAAATGAATGTTTCGAATGGCGTGTTTCATGCCGCCAACTCCTCACAAGCCATCACAACCTCCCGAGTTGCATTTGTTTTTTTCTGTTCGTGGGCTTTTTGGGCGCAAGCCAGCAACTGGCTGCGATCCAGATTTTGTAAACGTGCGGCCAAAGACTCGGCCGTCAATTCGGCCTGCTGCACCAGCCAGCCGCCACCGTGCTCCACCAAAAATCGGGCATTGGTGGTTTGGTGGTCATCCACCGCAAAGGGGAAAGGCACAAACAAGGCGGCCACACCCACGGCGGCCAATTCGGTCACAGTGCTGGCGCCTGCACGGCAGATCACCAGATCGGCCTGCGCAAAGGCGGTGGCCGTGTCGTCGATGAAGGGGGTCAACTCGGCCTGCACACCAGCGGCCAGGTAGTTGGCGCGCAGTGCATCGATCTGCTTGGCGCCGCTTTGGTGGATGACCTGCGGACGCTGTGCTTCAGGGATCAGTGCCAGCGCTTGCGGCACGGTGTCATTGAGCGCCTTGGCGCCCAGACTGCCGCCAACCACCAGGACGCGCAATGGACCGCTGCGGCCGGCAAAGCGCTCTGCCGGGGTGGCTTGTTGCGTGAAAGCTTGACGCAGGGGGTTGCCCACCCATTGGCCGGTTTTGAACACTTGCGGGAAAGCGGTGAACACCCGGTCGGCCACTTGGGCCAAGACCTTGTTGGCCATGCCTGCCACCGAGTTTTGTTCATGCAGGACGACGGGCTTGCCGCACAGGCTGGCCATCATGCCGCCCGGGAAGGTGATGTAACCGCCCAAGCCCAGCACCACATCGGGCTGGACGCGGCGCACCACCTGCAGGCTTTGCCAGAAAGCCTTGAGCAAGCGCAGGGGCAGCAAAGCCAACGTTTTCAAGCCCTTGCCACGCACGCCGCCGAAGTCGATGGCCTCGAAGGCGAATCCACGCGGAGGGACCAACTGGCTTTCCATGCTGTTAGGAGCACCCAACCAGTGCACGCGCCAACCGGCATCACGCAAGGCTTCGGCCACAGCCAAGCCGGGAAAGATGTGCCCGCCCGTGCCGCCGGCCATGATCAATGCGCATTTTTGTTTGAGTTCGATCATGCCCGACCTCCGCGCATCATTTGTTTGTTTTCGGCATCAATGCGCAACACGATGGCGATCGCCACCAGGTTCATCATGATGGCCGAGCCGCCGTAACTCATCAGCGGCAGTGTCAAACCTTTGGTGGGCAAAGCGCCCAAGTTCACGCCCATGTTGATGAAGGCCTGAAAACCAATCCAGATGCCCACACCTTGTGCCACCAAGCCCGAAAACACTTTGTCCAGCGCAATGGATTGGCGGCCAATCACCATGATGCGACGGGCCAGCCACAGGAACATGAAAATGACCAAGGTCACACCGACCAAACCGAACTCTTCGCCAATCACAGCCAGCAAAAAGTCGGTGTGGGCTTCCGGCAGCCAATGCAGTTTTTCAACGCTGCCGCCCAGCCCCACCCCCCAGACTTCGCCTCGGCCAATCGCGATCAGAGAGTGCGACAGCTGGTAGCCCTTGCCCAAAGCATGCTCGGCACTGAAGGGATCGAGGTAAGCAAAAATGCGCTCGCGCCGCCAAGGCGATGCAGCGATCATGACCACAAACGCCCCGACCAGCACCGCAAAAATCAGGAAGAACATGCGGGCATTCACGCCACCCAGGAACAGAATACCCATGGCGATGATGGCGATCACCATGAAGGCACCCATGTCAGGTTCAGCCAGCAAAAACACACCGGCCAGAGCGACGGCCGCACCCATGGGCCATACCGCACGGAAGAAATGCTCTTTCACCTCCATCTTGCGCACCATGTAATCGGCCGCATAAATGATGGTCGCCAACTTGGCCAATTCGGATGGCTGGAAGTTCGTGATGCCTAACGAAATCCAGCGGCGGGCTCCATTGACGCCTTTGCCGATGTAGGGAATGAGCACCAGCGCCAACAGCACAAGTGCCAAAACGAACATGGGACGGGCCAATTTTTCCCAAGTTTCCATGGGCACCTGGAAGGCCAGCAAAGCCACCGCACAACCCATGACCAAAGAGACAATGTGCCGCGTCAAAAAATGCGTCTGCGCATAACGTGCAAAGCGCGGGTTATCGGGCATAGCGATCGAGGCTGAATACACCATGACCATGCCCCACATCAGCAAGGCCACGACCACCCAGACCAAGGCCTGGTCCACACCCTGCAAGCGAGCGGCCGAACCGGGTGACTGGCGCGCAAATTCATAGCCGCCCAGATTCACCGGCAAGCCCTGTGCTGCGGCGACCTCGGCCTTGGCTTGGCCGCCAGTGAACAGGCCAGCCAAGCGCACAAAGCTGCCGCGCAGGGTTGGCATGAAGCCTTGGCTTTCGCTCACAGCGCGCCCTCCATGCTGGCACCGGCCGCTTCCGCCAGATCGGCGACAGCCTGCACAAACACACGTGCACGGTGCTCGTAGTCCTTGAACATGTCAAAACTGGCGCAGGCTGGCGACATCAAAACCGCATCACCACTTTGTGCCAAGGCGGTGGCCTTTTCTACCGCTGCCGCCATGTCAGCGGCATCCTCGACGGGCACATCCACCCCGCTCAAGGCTTCGCGGATCAGCGCAGCATCGCGACCGATCAACACGACGGCACGCGCAAAACGCGACACGGGCTCGGCCAGTGGCGAGAAATCTTGCCCTTTGCCATCACCGCCCAAGACCACCACCACGCGGCGGTCAGCGCCCAGCCCTTGCAAGGCCGCCACAGTGGCCCCCACATTGGTGCCTTTGCTGTCGTCAAAGTATTCCACCTCATTGACCACGGCAATCGGCTCGACGCGGTGTGGCTCACCGCGGTATTCGCGCAAGCCGTACAACATGGGCGCCAGAGAACAACCGGCGCTGCTGGCCAAAGCCAAAGCGGCCAGAGCGTTGACCGCGTTGTGGCGACCGCGAATGCGCAAAGCATCGGCAGGCATGAGGCGCTGAATGTGCAACTCTTCTTCGGCATCCTTGCGGCGACGGCGGGTTTCGTCGGCCTCCAGGGCGCGCACCAGCCAGGTCATGCCGTTCATCACTTCAATGCCAAAGTCACCGGGGCGCTGAGGCATGTCACCACCAAATGTGAGGCAAGCCCGTTCAATCGGCCGCTGCAACTTGACCTTGATCGGCGCGGGCCGCATGGCCATGACTTGCGCGTCTTCGCGGTTGAGCACCATCAGGCCTTGGTCACCAAAAATGCGGGCTTTGGCAGCCGCATAGGCGGCCATCGAACCATGCCAATCCAGATGGTCTTGCGTGATGTTCAGCACGGTGGCGGCCGTGGGCTCAAAGCCTTCGCTGCTGTCGAGCTGGAAACTCGACAGCTCCAGCACCCAGACTTGCGGCAAGGCCTTGGCCATGGGGTGCACCACAAGGGGGGCGACCACGGGCAGCACGGTGTTGACGCTTTCTTCGGCATCTACTTGGGCATCTGCTCCGGCGTCTGCTTCGGCGCTATTTCCGTCGTCCTTGTCAGCGTCATTTTTGGCGTCTTCGTCCACGGCGGCTTCAGCATCCACCTCGGCTTCGCCAGCGCTTTGAACATCGGGTGTTTTGACCGGCGTCGCGGCAATGGCTTCAGCCACCGTCTCGGTCGCCGCTTGCGCAGCTTCTTGAGCCTCTTGCTCAGCCAGCTCTTGGGCTTGCTGCTCAACAAAGGCCTGGGCCTCTACCAGCGATTGGGCCAATGTGTCGAGCAATGTGGGGCCAATGTTGCCCGCCACCTTGACGGTCTTGCCAGCACGCTCGACCAGTTGGCCTGTCAACGAGGTCACCGTGGTCTTGCCGTTGGTGCCGGTGATGGCCAGCACCTGCGGGGCATAGCCATATTCATGCTTCAACTCTTGCAAGCCGGCAGCGAACAAGCTCAACTCCCCCCCTTGCCACAGGCCAATGGCCTTGGCGGCATCCACCACAGGGGCGACCACTTCGGGCGACAGACCCGGGCTGCGGAACACGGCACGCACAGAGCGGCCTTCCACCAAGCTGGCAGCGAAGGGGCCTGCCACAAAGCGCACGGCTGGCCACTCGGCCTGCAGTGCGGCCAGTTGCGGCGGTGTCTCACGGGTATCGGCCACGGTCACCTCTGCACCGGCGCGGGCGCACCAACGGGCCATTGCCAGGCCCGAAGCACCCAAACCGAGAATCAGAACGTGTTGACCGTGGAGCTGTTGCATGGCTTACCTCAGCTTCAGAGTCGACAAGCCGACCAAACACAGCAGCATGGTGATGATCCAGAAACGCACAACGACCTGCGTTTCTTTCCAGCCGCTCTTTTCAAAGTGGTGGTGCAAAGGCGCCATCTTCAAGATGCGGCGTCCTTCACCGTATTTCTTTTTGGTGTACTTGAAGTAGGCCACCTGGGCCATGACCGACAAGGCCTCGACCACAAAGATGCCCCCCATGATGGACAGCACGATTTCCTGGCGCACGATCACCGCAATGGTGCCCAATGCGGCCCCCAAGGCCAGTGCGCCCACATCGCCCATGAACACTTGTGCAGGGTGTGTGTTGAACCACAAGAAAGCCAAACCGGCACCGGCCATGGCCGCGCAGAAAATCATCAGTTCACCCGAGCCCGGGATGTGCGGCAAAAACAGGTACTTGGAATACACCGAACTGCCGGTCACATAGGCAAACACGCCCAGCGCCGAGCCCACCATGACCACCGGCATGATGGCCAGGCCATCCAAACCATCGGTCAGGTTGACCGCGTTGCTGGCGCCCACGATGACCAAGTAGGTCAGGATCACAAAACCGAACACGCCCAGCGGATAGCTCACCTCCTTGAAAAAGGGCACCATCAAACCGGCTTTGGGTGGCAGATTCACATCAAACCCGGACATGACCCATTTGGCAAACAGGTCCAACACGCGCAGGTTCGAACTTTCGGAAATGCTGAACACCAAGTACAGCGCGGCCAACAGGCCGATCACCGATTGCCAGAAATATTTTTCGCGTGAACGCATGCCTTCGGGGTCTTTGTTGACCACCTTGCGCCAGTCATCTACCCAGCCGATGGCGCCAAAGCCCAAAGTCACGATCAACACGATCCAGACGAAGCGGTTGGACAGGTCAAACCACAGCAAGGTCGACACAGCGATCGACAGCAAAATCAAGACGCCGCCCATCGTGGGCGTGCCGCTTTTGGCCAGGTGCGACTGCATGGCATACCCACGGATCGGTTGACCGATCTTGAGCGCGGTCAGGCGACGGATCACAAAAGGACCGGCACCCAAACCGATCAGCAAAGCGGTCAAAGCCGCCATCACCGCACGGAAGGTGATGTATTGGAATACACGCAAAAAGCCCCACTCCGGAGACAAAGTTTGCAACCATTGCGCCAAACTAAGCAGCATGGGCCTCCCCTTTTTTGTTGTTGATGTTTGTCGCTTGCTGAACCAGTGCTTCCACCACCTGCTCCATCTTCATGAAGCGCGAGCCCTTGACGACGATGCTCTGGAAGTCCATCGCTTGCGCCAACACGGCTTCGCGCAGCGAGGCCATATTTTCAAAATGACGGGCTGAGCCATAGGCTTTGGCCGCATCGCCGCACAACTCGCCCAAGGTGTACAAGGCTTCAATGCCACGCTCAGCGGCATAGGCGCCGACTTCGGCGTGGAACTGCGGACCTTGGTCGCCCACCTCGCCCATGTCACCGAGCACCATCAGCCGTGGGCCAGGCAACTCGGCCAGCACGTCGATCGCTGCACGTACCGAATCGGGATTGGCGTTGTAGGTGTCATCTACCAAGGACAGCGCCTGGCCATTCATGTTCAAGAGCAAGGCGCGCGAGCGCCCCTTGACCGACTCAAAGGCTTGCAAGCCCTGCACCACAGCGGCCAGTTGCACCCCTGCAGACAACGCACAAGCGGCGGCGGCCAGTGCGTTTTTCACGTTGTGACGGCCCGCGATGTGCAAACGCACAGGTGCCGTGCACTCGGCTGTTTTGAGTGTGAATTGCCAGGCACCTGCCGTCCAGAGCACGACAGCAGCACTGATTTGGGCATCTTCCAAGGCAAAAGTGCAGCATGCACGAGGCGCGGCCAATTTCATCCAAATATGGGTGTAGGTTTCGTCGGCGGGATAAACCGCTACGCCCTGTGGCGGCAAAGCTTGCAGCACCGCGCCGTTTTCATACGCAACCGCCTCTACCGTGCCCATGTATTCCTGGTGTTCACGCTGGGCGTTGTTCACCAGTGCCACGGTGGGCTTCGCAATGCGCGCCAGATAGGCGATCTCGCCGGGGTGGTTCATGCCCAGCTCCACCACGGCGACGCGGTGGTGCGCACGCAGGTTAAGCAAAGTCAGCGGCACGCCAATGTCGTTGTTGAGGTTGCCTTGTGTCGACAAACTGTGCTCAGGGGCATGGGCACGCAAGATCGAAGCGACCATTTGCGTGACCGTGGTTTTGCCATTGCTGCCCGTGATGGCGATCAGGGGCAAGTCAAACTGGGCACGCCAACCGGCTGCCAATTCGCCCAACGCAAGACGTGCATCGGGAACAACGATCGCGCTCAAGCCCTGAACCAACGCCAAGGCTTCGCCTTGCGGCTCACACAACACAGCTGCAGCACCTTGCGCCTTGGCTTGGTCGATGAACTGGTTGGCATCAAATTTTTCGCCACGCAAGGCCACAAACAAATCACCGGATCGCAGTGTTCGGGTGTCGGTGTGGACACGGTCCACCACCAGATGAGCATCCCCCACGCAACGGGCGTTGGTCAGCCAACTGTGTGCTTGCTGCAAAGACAGATTCATCGCGCTCATGCCTTGTCCTCCTGCGCGGCAAGAGTGAAACGGGCGACACGTCGCTGCAAACCTTGCTCTACATGCTCGACATCCGAGAAGGGCTGCCGAACACCCTGGATTTCCTGGTAGGTCTCATGGCCTTTACCTGCCACAAGAACCACGTCTTCGTTCTCAGCCTGCTCCATCACCCAGGCGATGGCTTGCGCACGGTCCACCAAACAGGTGGCCTGATCAGCCGACTTCAAGCCTTGTGCCATCGCCGCCAAGATGGCCTCGGGCGACTCCGTGCGTGGGTTGTCGCTGGTCAGCACCACATGGTCTGCGCCCGCTTGTGCGGCTGCCGCCATCAAAGGGCGTTTGCCGGGATCGCGGTCACCCCCACAACCGAGGACGCACCACAAACGACCGCCGCGTTGATCTGCCAAAGTACGCAAAGCGCTCAAGGCTTTCTCAACGGCATCCGGTGTGTGGGCGTAATCGACCACCGACAAGGGCGCGTCGATTTTGAGTGCCACCACGCGCTGCATGCGTCCTGGCACCGCCGTCAGATAGCTGCAGGCTTGTACGGCTTCTTGTAAGGAATGACCTAGCGCACACACCGTCGCGATAACACCCAACAAATTGTCAATGTTGTAGTCACCAATCAGGCCCGTCTGCAGCGTGAGGGTCTGACCTGCCAAGCTGACCTCGAAAGAAAGACCTTCGTTGCTTGGCAATGGACGCGCCTGCAAGCGAGCAGCCCCTTGGCGAGAACAAGTCCAGACATCCAGACCGCGTGCCTGCAATTGCTGGGCCAAACGAGCCCCTTGAGGATCGTCCACATTGAGGACGGCAACTTGCAAACCTGGCCAGTTGAACAGTGCCTCCTTGGCCGCCCAATAGGCATCCATGCTGCCGTGGTAATCCAGGTGGTCTTGGGTGAAATTGGTGAAAACCGCCACGCGGATGCGTACGCCATCCAAGCGGTGCTCCGCCAAACCGATTGAAGAGGCTTCGATCGCGCAGTGCGCCAGTCCAGCATCGGCAAACTCGCGCAATTGCCGCTGCAGCAACACCGGATCGGGGGTCGTCATGCCCGTGCTCACCAACTGCGGCAATTGCCCCACACCCAATGTACCGATCAAACCGCAAGTGCTTTTCAGAACTGGCGAAGACAGTGCTTGGGCGAGCCACCATGTGATCGATGTTTTGCCGTTGGTTCCGGTAACCGCCAAAACAGAAATCTCATCGCTGGGATTCTCATAATAGGCATCGGCCAACCAACCCGTCTGGGCTTTGAGGTTGGACATGCAGGCCATGCGCTCGCGCTTATGTTGCGTCTGGTCTTGTTCGCTCAAGGACTGCCATGGCTCGCTGCCTTCCTGAGCAAGGATGCAGGCATGTGCGTCCTGCCGTAAAGCCGATGCCAAATACAGGCGCCCATCGGTTGCCGCACCAGGCCAGGCGATGAACGCATCACCGGGCTGCACCAAACGGCTGTCGGTGCGCAATTCACCGGTCACGCGTTGACGCAACCAGCGTGCTGCATCCAAGGGTGTCATGAGAGTCTTCATCAGAAAGACTCCTCCACCGCATTGCTGACAATTTGTGGCTTGACCGCCATGTCAGGCTGTACACCCATCAAGCGCAGGGTTTGCTGCACCGTCTGGCTGAACACGGGTGCGGCCACATCGCCACCAAAATAACGGCCATTGGTGGGCTCATCGATCATGACTGCCACAACGATGCGTGGCGCCTCAATGGGCGCCATGCCGACGAAAAAGCCACGGTATTTTTTGCCCGCGTAGCCCTTGCCTTCTTGCTTGTGTGCAGTGCCGGTTTTACCCCCCACCGAATAGCCCATGGTTTGGGCTTTTTGCGCCGTTCCGCCAGGGCCGGCAGCCATTTGCAACATCTTGCGCATGGCTTTGGCATTTTCACTGCTGATCACCCGTGTGCCCTGCACTTGACCGTTCGCTTTCATCAAGGTGGCAGGCACCACCTCGCCATCGCGGGCAAACACGGTGTAAGCCCTCGCCACCTGGAACAAACTGGCCGAAATGCCATAGCCGTAGCTCATGGTGGCTTGCTCAATGGGGCGCCATGTTTTGTAGGGCCGCAAACGGCCACTGACCACACCGGGAAACGGCAATTGCGGTTTTTGACCATAGCCCACCTGGGTGAACATTTCCCACATTTCGCGAGGTTGCATCTGCATCGCCATCTTGACGGTGCCAACGTTGCTCGACTTCTGAATCACTTCATTGACCGTCAGCACGCCATGGGGGTGGGCGTCTGTGATGGTCGAGCCCGTGATGGTGATTCGCCCCGGCGCTGTCTGAATGGGGGTTTCCGGTTTAACCAAACCTTTTTCAAGCGCCAGCGCTACGGCAAAAGGCTTCATCGTCGAGCCAGGCTCGAATGTGTCGGTCAGCGCCCGGTTGCGCAATTGCTCACCGCTCAAATTGACCCGTTTATCAGGCGAATAACTGGGGTAATTGGCGAGCGCCAAAATTTCACCGGTTTGGGCATCCAACACGACCACGCTGCCAGCCTTGGCCTTGTTGTCCACCACAGCCTCACGCAGTTTTTGGTAGGCAAAGAACTGAACTTTGCTGTCCACGCTCAACTGCAGATCCATGCCGTCTTCGGGAGGAATGGTCTCCCCCACCGATTCCACCACACGGCCCAAACGGTCCTTGATCACACGACGGGAACCTGGCTTGCCGGCGAGCTGCTTTTGAAAAACCAACTCCACACCTTCCTGGCCTTGGTCTTCCACATTGGTAAAGCCCACGATGTGGGCTGCAGCCTCACCTTCAGGGTACAAACGCTTGTACTCCCGGATATCGTAAACGCCCTTGATGTTCAAGGCCTGGATTTCCTTGACCACCGGCTCATCCATTTGGCGTCGTAGCCAGACAAACGTCTTTTCTTCGTCCTTGAGCTTTTTGTCCAGTTCGGCTGGACTCATCTGCAAAAGACGGGCCAACTCGCGCAGCTTGACCGGATCGCGCTCGATGTCTTCGGGACTGGCCCAGACACTGGGTGCAGGTACGCTCGAAGCGAGCAACATGCCATTGCGATCGAGAACGCGTCCACGGTTTGCGGGCAAACTCAAGGTACGAGCAAAACGCACCTCACCTTGGCGCAGAAAAAAGTCATTGGCAATCACCTGCACATAAGCCGCGCGCCCTACCAAGCCCAAGAAGCCCAAAGCGATTGCCGCCACGATGAATTTGCTGCGCCACACTGGCGTCTTGCTGGCCAATAAAGGGCTGGAGCTCAACTGCACGCTGCGGTTGCTCATGGGTGAGCCTCCCGGGAAGGGGCAGCCACCGGGGCGACAGGCGCAGACGCCTTGCCCGACAAATTCACGTATTGTGTGATAGCAGGCGTTGCCGTTTTCATTTGCAGTTGTTGACGCGCGATATTTTCCACACGCAAAGGCGTGGCCTGAGCTCTGCGCTCGACCAGCAAACGATCACGCTCGATCTCCAGGCGATGCGCATCCTTGCGCGCAGACTCCATCGCCATGAACAAACGTCGCGATTCGTACTGGCTATGCACCAAAACCAAGGCACTGGCCAGCACAGTCAAAACCAAAAGCACATTGAGTCGCGTCATGCAGGCACCTCAGTGCGCTCAGCAATGCGCATGATGGCACTGCGAGATCGAGGGTTGCCCGCCACCTCTTCGGCACTGGGTTTGACGCGGCCCAGGGCATTCAGACGCATCTGGACAGGCGCAGCAAACGGCACCCGGCGGTCCACCACCTCTTTGGAATGCTTGGCCATGAACTGTTTGACGATCCGGTCTTCCAGCGAATGGAAGCTGATCACCACCAAGCGCGCACCAGGCCTGAGCACGCGCAGGCTGGCTGTTAACGCTTGTTCGAGCTCTTCAAGCTCGGCATTGATGAAAATCCGAAAAGCCTGAAATGTCCGCGTTGCAGGGTCCTTACCCGGCTCGCGGGTTTTGACCGTGTCAGCCACGAGCTGGGCCAGATCGGCGGTGGTTGAAATTGGGCCCCGCTCTTGTCGGCGAGCCACAAGCGCCTTTGCAATCTGAAAAGCAAACCGTTCTTCGCCATAGTCACGTATCACCTCCGTGATTTGATCCACTGTTGCCGTTGCCAGCCATTCGGCCACGCTCTCGCCGCGCGTGGTGTCCATGCGCATGTCCAGCGGGCCGTCAAAACGAAAAGAAAAACCCCTTTCGGGGCTGTCGATCTGGGGTGAGCTGACACCCAGGTCCATCAACACACCATCGACAGAGCCATCGGGCAAGTCGCTCAGGTTGGCAAAGCCTTCATGCCGAATCGAGAAACGAGGATCTTCAATGCGCCTCGCCTCGGCAATCGCCTCCAAGTCCTTGTCAAAAGCCTGCAAGCGGCCTTGCGCAGACAAGCGGGACAAAATCAAACGGGAATGACCACCGCGACCAAAAGTGGCATCGACATAAGCGCCATCCACACCCGCATCCGCCTGCAACAAAGCATCTACGGCTTCTTGCAACAGCACGGTGATGTGGACGGGCTTTGACTCGGTCATGGCCATCAGAACGAAAAGTCCTTGAACACATCGGGCATCTCACCCTGCATGGCTTGGGCTTCCTGAGCGTCGTAGGTGGCTTTGTCCCACAGCTCGAAGTGATTGCCCATGCCCAAGAGCATGGTGTCCTTGGAAATACCGGCAGCCTGGCGCAACTCGGGCGAGATCAGCACGCGGCCCGTGCCATCCATCTCCACATCCATGGCATTGCCCAGAAAAATACGTTTCCACCACTGGGCAGACATGGGCAACTGAGCGATGCGCTCACGGAACTTTTCCCACTCATTGCGAGGGAAAACCATCAGGCAACCATGGGGGTGCTTGGTGATGGTCAAGTGGCCCTGTGCCATCGCGCTCAAGACGTCACGGTGCCGGGTCGGCACAGACAGCCGCCCCTTGGCATCCAGACTCAGCGATGAAGCCCCTTGAAACACGTGAATGACCTTTTTCAGTTGCAAACTGCAATCGGAGGCACTTTCCCCCACTTAATTGCACTTTTTTGCACTGTATCAGGAAATCCACCCACTACAAGGTGTCTTTGTAGATTTTTTTCAATGAAATCAACAGCTTAGCTCGCAAATTGGAAGCCAGCAAAGGGTAAATTTCTTTCAAAATTAGGCACTTACAAGGGCCAATGAAAGTGATGTCTAAAGGAATTAAAAATTGTAAAAATTGCTGGCAAGAACTTGAAAATCATAAAAATCAAATTCGCCATATCCCATCAGGCATAAAAAAACCCCTCGAAAGGGGTTTTTGCAGAACGCGAGCCGAGGCATCAATCTCCGAACATCTTTTGCTTGAGTTCACGGCGCTGCTGCGCCTCCAAGGACAAGGTGGCCGTGGGACGGGCCAGCAAACGGCCCACACCAATGGCTTCGCCGGTCTCATCGCAAAAACCGTAATCACCCGCATCGATCCGGATGATGGATTGCTCAATTTTCTTGAGCAATTTGCGCTCACGGTCTCGAGTACGCAATTCCAAGGCGTGTTCCTCCTCGATCGTCGCACGGTCTGCGGGATCGGGCACCACCACCGTGTCTTCACGCAGATGCTCAGTGGTCTCGCCCGCGCTGTTCAAAATATCCTGCTTGAGCGTGACCAACTTGCGCCGGAAGTAAGCCATCTGCACATCGTTCATGTACTCGGCATCGGACATGGCGATGATTTCAGCATCGCTGAGCTCCTCCAGCTTCTTGGTCTTCCAGTTGTTGGCCAACTTAGCGTCTTTTTTGATCGGGGTAAATGACGGCGCTACGGGCGCAGGTGCGCTGGGCAAGAAACTGGCTTTGGCCGCTGTCGAGGCCACGGCTTGCGGCAATGAAGGCACGGTGATTTGGGCCAAACGGGCAGAAGGGCGTGTGGCACGCACAGGCTGATCGGGGGAAGTGGCCACAGGAGCGGGCACAACAGGAGCCTTGACAGGCTCCGCTTTGGTAACGGGCATAGGTTTCGCTTGAGAAACTGCATCGGCCTTTTTAGCGGACGGTGCAGGGGCAGCCTTCGCCTTGGTGGCGGGACTGGATTTGGCGGCGACAACCGCTTTGAGAGAAGCGGCAGGCACCACCGGTTTCGTTTTGACTGCAGCCGCTTTGGGGGCTACAGCCGCTTTTTTGCCAGTCAAAGTCTTGGCAGGTTTTTTTGCGGGCACCGCTTTAACAGGGGCTTTTGCTGCCACTTTGGGCGCCGCTTTTGTTGGCGCCTTGGCAGCTGACTTGGAGACTTTGGCGGTCACGGCCACTTTGGCCTTGACCGGAGCTTTCGCCGGGGCCTTGGGCTTGACAGCTGCTTTGACCTTGGCCACGGCCTTCACAGGCGCCGACTTGGCTTTGACTGGCGCTGCTTTTTTAACTGCTGCGACAGGTTTTTGGGCCTTGGCCGGGGTCTTCTTTTGAGCCACTTTGGCTGCTGGTTTCTTCGAGGTCTTCACGCCTTGTCTCCTGGCCGTGTTGAAGGGCAAGTCAAGCAAGGCCTGCACAAGGCAAATCCATTACCCAACCCGTACATGTACATCTCAAACCCTTGTTATAGACCTTGTGGGGTTCGCACGCCCCTCCAAAAGAGGGTGCCGTCAGGGCGGCGATTGTAGCGACAAGAAAGCGCAAAAAACGCCAACGTGCGGATTAAAGACAAGTTCGCTCGCAAAGGGCAGAACGGGTACTGCGCCGAACAAGCTCAAATCAGGCACTGATCCAGGCCCTGCAACAAAATATCCTTGGGTAAATCGATGCCAATGAACACCATCTTGCTCAATTTGGGCTCGCCCTCAGCCCACATCGGCCCCAGATCGCTGCCCATGAGCTGGTGCACGCCTTGGAAAATGACTTTGCGCTCGGTGCCGCGCATGTTCAGCACACCTTTGTAGCGCAGCATGCGGGGGCCGTAGATGTTGACGATGGCACCCAGGAAATCTTCCAGCTTGGCCGGATCAAAGGCCCGCTCAGAGCGGAACACAAAACTCTTTACGTCATCGTCGTGGTGATGGTGGTGACCATGGCCGTGGCTGTTTTCATGGTCATGTGAAGGGTGGTCGCAATGCTCTCCGTGTTCGTGGTCATGCTGGTGCGAGGGGTGATCGCAATGCTCGCCATGGACATGGTCGTGACCTTCTTCGCTCAGGAAATCAGGGTCGATGTCCAGCTTGGCGTTCAGGTTGAAGCCCTTGAGGTCAAAGACTTCGCTCAAAGCCACCTCACCGAAATGCACCACCTTTTGCGGCGCACGCGGGTTCATGTGCTTGAGGCGGTGCTGCAAAGCATCGAGGTCACCCGCCGACACCAGATCGGCCTTGCTGATGAAAATCTGATCGGCAAAGCCCACCTGGCGACGCGCTTCCTGGCGGTCATTCAGTTGCTGCGCCGCGTGCTTGGCGTCTACCAGCGTCAAGATGGAGTCCAGCAAAAAAGTCTCGGCGATCTCGTCGTCCATGAAAAAGGTCTGCGCCACCGGGCCAGGATCGGCCAGGCCGGTGGTCTCGATCACGATGCGGTCAAACGTCAGCAGGCCCTTGCGGCGCTTGGCGGCCAGCAACTGCAGCGTGGCCCGCAGGTCTTCGCGGATGGTGCAGCAGATGCAGCCATTGCTCATCTGGATGATCTGCTCGTTGGTGTCAGACACCAGGATGTCGTTGTCGATGTTTTCCTCACCGAACTCGTTCTCGATCACGGCAATCTTTTGGCCATGCGCTTCGGTCAGCACGCGCTTGAGCAAGGTGGTTTTTCCTGAGCCCAAAAAGCCGGTCAAGATGGTTGCAGGAATAAGTGCCATGAAATGCTCCGAGAAAAGGTCGATAACAAGAGAGGGGGAGTGTAGCGATGAATATCGCTCTGGCTGTCATGCTGGTCTTGATCCGGCATCCAGGCTTCATGTCATGCCGGACTTGATCCGGCATCCAGGCTGTTGGTTTGTGCACGATGGACCCCGGGTCTTCGCCCGGGGTGACAGGCAAGCTCTCAATACGGCTGACAGGCGGCCACAAGATCGTTCACAACAGGGGCGTGCATACACGCCCTCCAGACCAAGCTTTACTTGCGCACCACCACCAAGCCCTTCAAGTACTCCCCTTCCGGGAAGTTGATGGTCATCGGGTGATCGGGGGCACCTTGCAGGCGTTCGCTGATGTAACCGTCCACGCCCGCATCGGTGCCGGCCGAGGCCACGATTTTGTGGAACAGGTCGGCGCTGATGCCGCCTGAGCAGGAATAGGTGAACAGCTCGCCACCCGGGGCCAGCAACTTGAAGGCCAAGCGGTTGATGTCTTTGTAGGCGCGGGCAGCACGCTCGGCGTGAGCGACTGTGGGCGCGAATTTGGGCGGATCGAGCACGATGGCGTCAAAGGTTTCGCCCCCTTCGATGAAAGCACGCAGGCTGGCGTTCACATCGGCATCCATGAAGGTGGTGCGGGACTCGTCAAAGCCGTTCAGCCGCACATGGGCACGGGCACGCTCGAGTGCCGGACCAGAAGAATCAATCGAGGTCACATGCCCTGCCCCACCGGCCAGCGCCGCCACGGTGAAGCCGCCGGTGTAGCAATAGCAATTGAGCACCTTGCCAAATCGGCGGTGGCGCGTGTGCTGCGCAAAGCGGTGGCGGCTGTCGCGCTGGTCCAGGTAAAAGCCGGTCTTGTGGCCAGTGGCCACATCCAGCGTCAGCTGCCAGTCGTGTTCGCGGATGGTGATCTCGGTGGGGCCGTCGCCGCGCAGCCAGCCGGTGACTTCGGGCAAGCCTTCGAGGCTGCGCACGTTGGCATCGGATCGCTCATACAGGCGCGAAAGACCCGTGACTTTGAGCAAGGCATCGGCAATCGCTGATTTGAAACGCTCGGTGCCGCAGCTGGTGAATTGCGCGACCAGCGTGTCGGCGTAGCGGTCCACGATCAGGCCCGGCAAACCGTCGGACTCCCCATGCACCAGGCGCACACCATCGCTTTGGATGTCAAACCACTGACGCGCGGCCACGGCTTGGGCGATGCGCGATTCGATGAAAGCCGCGTCAATGCGTTGGGCATCATCAAAACTCCAAACACGCGCCCGGATGCGCGAGCTGGGGCTGAACGATGCCCAGCCCAGAAACTGCCCGGCGTGCGATTCCACACGCACCGTCTCACCGGGGTCACCCCCGCCTTTGGCAATGGCAGAGTCAAACACCCAGGGGTGGCGGCGCAGCAAGGAACGTTCTTTGCCGTCTTTGAGTCGAATGGTTTTCATGGGGGCTATTGTCGGGCACTGTCCCGCTCCAGCTCGGCAGGGCTTTCGCCGCCATGGCGAGCGAAGCGCGGCCATCCAGTGCCGGGCCGGGCAACGCCACTGGATGGCCGCGTCGCTGCGCTCCTCGCAATGACGCGTTCAAACTTTATTTGCGCTTGGCTCGAGGATGCGCCGCGTCGTAGGCCTTGGCCAGATGCTGAAAGTCCAGCCGCGTGTAGACCTGCGTGGTGGTGATGTTGGCGTGCCCCAACAACTCTTGCACTGCCCGCAAGTCGCCGCTGGACTGCAGCACATGGCTGGCAAAGGAGTGGCGCAGCATGTGCGGGTGCACCGGCGTGGCCAAACCTGCGAGCTGGCTGCGGCGCTTGAGGCGCAACTCCACCGATCGCGCCGTCAGGCGCGTGCCACGGTGCCCCGGAAACAGCGCCAGCGATGTGGGCGATGCGCCCGGCGTGGCCTGTGTCAACATGCCCGGCACCTGCGTGCGCACCGCCAACCAATGCGTCAGCGCCTCGATGGCAGCGCTGCCCAGCGGCACGCTGCGGCGCTTGCCGCCTTTGCCCTGCACTTGCACCTCAGCGTTTTGCACATCGATCCAGCCGCGTCCGGCGCGGGCCGCTTCGGTGCTTGGCAGCACATCCAGACCGGTCAACTCGGCCACACGCAAGCCACAACCGTAAAGCAACTCGACCATGGCCGCATCGCGCGCCTCCAACCAGGGATCGTCATCGTTTTCTTCGTGCTCGGCCAATTGCACCGCCTCGTCCACCCCCAAGGCTTTGGGCAAAGGCTTGGCCACACGGGGGGCCCGCACGTCCACCACGGGGTTGTGGCCAATCAGCCCTTCACGCCCGAGCCAGGTGTAAAAACCGCGCCAACCCGACAAGATGAGGGCAATGCCCCGCCCCGTGCGGCCCGCGCTGTGCATTTGGGCCACCCAGCGGCGGATGTGCCCGGTCTGCACCTGCAGCAAGGGCATGTTGACGGCGCTGGCCATCTCGGCCAAGCGAATCAGGTCGAGCCGGTACAGGGTGCAGGTGCGCTCGGCCAAACGTTTTTCAAAACGCACGTGGTCCAGGTAGCGGATGACCAACGGGTCCATTTCACGCGCCACCGATGACTGATCTTGCGGCAACTCAGTCATACCCTGGCATCCGCATCAGGCGCGCAACACCGACAAAGCGGCCCCCGCCAGCTCGGCCAAGCGCTCGAGCAAATCGGTGCCCATCTGGCTGTTGAAACGCTGGGCATCAGGCGAGGCCAGCACCAGCAAACCAAACGGCGCCTGGCCCGGTGCTGCACGCAAAGCCAGCAAGGCCAGCGAGGCGGCCTGGGCAGGTTCAGCCAACCACTGCACCGCTTCGTAACCGGTGTTGGGCCCCACATAAGGCGTGTCCAGTGATGCGGCCAATTCTTGCACCGCCTCGGTCACGCCCTGCGCATAGGGGGCCTGGCTGTGCGCTGCGTCCAGCGACCACAAACGCAAAGCCAATTGCGGCACCTGAAACAGCTCGCGGATGTTCTCCAGCGCCGACTCCGCCCGATGCTCGGGCTGCGCCACCAGCAAGTCGCAGGACCAACGGTGCAGCTTGTCGGTCAGGATCATGTTCTCGTTGCCGTGCCGGATCATGTCCATGATGCGGTGCTCCAGCCCCTTGATCTTGTCGCGCAGCATCTGCGCTTGGCGCTCTTGCAGGCCCACGGCGCGGTGGCTTTGCGGGTGCGTCAATTGCACCGTGGCCAGCAGCGAGGCATGGCGCTCAAAAAAGTCCGGCGTGTTCACCAGGTAGTCGGCGATGTCGTCTTCGGTGATCGGGCTCATGGGTTCAGGCGTGGTCATGTTCTTGTCTCCAGAAATTCAGGAAAGGGTGTCGGGCACATCGATTTCGCCGTCGAACACCGGGGTGGCGGGGCCGGTCATCATGACCGGGCTGTCGGCCTGGCCGGCCCATTCGATGGTCAGCACGCCGCCGTGGGTCTGCACGTCCACGCGGCTGTCCAGCCAGCCCTGGCGAATGCCCGCCACCACGGCCGCACAAGCGCCGGTGCCGCAGGCCAGGGTCTCGCCCGAGCCGCGCTCGAACACGCGCAGTTTGATCTGGCTGCGCGAGACGATCTGCATGAAGCCCGCATTCACCCGCTTGGGAAAGGCGGGGTGGTGTTCAATCAGCGGTCCTTGGGCCAGCACCGGGAAGGTGTCCACATCGTCCACGCGCTGCACGGCATGCGGGTTGCCCATAGACACCACGCCAACCCGTGCAATGCCCTGCTGGCCCAGTGCCAGATCAAACACCGGCCAGCCGTTGACCTGGTCGCTGATGAGGCCGATCGGGTTGAAAGGCACGCGCTCCCAATCAAACACCGGGGCACCCATGTTCACCGTCACGCGGCCATCGGGGTTCATGGTGAGCTCGATCTCGCCTTGCTGCACTTTCACGCGCACGCTGGTTTTGTCGGTCAGGCCCTTGTCGCGCACATAGCGCACAAAGCAGCGGGCACCGTTGCCACAGTGTTCCACCTCGCCGCCATCGGCGTTGTGGATCACGTATTCAAAGTCCAGGCCTGGCGCGGGCGAAGGCCGCACGGTGAGGATCTGGTCGGCCCCCACGCCAAAGTGGCGGTCGGCCAAAAAACGGTACTGGGCCGCGCTCAGGCCCAGGCGGCCATGCGTCTCGTCGAGCACGACAAAGTCGTTGCCGGCCCCTTGCATCTTGGTAAAGCGAATGTGCATGGCCGCGATTATCACCTTGCGCCCGGGCCAGACAGGACATCAAGTCCCCCGATAATGGCGCATGGCACGCACCTCCCAACTCCTCTACCCCCAACGTGAACCCGCGCCCTTGCGCCCCGCCGCCACCGTGCTGCTGCTGCGCGACGGACCGCAAGGCATTGAAGTGCTGATGACGCGCCGCTCGATGACCGCCAGCTTTGCGCCCGGTGCCTATGTGTTTCCGGGAGGCGGCATCGACGCCGCCGATGCCCAGGCGCACAACCTGGCGCAACGCCGCCCCACACAAAGCGACTTGCACCTGACGCAAGCGATTGCGGCCATCCGTGAAAGCTTTGAAGAGCTGGGCGTCTTGCTCGCCCGCCATGCCGACGGGCGCTGGGCCAACCACGACGACATCGCAGCCATCGATCGGCAAGGTCCGTTTGCTGCCCAATGCCAAGCCCAAGGTCTCACCCTTGCGGCCGATCAGGTGTTCGTGCTGGCCCACTGGATCACCGACCGCGACCTGCCACGCCGCTTTGACGTGCCCTTTTTGGTGGCCCGCATGCCCGAAGGCCAAACCCCGGTGGCCGACGAGGCCGAGCAGTTCGAGCCGGTCTGGGTGCGCCCGGCCGACGCGCTGGCCCGGCACGAAGCGGGTGATTTCTTCATGGTGTACCCGACCATCCGCACGCTGGAGCGCCTCAAAGCCTTTGCCAACGTGGACGAGGTGCTGCAAACCTGCGCCGTCAACGACGAACCGCTGTGGACCAGCTGCCCCCGTGCCGGCTGGCTGGCGGGCAACGAAGCGCGTTACATGGAGCACGAAGCCCCGTTTGGCGAGCTGGCCCTGGTCACGCCCGACGGGCAAATCCACCACCACCTGGACTGGCAGACCGACCAGCCCGTGCCATTGCTGAAGAACGTGCAGCGCCTCACGGCCCCCAACCCCGGGGTGATGACCGGCCCCGGCACCAACAGTTATTTGGTGGGCGACCCGGACACCGGCTACATCGCCATCGACCCGGGCCCCGCCGACGACGAGCACCTGCAGCGCCTGTGGCGCGCCGCAGGCGGGCAGATCAAGGCCATTGTGTGCACCCACTCGCACCCGGACCATTCACCCGGCGCGGCCCCCTTGCAGGCCCTGTGCACGAACAAGCCGCCGATTCTGGGCCTGGCCTCCAAGCCCACCGCCCGCGCCAACAGCCGCTTCACCCCCGAGCGCGAACTGGAAGATGGCGAAAAACTGGTGCTGCAAGGCATTGGCGTCCAAGGCGAGATCACCCACACCCTGCGCGTGGTGCACACCCCCGGCCACGCGGCCAACCACCTGTGTCTGGTGCTCGAAGAAGACGGCCTGCTGTTTTCGGGCGACCATGTGCTCAACGGCAGCACCACCGTGATCGACCCGCCCGACGGCCACATGGGCGACTACCTGGATTCGCTGGACAAACTGGCCGCTGCCTGCGAAGCCGGAAAGATTGAATTCATCTTGCCTGCGCACGGCCATGTGCTGGGCTTTGCGCACCAGGCCATCACGCAGCTGAAGGCGCACCGCTTGAAGCGCGAGGCCAAAATCGCCGCCGCCATGCAGGCCCTGCCCCAGGGCAGCCTGCAAGAATGGGTCGAAAAAGCCTACGACGACGTGCCGCCCCGCCTGTGGCCAGTGGCCGCCCGCTCTTTGCAGGCGCACGTGGACCACATCCGCGAACAAGCCCTGTCTTGATTCGCTTTGAGAATTTTTGAAAGCATTGATGATTTCCTCTGAAGAAGGCATCCGCCTGGCCAAACGCGTGGCCGCCGAGCAAAACTGCTCGCGCCGCGAAGCCGAAGCCCTGATCGTGGCCGGTGGCGTGCAGGTGGCGGGCAAAGTCGTGACCGACCCGGCCCGGCGTGTGCGCGAGGAGCAAACCGTGCAGGTGAACCGCCTGGTGTCCATGGCCGCACTGGCCCCGCTGACCTTGGTGCTGTTCAAACCGGCGCACCGGGTGGCCAACCTGGCCTGGCTGCAAGACACCGTGGGCCTGAAAGCCCCCCAGCCCGGCCTGTGGGGCCCCGAGCGCCTGGCCAAAATGCAGATGCCCCTGCCCTTGGCCAAACCCGCCAGCGGGTTGTGCATCTTCACGGACGATGTGGGCGTGCTGCGCCACCTGGAAGACCGCCGCAGCCCCATGGAACAAGAATGGATGGCCACCGTGGGCGGTGAAGTGCCAGAGGGCCTGGTCAAAGGCCTGAACGGCCCGGGCATCCGCGCCAGCATCAACCGCCAGACCGAGCAACTCACGGTGCTGCGCATCGCGGGCAAAGACATCGACGGGCTGGAGCTGGGCCGCTGGCTGGACGAACAATGCCCCCTGCAGGACCTGCGCCGCCAGCGGGTGGGCCGTTTGAGCCTGGCCCCGCTGGAGCCCGGCCAATGGCGGCAACTGGCAGGCAACGAACGCTTCTAGTTGATTTCCGACAAAAATACACAGGATTTACCCTTGAAATGGAACGGGTAATCCCCAACTGTGTCATGAGTCTGAGAAAATGACCGTTCAGTCACAACTGCAAACCATGCAGTTAGTGACCGGGGCAATGCCCATGAGGGTTTGTCCAACGCAGAAAGGAGCACACCATGCGTTTGAGCACCAAGAGCCGATTTGCCGTCACCGCCATGATCGACGTCGCCCTGCGCGAAGACCGCGGCCCCGTGTCGCTGGCCGCCATCAGCGTGCGCCACCAAATTTCGCTGTCCTATTTAGAACAGCTGTTCAGCAAGCTGCGCCAGCAAGGCCTGGTCGAGAGCACGCGTGGCCCGGGCGGCGGTTATTCGCTGTCGCGCAGCGCCGAAAAGATCACCATGGCCGACATCGTGGGTGCCGTGGACGCCCCTTCCGATGACGAAACCGCAGCCGACGGCAGCTGGATGAACAGCGAGCTGTGGGCCAGCCTGAACGAAAAAATGCTGACGCACCTGCAGTCGATCAGCCTGCGCCAACTGGTGGCCGAGCAGCGCACCCAAGGCGTCACCGTCGAGCCAGCGCCTGCGCCCGCCGTCAAGCGCGGTGTGTTTGCCAAGCCCAAAAGCACCTTGAAGATCACCGCCCCCAACTCGGTGTTTGCGCTGGCGGGCACCTTGATGCCTTCACGCGGCTGATGGGCTTTTGAGCCGCTGACCAAAAAACCCGCTTCGGCGGGTTTTTTCATGGGTTGAAAAAGTGTGAAGCTCGCCGATAAGCCGGATTCTGTGCACAGCGGTTGCCCGCTGC
>NZ_JAOASQ010000074.1 GCF_030158565.1 Limnohabitans sp. | reverse complement strand
CTGGACATGAAAGACCTGCGGGCCATGCTGCAGCATGTGGGCGACAACGCCAAGAACTTCACCACCGAATACGGCAACATCAGCGCGGCCAGCATTGGCGCCATCCAGCGCGGCCTGTTGCAAATCGAGACCCAGGGCGGTGACCAGTTCTTTGGCGAGCCCATGCTCAACATCGAAGACTTCATGCAAACCGCCGACGGCATGGGCGTGGTCAACATCCTGGCCGCCGACAAACTGATGAACTCGCCCCGTTTGTATGCAACGTTTTTGCTGTGGCTGCTCTCTGAGCTGTTTGAGGTTTTGCCCGAAATTGGCGACCCCGAGAAACCCAAGCTGGTCTTTTTCTTTGACGAAGCGCACCTCTTGTTCAAAGACGCACCCGCTGCCTTGATCGAACGCATCGAGCTGGTGGTGCGTCTGGTGCGCTCCAAAGGGGTCGGGGTGTATTTCGTGACGCAAAACCCGCTGGACATCCCGGACAGCATCCTGGGCCAGCTGGGCAACCGGGTGCAGCACGCCCTGCGCGCCTTCACCCCCCGCGACCAAAAAGCCGTAGCCGCCACGGCCCAGACCATGCGCCCCAAAGCGGGGCTGGACATCGAAGCGGCCATCACCGAACTGGGTGTGGGCGAAGCCTTGGTGAGCCTGCTGGACGCCAAGGGCCGACCCACCGAGACCGAGCGTGTGTTCGTCATGCCTCCGGCCAGCCAGCTCGGCCCCATCACGCCCGAGCAGCGCCAGGCTTTGCTGAAAAATTCGCTGGTGGCGGGTGTGTATGAAGCCACACAAGACCGTGAATCGGCCTACGAAAAACTCAAAGGTGCGCCTGCAGCGAATGGCGCCCCAGCCGCGACGGGCGCAGCCGAAGCCCCAGCCGAAAGCGGATCAGGCCTCATGAATACAGTGTCCGACTTCATCTTTGGCTCCACCGGCCCACGCGGCGGTCAACACGATGGCGTGGCGCAACTGCTGGTGAAAAGTGCTGTGCGCAACGTCGGCTCGGCCATCGGCCGCGAGATCGTGCGCGGCGTGCTGGGGGGATTGATGGGGTCCGCTGGCGGTAAACGCAGACGCTGAACAGAACGGGCCATCGGCCTTTCAGCGCACCGCCCCAGCCGCGAACAAGGCCTCGACCCCGTCAACCGTATGGCCCAGCTCGGCCAGGATCGCGCGGGTGTGTTCACCCAAATGCGGTGCCAGGCGATCAGGGTCAGCGGCTTGCTGGTCAAAGCGCGCCGCCGCACGCGGGGCGCGCACACGGCCCAGTCCCGGGTAATCCGACTCCATCAGGCTTTCGTTGTGCTTCACCTGGGGGTCATCGGCCAAATCGGCCTTGAAGTTCACATGCCCGACCGGCACGCCTTCTGCGGCCAGACGATCGACAAATGGCCGCACCTGTTGCTCGGCTGCGATGGGTTCGAGGACCGCACGCCAAGCGTCGATGTTGTCCCTTCGCAGCAGCATGTTGGCAAAGCGCGGATCCTGTATCAGCTCGGGCTTGCCAAACACACGGCAGATGCCGGCAAACTCTTCATCTTGCGGCGCGATCATGGCAAACCAGCCGTCCTTGCAGCGCCAAAGCTTTTGCCGAGCGCCAAACTCCGGCACGGGTGCGGGCGGGTTGTCCAGCAGGCTGTGGTTGTAGAGCGCTTCGGGCCACAAGAAAGACAAGCCAGCATCCAGCATGGACAGCTCGATGCGGCAGCCCTCGCCGCTCGCCTGACGACCATGCAGCGCCGCTGTGATGGCCTGAGCCGCTGTGAGCGCGGTGATCTTGTCGCACATCAGGGTCTGCAACAGACGGGGCTCTTGTGTATCAGGGTCTGGGTGCGCATCGGCAAAGCCCGACACCGCCTGGATGACCGGGTCGTACACACGGTAGCCCGAATAAGGACCGGTTTGGCCAAAGCCACTGATGGACAGGTAAACGATGCGCGGGTTCCAGGCCTTGACCTGCTCGTAGCCAAAGCCCAAACGCTGCATGGCGCCGGGTCGAAAGTTTTCCACCAGCACATCGGCTTTTTCGGCCAACTCCCGCAAGATGGTCCGAGCCGCTTCTTGTTTGAGGTCCAGCACGATGGAGCGCTTGCCCCGGTTGATGGTGGCGAACAGCGAAGTCATGTCCCCCTTGATCGGGCCGACACGGCGCGTCAGGTCACCGCCTTGCGTTTCGACTTTGATGACGTCAGCGCCTTGATCGGCCAGGATGCCCGTGGCCATGGGGCCAGACACCACGGCAGACAAGTCAAGGATGCGGACGCCGGACAGAGGTGCTTGCATGGGGTTTCCTTGGTTGAGCGTTTGGGCGGGGCTACAGGCCACGCGCCACGATCTCTTTCATGATTTCATTGCTGCCGCCATAAATTCGGGCCACACGGGCATCGACCCAGGCGCTGCCAATGCCGCCATCGGCCATGAAGCCGGTGCCACCATGCATTTGGAGCAGTTCATCGAGCAACTGGTTTTGCATTTCAGAGGCATTGAGTTTGGCCATGGCGGCCCGCTCGGCATCGAGTTCACCGCGCAGGTGACGTGCGAGGCAATCGTCCACAAAAGTCCTGAGCATGACCGACTGGGCTTTGGCATCGGCCAGGCGAAAACGTGTGTTTTGATAATCAAAGACCGTCTGGCCAAACACCTTGCGCTCGCGCGTCCAGGCAATTGTGCGTTCCAGAAAGGCCTCGATGGATGCTGCGGCGCGGATGGCGATGATGAGCCGCTCCTGGGCCAGTTGGTGGATCAGGTACCGAAAACCCTGGTTCTCTTCGCCCAGCAGGTGGCTGACCGGAACACGCACCTCATCGAAAAACAATTCGGCCGTGTCTTGCCCGCGCAGACCGATTTTGCGCAGGGCGCGTCCTCGCTCAAAGCCGGGCATGCCCTCCTCCACCACCAACAAGGAAATCCCTTTAGCACCTTTATCGGGATCCGTTTTGGCCACCACGATCACCAGCCCGGCATTGAGCCCATTGGAGATGTAGGTTTTCTGGCCCTTGAGCACATAGTGCTCACCCTCACGACGCGCCTTGGTGCGGATGGCCTTGAGGTCGCTGCCCACGTCGGGTTCGGTCATGGCAATCGCACCGACGGTTTGCCCTTGCGCCATGGCGGGTAACCAGCGCTGGCGTTGCCATTCGTTGCCATACACATACAGGTAAGGCGCCACCACTTCCGAGTGCAAACTGAAGCCCACGCCCGTGGCGTTGACCCGGGCCAGCTCTTCGATCAGGACCGCCGCATGGCCAAAATCGCCGCCACCACCATAAGGATCAGGCAGCGTGGTGTTGAGCAAGCCCGCCTGGCCTGCGGCTTGCCATAGGCTCAGCGGGACGCGGCCTGCGTCTTCCCATGCCATGTGGTGGGGCACGATCTCGCGCTCGACAAAGCGCCGAACCTGAACCCTGAACGCCTCGTGGTCTTCGCGCAGCACGTCGGTCATGACCTGCTTCGCGCTTCAGTTGTCCAACTTGATTTTGGCTGCCTTGATGGCACGGTCCATGGTTTCGGCCAGTGTTTTCATTTCCGAGCCCAGCTCCTCAGGGGTGCTGCCCACGGCCTCCAGACCCAGTTCACGCCATTTGGTGCTCAGGTCATTGCTTTTCACGGCACGGGCAATGCCGCCAGACACCTTGGCCAGAATGTCCTTGGGCGTGCCTGCCGGGGCCAGAACCAAGAAGAAGCCCACCGGCTCAAAACCCTTGAGGCCAAGTTCGGCAAAGGTCGGCACCGCCGGCAACGAAGTTGTGCGTTGGGTGCCCGTCATGGCCAGCACCTTGATCTTGCCCGCCTGCAGCAAAGGGGCAAGCGAGGCCGCATCAAGCCAAGCCGCACTGATCTGTCCGCCCAGCAGGTCCTGCGTCAGTGGCGCGGCACCCTTGTAGGCCGCATGCACCAAGTCAATCTTTGCCGCCAGGTTCAGAGACTCACCAAAAATGTGCGCCGTGGTCCCCTGCCCGAACGAACCGTAACTGAGCTTGCCGGGGGTTTTGCGTGCATGGGCAATGAATTCATCGAGTGTGTTGGCCGGAAAGTTGGCCGGCACCGCCAGTCCGATGGTCGAACGCGTGAGCATGGACACCGGATCGAACTCGGTGTCGATGTCAAAGGGCAGCTTGCTGTAGAGTGATTTGGCGTAGATGGCGTTCGAGATGGTCAACACCAGCGTGTAGCCGTCGGCAGGCACCTTGGCCACGGACGACAATCCCAGCCAGCCTCCTGCGCCGGGCCGGTTGTCCACGATGACCGGTTGTCCCCAGTATTCGGTCAGCTTGAGCCCAATGTTGCGCGCCATGATGTCGGTGGTGCCACCCGGGGTGTAGGGCACCACGATGCGGATGGTCTTGTTCGGGAAGCTGGCGGTTTGTTGCGCTTGACCATTTGCACTGCCCAGCAAGGCGCTCAAGGCCAAGCAGGCGGTCAATAAACGTTGCACCATGGGGCTCATGTCTGTCTCCTGTAGGAATTTGTCACCCATGTTCCTGCCAGGGCGATGTCGTCGCAATGACATTTCCCGTCATTCGAATTGGCGGAAAAAATCAGTCCACAAGCGCAGAGGGAAGTGCCTTGTGCCGCACACCGGGCGACGGTGGTGGCTCTGCTGCGCCAGCAAAGCATTGGGCGTTCAGCAGCCACCGCCGGGCCACCTCGCCTTCAACCCGAAGCTCGGTGTCCAGCAAATGGCGCGTTTGTGTGACCACCTGCGCAAAGTCCTTGGCGCTGCCGTGCACCAAGCCGGATTCGCCCGTCTCCCCAAAAGACCATGGCTCTCCTGAAGGGCCCGTCAATTCCATGCGCGGCATCGGGTCTGGCACGTCCCAACCTCTGACCTTGTGGCTCCATGCAAAAGTGTTCACCCCCAACACCACGATGTTGCGAAGCCGTGCCGTCTCAGGCCGGTCCTGCCCCAACATGTCAAAAATGGCCTGACCATGGGCCCAAGTCTCCATCTGACGCGCGGTCAGGGAGGAGCGGACCGACATGGGGGGGCCGGCCCAGTCCACCCTTTGCCTCGCGTCAAGCACTTGCCAGCGCTCAGCCATGTCCAACGCGAAGGCTTGCCAGCGCTCCAGCAAGGCGTGCCCGCTGACATCGACCATCTGGCGCTCAAACTCGCGCATATTGCCCCCCTGCCGTGTGTGCTCGCGGCTGCTGGCCAATCGTTCCTGAAAGGTCTTGGGCGAATGCACGGCCCAGTCTGCGGCCTCGTTCCAGCAGTGCAAATGCCGCAGAATGTGCTCCGGCGTCCATTGCTTGAACTGGGTGGGCTCAGTCCACTGTGCATCGCGCATCGGCTGCAAGGCTGCGGCCAAAACCTGAATTTCTTCAGCAAAGTCGCATGTTTGATGGTGCATGTCACTTCCACAAAACCAGGATGAAACCGATTATGGGTTGAGGGCCATCGCCCACCGCGCACACTGGCGACGCATGGCGGCGTCCCGCCATGAAAAACGCCGGGCGAGCCCGGCGTTTCAAAGAAAATAGCCGTCGTTCAGGCTGCGGCTTCTTGTTCAGGCTCGGCCGGTTCTGCCTTGCTGGCACGGCCTTCCTTCTTGGGCAAGGGCGTGATGTCCAACTGCACTTCGTCCTTGTCGTTGATGTCCACCGTGAGTCGGCCACCTTCGGTCAAGCGACCAAACAGCAATTCGTCAGCCAATGCCTTGCGGATGGTGTCCTGGATCAGGCGCTGCATGGGGCGTGCGCCCATGAGCGGGTCAAAGCCCTTCTTGCCCAGGAACTTGCGCAGGCTGTCGGTGAAGGTGACCTCCACCTTCTTCTCGCCCAGCTGCTGCTCCAGTTGCAGCAGGAACTTGTCCACCACGCGCAAAATGATTTGCTCATCCAGCGGACGGAAGCTGACAATGGCGTCCAGACGGTTGCGGAACTCAGGGGTGAACAGGCGCTTGATGTCACCCATTTCGTCGCCCGCCACACGGGGGTTGGTGAAGCCGATGGTGGCTTTGTTCATGGTCTCGGCGCCCGCGTTGGTGGTCATGATGATGATCACGTTGCGGAAGTCGGCCTTGCGCCCGTTGTTGTCGGTCAAGGTGCCGTGGTCCATGACCTGCAGCAGCACGTTGAAGATGTCCGGATGCGCCTTTTCGATCTCGTCGAGCAAGAGCACGCAGTGCGGCTTCTTGGTCACAGCTTCGGTCAACAAACCGCCCTGGTCAAAGCCCACGTAGCCTGGGGGCGCACCGATCAGGCGGCTGACCGCATGGCGCTCCATGTATTCGGACATGTCAAAGCGGATCAGCTCGATGCCCAGGATGTAGGCCAGTTGCTTGGCCGCCTCGGTCTTGCCCACACCGGTGGGGCCCGAGAACAGGAAAGAGCCAATCGGCTTGTCGGTCTTGCCCAAGCCCGAGCGGGCCATCTTGACGGCAGACGACAGCACTTCAAGGGCCTTGTCCTGGCCGAACACCACCGACTTGAGGTCACGCTCGATGCTTTGCAGCTTGCTGCGGTCGTCATTGGACACATTGGCCGGCGGGATGCGCGCGATCTTGGCCACGATGTCTTCGATCTCGGCCTTGCCAATGGTTTTCTTGCGCTTGGACGCGATTTGAATGCGCTGGGCGGCACCGGCTTCATCGATCACATCAATCGCCTTGTCGGGCAGTTGGCGGTCGTTGATGAATTTGGCCGACAACTCAGCCGCAGCCTGCAAAGCGGCGATCGTGTATTTGACGCTGTGGTGGTCTTCAAAGCGGCTCTTGAGACCTTTGAGGATGTCCACGGTCTCGGACACCGAAGGCTCGACCACGTCCACTTTCTGGAAGCGGCGGCTCAAGGCCGCGTCTTTCTCGAAGATGCCCCGGTATTCGGTGAAAGTGGTCGCACCGATGCATTTGAGCTGACCGCTGGACAGCGCAGGCTTGAGCAGGTTGGACGCATCCAGCGTGCCGCCAGAGGCCGCACCCGCACCGATCAGGGTGTGGATTTCGTCGATGAAGAGGATACCGTTGGGTTTGTCCTTGAGTGCTTTGAGCACGCCTTTCAAGCGCTGCTCAAAGTCGCCCCGGTATTTGGTGCCCGCCAGCAGTGCGCCCATGTCCAGCGAATACACGGTGGCCTCAGCCAAAATTTCGGGCACGCTGCCTTGCGTGATGCGCCAGGCCAAGCCCTCGGCAATCGCGGTCTTGCCCACACCGGCCTCGCCCACCAAAAGGGGGTTGTTCTTGCGGCGGCGGCACAGGATCTGGATGGTGCGCTCGACTTCGTACTCGCGGCCGATCAGCGGATCGATCTTGCCTTCCTTGGCGGCCTGGTTCAGGTTGTTGGTGTACTGCTCCAGGGGCGAGGCTTTTTCGTTGCGCTCGCCACCCGAGGACTCCTCAGACTCCGAATTGGACGGTGCTTCTGCAGATTTGGCCGCTTCAGGCGGATCGCTTTTGCGGATGCCATGGGCGATGAAGTTGACCACGTCCAGGCGTGTGATGCCCTGCTGGTGCAGGTAATACACGGCATGGGAGTCCTTCTCGCCAAAAATGGCCACCAGCACATTGGCGCCGGTGACTTCCTTTTTGCCATTGCCGGTGGACTGCACATGCATGATGGCGCGCTGGATGACGCGCTGAAAACCCAAGGTGGGCTGGGTGTCCACCTCTTCGGTGCCTGCCACTTGCGGGGTGTTGTCCTTGATGAAGTTGGTCAAGGCGGTGCGCAAATCATCGATGTTGGCGGCGCAAGCACGCAACACCTCGGCGGCGCTGGGGTTGTCCAGCAAGGCGAGCAACAAGTGCTCGACCGTGATGAACTCGTGGCGCTGCTGACGGGCCTCGACAAAGGCCATGTGCAAGCTGACTTCCAATTCCTGGGCAATCATGTGATTTCCTTTTTGCCTTGCTGAGAGATTCTGTGCATGTGGGGCGTACTGCCCACTATTCAATGGGTTCGCTGATGCATTGCAAGGGGTGCCCCCCCTGCTTGGCGGCATCGAGCACTTGATCAACTTTGGTGGCGGCCACGTCGCGGGAATACACACCGCAAACGCCTTTGCCATCCAAATGGATCTTGAGCATGATCTGGGTGGCCGCCTCGCGGTCTTTCCCAAAGAACTCCTGGATCACCATCACCACGAACTCCATCGGGGTGTAATCGTCGTTGAGCATCGCCACCTGGAACATCTGGGGCGGCTGGATCTTCTGGGCGCGACGCTCCAGCACCACCGAGTCGCCACCGTCTGTGGTGCGGGGCGTTGCCGGTGGCAGCGTCGGGTTCTGTGGTTTTTTCGTGGCCATGATTTCATTCTATCGGCGCTTTCAAGCCCTTGAGGCCCAAGGCCCGAAAAGTCTTGAATGCAGCGGGTTGACTCGGGGAAAACCTCACATTGACAAAAATAACAGGCGCGCCTCAAACTGGTGCAAACAAAAACGGAGACAAGCCATGCCCAGCGGTACGGTCAAATGGTTCAACGATGCCAAAGGATTCGGCTTCATCCAGCCCGATGGCGGTGGCCCGGATGCTTTTGCCCACTTTTCGGCCATCCAGGCCGAGGGGTACAAAAGCCTCAAAGAAGGCGCACGCGTCACCTTCGAATTGGCAGAAGGAGCCAAAGGCTTGATGGCAGCCAACATACTGACGGAAGATGCTTCTGCATCACCACCACCCACTGCAGATGAATCCCCCGGTTCTGTGACCTGAACAGTCCTTCGCGGGCTTTTTGACCGTCTGCACCGAAGATGCGCCTGTGCAGACGTTATCCTCACACGGTTGTGCAACCTGTTTGGATGGATTTTTTCAATGACTTGTCGCTTGATTTCCCGCATTTGCCCCCTGTCCATGCGCTGGGCTGCTGGACCTTTGCTGGCGTTGGCGAGCACCTTGGCTGCGGCACAGACCGGCCCGCAAATGCAGTTGCCGCGCACCAAGCTGACGGCAGGCATGCACATGCTGGACGTTCAACTGGCCCAGACACCCGAGCAACGTCAGATCGGCCTGATGTTCCGCAAGGACATGCCTCAGCACGAAGGCATGTTGTTTGTCTTTGAGCAAGCGGCCACCCAATGCTTCTGGATGCGCAACACCCTGATTCCTCTGACGGCAGCCTTTGTTGCCGACGATGGCACCATCGTGAACCTGGCCGACATGAAGCCCCAAAGCGATGATTCGCACTGCTCCACCAAACCGGTGCGTTTTGTTCTGGAAATGAATGTGGGCTGGTTTGCCAAACGGCAAATCAAGGCGGGCTACCAATTGGGTGGTCAAGCATTTGCACGCTGATGGCCTTGAGGCCGGGCTTGAAGCCGCCTTAAACGCCCCAAACCACGTCTGAGTTTTCTGCCAGGCTGCGCTGCAAGAGTTTGAGCATGGGCGTGGCCCTTTGCGACAAACGAACGGCATCCAGCGGAACATCTTCCTCATCTGCGTCGCCAGCACTCGATGCAACTTGCTCCGCAAGGCGTTTGCGCAAGGCTTCGTCTTGCGCCACGGCAGTTTCCAATGTCTGAATGCGCGCAGCAAGGGTATCGGCCAGCATGATGCCCTGCACGGGATCATCGCCCAGCATGATCTTCAGCAATTTGCGGGCATCGGCCTCCAGCATGATCAGGTCACTGGCGGCAGCGGATTTGAATTTGAAAAGCATGAGGTCCTCCTGAATGATTCAGAAGTCCGCGTCAGCTGCCCACCATGTCCATGGTGCCGTCTTCGTCGGTCTCGCCCTGAATCAAAGCCTTGAGTTTATGGCTGGCATGGAAGGTGGCGACACGACGTGCATCAATCGGAATCAATTCGCCAGTGCGGGGATTGCGCCCTGGACGGGCCGCTTTGGTGCGGATCTGAAAATTCCCAAAACCGGAAATCTTCACATCCTCGCCCTTGATCAAGCTGTCGATCATCAAATCAAAGAAGGCATCGACCATGTCTTTGGACTCGCGCTTGTTCAAACCGATCTGTTCAAACAACAAATCGGTCAGATGCGCTTTGGTCAGTGCCGGGGTTTCGAGACTTTCGACTGAGATTTCCATCACAAAGCCCTGTTAAGCGCGCAAACGAGCAGACACTTGGCTGCCCAGGTGGGCCAGCACCGCGTTCATGGTGGCATCGATCTGGGCATCGGTCAACGTGGCGTCGACTGTCCCCAAAGTCAGGCGCACAGCCAAACTCTTTTCACCCACGGCCAAGCTGCCACCGGTGGCGTCGGCTTTGGGCCGGTAGATGTCGAAGAGCACCGCACTTTGCAACAAACCATCGGTCGGCGCGGCGTGAATGGCCTGCATCAGCTGCCCGTGTGTGACCGATTCGGCCACGATCACCGCGATGTCACGCTCCACCGGCTGGTGCTTCGCGACACCTTCGGCCACAGGCACTTCGCGGGCAATGACCGCGTCCAGCGACAACTCAAAAACCACCGGCGCGCTGGTCAGCTCCCAAGCTTGACGCCAGCGCGGATGCAACTCGCCCACATGGCCAATCACCAAGCCATCCAGCAGCACCTGGGCAGCGCGGCCGGGGTGCAAAGCGGGATGCTCTGACGCGAAAAATTCAGCGTGGCGAGGGGCCAGCAGTTTTTCCACATCGGCCTTGACGTCGTAAAAATCAACGTTACGGGCCTTGCCCTGCCAGCCCAAAGGCTCCACAGGGCCCCAAGCGATACCCGACACACGCATGGGCTGGTCAAAACCTTCCACGGTGCTGTCGCTGTTTTGCACCGACGCATTGCGCAAGAAGACACGGCCCAGCTCGAACACTCGTACGCGGTCGGCCTTGCGGTCGGCGTTGAACTTGACCACTTGCAGCAAGGAGCCGATCAGGCTGGAGCGCATCACGCTCATCTGGCTGGCGATCGGATTGAGCAGGCGAATCGGGTTGGCATTGCCTGCCAAGTCTTTTTCCCAAGACTCTTCTACAAAGCTGTAGTTGATGGTTTCCTGGTAACCCAGGGCCGCAATGGCACGGCGCACGGCAGACGGGCTGCGCTCGGTCTCGCGGCGCACCTTGGCGGTGATGGGGGCCAGTGGCGGAGTCGTCGGCAAGTTGTTGTAGCCCACCATGCGGGCGACTTCTTCGATCAGGTCTTCTTCGATCTGCAGGTCAAAGCGGAAGCTGGGCGGCGTCACGGTGACGGTGCCCTCGCCTTCCGTCACTTGCAAGCCCAAGCCGCGCAGGGCATCGGCACACTGCTGCTGGGTCAAAGGCATGCCAATCACCTTGACCGCACGGGCCACGCGCAGCGTGACGGGCTTGATCGCAGGAATGTTCAGAATCTCGTCGTCGATGGGGCCGACCTTGGTTTCAGGGGTGCCGCAAATGTCCAGCACCAGTTGGGTGATGCGCTCGATGTGTTCCACCGTCAACTGCGGGTCCACACCACGCTCGAAGCGGTGACCGGCATCGGTCGAGAAGTTGAAGCGGCGTGAACGGCCCGCGATGGCCGTGGGCCACCAGAAGGCGGCTTCGATGTAGATGTTTTGCGTGTCGTCGGACACAGCGGTGGCGTCACCACCCATGATGCCGGCGAGCGATTCGACTTGGCTGTCGTCGGCGATCACACCGACCTGCCCGTCAACCGTCACCGTGTTGCCGTTGAGCAGCTTGAGCGATTCGCCCGCCTGACCCCAGCGCACCTGCAGGCCGCCGTGGATCTTGTCAAGGTCAAAAATGTGCGAAGGTCGGCCAAACTCGAACATCACATAGTTGGAGATGTCCACCAGCGGGCTCACACTGCGCTGACCGCAACGGGCCAGGCGGTCCACCATCCACTGCGGGGTTTGCGCCTTCGTGTTCACGCCCTTGACCACACGGCCACTGAAGCGCCCGCACAGGTCGGTGGCTTGCACGTGCACCGCCACTTTGTCCTGGATTTGAGTCGCCACAGCGGGGAAAGATGGGGCCTTCAAAGGCGCACCGGTCAAAGCCGACACCTCGCGGGCAATGCCGTACACGCTCAAGCAATGGGCCAGATTGGGCGTCAACTTGATGGTGAACAGGGTGTCGTCCAGATTCAGGTACTGGCGAATGTCCTGCCCCAGAGGCGCGTCTGCGGGCAACTCCAGCAGGCCGCCGTGGTCATCGGCGATCTTCAGCTCTTTGGCCGAGCACAGCATGCCCTGGCTTTCCACGCCGCGCAGCTTGCCGACCTTGATCACAAAGGGCTTGCCGTCTTCACCGGGCGGCAACTCGGCGCCAACCATGGCGCACGGAATGCGAATGCCCACGCGGGCGTTCGGTGCGCCGCACACGATGTTGAGCAAAGCGCCCTGCCCCACGTCTACCTGGCACACGCGCAAGCGGTCGGCGTTGGGGTGTTGCACGGCTTCCTTGATTTCACCGATCACAATTTTTGTGAAGGGTGGAGCGACAGGCTCGAGCTCTTCCACTTCGAGGCCAGCCATGGTCAAGGTGTCGGCCAGTTGCTGGGTCGTCAGGGACGGGTTGCAGAACTCGCGCAACCAGGATTCGGGAAATTGCATGACTCGTGTCTCGTGTATCGGACTTGGGAGGGAATTACTGGAACTGGCTCAGGAAGCGCACATCGCCGTCAAAGAACAGGCGCAGGTCGTTCACGCCATAGCGCAGCATGGTGAAACGGTCCATGCCCATGCCAAAGGCAAAGCCAATGAAGCGCTCGGGGTCCAGGCCCATGTTGCGCACCACGTTCGGGTGTACCTGGCCAGAGCCTCCCACTTCGAGCCAACGCCCTGCCAGCGGACCGTTTTGGAACTGGATATCGATCTCAGCGCTGGGTTCGGTGAAGGGAAAGAAGCTGGGGCGAAAGCGCAGCACCAGGTCATCGCTTTCGAAGAAGGTGCGGCAGAAATCGGTGACCACGACTTTGAGGTCTTTGAAGCTCACGTTCTCGCCAATCCACAGGCCTTCGCACTGGTGGAACATGGGTGAATGGGTGGCGTCGCTGTCCACGCGGTAGGTGCGGCCCGGCGCGATGACGCGGATCTCGGGCATGGCCTGACCAGCATCAATTTGGTTGCGGTAGCGCTTGACGTGCTGCACCGCATGGCGGATTTGCATGGGGCTGGTGTGCGTGCGCAGCAAATGACCGCCTTCCACATAGAAAGTGTCGTGCATGGATCGGGCTGGGTGGTCTTCGGGCGTGTTGAGCGCAGTGAAGTTGAACCAGTCGGTCTCGATCTCAGGGCCCTGGGCGACTTCGAAGCCCATCGAGCCAAAAATGTTTTCGACCCGCTCGAGGGTGAGCGAGACGGGGTGCAAACCACCCACGTTGGCGCTGCGGCCCGGCAGTGTCACATCCAAGGCTTCGGCCTTGAGTTGTGCTTGCAGTTCGGCATCGGCCAGCGCTTGACGGCGATCGTTCAAAGCAGCCTCGATCGCCTGCTTGGCGATGTTGATGGCGGCACCGCGGGTTTTCTTGTCTTCCACGCTCAGCGCCGCCATGCCCTTCATCAGCTCGGTGATGCGACCGGCTTTGCCCAAGTATTGGGCTTTGGCGTTTTCGAGATCAGCAGGTGTCAGTGCCTGCACAAAACTCTGGCGGGCGGATTCGACCAGGGTGTCCAGCTCGTTCATGGTGGGAATTCGGTAGATGACAAAAATAAAAAAGGGATTGAAGCTTTTGTGAGCCTCAATCCCTTTGATCGAGTGCGCGAAGCATGGACAAAAGTCCATGTCGCTCATGAAATCAAGCTGCGGCCAGTTTGGCTTTGACTTGGTTCACGATGCCAGCAAAAGCGGCCTTGTCGTGCACGGCGATGTCCGCCAGCATCTTACGGTCGATTTCGATGGCAGCCTTCTTCAGGCCGTTGGCGAACTGGCTGTAGGTCAGACCGCATTCACGCGCAGCGGCGTTGATACGGGCAATCCACAACTGACGGAACACACGCTTTTTGGTGCGGCGGTCACGGTAGGCGTATTGGCCAGCCTTCATCACCGCCTGTTTGGCGATGCGGAAGACATTGCCGCGGCGACCGCGGAAACCTTTTGCAAGGGCCAGAACTTTCTTGTGACGGGCGCGTGCCGTTACACCACGTTTAACGCGAGGCATAGTTTTTCTCCTTGTTCGTCAGTGATTACAGGCCAGCCATGGGCAGCATCTGTGCCATGTGACCCATATTGGTCTCGTGAACAGACACTGCACCGCGGAGGTGGCGTTTGTTCTTGGTGGTCTTCTTGGTCAGAATGTGACGTTTGAAGGCTTGACCGCGTTTAACGGTACCACCTGGACGAACACGGAAGCGCTTTTTAGCACTGCTTTTGGTCTTCATCTTGGGCATATCAATGCTCCTTTATTTGTGCTCGTGAGGCGTCTGCAAAAACTTTGCAGCCTTGATGGCCCCGAGCCACTTTTACAAAAACCACCCGAAGGTGGTTTCAGACTCGACCAGCCCGAGAGCCGGTCAAATTCTTCTTCAAGCCGATTCTGCAGGGGCGGCAGCGTCTGCCTTGCCTGCTGGCTTTTTGCGACCTGGCGCGATCATCATGATCATCTGACGACCTTCGAGCTTGGGAAACTGCTCGACGATGATCAGATCGGCCAACTCGTCGCGAATCCGGTTCAACAAGGCCATCCCCAACTCTTGGTGGGTGATCTCACGACCGCGGAAACGCAAAGTGATCTTGCATTTGTCACCATCCGCCAAAAAGCGGCGGATGTTGCGCATCTTGATGTTGTAGTCACCATCATCGGTGCCCGGACGGAATTTAACTTCTTTGATGTCAATGACCGTTTGCTTGGCTTTGGCTTCCGCCGCACGCTTTTGCTCTTGGTACTTGAACTTGCCATAGTCCATCAAACGACAAACGGGCGGGTTGGCCGTGGCGGCGATTTCAACCAAGTCCACATCCAGCTCACCTGCCATGCGCAGGGCTTCTGCCAGAGACAAAATACCCAATGGCTCGTTTTCAGGGCCGGAAACACGGACCTCAGGGGCCATGATTTCACGGTTCAAACGGTGTTTACGTTCTTCGCGTTGGCGACGATCACGAAATTCGGTAGCGATGACTCAATCCTTTACGGAACAAAACTGCGACATGCAGCGCATCCATCTTTGTGCCCGCGGGCCAAAGCTTGTGGCGAAACTCACCTTCAGGCTTTAGAAGCGATGTCGGCAGCAATGAGTTCAATGAACGCATCGATCGACATCACACCGAGGTCTTTGTTGCCTCGGGCGCGCACTGCGACGGTACCTGCTGCCTTCTCTTTGTCGCCAGCGACAAGGATGTAAGGCAGCTTTTGCAACGAATGCTCGCGTATTTTATACGTGATTTTCTCGTTACGCAGGTCCAAATCGACCCTAAGGCCTTGATTTGACACTGATTTTTGCAGTTTTGCAGCGATTTCGCGACAGTAATCGGCCTGCGCGTCGGTGATGTTCAGCACAGACACCTGCAGGGGCGCGAGCCAGGTGGGCAGAGCACCGGCGTGCTGCTCGATCAAAATACCGATGAAACGCTCCATGCTGCCCACGATGGCACGGTGCAAGATCACGGGACGCTGGCGCGAACCATCTTCGGCCACGTATTCGGCATCCAGACGTTCGGACAGGTTGAAGTCCACCTGGATGGTGCCGCATTGCCACTCACGGCCAATGGCGTCTTTCAGGGTGTATTCGATCTTGGGACCGTAGAACGCGCCATCGCCTTCAGAGATCACAAAATCGCAGCCCGAAGCACGCAAGCTGTCCATCAAGGCTTTTTCGGCCTTGTCCCACAACTCGTCCGAGCCAATGCGCGCCGCAGGACGGGTCGAGACCTTGTAGAGGATGTCCGTAAAGCCAAAGTCGGCATAAACCTTCTTGAGCACCTTGGTGAAGGTGTCGCACTCGGGCAGGATCTGGTCTTCGGTACAGAAGATGTGGCCATCGTCCTGCGTGAAGCCACGCACGCGCATGATGCCGTGCAAGCCACCCGAGGGCTCGTTGCGGTGGCATTGGCCAAATTCACCGTAGCGCAGCGGCAGGTCGCGGTAGCTCTTGATGCCCTGCTTGAAGATCAGGATGTGGCCCGGACAGTTCATCGGCTTGAGGGCGTAATCGCGCTTTTCCGACTCGGTCGTGAACATGTTGTCGCGGTACTTGTCCCAGTGTCCGGTTTTTTCCCACAGGCTCTTGTCGATGATCTGTGGACCCTTGACTTCTTGATAACCGTTGTCGCGGTACACCTGACGCATGTACTGCTCGATGGTTTGCCAGACAGTCCAGCCCTTGGGGTGCCAGAACACCAGACCCGGCGCGTGCTCGTCGATGTGGAACAGGTCGAGCTCGCGGCCGAGCTTGCGATGGTCACGCTTTTCGGCCTCTTCCAGGCGCGTCAGGTACTGCTGCAAGTCGTCCTTACTGGCCCAGGCCGTTCCGTAAACCCGCTGAAGCATCTCGTTCTTGCTGTCGCCGCGCCAATAAGCACCTGCCACCTTCATCAGCTTGAAGTGCTTGAGCTTGCCGGTGCTGGGCACGTGAGGGCCACGGCACAAGTCTTCAAAATTACCTTCGCGGTACAGACTGACATCCTGATCAGCCGGGATGCTGGCGATGATCTCGGCTTTGTAATGCTCACCCAGACTCTTGAAATAAGCCACCGCCTCGTCACGAGGCAAGACACGGCGCACCACGGCTTCGTCTTTGTTGGCCAGCTCGGTCATGCGCTTTTCAATGGCCACCAAGTCTTCTGGCGTGAAGGGACGGCTGTACGAAAAATCGTAATAAAAGCCATTCTCGATCACTGGACCGATCGTCACCTGCGCCTCGGGGAACAAGTCCTTGACGGCATAAGCCAGCAAGTGCGCAGTCGAATGGCGGATCAGCTCCAGACCTTCAGGGTCTTTGGCGGTCACGATGGCCAGCTGCGCATTGGCGGCCATGCTGAAACTGGTGTCCACCAGCTGGCCATTGACCTTGCCGCCCAAAGCCGCTTTGGCCAAGCCTGCCCCAATGGAGGCGGCCACCTCAGCCACGGTCACCGGGCCGGGAAATTCACGCAATGAACCGTCGGGAAGAGTAATCTGAACCATGAGTTTGCAAGTAAAAAAGCGCGGCAAAGGCCGCGCTTGAAAGAGATGTCTAAACGCTGAAGGTAGATTTTACGCGCCCTCGCCAGCTTCTTTAGAAATAGGTGAAAGGAGCACCTAATGCATCTTCATTCAGAGTACATCCTGAATGAGCCATCCAACCCCACCTGGACTCGGCTTGCACATTTCGCATCTTTGGTTACAGGAACCTCAAAGTGCGAGTACACGTTTCCTTTAATTGAAAAATTCGCCCAAGCTACAGGCTTGTAGCTACAAACTGCTTGAACATCTTTTTGCTCTCGAGAAGTGAACACACCCAGCTGTGGATTCGGTCGCTGTTCGGGCGTGGGTCTAGCAGGCTTTGTCGACTCAAGTTGACGACGCATGATTTCCATCTGCATGTTGTGCATCTCTGTTTGTCGTCTCATATTTTCTGCTTGATCCATTCCCCTCTGGAAAGCGAACGGATCAACTGAAGCTGCGCCCGGCACTTCTTGACCTCGACTTGTACAGCGCACATTGCCATACCCATCATTCCAGCAATCAGTATTGATTGTCTGCGCTAAAAGGCTGTCAAAAGACACCAAGCCAGCGCACACCACAACACATGAGAAAAATTTTTTAGCCATCATATTCAGTCCACATATTTGACTTATTTTTATGTAATTATTTCATAAAACTACTCTGAAAAAATTTATGGAACCCACTACGGACGCTCTAGACAAGGGATTGAATAAGCGTGCACGTTTGATCTATTGCTGTAAATCGGCCCGAACAAGCAATGCCTGGTTTGCAGCGGTAAGAGACATCGGCTTACAGCGATGGCTGTCTGCTACCGGCCAATTCTGTTGAAAAACTCCCGATTTTTTAGAAATTGACCTGTGGCTTGCGTATGCTTCGGCCCAGACGGAGGTGCAAGCCATGATGGGTCAAACGGCGAACCCAGATCAGCTCTTCTACGAATTCAATCTGGAGGAGCACATCCCGCGTGATCATTTGCTGCGAGGGATAAATCGGTTCCTTGACCTCAGTACGTTGCGCCAACATTTGGCACCGTTTTACAGCCACACAGGTCGCCCCTCCGTTGATCCCGAGTTGATGATTCGGATGCTGATCATTGGATATTGCTTTGGCATTCGCTCCGAGCGCAGACTGTGCGAGGAGCTCCATCTCAACCTTGCCTATCGATGGTTTTGCCAGTTGGGCCTGGAAGACAAAATTCCCAATCACTCCACCTTCTCGAAGAACCGTCACGGACGCTTCCGTGAGAGCGAGACATTCCGTCACGTCTTCGAGAGCGTTTTGCGCCGATGCATGACGGAGGGGCTGGTTGGGGGTGAGGGGTTTGCTGTGGACGCCAGCGTCATCAAGGCCGACGCCAATCGAGCCAACGTAACGACACCCGAGGAGCCCAAAACTTGGCCAGGAGGGGATAACCCGAGCCGTGCCGTACGCGACTACCTGGCCGCATTGGATGAAGCCAATCCGATTGGAGAAGATGCGACTGCCATTGTTCCCTCTAGGACGATATCTTTATCAGATCCTCAAGCCAGATACACCGCCGCTCCAGGCGGTCCGGCTTTCTTTGCGTATTCCACCAACTATCTGATTGACTTGAGCGCGGGCATCATCATGGATGTTGAAGCCACACAGGCCCATCGAACACAAGAGGTGGAGTCAACCAAGACCATGATGCAAAGGGTTGAAGACCGCTTTGATATCAAGCCCAATCGCCTGGTTGGAGATACTGCCTACGGCACTGCATCGATGCTTGACTGGATGGTCAACGAAAAACACATTGCGCCCCACGTACGTGTGTGGGACAAGACACAGCGCAAAGATGAAACCCTCTCTATTGCAGATTTCGATTGGAATGAAGAGGCCAATCAATACACATGCCCAGAAGGTCACCCCTTGAAATCCAACTGGCGTCCCTTCAAAACTCCACGCAATCATGTGACACAAGCAGACACCGTTGTGTATCGGGCAAGCCAGCATGACTGCACTGCCTGTTCACGTAAGTCGGAGTGTTGCCCAAACACGCCGCATCGCAAGATCGCACGCAGCATTCATGAGGGGGCGCGGGAGGTGGCTCGACAGATTGCACGAACTGATGCGTTCAAGCAGTCTGGCAAACAACGCAAAAAGATTGAAATGCTGTTTGCTCACCTCAAGAGAATTCTCAAGCTGGACCGGCTACGCCTGCGGGGCTTGGCCGGTGCACAAGACGAGTTCATATTGGCCGCAACGGCGCAAAACTTGAGAAGAATGGCCAAGTGGTTGATGCCAATCAGCGGAAAAGCGGGATTGATGGCCGCTTGAGGTGGCACGAAGGCGGATTTGCCGCCGGAGATGGCGTCTGCATTCTCAAAAAACATCAGCTGCGCCAACTTGCTCAGCGCTTCTACGCGAGTTTTTCAACAGAATTAGCCTTGAACGGACATTGGTTCGTAATTCTGGACTGATATTCAGAGTAAAGGGCAACCACGAAACGTCATGCCGGCATCGACTACGCAGATTAGGCTCCTAAATCCATAAAAAAAGCCATCAAATGCATTCGCATCGGATGGCTCGGGATCACCGCACCCGTTCAGGTGCAGGACCGACAGATCAGTGGAACTGCTCTTCTTCGGTCGAACCGGTCAAGGCCTTCACCGAGGACGAACCGCCCTGGATCACGGTGGTCACATCGTCGAAGTAACCTGCACCGACTTCTTGCTGGTGCGACACGAAGGTGTAACCCTTGTCGCGTGCTGCGAATTCAGGCTCTTGCACCATTTCGGTGTAGTGCTTCATGCCTTCGCCGCGGGCGTAGGCGTGGGCGAACTGGAAGGTGTTGAACCAGTTGATGTGGATACCGGCCAGTGTGATGAACTGGTACTTGTAGCCCAGTGCCGACAGGTCGTCCTGGAAGGAAGCGATCTGGCTGTCGTTGAGGTTTTTCTTCCAGTTGAACGATGGCGAGCAGTTGTACGACAGCAGCTTGCCTGGGCAAGCGGCATGCACGGCTTGCGCGAATTCACGGGCAAAGCCAATGTCTGGCACGCCTGTTTCGCACCACACCAAGTCAGCATAGGGAGCGTATGCCACACCGCGGCTGATGGCTTGTTCCAAACCGTTTTTGACGCGGTAGAAACCTTCTTGTGTGCGCTCGCCTGTCAGGAATGGCTTGTCGTTGGCGTCGTGGTCAGAAGTGATCAAGTTGGCGGCTTCGGCATCGGTACGGGCCAACACGATGGTGGACACGCCCATGACGTCGGCAGCGAAACGTGCGGAGATCAACTTCTCGCAGGCTTCTTGTGTTGGGACCAACACTTTGCCGCCCATGTGACCGCATTTCTTCACGGCTGCCAATTGGTCTTCGAAGTGCACGCCAGCAGCGCCCGAAGCGATCATGTTCTTCATCAGTTCGAAAGCGTTCAACACACCACCGAAACCAGCTTCAGCATCGGCCACGATGGGCAGGAAGTAGTCGATGAAGTCCTTGGAACCTGGCTCGATGCCGCGGCCCCACTGGATTTCGTCAGCGCGCTTGAACGTGTTGTTGATGCGACGCACCATGGTGGGCACCGAGTCGTAGGCGTACAGCGACTGGTCGGGGTACATGGTTTCAGAAGTGTTGCCGTCGGCAGCGACTTGCCAGCCCGACAGGTACACAGCTTCCAGACCTGCTTTGGCTTGTTGCATGGCCTGGCCAGCACTGATGGCGCCGAAGGCATTGACGTAACCTTTTTTGGCACCGCCGTTGATTTTTTCCCAGAGCTTTTCTGCACCGCGCTTGGCCAAGGTGTGCTCAATGGGCATGCTGCCACGCAGACGAACGACGTCAGCTGCGGAGTAGCCGCGCTTGACGCCTTTCCAACGTGGGTTGGTCGCCCAGTCTTTTTCGAGGGCAGCGATTTGCTGTTCACGGCTCAGTTGTTGATTGAGGTTAGCGGGCATGGAGAACTCCTGAAGTCAAGTTGAAATCGGGCGATGTGGGCAGCGGATTCTGCTTCGTCGTTGGACAAATCTTAACTCTTGTACAAGACTTATTTTCATTCTTATGTCTTATACAAGAGTTATTTTTATTTGTTTGAAATCAACAGCTTAAAGAATAAATTTCTCAATGCAAAATTACATTTCCCATATTGAGAAAAAATGACGCGTTGCAACATTTGAAAATTTCAAATTATGAAAGCATCGATGTGCATCATGAAACAAGATGCAAGGCTGTGGTGCTGATGACGATGCCATCTTGATCGGCATACAGCCAATCGCCGGAGTTGACTTGCACGCCTTGAATGTGAATGGTCAAGCCGGTCTGTCCTTGTCCGGCGCGATCAGTGGGCATGGGGTTCAGGGCAAGAGCGCGAATGCCCATGTCCAGCACCGCAAGTTCTGCGGCGTCTCTCGCACAGCCATCAATGACAATCCCCGCCCAGCCATTGCGTTGCGCCGAAGCGGCCAGGTTGCCTCCCAACAAAGCACGGCGGACTGAGGCACCGCCATCGACCACCAGCACACGGCCGCGCCCTTCGGTCTCCACTGCCTGCTTGACATGGCTGTTGTCCTCGTAACACTTGACCGTCAAAACTGGGCCAGCGAACTGATGACGAGCGCCGTAGTTTTGGAACACGGTGGGTATGACGCGAAAGTCTCCGCTGTCATTCCTTTTGTTGGCATCGCAGAAATCACACGTAGAAAAAGAGATGGCCGATGTTTGGGGCATAGAGGTGTCCTTGAAAAAGACGCGAGTGGAAATCAGCGCACTTACACAGGCCATACGCACCATGCGGGGGCAAAAGATCTTGAAATGTGGAGCAAGCAAGACAAATCAGCAACAACCCCTAGCAAAAATTGATATTTCCGCTTGGAAAGTGAAGATTTCTCCAGTAGCATGCATTCAGCTGAAAACGCATCGTTTCTCAGCGGCGAACCAACTTCCGATCAAAGGAACTTAACCATGGCAACTGCGAAAAAAACCCCGGCAAAAAAAGCTGCTCCCGCTAAAAAAGCAGCACCGGCCAAGAAAGCCGCTCCAGCACCAAAAGCTGCAGCACCCGCTAAAAAAGTAGCGGCCAAAGCTCCTGCTAAAAAACGCACCCCCAACGCTGCGTTCATGAAAGCATTGACCCCCAGCGCCGCATTGGCCGCCGTGGTGGGTGCCACTCCCCTGCCACGCACCGAAGTCGTGAGCAAGATGTGGGTTTACATCAAAAAGCACAACTTGCAAGACGCGACCAACCGCCGCGCCATCAACGCCGACGACAAGCTCAAGGCTGTGTTTGGCAAAGCCCAAGTCACCATGTTCGAAATGGCTGGCTTGATCGGCAAGCACCTGAAGTGATTCTGGTGAGCCCATAAAAAAACCCGCGTTAAGCGGGTTTTTTTATGCCTGCAGCAGCGCTGCAGACATGACGTCACACCTTGCGCTTGGCCAAGGCCGATTGGGTGATGGCGCTCAGCGTGCCTCGGGTGGTGATCACCTCCGGATCGAGCATCACCTCAATCAAGGTGCCTTGCGGTCTTTGCAGCGCATCAAGCAAGGCTGCCTCGAACTCTTGCGTTTTGCGAATGCGCGTTGCAGCATAGCCATAGGCTTGGGCCAACATCACAAAATCAGGATTGCTCAGTTGTGAGCCCGTCACATGGGTTGGATACTCCCGCTCCTGATGCATGCGGATCGTGCCGTACATCCCGTTGTTCAACAACAAGATGATGCTTTTGCCCCCATGCTGGACCGCAGTGGCCAGCTCCTGGCCGTTCATCAGGAAATCGCCATCGCCCGCAATGGTGAAGGCCAACCGGCCTGTCAACAAATTGGCGGCAATGCCTGCTGGCACGCCATAACCCATGGCCCCCACAGTCGGTGCCAGTTGGGTCTTGTGGCCTTTGACCAAACCGTTGTGTTGAAAGAACCGGTGCATCCAACTGGCAAAGTTGCCTGCGCCATTGGTCAGCACAGCATCTTCGGGCAGGTGTTTTTTCAAGGTCGCGACGATGGCGGGCATATCGATATCGCCCGGCAATGCCTGCGGCACAAGATTGGCCAGGTAATCGGCATTCGCTGAGCGCGTCCAGTCGCCCCAAGGCAAATCGGTGGGCGCCGTCAGCACTTCAAGGCTTCTGGCTGCTGCATTCATCGTGGAGAGGATGGCCAGATCGGCTTGATACACCCGATTCAACTCTTCGGCACTGCCGTGGATGTGCACCAACTTTTGCAGCGTCTTGGGGGCTTTGAGCAAGGTGTAGCCACCCGTGGTCATCTCACCCAGACGCGGGCCAATGGCCAGGATCAAATCCGAGTCCCGAACGCGAGCCGCCAGGGCAGGATTGATGCCGATGCCGACATCCCCCGCGTACAAAGGGTGGTGGTTGTCAAAGGTGTCCTGGAAGCGGAACGCGTTGGCCACGGGCAATTGCCAATTCTCGGCAAAACGCTGCAGGGCTTGCGCAGCCTGCACAGTCCACCCTCCTCCGCCACAAATGACCAATGGTTTTTGCGCACTCAGGAGCATGTCTCTCAAACTGCGCAATGCACCCGGATCACTCCAGGCCTGAACGGGCTCGACACGTGGCAAGGCTTGAGCATGCTCAACCGCCTGGGTCAGCATGTCCTCGGGCAAGACCAGCACCACGGGGCCGGGACGGCCATTCATGGCCGTGGCAAAAGCCCGTGCCACGTACTCAGGCAAACGTTCGGGATCATCGATGCGCTCGACGCGCTTGGCCATGCCTTTGGTCGAGGGGCCAAAAAAATGGGTGTAATCCATTTCCTGAAAAGCCTCGCGGTCGCGCGTGTCGCTGGCCACATCGCCAACAAAAAGCACCATCGGGGTGGAGTCCTGAAAAGCCGTGTGCACGCCAATCGAGGCGTTGGTCGCACCTGGGCCCCGGGTGACGAAACAGACCCCGGGACGGCCGGTCAACTTGCCTTGCGCTTCGGCCATGTAGGCCGCACCGCCCTCTTGGCGGCAGATGACAAAACGGATCTTGTCGCGGTGCAGATGGAAGCCATCCAGCACCGCCAGGTAGCTTTCACCCGGTACGCCAAAAGCATGGGTAACGCCTTGGGCCAAGAGGCATTCAACAAGAAGATGGCCAGCGATTTTTTGTGTCATGCGCTGATTTTGCCCAAGCGCCTGCCTGGCGTCTGTCGCCCAAGCGTTAAGTGCTCAAGCGGGCACTGCTGTGCGCTTGCCCACCCCCAAAGCGGCCACAACGCTGAACAAGAGCACCAAAGCAGCCCCCAGCAAGGTCGCTTGGTAGAGCGCGCGGTCCATGAGCGCACCGAAAAATAGGGGCGACAAAGCAAAGCCCACATCCAGACCTGAGTAAACCAAGCCATAGACCCGCCCAGTGGCGCCTTTAGGCGTCGCCTTCTTGATCATCAAATCGCGGCTTGGCCCCCCCACACCAATGGCAAAACCTGTGGCGGCCAAAACCCACAAGGTGCCCATCTGACCAAACAAGCCACTGGCACACAAGGCCATCAACACCGCGGCACCCGCCATGCAGGCGGCCACCACGCGATCGCTCCAGCGCGGCCAGCGCGCCGCCACAAAACCACCGATCAGCATGCCCACAGCGCCGCACAGCATGTAGGCGGTCAGCGTCATCGAGGCCAGTTCCAAACTCACGCCTTGCAAGGCTTTGAGGATGGGCACGGAAAAATTCTGCACCACCGCCAAGGTGACCGTGGACAACAAAAAGAAGGCGAAGCACCACCACACCACGGGCAAGCGCATGAACGCCAAATCATTTGTCACGCCTGCACCACCTTGCGCACGTGCAGAGGGCTCGGTCTTGAGCGCAGCACGGTTCAGCACCAGCATCAACAACACCAAGGCATACAGGCCAGCGGCCGCCACAAAGGCCTGACGCCATCCCCACAGAGCGCCCGTGACCGTGAAAAACACAGGGGCGACAGCCCAGCCCAGATTGCCGCTCAAGCCATGCACACTGAAGGCATAGCCCAAGCGCGGGGTCGACACCCGTTGGTTCAAGATCGTGAAGTCCACAGGGTGAAAAGGTGCGTTGCCCAGACCTGCCAGCACGGCCACCGCCATGAGGGCTGCATAGCCCTCGGCCACCGACGCCAACAGACAAGCCAAGGTGAACAAGACCATGGAGCAGAACAAGACAGGACGCGCACCCATGCGGTCGACCACAAAACCCGCTGAAGCTTGGCCCACGCCGGAGACTACAAAAAACAAGGTGCTGAGCAAGCCCAGCTCGGAATAAGACCAGCCGAAGTCCCGAATGAAGACGGGAAACATCAAGGGCAGCAAGAGATGCGAAAAGTGCGAGCTGGCATGGGCCAGACCGACCAGCCCCATCACTTTGGCGTCACTTTGCAAGGAAACTGTGGGCTCAGGACCCGATGAGGCCAGTTGCATAAACGTCTGTTCTTTCCTGCTCGCAACGGGCGGCTCCAAGAACATGAGGGCTTGGCACGCTGCAAAAGCTGCAGTTTAGCCATGAAAAAAGGGGCATGGTGTCGCCACCATGCCCCTCAGGGACGCTGCGCCATCAAACGGTCGCTTCGATCACCTTGAAATCGAAATGGCCCGGGTTTTGCACAGGGTCCACCGAGACCTCGATGGTGCTCTTGGGCGGAAAACGCCCTTCCAGCAACAAACGCGACAAAGGATTTTCCAGCCGCTGCTGGATCGCGCGCTTGAGCGGCCGGGCACCAAACACCGGATCAAAACCCACCTTGGCCAACTCGGACAAAGCTGCAGCGCTGACATCCAGGCTCAGGTCCATGCGGGCCAAGCGATCGCGCAAAGCTTGCAGTTGGATGCTGGCGATCGATGCGATGTGCTGTGCGTCCAGTCCATGGAAGACCACGGTCTCGTCGATGCGGTTGAGGAACTCGGGACGGAAATGCGACTTCAACTCGTCCCAGACAGCGTCCTTGATGTCCTCAGCGGGCTGCCCCACCATGGCCTGGATCAGGTGCGAGCCCAAATTGGAGGTCATGA
>NZ_JAOASQ010000073.1 GCF_030158565.1 Limnohabitans sp. | reverse complement strand
CGCGCCCAAGTGAGCGCATGAGGAGTTCATCATGCGTCGCTTGATCATCACTTTGAGCCTGAGTTGGCTCGCGTTGGGCGCTGCTGCGCAGGCGGTGGCCCCAGTGGCTGCCCCTGCTGCGGATGCGGCCGGTGGCGTCAAAAGCGCCAACATCTTCCAGATCGCGCCCGGCGCCGATGCCGATCCCAAATACAAAGACCAGACCAACGCCGAGCGCGGCCAAGTCCAGCCCGGCAACAATGCGCCCATGTGGCGCCAAGTCGGGCAGGGCGTGACCGGTTACAGCAGCCTGCCCTTGAGCCAGGCGCCCGAGGCGGGCAACCTGATCCAGAAGTTCGTGCAGTACCCTGGCTCGCGCCTGACCAATGCCGGTGAAGCCTGGCGCCAAGTGCGCAACCAGTACCTGATCCCTTACGGCGGTGCGCTGTTGTTGATCGTGCTGGGTGCGATCGCGCTGTTTTACTGGCGAAAAGGCACCATCGAATTGCACGGCCAGGAAACCGGCCGCAAGATCGAACGCTTCACGCCATTTGAGCGCTCGGCCCACTGGGCCAATGCCATCGCTTTTTGCGCTTTGGCCATCTCGGGCATCGTCATGGCCTTTGGCAAGTTTTTCATCTTGCCCGTCATTGGCACGGCCTTGTTTGGCTGGCTGACCTACGTGCTGAAAAACATCCACAACTTTGCAGGCCCTTTGTTTGCGGTGTCCCTGGTGATCGTGATCGTCACGTTTGTGCGCGACAACATCCCCAGCAAGGAAGACCTCACCTGGGTCCTCAAGGGTGGTGGTTTGGTCTCGGGCACCGAAGTGCCTTCGCACCGCTTCAACGCCGGTGAAAAGATCCTCTTCTGGTCCGGTGTGTTCTTCCTCGGTCTGGTGGTGGTGGCTTCGGGCCTGGTGCTTGACAAGGTCATCCCCGGTCTTGTGTACGAACGCGGCACCATGCAGATCAGCCACATGGTGCATGCCGTGGCCACATTCTTGATGATGACCATGTTCCTGGGCCACATCTACATGGGCACCATCGGCATGCGCGGCGCCTACAGTGCCATGCGTGACGGCTATGTGGACGAAACCTGGGCCAAAGAACACCACGAACTTTGGTACGACGACATCAAAGCCGGCAAGATCCCGGCCAAACGCTCGACCCCCATCACGGCAGCACCGACTGCCACCTCCAAGGCCGCATCGGCTTGAACAGGAGCACCTCCCATGAAAAAGACCTTGCTTGTTTTGTTCGCATTGGCGCTGAGCTTCAGCGCAGCTGCCAAACTGCCCGCGCCCAGCGACGAAGCCAAAGCCAAAGCCGCTGAAGCGGCTGCCAAGACAGCCCACGGCAACAAAGTGGCCGACTTCCAGTTGTGCAAGTCACGCGAAAAAGTCGCGGCTCACTATTACAAAACGGCCAAGGCCACCGGTGCCAAAACCAATGCACCCACGGCCACACCAGCGTGCGCAGACCCAGGTGCTTACAAGCCCGCAGAGCAAGCGGCCGCTCCAGCAGCTGCGCCCGCAGCACCAGCACCCGCTACCGCACCGGCCAAAAAAGGCTGATCTTTTTTCCAGAGTCCCCAGCCTCAGATCCCCCGTCCTCACCGTCGGGGGATTTTTTGCGTTAGGCTCACACCATGTCTGCCGTTTTGACCGATCTCACCGACACCCCTGTGCGCCTCAAACCCGCGTTGACGCACGCCCGCGCCTCGCTCACACGCACGGTGCAGGTCTGCAACGAGTTCGGTGAACAATCCGAGACGCAGATCCCGGCAGAGCGCGCTCTCACGATTTACCTCGACAAAAAAGAACTCGTCACCCTGATGACCTTGGGCGCAGAGCCCGAATGGTTGGTGCTGGGTTTCTTGCGCAACCAGCGCCTGATCGATTCGGTCGAGCAAATCGAGTCCATCACGGTGGATTGGACGATTGGCGAAGGCGAAACCGGTGAGCCGGGTGTGGCCGCCGTCAAGACACGCCCCGGCGCGCATATCACCACCCAACGCAGCGCCGAACGCGTGGTCACCACCGGCTGCGGCCAAGGCAGTGTCTTTGGTGACCTGATGGCCCACATCGACGACATCGTGCTGCCCGAAGCGCGCATCACGCAAGGCCAGCTCTACGCCCTGGTCAACGCCATCCGCGTGCAGGAGTCCACCTACAAATCATCCGGCTCGGTGCACGGCTGTGCGCTGTTCCAGAACGACCAGATGCTCATGTTCGTGGAAGACGTCGGGCGCCACAACGCGGTCGACACCATCGCCGGCTGGATGTGGATGAACGACATCAGCGGCCAGGACAAGGTGTTCTACACCACTGGCCGCTTGACCAGCGAGATGGTCATCAAGTCGGCGCAAATGGGCGTGCCGATCGTGGTCTCGCGCAGCGGCATCACCCAAATGGGCCTGGACGTGGCCAAGCGCTTGGGCCTGTGTGCCATCGGCCGCGCCACCAACAAACGCTTCCTGTGCTTCAGCGCCCCCGAGCGCATGGTCTGGCAAACGGCATTGGCCAGCACCTGATTCTGGATTGCCACGTCGCTGCGCTCCTCGGAATGACGTTTCCTGTGTCATCGCGAGCGAAGCGTGGCGATCCAGCCCGAGCAATCCCGTTTTCGATCGCCGTGAATGTTTTCTGCGGTATGGTCAGCCCATGAATACTCAAGGATGGATGCACGGATTGGCCCTTGGCGCCCGCCAGTTGTGGCGCGACCTGCGCGCAGGCGAATTGCGGCTGTTGATGTTGTCGGTGGCCCTGGCGGTGGCCGCGCTCACGGCGGTGGGCTTTCTGGCCGACCGTTTGCAAAACGGCCTGTGGCGCGATGCGCGGCAATTGTTGGGTGGCGATGCCGTGGTCGTCAGCGACCAGCTCACGCCCCCCGACTTTGCACAGCAAGCCAAGCAAGGCGGCTTGCAGACCAACACCAATGTGAGCTTCCCAACCATGGCGCGGGCCCTGCCCGAGCAAGGTGGTGCCAGCCGCTTGGTGGCCCTGAAGGCGGTCGAGCCCGGCTACCCGCTGCGTGGCCGCCTCGAAGTGGCCCCAAGCCAAGCCGCCATCCCGCCCGCTGGCGAAGTCTGGGTGGACCCGGCCCTGCTTGAAGCCCTGAACCTGCAAACTGGCCAGATGCTGGGCCTGGGTGATCGCCAACTGCGCATCACCGCCACCATCGTGCGCGAACCTGACCGTGGTGCCGGCTTCATGAGCTTTGCGCCCCGCGTCATGCTCAACGCTGCAGACCTGCCGTCCACCGGCTTGGTGCAACCGGCCAGCCGCGTGACCTGGCGCATGGCCGTGGCCGGGCCGACCCCCGAGGCCGATCGCTTTGTGCAATGGGCCAAGACCGAGATCGACGCCCGCCCTGTGCGCGGCGTGCAGATCGAGTCCCTCGACACCGGCCGCCCCGAAATGCGCCAAACCTTGGACCGCGCCGCCCAGTTCTTGAATCTGGTAGCTTTGCTGGCGGCCTTGCTCTGCGCTGTGGCGGTGGCTTTGGCCTCGCGCAGTTTTGCCGAACGGCAGCTTGACGCCTGTGCTTTGCTGCGGGTTCTGGGGCAAAGCCAGCGCACACTCACATTGAGCTACGGCTTGGAATTCTTGGGCGCAGGCCTGCTCGCCAGTGCGCTGGGCGTGTTGATCGGCTACGGCGTGCACTTGGGCTTTGTGCAGCTCCTGGCCGGTCTGGTCGAAACCCAATTGCCCGCCGCCACCGCATGGCCCGCGCTCATGGGCATGGGCATGGGGCTGACCTTGTTGGTTGCCTTTGGCCTACCGCCCGTGCTGCAACTGGCCAAGGTGCCACCCTTGCGCGTCATCCGGCGCGACCTCGGCGGGCTGCAAACCCATTCGGTGCTGGTGCTGGCCATGGGCCTGCTGGGTTTTGCCCTCACGCTGCTCATGGTCAGCCGCAGCCTGACTTTGGGCATCATCACCGTGGGCGGCTTTGCCGTGGCCTTGATGGTGTTTGCGGGTTTGGCCGCCTTGGCCTTGTGGCTCTTGCGCCGCACCGTGCCCGGCGAACAGGCACCGCGCTGGTTGCGTCTGGCCACACGGCAGGTGGCGGCGCGGCCGGTGTTTGCGGTGGTGCAGGTCAGTGCCTTGTCGGTCGGTTTGCTGGCGCTGGCCTTGCTGGTGCTCTTGCGCACCGACCTGATCGCCAGCTGGCGGCAGGCCACACCGGCCAATGCGCCCGACCGCTTTGTCATCAACGTTCAGCCTGAACAAGCCAGTGACTTCCTGGCCAGTCTTCAGCGTGCAGGCGTGCCATCGCCCGACTGGTTTCCCATGATCCGGGGCCGGCTGGTGGCCATCAACGGGCGCGAAGTCGGCCCGAACGATTTTGTGGCCGAACGCGCCAAGCGCCTCATCGACCGCGAGATCAACCTCTCGCACAGCGCCGACTTGCCCGCGCACAACCCGCTCACGGCGGGCCGCTGGGTCGGTGGCGAAGCCGATGGACTGAGCGTCGAACAAGGCATTGCCGACACCCTGGGCCTCAAGCTGGGAGACACCCTGCGCTTTGACATCGCCGGTCAAGCACGCGAGGCGCGCATCACCTCGCTGCGCAAGGTGGACTGGGCCTCCATGCGGGCCAACTTCTTCATGCTGTTTCCGCTGGCGCAAATGCCCGACTTGCCCATGACCTACATGGCCGCGTTTCGCTCGCCCGAGGGCAGCGCAGGCTTTGACAATGCCCTGGTCAAGCAGTTTCCCAACATCACCAGCGTGGACATGCGCAGCACCCTGGCGCAAGTGCAGCGCGTGATGGACCAGGTCATCCGTGCGGTGGAGTATTTGTTTGGCTTCACCCTGGCCGCTGGGGTGATGGTGCTGCTGGCCGCCGTGGGCGCCAGCCGCCAAGCGCGTGAACGCGAATACGCCATCATGCGTGCGCTGGGCGCCAGCCGCCACTTGCTGGCCCAAGTGCAGCGCGCCGAACTGCTGGGCCTGGGCTGGCTGGCGGGCTTCATGGCCAGCACCATGGCCTTGGTGGTGGGCTGGGCCTTGGCCCGCTTCGCGTTCGAATTCGCCTGGGCCCCGCCACTGTGGGCCCCGCTGGCAGGCGGCGCGCTGGGCGCTTTACTTGCTTGGGTTGCAGGCAGCTTGAGTTTATCGGGCGTGCTGCGGCAACCCGTGATGCTGACTTTGCGGCAGTCGACAGAATGAAGACGGACCCCGGATCAAGTCCGGGGTGACAAGATTTAATTCAGGGGTGACAAGAATTAAATCAGGGGTGACAAGTTTTTCAAGGGCAGGTCGACTTGCTTGCGTTCCCCCTCTGTCATCCCGGGCGAAGACCCGGGATCCACCGGCTTCAGCTCCGAGATAACAGCCGCACCTTTCCCCTCTGTCACCCCGGGCGAAGACCCGGGATCCACCAGATTCATCA
>NZ_JAOASQ010000072.1 GCF_030158565.1 Limnohabitans sp. | reverse complement strand
CACCGCCTGCGCCCCAGGGCACGATCATGGTGATGGGACGGGTGGGGTAATTCTGAGCAGCAGCAGGCAAAGCAGCTGCTAAACAGGCCAGACCAGCAACCGCGCTGGCAACCAAAGTACGGCGTGAGCGAATGAACATGGGTGTCTCCTTTTGATTTAACAGCCGGGCCCACAAGGGCCTGCTGCATCAAAATTTATACCCATTGGATCGTCATACCAATAGGGTCGACCATATTCCAAGTAACTCTGGCGACTGCCTTTCAAGGGCTTCGCCAGCGGCCCGCATTCAGTCCAGCTTGGCCCCCGCCTGGAACCAACGACCGAACATCGCGCGGTCATCTTCCGTCAGACCGGTCGCATTGCCCATGGGCATTTGCTTGGTCATCACCACTTGCTGGTACATGTTCTGAGCGTGCTGCTTGATGAGCTCCGGGCTGTCCAGGCGAACGTTTTTCATTTGCATCTGAGTGCCGTGACAGGTCAAGCAGTGTTGACTCACCAGGCTTTGCACCTGCGCAAAACTCACAGGCGCCACAGGCGCTGTTGACACTTTGGGCGCTGACGGTTTCAGGGCCACAATCACGCCAGCAATCAGCACCACACCCACCGCCGCAAAGGGCCATGGGTTGGCGGCGCGGCCCAGGTGGTAGCCGTGGCGCTGCACAAAGAACTGGCGAATCAAGGCGCCTGCAAACATCATCACAAACAGCAGCACCCAGCGGTGTTCGTGCGTGTACAAAAAGCTGTAGTGGTTGCTCAGCATCGCAAAGATGACGGGCAGCGTGAAATAGGTGTTGTGCACGCTGCGCTGCTTGCCGCGCTTGCCGTGGATGGCCAGGGCATTGGCGTCATAGGCTTCGCCGCTGGTCATGGCGGCCACCACTTTGCGCTGGCCGGGGATGATCCAGAAGAACACGTTGGCGCTCATGGCGGTGGCGATCATCGCGCCCACCAGCAAAAAGGCGGCGCGGCCTGCGAACAACTCATTGGCCAGCCAGGAGCAAAACGCCACCACCACGATCATCAGGCCCGCGACGATCAGCTCGCCGTTTTGGCGGAAGCCAAACACGCGGCAAATGATGTCGTACACGAACCAGAAAGCCACCAGCATGCCCACCGCGGCCGATCCGGCCATCACGGGGGTCCAGTCCATCAGCGATTTGTCGATCAGGAAGGTGCCCGCGTTGTAAAGGTACAGCACGGTGAAGAGCGCAAAGCCGCTGAGCCAGGTGGAATAGCTTTCCCAATAAAACCAGTGCAGCTTGGTATGGATCTTCTTGGGAGCCACCATGTATTTTTGCGGGTTGTAAAAGCCGCCACCGTGCACCGCCCACATGGCACCGCCCACGCCCTTTTCGAGCAGGTCAGGCGAGTTGGGTTTTTGCAGGTTGTTGTCCAGAAAGACAAAGTAAAACGAGGAGCCAATCCAGGCGATGGCGGTGATGACATGCACCCAGCGCAGCAAGAGATTGGCCCATTCCAGCAGATATGTTTCCATGAAGGATCTCCAACCAGCTCACCACCGCGGGCCCTGTGAGCGGTCATTCGGTCGCGAACATGAACCCCGGGGGATTCTTGCGCCGCTGCGACCAGTGCACTGAAGTGTATACAATTTCTGTCGCCAAATCCAGCTTTCTCTGCTTTCCCTCCTCAGGGGAAACCAGCAAAGCCCCCATGGACCGAGTCAAGATGGCTACCGGATCGAGTCCGGCATGACATCAAGGCAAGGCTTGTCACCCCGGACCCGATCCGGGGTCCATGCCTGTCAGTCCACAGGCGACCTCACAGCGTTTGCAAGAGTTGTGCCGCCACGGCCACGGCGATCACCTCGGGCTCTTTGCCGGTGATGCCCGGCACACCGATGGGGCAGGTGATCTGCGCGATGTCTTCTGCGCTGAAGCCCCGCTCTTCCAAGCGGTGCTTGAAAGTGGCCCATTTGGTTTTGCTGCCAATCAGCCCGACAAAAGGCAAATCACCCTTCTCACGCAGTCGTCTGAGGCAGGCGATGACGATGTCCAAGTCTTCGGCATGGCTGAAGCTCATGATCAGCACGCGGCTGCCCGGGGCCAGATCGGCCACTGCCGCCTGCACCGGGTTGGAATGCTCACATTCCACGCCCTCGGGCACATCCGACGGAAAAATCTCGTCGCGGCTGTCCACCCAGCGCACCGCAAAAGGCAAGGGCGCCAAGGTTTTGACCAAGGCTTTGCCCACGTGGCCACCACCAAACAGCGCCAGCGGGGTGCGCGTGGGCCTCAGTTCAGACTTCAAGCGAGCGACATCCGCACCCGTCACAGGCTGGAAATGCAGCTCCACAGCGCCCCCACAGCACTGCCCCAGGCTCGGGCCCAGCACATGGCGCAGCTGTGTTTCATCGGTCTGGCCGGCCAAGAGCAAGCGGGCATGGGCGATGGCCTGGTATTCCAGATGACCGCCACCAATGGTGCCCTGCTCGCCTTGGGCAAACACCACCATGCGCGTGCCCGCGCCACGTGGCACAGAGCCCTTGGTGGCCAGCACGGTCACGACCACGCCCGCCTCTCGGGCGAGTTGTTGCAAAGCCAAATCCATCCAGTTCACATTCCACATCCATTTCAGACCAAGGCCTTTTCCAGCCTAGTGGCTCGGTGCACAATGGCGCCTATCTGCCTAGTATGCCAACGAGACAAGGGCTCACTGTGATGCACACATTTCGCCAATTCAAAAGCACGATTGTCGCCGCCCTGATGGGCACAGGCGCATTGGGACTGTCTTTGCTCAGTGGCTGCACCACGGACGTCAGCAAAGCCAAAGGCGGCTATACCAGCCAGGATTGGCCTGCCTTGCCAACCACACGCCCTGGGGCCCTGCCCTCTACGGCCGCATCATCGCTCGCCAGCACCCCCAAGGAATACCGCAAAGATGCCGCTTCGCACTTATACGGCATCAACAAGGAGCGCATCTTCAAAGGCCGCATGCCGCCCATGCTGCAAGCCGTGGGTGTGCTGGATGTGGACATCGACCGCCAAGGCCAGGTCAAGGCCCTGAGCTGGAAACGGGCACCCAAGCATGTGCCCGAAGTCATGGCCGAAATCGAGCGCATGGTCAAAGCCGCTGCCCCCTACCCCGCGCCCAAGAACCTGAGCCAAGTCACCTACACCGATGTGTGGCTGTGGCACAAGAGCGGCAAGTTCCAGCTCGACACGCTGACCGAAGGCCAGGACTGAAACTCAGCGCAGCCAAGCGTGGAGCTGGTGCAAGTCGCTGATGAACTGAACGCGCTCAGCCAACTCTGCAGGCAAACCCTGGCGTGGGTGCAGGCTGAAGACCTGCATGCCTGCGGCCAAGCCGGCTTGAATGCCGGGCAAGCTGTCTTCCACCACACCGCACGCTGAGGGCTCCACGCCCAAGGCCGCAGCGGCGTGCAAAAACAAACCGGGCTCGGGCTTGAAGCTGCCCATGTCGGGGGCACAAAACAGACGGTCACCAAAAAAGTCGCGCAGCCCCGTGACCCCCAGCGTGATCTCGGCTTTTTCTCGCGGACCATTGGTGCCGATGGCAAAAGGCGTGTTCGTGGCTTGCAGGCTTTTCAGCAAGGCCGTGGCACCGGCAATTTCATCCAAGCCCTGGCGAAAACGGATCGCCATGTTCTGGCGCAGTTGTCGCAGGAAAAGCACTTCATCGAGCGGCTGGTGCTGCGCCGATACGTGGGCAGCGATGGTGCTGACGCAACGGGCCATGGGCACGCCCCCAAAGCGGGCATGCATCTCATCACGGGCCCATGGCGCCCCCAAGTTTGCGGCCATCTGGTGCAGCACATCCAGGCCAGGCGCTTCGCTGTCCACCAGCGTCCCGTCGAGGTCAAAAATCAGCGCTGCAATGGGCATGAGGTACTTTGTAAAGGCCAAAGAAAAAGGCCGCCTGATGCAACACCAGGCGGCCCGGAGGACTCAGATCACAGACCGGCTTGGGCCTTGACGCTTTCGCACGCCATCAAGATGCGCTCGGGCGTGGCCGGTGCGTCCATGTGCACCACGGCTTTGTGGTTGGCGCTGGCCGCCACCGCATCGCGCAAGGCGAAGAAGGCAGACAGACCCAACATCAAAGGCGGCTCGCCCGTGGCCTTGCTGTTGAACGGCGTGGGCTTCAAGTTGGCGTTGTCGAACAAGGACACGTTGAAGTGCTCGGGGATGTCGCCCGCCACTGGAATTTTGTAGGTGCTGGGGCCGTGTGTGAGCAGCTTGCCCTTCTTGTCCCAAATGCACTCTTCCATGGTGAGCCAGCCCATGCCTTGCACATAAGCGCCTTCGATCTGGCCTTTGTCCAATGCGGGGTTGATGCTGCGGCCCACGTCGTGCACGATGTCCACGGCCTTGAGCCACCACTCGCCGGTGCGGGTGTCGATCTCCACTTCGCTCACGGCAGCGCCGTAGCAGTAGTAATAGAAGGCACGGCCGTTCAGGGTGGTGAAGTCGTATTTGATTTCGGGCGTCATGTAGAAGCCGGTGACGCTCAAGCCCACGCGGTCGAGCCACGCTTGCTTGGTCACGTCGGCCCACTTCACAGCTTTGCCGCCACCGTGCACTTCGTTGTTCGCAAAGGTCACATCGCCTTCGGCACAACCCAACATGCGGGCCGCCACAGGCTTCAAGCGCTCACGCATTTGCGCTGTGGCGTTCATGATGGCTGCGCCGTTGATGTCAGCACCGCTCGAAGCGGATGTGGCCGAAGCGTTCGGCACTTTTTGCGAGTCGGTGGCGGTGATGCGCACATGGTCCACGCTGATGCCCAAACCATCGGCACACACCTGCGCCATCTTGGTGTTCAGGCCCTGGCCCATTTCGGTACCGCCGTGGTTGCAGCTGACCGAGCCGTCCATATAAACCACCAGCAGCGCGCCGCCTTGGTTCAGGTGCGTGGCGGTGAAGCTGATACCGAACTTCAAAGGCACCAGCGACAAACCGCGTTTGCGGGTTTTGCTCTTGGCGTTGAAGGCTTGCACTGCGGCGCGGCGTTCGGCGTATTTGGATTCACGTTCGACCTGATCGATCACCTTGTCACCCACCCAGTCTTCGATGAGCTGGTTGTATTGGGTGGTCATGGTGTCGGGCGTGCCGCTGATGGCGGGGTCTTTGTAGAGGTTGAGCTTGCGCACTTCCAAGGGGTCTTTGCCCAAAGTCATGGCAATCTCGTCCATCACCGTTTCGATGCCGAACATGCCTTGTGGGCCGCCGAAACCACGGAAAGCGGTGGCGCTTTGCGTGTTGGTTTTGCAGCGGTGGCTCACCAGCTTCAAAGCAGGGATGTGATAGCTGTTGTCGATGTGCAGGCAAGCGCGGTCGTTCACCGGACCAGAGTAGTCGGTGCTGTAACCGCAGCGCGACATGAGCGTGATGTCGGCGCCCAAGACGCGGCCGTTGTCGTCAAAGCCCACTTCGTAGTCGATGCGGAAATCGTGACGCTTGCCGGTGATGGTCATGTCGTCGTCGCGGTTCACGCGCAGCTTGACGGGCTTGCCCAGCTTGTGTGCAGCCAAGGCAGCGCTTTGACTGAAGATGCTGGCGTTGCCTTCTTTGCCGCCAAAGCCACCGCCCATGCGGCGGCAAATCACTTCGACGTCGTTGGTGTGCAGGTTCAGGGCGTGCGCGGCTTCGCGCTGGTTGCCGTCGGGGTGCTGGGTCGACACGTACAGCGTGAGCTGGCCGTCTTCCTTGGGCACCGCGTAAGTGATCTGGCCTTCGAGGTAAAACTGTTCTTGCTGACCGGTACGGGTCGTGCCCTTGATCTTGTGGGGCGCGTTGGCAATCGCTGCAGCCGCGTCACCACGGGTGATGCCTTTGGGCGGCATGATGAAGCTGCCCGCTTCCATCGCCTCTTCCACGGTCAAGATGGGCTTGAGCTCTTTCACCAAGACCTTGGCTTTGTGTGCGGCTTCGCGGGCGTAGAGCATGTTGCGCGCCACGACCACGGCCACGGCTTGACCGATGAACTCGACCTTGCCTGCGGCGAGGAAGGGATCATCGTGCACGATGGGGCCGCAGTTGTTTTCGCCCGGAATGTCTTTGGCGGTGTACACGGCGACGACGCCGTGCTCTTTGAGGATGGCTTCGCGGTCAATGCCGTCACCAATCAACTCACCATGCGCCACAGGCGACAAGATGAGCGCGGCATACAAAGTGCCAGCGTGCTCAGGGATGTCGTCGATGTAGGTGGCAGAGCCGGTCACGTGCAAGTGGGCAGACTCGTGAACGATGTCGGTGCCTTGCTGAACGCCCGAAACAGGCAGCAGGTTTTTGAGTGCGGTAGGAGCGTTCATTCAAGCCACCTCTTTCTGTTCTTCGATGAATTCCAAGGCCAAGTTGCGAGCCACCAGTGCGCGGTAAGCCCATGTGGCACGCAAGCCGTCGCGAGCGGTGAAGCTAGAGGCAATCACGGCATCCAAATCAGCTGCTTTCACGTCTGCTGGCGATTTGCCTTCAAGCACAGCTTCGAGTTTGGGCGCACGCGCTGGGAATGGGCTCAGGCCGTTGTAGGCCAGCTTCACGCCAGACAGCTTGCCGCCTTTGAGCGTGTAGCTGATGGCCGCGCAAGTGGCCGAAATGTCTTGCTCAAAACGCTTGCTCACCTTGTGGGCGCGGAACACTTGGCCCGCCACAGGCTTGGGCAACTCGACCGCTTCGATGAACTCACCGGCTTCGAGCACGCTTTTCTTCATGCCGGTGTAGAAGTTTTCCAGCAAGACGTTGCGGGTTTTGTCGCCACGACGCAACACCAAGTTGGCACCCAGCGCCAGCAAGCAAGGCATGGAGTCGCCAATGGGCGAGCCGTTGGCGATGTTGCCTGCCAGCGTGGCGGTAGAACGGATGGGGGGCGAGCCAAAGCGGCGCAGCACTTCGGTGAAGTCGGGGTAAGCCTTGGCCACCAGTGCTTCCACTTGCGTGAGCGACACGGCCGCGCCAATGCGCCAGACCTTGTCGGTCTCTTTGACCTGACGCAGCTCGGCCACATTGCCCAAATACATGATGTGGTCAGGGCGTGCAAACTGCTTGTTCACCTGCAAACCAATTTCGGTGCTGCCTGCCAGCAGTGTGGTCGTGGGGTTCTTGACCAGGTAATCGGCCACTTCGGCAATCGTAGCGGGCGACACGAACTCGTTGCCCTTCTTGGTGCGCACCACGGGCTGGACGATGATGTCGCCGTCCAGGCTCAGGGTGGGCACGCTGGCGCGTTTGATTTCTTTCAGCAAAGGCACGTCGGCGCTGTCGTCCAGCTTCAAGGCCTCGGGCTTGGCGCAGGCCTTGGTGGCCGACTCGATGATTGGCTTGTAGCCGGTGCAACGGCACAGGTTACCGCTGAGCGAATCGGTGATCTGCTGGCGGTTGGGCATGGGCAAGACCTGCACCAGGTTCACCAAACTCATCACGATGCCGGGCGTGCAAAAACCGCACTGCGAACCATGGCACTTGACCATCTCTTCTTGCACCGGGTGCATGGTGCCGTCGGCTTTTTTCAGGCTCTCGATGGTTTTGACCGATTTGCCGTCCAGCGAAGGCAGCAACTGGATGCAGGCATTGGTCGCCACATAGTCCACGCCCGTTCCTGCGGCGTTGAGTTCGCCCACCATGACCACACAAGCACCGCAATCGCCTTCGGCGCAGCCTTCTTTGGTGCCGGTGCGGTGCAGTTGCTCACGCAAATAGTCCAGAACAGTGGTGGTGCGGCGCTCGCCTTGGGCCTCGACGATTTGGCCGTCGAGCACAAAACGCACAGTGTTGGTGACTTGGGTCATGGTGCAGGGGGGAATGGGTAAATAAACGGTAGAGGCCAGATTTTAAAGACCCCCGAGCAAAGACGTGCGTTTTTTTCCAATGGATCAACCGGGTTCTGACCCCATTTTTGATTTTTGGTCATCCATAGGTCTTCAAACTGCAGTCACAACCCCGTGGTTGGAAACACCGGAGGTCTTGGCCATCAGGTCGGTTGGCCGTGAAAAGCCTTGTTGGCGATCTTCCAACCTTCGGCGGTCTTGAGGAGCACAAAGTAATCCACAAACGTGGTCGCGCCATGTACCAAGGTCACGCGTGCACACGCTGCGGTGCCGGTGACTTCAACCCAGTCGATGCGGCGCTGGCGGCTGGCTTCGTCTGCTGCGGCTTGGCCTTTGAAGCGTTCACAGTAAAAGTCCAAGGGCCACGATGTGAAAGCCCCTTCTTTGATCGATTCAATGTGCGCAGTTGGCAAAAATGCCTGGCGCATGTGGGCGGCATCGTCTCGCGCGTGGCCCAAAAAATACTGCTCAATCGGCTGGCAAGCCGCCAATTGCTCGGCACTCAAGTCAGCTGCAGCGGTAATGGAGGTGGGCATGGGTTGTCCTTGTGTGGTGTCAATGGGGCTCAAGAGCCGCGATAAGTCGAATAGCTCCACGGGCTGGCCAGCAGGGGCACGTGGTAATGCTGGTCTTCGTGGGCCACGCCGAAGTCCAGGCTCACTTTGTTCAAAAAGTTGGGCTCGGGCAGTTCCACGCCCTTGGCTTTGAAGTAGCCCGCCACGTCAAACACCAAACGGTAAGTGCCTTTGCGCAAGCTGGCGTGGTCGTAAAGCATGCCGTCGGGGTTGCGCCCGTCGTGGTTGAGGGTGAAGCTTTTGACCAGCGTGGCCTGCTCGCCTTGTGTGGTGTACAGCGCGACCTGCATACCGGCCGCAGGGCAGCCGTGCATCGTGTCCAGAACGTGTGTGCTCAATCCCATGGTGTTGCTCGCTTTTAACGGGTTTTTGAAAGGTCAATGGGCAGATCCCAAATCGGTCGACCGAAGTGTATACAATTTTGCATTTAATGGCTATCATTTCGAAAAACAGCCCACACAGGCCCCTGCGAGACATGGAAACATCCACCACCCACCACATCGTCGAATCCCTCACCCGGGCCATCGTGGAGCACCGGCTCTTGCCTGGCTCCAAGCTGGCTGAGCAAAAATTGGCGGACCATTTTGGGGTGTCCCGCACCTTGGTGAGGCAGGCGCTGTTTCAGTTGTCGCAAAACCGCCTGATCAAGCTCGAGCCCGCCCGAGGCGCTTTTGTGGCTGCACCCTCGGTCGAGGAAGCTCAGCAGGTGTTTGCTGTGCGCCGCATGCTGGAAGCCGAGATGACCCGTGCTTTTGTGGAGCAAGTCACACCCGAACAAATCAGCGCACTCCAAGAGCACATCAAGCAAGAGCGCGAAGCCGTGACCCAGGGCGATGTGACGGGCCGCACCGAGTTGCTCGGCGACTTCCACGTGCGCATGGCCGAGTTGATGCACAACGATGTGCTGGCCCAGGTGCTGGGCGAGCTGATCTCGCGCTGCGCCCTGATCACGCTGATGTACCAGTCGCGCAACGAGGCCGAGCATTCCACCGAAGAGCACGCCGCCATCGTCGACGCCCTGGCCGCCCAAGACGCAGACCAAGCGGTGCGCTTGATGCACGAGCATTTGTTGCATGTGGAAGAAAGCCTGACCTTCGACCGCCAAGTGCCCACCCACGACATTTCTCTGGCCCTGGCCTGACCCTCGCATTGAACACCGCCATGAGCACCTACGACTCCACCCTCCCCTACCCCCGCGACCTCCAAGGCTACGGCCGCCACGTGCCGCACGCCCAATGGCCAGGCGGCGCACGCGTGGCCGTGCAGTTTGTCTTGAACTACGAAGAAGGCGGCGAAAACTCGGTGCTGCACGGCGATGCGGGCTCCGAGCAGTTTTTGTCTGAGATGTTCAACCCCGCGTCCTTCCCCGAGCGGCACATCAGCATGGAAGGCATTTACGAATACGGCTCGCGTGCAGGCGTGTGGCGCATCCTGCGCGAGTTTGAAAAACGTGGCCTGCCGCTCACGGTGTTTGGCGTGGCCACCGCGCTGCAAAAGCACCCCGAGTTGACCGCCGCGTTCAAGGAACTGGGCTACGACATCGCCTGCCACGGCCTGAAATGGATCCACTACCAAAACATCGACGAAGCCACCGAGCGCGCCCACATGGCCGAGGCGATGGCCATCATTCAAGAGCTCACGGGCGAGCGGCCATTGGGCTGGTACACCGGGCGCGACAGCCCCAACACGCGCCGCCTGGTGGCCGACTTTGGCGGCTTTGAATACGACAGCGACTACTACGGCGACGACCTGCCCTTCTGGATGAAAGTGCGCAAATCGGACGGCACCGATGCGCCGCAACTGATCGTGCCCTACACCCTGGACTGCAACGACATGCGCTTTGCGCTGCCGCAGGGCTATTCGCACGCCGACCCGTTCTTCCAGTACATGAAGGACACCTTTGACGCGCTGTACGCCGAAGGTGACCCGAATGGCGACAACGCCCCCAAGATGATGAGCATCGGCATGCACTGCCGCCTGCTGGGTCGCCCGGGCCGCATCACTGCACTGCAACGCTTTCTGGACCACATCCAGTCGCACGACAAGGTCTGGGTGGCGCGCCGCATCGACATTGCGCGGCACTGGAAAGCAACACACCCCTATGTCGGCTAAGCCCATCCGCTGTGGGAGCGGCGCCCCCGCCGCGAAAAATCCCCGCGGACCACGAGCCATCGCCCCGAGGGCGGGGCTCCCACAAAAGTCAAAAACAGCACCAGGACACACATGACACTGACCTTGGAACAACTCAACAGCGCCAGCCGTGATGAAGCCGCGCAGATGCTCGACGGCCTGTACGAGCATTCGCCCTGGATCGCCGAGCAAGCGCTCAACAAGCGACCTTTCAGGTCACTGGCCCACCTCAAGCACGCCATGTGCGAGGTGCTGGCGCATGCCGGGCGCGACGCGCAGCTGGGCCTGATCCGCGCTCACCCGGAGCTGGCGGGCAAGGCCATGGTCAGCAAGACGCTGACGGCCGAATCCACCAACGAACAAACCAAGGCGGGCCTGACCGACTGCACGCCCGAAGAGTTCGCCAAGATCCAGAAGCTCAACGCCGACTACAACGCCAAGTTTGGCTGGCCCTTCATCCTGGCCGTGCGCGGCCCGCGTGGCCTGGGCTTGAACAAGCAGCAGATCATCGACGCGTTTGAGCGCCGCCTGCACGGCCACCCAGACTTTGAGTTGGCCGAGTGCCTGCGCAACATCCACCGCATCGTCGAGATCCGGCTGAACGACAAATTTGGCGTGGAGCCCACGCTGGGCCACCAAGTGTGGGACTGGCAAGAAAAGCTGGCCCAACACTCAGACCCCGGCTACGCCGAACAAGGCCAGCTGACGGTGACGTACCTGACCGATGCCCACCGCGCCTGCGCCCAGCGCATCACGCAAAACATGCGCGACTGCGGCTTTGACGAGGTGCACACCGACGCCGTGGGCAACGTGGTGGGCCGCTACCACCCGGCCGCTGCAGGTGGCCAATACCTGCTCACGGGATCGCACTACGACACCGTGCGCAACGGCGGCAAGTACGACGGTCGCTTGGGCATCTTTGTGCCCATGGCCTGTGTGCAACAGCTGCACCAGCAAGCCAAACGCCTGCCCTTCGGCATCGAGGTCGTGGCCTTTGCCGAAGAAGAAGGCCAGCGCTACAAGGCCACCTTCCTTGGCTCGGGGGCCTTGATCGGCGACTTCAAACCCGAATGGCTGGACCAACAGGACGCGGAAGGCATCACCATGCGCGCGGCCATGCAGCATGCGGGCCTGTGCGTGGACGACATCCCCAAGATCCAGCGCGACCCGGCGCAATACCTCGGCTTTGTGGAAGTGCACATCGAGCAAGGCCCGGTGCTCAACGAAGTCAACATCCCGCTGGGCGTGGTCACGTCCATCAACGGCAGCGTGCGTTACCTGTGCGAGGTCATCGGCACCGCCAGCCACGCAGGCACCACCCCCATGGACCGCCGCCGCGACGCGGCTTGTGCCGTGGCAGAACTGGCGCTCTACATGGAACAACGCGCCGCGAAAGACGGCGACAGCGTGGCCACCATGGGCCAGCTGAATGTGCCGGGCGGCTCCATCAACGTGGTGCCCGGCCGCTGCACCTTCAGCCTGGACATGCGTGCCCCCACCGACGCCCAGCGTGACGCGCTCGAAGCCGACGTGCTGGCCCAGCTGCAAGCCATTTGCGAGCGCCGAGGCGTGCGTCACACGGCCGAAGAAACCATGCGCGCCGCAGCGGCCCCCAGCGCCCCCGAATGGCAAGCCCGATGGGAACGCGCTGTGACCACCTTGGGCGTGCCGCTGTTCAAACTGCCCAGCGGAGCAGGCCACGACGCCATGAAGCTGCACGAAGTCATGCCGCAAGCCATGCTGTTTGTGCGCGGCGAAAACGCGGGCATCAGCCACAACCCGCTCGAATCCACCACCAGCGACGACATGCAGCTGTGCGTCGACGCCTTCACCCATGTTTTGAACCAACTCTCTCAGGAACTGTCATGAGCGCTACAGCCCAACAATACGCACAACTCGACGCCTGGATCGACGCGCACTTCGACGAGCAGGTGAAATTCCTGCAGGCCCTGGTGCAGGTGCCGACCGACACGCCCCCCGGCAACAACGCCCCGCACGCCGAACGCACCGCCGAGCTACTGGCCCCCATGGGCTTTGAAGCCGAAAAACACGCTGTGCCCGAAGCCGATGTGAAAGCCTACGGCCTGGAGTCCATCACCAACCTGATCGTGCGCCGCCAATATGGCGAAGGCAAAACCATCGCCCTGAACGCCCACGGCGACGTCGTGCCCCCGGGTGAGGGCTGGACACACGCCCCCTACGGCGGCGAGATCGAGAACGGTGCCATGTACGGCCGCGCCACCGCCGTGAGCAAGAGCGACTTTTCCACCTTCACCTTTGCCACCCGCGCGCTTGAATCCCTCGAAGCCCCATTGAAGGGCGGCGTGGAGCTGCACTTCACCTACGACGAAGAATTTGGCGGCGAAATGGGCCCCGGCTGGTTGCTGGCCCAGGGCCTGACCCAACCCGATCTGATGATCGCCGCAGGCTTCAGCTACCAGGTCGTCACCGCGCACAACGGCTGCCTGCAAATGGAAGTCACGGTGCAAGGCGAGATGGCGCACGCGGCCATCCCCGACAGCGGCACCGACGCGCTGCAAGGCGCGGTGCACATCCTGAACGCCCTGCACGCCCTCAACACGCAATACCTGAAGGTCACGTCCAAGGTCGAGGGCATCACCCACCCCTATCTGAACGTGGGCCTGATCGAAGGCGGCACCAACACCAACGTGGTGCCCGGCAAAGTCAGCTTCAAGCTCGACCGCCGCATGATCCCCGAAGAGAACCCGGCCGAAGTGGAAGCCAGCATCCGCCAGACCATTGCCGACGCCGCTGCCAGCTTCAAGCCCCCACGCGGTGGCCATGTGCTGAAAGTGGATGTGCGCCGCATGCTGCTGGCCAACGCCATGAAGCCCCTGCCCGGCAACCAGCCGCTGGTCAGCGCCATCCAGAAACACGGCGAACAGGTCTTCGGCGAAGCCATCCCCGCCGTGGGCACGCCGCTCTACACCGACGTGCGCCTGTATGTGGAGCGCGGCATCCCCGGCGTGATCTACGGCGCAGGCCCCCGCACCGTGCTGGAGAGCCACGCCAAACGCGCCGACGAGCGCGTGCAGCTGGAAGACGTGCGCCGCGCGACCAAGGTGGTGGCGCGGACGCTGCTGGATCTGCTGGCCTGATCAACCGCCGGTGAAGTCTTTCTCCATGTTGCCGTACCACTGCAAGTCTTCCTGCCACAGAGCGGGGCGGCGGAAGTTGTCGTCGGTCACGGTTTGCAGGATGTGGCCCTCGGGGCCCATCTTGTAATCAAACTTCACGCTGATCGCTTCAAGCGGCTCGGTGTTGACCAGCATGAAGCACAGGTTGTCGATGATGACCGGCTTCATGGGCTGGTTTTTGGACTGTTGCGCAATGTAGGTGGACACGCTGCGGCCCATGCGGTTGGCGATGTGGCCGCTCTTGGGATAGTGCCCAAACTGCGGTGACACCGCGCCCACGCTGTCGCCGATCACGAACACGTTGGGGTCGTCCTTCAGGTTGTAGAACTCGGGGTGCACCGCTGCCCAGGTGGTGGGTTTGCCGTCCGGTGTCTTGCCCACGGCGCCCATTTTCCAGACCAGATCGGCCGCTTGGTGGTGGCCCATGAAGATGGCGTCGTCGAACTTGAAGTCCCCTGCCAGAGTCTTGACCACTTTGTTGTAGGGGTCCAGCTCTTTCACGCCTGCGTTGGGCACGTAGGTGATGTTGTCGTGGTACAGCTCGTCAAAGGCCATGCGGTAACCACCGCCAATGGGCATGATGCGGGGCTTGGGGTCGAGGATCACGATCTGGGCGGGGATCTTGTTGCGCTTGAAATGGTCGGCCATCAGGCAAGCCCGCTCGTAGGGCGAGGGGGGGCAGCGGTGTGGTGGCGGCGGCAACGTCATCACAAAAGTGCCGCCCTTGAAGCCTTTGATTTTTTGCTTGAGCGCCAAATGCTCGGAGCTGGGCACATAGGCGCTGGAGAAATGCTTTTGGGTGTAGGCCGCAGCGGCACGGTCATTGCCAAACCAGGGTTCATAGGTCACGCGAATGCCGGCAGACACGACCAGCCAGTCGTAATCCACAAAGCCCTGCGCCGTGTGCACGCGCTTTTTGTCGCGGTCGATGTCGGTGATCTCGGTTTGCACAAAGGTGTAGCCCATGCGCTCGGCCGCCGCCGTGTACGAGTGCACGAGGAACGAGGTGTCCACCACGTCCACCAGCCATTTGTTGCTCAGCGGGCAGGACCAGAAGATGGGGTTCTTTTCGAGCAGCACGACTTCGAGGTCGGGGGCGTCTTCGCGCAAATGGCGTGCAGCGGCCAGGCCACCCCAGCCGCCGCCCAAAACGACCACACGGCGTTTTTTGCCCTTGGGCATCAGCTCGGTCGAGGGGGAAAACAAAAAAGGCTGAGCGATGACAGCAGAGGACGCAGCAGACAGCGCGCCCAGTGCTGCCGCGCCCTTGAGGAGGGTGCGACGTGCGGTGGTCATGAAAGGACTTCCGTGAGTGTGAAGGGAAACCTGTCGGCGCATACGAGAAGCTGGGCTTCAATGCCTCGAAGGCAGGTTGCTCACGCGGTTGGCGTGGGTGCTTGATGTTAAGCGATGGCCCCTTTGCGAAGAATCACGCCAATGAACGCAGCACCGCGACGAGCATGGCAGGGTTTTCACGCATCCACAGCGCATTTAATTTTGTATACAGTTTAGAACACAAAGAGGCACACATCTAGCCACTTTGGGTTTTCCCCCTCTGTTTACTGACAAGGAGCCCCCTCCATGAGTTCAACCATTCACCCCGTCGACGAGAAATTGCCCAATGGCAAGCTCGCCGCTTTGGGCCTGCAACATGTGCTGGTGATGTATGCCGGCGCTGTGGCTGTGCCCCTGATTGTGGGCCGCGCCCTGAAACTGAGCCCGCAAGACGTGGCTTACCTGATTTCGGCCGATCTGTTTTGCTGCGGTCTGGTCACGCTGATCCAGTCGCTTGGCGCGACACAGCTGTTCGGTATCCGTCTGCCCGTCATGATGGGCGTGACCTTTGCATCCGTGGCGCCCATGGTGGCCATGGCCAACGCCAACCCCGGCGAAATGGGGGCGCAGCTGATCTTTGGCTCCATCATCGGGGCGGGCATCATCTCGATTCTGATCGCGCCGCTGGTCAGCCGCATGCTGCGCTTCTTCCCGCCCGTGGTCACCGGCACCATCATTGCCGTGATCGGCATCAGCCTGATGCGCATCGGCATCAACTGGATTTTTGGCAACCCCTTCGGCCCCACCGCGCCCAGCGTGGTCACGCCCGAGCACAAAGCCTGGCTGGACGCGGCCACTGCCGCAGCCGGAGCCCCTGGCTCGGTCTTGCCTGCCGTGCCCAAAGACCTGGCCTTGCTGCCCAAGATGCCCAACCCCAAATACGCCGATCTGACAGGCGTGGGCATTGCGGCCTTGGTGCTGGTGTCCATCATGCTGATTGCACGCTTTGCCAAGGGCTTCCTGGCCAACATCTCGGTGCTGCTCGGCATCGTGATCGGTGGCGTGGTGGCCACAGCCATGGGCTTGATGAACTTCGACAAGGTTGGCAAGGCCGCCTGGTTTGACGTGGTGCTGCCTTTCCACTTTGGCATGCCGGTGTTTGACCCCGTGCTGATCCTGACCATGACCCTGGTCATGATCGTGGTGATGATCGAATCGACCGGCATGTTCCTGGCGCTGGGCGAGATGACCGACAGCAAAGTGGACCAGGCTGCGCTCACACGCGGCTTGCGCACCGACGGTCTGGGCACGCTGATTGGCGGCATCTTCAACACCTTCCCCTACACCAGCTTCTCGCAAAACGTGGGCCTGGTGGCTGTGACCGGCGTCAAGAGCCGCTTTGTCTGCGTGGCCGGTGGCTTGATCCTGGTGGCGCTGGGCCTGCTGCCCAAGATGGCCGCACTGGTCGAGTCGCTGCCCACGGTTGTGCTGGGCGGTGCGGGTCTGGTGATGTTCGGCATGGTGGCCGCCACCGGCATCCGCATCCTGGGGGGTGTGGACTTCAAGAACAACCGTTTCAACGCGATGATCGTGGCGATCTCGATCGGCATCGGCATGATCCCGCTGATCGCCCCCAACTTCAAACAGTGGATGCCGCACGGCTTGCACCCTCTGATCGAGTCGGGCATCTTGCTGGCTTCCCTCAGCGCGGTGATCCTGAACCTGTTCTTCAACGGCGCCAGCGGTGACAACCGCGACGCCATCGAGGCTGCCAAGCAGGCTGAAGCGCACTGAAGACCGCTTTGAACATGTAGGAGCGACGCCCCCGTCGCGATCTGCGCCGGCATCACTGCAGGTCATCGCCCCGAGGGCGGAGCTCCTACAACTCACCGAAAAGGCCAAGCCAGTGCTTGGCCTTTTGCTTTTCAGGGGGGTAATCCTCATCGAAAGCGGGTTACAAATGCGTTACGCTGTCATCCATTCTGTTTTTTCTTTATCTGTTGAGACAACAACAATGAACGACAACCTCTCCCCCGCCGAACAAGCCCTGCGCGACGCCGCACGTGACTACCACCGCTTTCCCACACGCGGCAAGATTTCGGTCAACCCCACCAAGCCCATGTCCAACCAGCGCGATTTGTCGCTGGCCTATTCGCCTGGCGTGGCCTACCCCTGCCTGGACATCGCGGCCGACCCGGCCAAAGCGCACGAATACACCTCGCGCGGCAACCTGGTGGCCGTGATCACCAACGGCACGGCCGTGCTGGGCCTGGGCGACATCGGCCCGCTGGCCAGCAAGCCGGTCATGGAGGGCAAAGGCGGCCTGTTCAAGAAGTTTGCAGGCATCGACGTGTTCGACATCGAGCTGGCCGAGCGCGACCCGGACAAGCTGGTCGAGATCATCGCCAGCATGGAACCGACCCTTGGCGGCATCAACCTCGAAGACATCAAGGCCCCCGAGTGCTTCTACATCGAGAAGAAGCTGCGCGAGCGCATGAACATTCCGGTCTTCCACGACGACCAGCACGGCACCGCCATCATCTCGGCCGCCGCCATGCTCAACGGCCTGGAGCTGGTGGGCAAAGACATCGCCCAAGTCAAAGTGGCCGTGTCGGGCGCGGGCGCAGCAGCCATTGCCTGCTTGGACGTGATGGTGGGCCTGGGCGTGAAGACCAGCAACATTTTTGTCTGCGACTCCAAGGGCGTGATCTACGAAGGCCGCCCCGGTGGTTACGACGAGTCCAAAGCCCGCTACGCACAAAAAACCGACGACCGCACTTTGGCCGACGCGGTCAAGGGCGCCGACGTGTTCCTGGGCTGCTCGGCCCCCGGCGTGATGACGGTGGAGATGGTCAAGACCATGGCCGACAAGCCGATCATCCTGGCGCTGGCCAACCCCGAGCCCGAAATCCGCCCCGAGCTGGCCAAGGCCGCACGACCTGACTGCATCATCGCCACCGGCCGCTCGGACTACCCCAACCAGGTCAACAACGTCCTGTGCTTCCCCTACATCTTCCGGGGCGCATTGGACTGCGGTGCGACCAAGATCACCGAAGCGATGAAGCTCGCTTGCGTGCGCCAAATTGCCGACCTGGCCAAGGCTGACATCAGCGAAGAAGTGGCCAGCGCCTACGCCGGGCAAGACCTGACCTTTGGCAGCGACTACCTGATCCCCAAGCCCTTTGATTCGCGTTTGATCTTGCGCATCGCGCCCGCTGTGGCACAAGCCGCCGCCGACTCCGGCGTGGCGACGCGCCCCATCACCGACATGGAGGCCTACCGCCAACAGCTGCAGAGCTTTGTCTCGCAAACCGGCCTGTTGATGCGCCCCATCTTCAATGCGGCCAAGGCTGTGCCTCATGGCGCCAAGCGCGTGGCCTACGCCGATGGCGAAGACGACCGCGCCCTGCGTGCGGCGCAGATGGCCATCGACGAAAAGCTGGCCTATCCGATCCTGATCGGTCGCCCTTCGGTCATCAGCACCCGCATCGAAAAAGCGGGTCTGCGCATGCGCCTGGGGGTGGACGTGGACAACGTGAACCCTGAAGACGATCCGCGTTTTCGCCAGTATTGGGAGCACTACCACCAGCTGATGAAGCGCAACGGCGCCACACCCGCCGTGGCCAAGGCAGCTGTGCGCCGCTCCAACACCATCATCGGTTCGTTGATGGTCTCGCTGGGCGATGCCGACGCCATGATCTGCGGCCTGGCCGGCACCTACATGACGCACCTGGAGCGCATCGACTGCATCCTGGGCAAGCGGGCTGGCGTGGGCAACTACGCTGCCGTGAACGCGCTCATGACCAACCAGGGCCCACTGTTCATCACCGACACCTATGTCAATGAAGACCCCAGCGCCGAGCAACTGGCCGAGATCGCCTACATGGCCGCTCAAGAGGTGCAGCGCTTTGGCATCGTGCCCAAGGTGGCCTTCCTCTCGCATTCGAGCTACGGCTCGTCCAAGCGCGCTTCGGCCCGCAAGATGCGCCTGGCCCGTGACCTGTTCGTGGCCCAGCACCCCGACATCGAATGCGATGGCGAGCTGCACGGCGACGCAGCCCTGCAGCCCGAAATCCGCAGCGCTTACATGGAAGACAGCACCCTCACAGGTTCGGCCAACTTGCTGGTCTGCCCCAATTTGGATGCGGCCAACATCCTCTACAACGTCATGAAAACCACCACCAGCGGTGGCGTGACCGTGGGGCCTGTCCTCATGGGGGCTGCGGCCACCGCCCACATCCTGACGCCTGCAGCCACCGTGCGCCGCGTGCTGAACATGACGGCGCTGGCCGTGGCTTGCGCCAACGCCTGAGGCACGAAAACCAGCATTAGCCCCGTTTTGGTGCACATTCAAGTCCCGACGCGCACCAAAAACGGGGGCTTCTAGGGGATCAACCTGACACGAGCCGTCAGGACCGTGGTCAATAATGGCATCGATTTTGCTAGACAAGATTCACCGTTTATTTGACCCAGGAGCTCCTCATGAACAAGCGTTTCTTACTCAAGGCCACAGCCGCATTGGCAGCTGTTGCTGCTTTCAGCACCGCCCAAGCCCAAACCACGCCGATCAAGTTTCAATTGGACTGGCGCTTTGAAGGCCCCTCGGCCTTCTTCTTGCTGCCTGCAGCCAAGGGTTATTTCAAGGACGCCAAGCTGGACGTGACGGTGGACTCGGGCAACGGTTCGGGCGGCGCGGTCACCCGCGTGGCTTCGGGCACCTACGACCTGGGCTTTGCCGACCTGGCCGCCCTGATGGAGTTCCACGCCAACAACCCCGACGCACCCAACAAGCCTGTGGCCATCATGATGGTCTACAACAACACGCCCGCTTCGGTCATGGCTTTGAAGAAATCCGGCATCAAGACCCCGGCGGACTTGGCAGGCAAAAAACTGGGCGCACCCGTGTTTGACGCCGGTCGCCGAGCCTTCCCCATCTTCCAGAAAGCCAACGGCATCGGCAACGTGGCCTGGACCGCCATGGACCCACCATTGCGCGAAACCATGTTGGTGCGTGGTGACGTGGACGCCATCACCGGCTTCACCTTCACCTCGCTGCTCAACATCGAAGCGCGTGGCGTGAAAGCCGAAGACGTGGTGGTCATGCAGTACCCCGACTTTGGCGTCAAGCTCTACGGCAACGCGATCATCGCCTCGCCCAAGATCCTGAAAGAAAACCCAGCGGCTGTGAAAGCCTTCTTGTCGGCTTTCACCAAAGGCGCGAAAGACGTGATCGTCGACCCTGCCAAAGCCATTGAATCGGTCAAGGCCCGCGACGGCATCATCAACGTGGCGCTGGAAACCCGCCGCCTGCAACTGGCCATCGACACCGTGATCAACAGCCCCTCGGCCCGCGCCGAAGGCTTTGGCCAGATCAACGGCCCCCGCATGACGCTGATGGCCTCGCAAGTGTCGGACGCCTTCAACACCAAGACCCGCGTCAAGTCCGAAGACATCTGGAACGGCTCGTTCTTGCCCTCGGCCAAAGAGCTGGACATCCTGCCCAAGCCCAAGAAGTAAGGCCACAGCTTCCGGCGGCACTGTGCGGCTGGAAGCTTTCGGCGCTGAGCGGTTTCCACTCGGCGCTGTGAGCCCACTGGGGTGTGCAACGCGTCAGTGGGCTTTTGCCAAGCCGCACGTGTATACACGCTCGAACACCATTTCAAAGTCACACCATGTCCCAAGACGCATTCGTTGATTTCCAGAATGTCTGGCTGGCCTACAACGACGAGTTGCTGGCGCAAAACCACTTCGCGGTGGAAGACATCAACCTGCAGGTCAAGCAAGGCGAGTTCATCGCCATCGTCGGCCCGTCGGGTTGCGGCAAATCGACCTTCATGAAGCTGACCACGGGCCTGAAGATGCCCAGCAAGGGCCGCATTCTGGTGGACGGCCAGCCCGTCACCGGTCCACTCAAGATCAGCGGTATGGCCTTTCAGGCCTCATCGCTGCTGCCCTGGCGCACCACGTTGGACAACGTGCTGCTGCCGCTGGAAATCGTCGAGCCCTACCGCTCCAACTTCAAGGAAAAAAAGGCCGAATACGTCGAGCGCGCCCGCAAGCTGCTGAACACCGTGGGCCTGGCCGGTTACGAAGACAAATTTCCGTGGCAACTGTCGGGCGGCATGCAGCAACGCGCCAGCATCTGCCGTGCCTTGATCCACGAACCCAAGATGCTCTTGCTCGACGAGCCCTTTGGCGCGCTCGACGCCTTCACGCGGGAAGAGCTCTGGTGCATCTTGCGTGACCTGTGGACCGAACAAAAGTTCAACGTGATTTTGGTCACGCACGACCTGCGCGAATCGGTCTTCCTGGCCGACACGGTGTACGTGATGAGCAAGAGCCCCGGCCGCTTTGTGGTGAAAAAAGAAATCGACCTGCCGCGCCCACGCGATCTGGAGATCACCTACACACCCGAGTTCACCAACATCGTGCACGAGCTGCGCGGCCACATCGGTGCCATGCGCAAGACCGGCGCCACCATCAACCAATAAGCGGGAGCAAACCACATGAAACAAAAAACACTGGAACGCTGGTCTCCCTGGGTGTTGCTGGTCCTGAGCATCCTGATTTGGGAAGTCCTGTGCCGCGCTTTCAACGTCTCGGAATTCGTTTTCCCAAGCCCCTCGCGCATCGCGCAGCAAACGGTTGAGTTCAAGGAAGTGATTGCAGGCCATGCTTGGCGCACCTTCTGGGTGACCATGGTCGGCTTTGGCATTGCCATTGTGGTCGGCGTGTTGCTCGGCTTTGTGATTGGCAGTTCGCGCCTGGCTTATGCCGCTGTGTACCCGCTCATGACCGCCTTCAACGCCTTGCCCAAAGCGGCCTTCGTGCCCATCTTGGTGGTGTGGTTCGGCATCGGCATCGGCCCAGCCATCCTCACGGCTTTCCTCATCAGCTTCTTCCCGATCATGGTGAACATCGCCACCGGCCTGGCCACGCTGGAGCCTGAACTCGAAGACGTGCTGCGCGTGTTGGGCGCCAAGCGCTGGGACGTGCTGGTCAAAGTCGGCCTGCCCCGCTCCATGCCTTACTTTTATGGCTCGCTCAAAGTCGCGATCACCCTGGCCTTTGTGGGCACCACCGTGTCCGAGATGACGGCCTCCAACGAAGGCATTGGCTACCTGCTGATCTCGGCCGGTTCGGCCATGCAAATGGGCCTGGCCTTCTCGGGTCTGGTCGTGGTGGGCGCCATGGCCATGGTCATGTACGAACTGTTCAGCTACATCGAAAAGCACACCACCGCCTGGGCCCACCGCGGCTCGCAAGGCGAATGAACGGCCAGCGAGTGAAGGCATGACCTGGCACGCCAGTCTAAGCCTTGACTACACACTGGAGTCCGAGCGCAGCGTCGCCCGCTACACCCACAAAGGGCCGCTGCGCATTTTGCAAAGCCTCTACCCCGAAGGCGATGCGGTATGCCACAACGTGCTGGTGCACCCGCCCAGTGGCCTGGTGGGCGGCGACACGCTGGACATGACCGTGACTGTGGCCTCTGGCGCCCATGGCTTGGTCACCACGCCTGGAGCCACACGCTTTTACCGATCCGACGCCGGCCTGGCCACGCAGCAGGTACATGCGCGTGTGGCCGCCGATGCACGGCTGGAGTGGCTGCCACTGGAAGCCATTGCCTACAACGGCTGCGATGGCCTCAACCGCGCCGTGTTTGACTTGGCCCCCGGCGCAGAAATGATGACCTGGGACATCACCGCGCTGGGCTTGCCCGCGGCCGACTTGCCCTTTGCACAAGGCATGTTTCGGCAACACCTGGAAATTCCTGGCGTGTGGCTGGAGCGCGGCACGATCAACGCCACCGACACACGGCTGATGAACAGCCCACTGGGCCTGGCCGGCCAGCGCTGCATGGCCACGCTGGTGTTTGCAGCCGGCAGCGCGATCGCCAGCGAACGCTCAGATCGCGCCTTGGCCTGCGCCCGGGAATTGCTCGAAGCTTCAGAACTGCGCCTCACAGCCGGGGCCACCTCACCGCACAAGCAGGTCATCGTGCTGCGCGTGCTGTCACCTGTGACCGAGCCGGCCATGCAGTTGCTGCGGCAGGTCTGGGCCTCTTGGCGGCATGAAATGTGGGCATTGCCGGGCAAGGTGCCGCGTCTCTGGAACATGTGAACGACACCTTGTTGGATCACCCCAAGCTGGCCTGAATTTTCAACATCGACCGGCCTGAATTCGTCGCCCGTCTAAGCGAAATTGGTCACACTCCCAAGCGAAATTGGTCACACGCCCAAGCGAAATTGATCACCCGACAAAACTAAATTTGTCACCCCCGACTTGATCGGGGGGCCATGACTTCGGCTGCTGTGGATACCCGCCTTCGCGGGCATGACGAGAAAAATGCACCCTGACCTCGTCACCCCCGACTTGATCAGGGGTCCATGACTTCGGCCGTTATGGATACCCGCTTTCGCGGGCATGACGACAAGGGACTTAAATCGCGACCAACTGCTGGATGTTCTTTTCCTTCATCTCGCTCCCCGGCCCGCAAGCGATGACTTCGCCTCGCTCCATCACCACATACTGGTCCGCCAGTTCTTCCGCAAAGTCGTAGTACTGCTCGCACAGCAGCACGGCCATGCGTTGACCTTGCAGGCCCACATCGGCCAGTTGGCGGATCACCCGGCCTATGTCTTTGATGATGCTGGGCTGGATGCCTTCGGTGGGTTCGTCCAGGATCAGCAAACGCGGTTTGGCGGCCAATGCGCGGGCAATGGCCAGCTGCTGTTGTTGACCGCCAGACAAGTCACCGCCACGGCGGTGCAGCATTTGTTTGAGCACCGGAAACAGTTCAAACAACTCGGGCGGGATAGGCGTGCCACCCGGCTGTGTGGCCAGACCCATCAGCAAGTTGTCTTCGACCGTGAGGCGAGCAAATATTTCTCGGCCTTGCGGCACGTAGCCAATGCCTGCTGCAGCGCGTTCGTAAGGTTTGGCGCTGGTGAGGTCTTTGCCATCCAGCAGCACGCTGCCGCTTTTGGTCGGCACCAGGCCCATGAGGCTTTTGAGCAGTGTGGTCTTGCCCACGCCGTTGCGGCCCAGCAGCACCGTGACCTGACCTTGCTGCGCGTTCAGGCTCACATCGCGCAGGATGTGGGAGCCGCCGTAGTATTGGTGAATGTTTTTGACTTCAAGCATGTTTTTTTCTTTCTGTGGGCTTTCCTGATCGCTTTGAAATGGGTGACCTCTTCATGGCGTTGTGATGGATCCCGGATCAAGTCCGGGATGACGGATACCTAGATCCCGGATCACATCCGGGATGACGAGTACCTGGCCACCCGGATAGAAGTCCGGGATGACAGCGGACTTTGTCACCCCGGGCGAAGACCCGGGGTCCATCGCCCTCGCAAGCCATGGATCCCGGATCAAGTCCGGGATGACAGTTTTTAAATCGTCCAGGATGACATGTCCATGTTCACCGTCCCAAATAAACTTCAATCACCCGCTCATCGGCTTGCACCTGATCGAGCGTGCCCTGGGCCAGCACTGAGCCGTCGCACAGCACGGTGACGATGTCCGAGATGGTGCGGATGAAGCTCATGTCGTGCTCCACCACCATCAGCGAGTGCTTGCCCTTGAGTGTCAAAAACAGCTCAGCAGTGCGTTCGGTTTCAAAGTCGGTCATGCCCGCCACCGGCTCGTCCAGCAGCAAGAGCTTGGGGTCTTGCATGAGCAACATGCCGATCTCCAGCCACTGCTTTTGGCCGTGGCTGAGCACACCGGCCAAGGTGCTGACGCTGCCCGCCAAGTGGATGGTGTGCAGCACTTCGGCCAGGCGATCGCTCTGGCGTGAGTCGAGCTTGAAGAACATCGAGGCTTTCACGCCTTTGTTGGTCTTCAAGGCCAGCTCCAGGTTTTCAAACACCGTGAGGTGCTCGAACACCGTGGGCTTTTGGAACTTGCGGCCAATGCCCAGCTGCGCGATCTCGGGTTCGTTGTGGCGCAGCAAGTCGATGGTGCTGCCAAAGAACACGCTGCCTTCGTCAGGGCGGGTCTTACCGGTGATGATGTCCATCATCGTGGTCTTACCCGCGCCGTTGGGGCCAATGATGCAACGCAGCTCACCGGGCGCAATGTCGAGCGACAACTTGTTGATGGCCTTGAAACCGTCAAAGCTCACGCTCACGTCTTCCAAATACAAGATGCGGCCATGGGTCACATCCACTTCGTTGGCGTCTTGCACCACGCGGCCATAGCCTGCGCTGCGGCCACCGGACTCGGTCGATTGGCTCAGCAGCTTGGCGTGTTCGGCCACGCGCTGGGCGCCTTTTTGCAAGAGATCGGGCGTCATGCAGCACCGCCTTTTTTCGTCAAAGTCTTGGCCTTGATCTTGGCGACCAGGCCCACCACGCCTTGCGGCAAATACAAGGTGACCGCGATGAACAGCGCACCCAAAAAGTAGAGCCAAAATTCAGGCGCCGTCACGGTGAGCCAGCTCTTGGCACCGTTCACCAGGAAGGCCCCCACGATGGGGCCGATCAAGGTGCCCCGGCCGCCGACCGCCGCCCACACCGCGATCTCGATCGAGTTGGCAGCGCTCATCTCGCCCGGGTTGATGATGCCCACTTGCGGCACATACAGTGCGCCAGCGATGCCACACATCACGGCCGAAATCACCCAGATGCTGAGCTTGTAAGGCAGCGGCGAATAACCCGAGAACATGACCCGCGTTTCGGCATCACGAATGGCCATCAACACGCGTCCATATTTGCTGCCCACCAACCAACGCGAGAACACATAAAAGCCCAGCAGCGTCAAGCCGGTGATCACAAACAGCACCATGCGCATGTTGGGTGTCGCGATGGGCAGGTCAAGAATGCGCTTGAAGTCGGTGAAGCCGTTGTTGCCGCCAAAGCCGGTTTCGTTCCGGAAGAACAGCAGCATGGCCGCATAGGTCATGGCCTGGGTGATGATGGAGAAATACACCCCTTTGATGCGCGAGCGGAAAGCAAAGTAACCGAACACAAAGGCGATGAAACCGGGCACCAGCACCACCAGCAGAACGGTGGCGACGAAGCTGTCCGACAGTGTCCAGTGCCAGGGCAGTTCTTTCCAGTCCAAGAAGACCATGAAGTCGGGCAAGTTGCTTTTGTAATTGCCGTCTAGGCCGATCTGGCGCATGAGGTACATGCCCATCACGTAGCCGCCCAGTGCAAAAAACAAACCGTGGCCCAGCGACAAAATGCCGGTGTAGCCCCAGATCAAATCCATGGCCAGGGCGCAGATGGCGTAACACATGATCTTGCCGATCAAGGCGATGGCGTAATCGCTCAGATGGAAGGCGCTGCCCGCAGGCACCAGCAGGTTGAACACCGGTGCCACGACACCGACGATGATCAGCGCCAGCAAAAACACCGACCAGGCTTTGCGGGTCAGCAAGGGCGCCGCTGTGGGTAATTGGAATTTAGTCATGTTCATGCCCCTGTTCACGCTTCGGCGCTGCGCCCCTTCATCGCGAAGATGCCTTGTGGGCGCTTCTGGATGAAGACGATGATGAACACCAGCACGCAGATCTTGGCCAACACCGCGCCGGTCCAGCCTTCGAGCAATTTGTTGACGAGACCCAAGCCCAGCGCGGCATACACCGTGCCTGCCAGCTGGCCCACGCCGCCGAGCACCACCACCATGAACGAGTCCACGATGTAGCTCTGGCCCAGATCGGGGCCGACGTTACCCACCTGGCTGAGGGCGCAACCGGCCAGGCCGGCGATGCCCGAACCCAATGCGAAGGCATAGGTGTCGATGCGGGCGGTGTTGACGCCCATGCACGACGCCATGGGACGGTTTTGCGTGACGCCCCGTACAAACAAGCCCAAGCGTGTCTTGCCGATCATGAGCGACATGCCGATCAGCACAGCCACTGCGAACACGATGATCAGCACACGGTTCCAAGGCAGTTGCAAATTGGGCAACAGTTGCAGCGAACCGCTCATCCAGGCGGGGTTTTCCACGCCCACGTTTTGCGCGCCAAACAAGCTGC
>NZ_JAOASQ010000071.1 GCF_030158565.1 Limnohabitans sp. | reverse complement strand
AAGGGCAGGGTGTTGAGGTCTTCCACCAAGCCGTAGAGCTGGCGAATGCGGCGCGACTGCAGACGCAGCATGGCTTCGTAAAACTCGACGTGCTGCGACAGGATTTTCTTGAAGTCGGCCTTGGCCACGTTGAGCGTGGTCGTGTCGCCGTGTGCATAGCAGTCGTGCGTGCGGCGATCCCCGTCGAAGATCGACACATCGCCAAACCAGATGCCCGGCTCCACATAGGTCAAGGTGATTTGCTTGCCCGAGACCGAGGTCGAGCTCACGCGCACCGCACCCTTGGCGCAGGCGATCCACTGCTCGGGAGGGTCCCCCCGCGCAGCGAGCATGTCGCCGTCCTTGAATCGTTTGACGTAAGCGCATCGAAGTATGTCGTGCCGAAGCGATGGTGAAAGGGTTGAAAACCAGCGACCGCTGTTGATCGCTTCTCTTTCTTCCATTGTCAGAATGGGTTCGTCCATGGGCTGTCTTTTCAGTGACTGGTAAAGGGTTTTTTGTCGCCTGGGGGACCGGGCGGCTTATTCGTATTGCGGTGTTTGCTTGTTCAGAAACGCGGCAATGCCGATGCCAGCGTTGTTGTGGTGCAGGTTCTTGACGAAGTTGTCGCGCTCCCGTGCCAGCTGTGCGTTGAGCGTGCTGCCATCGGCATCGGCCAACAGTTCCTTGATGCTGCTCAGTGCGTTCGGTGCGCGGGCATTGAGTTGGGCTGCCAGTTGCAGGGCTTGGTCCAGCGCTTGACCGGCTTCGCTCAAACGGTTAACCACGCCCAGTTGCTGCAGACGCTCGGCACCGATGCGCTCACCGCACATGAGCAGTTCGGTGGCCAGCTGGCGCGGCACAGCGCGCGACAGGCTCCAGCTGCCGCCGCCATCGGGCGACAGGGCGATGCCGCTGTAGGCCATCACGAACACGCTGTTGCGCGCCGCCACGATCATGTCGCAGGCCAAAGCGAGCGAGAAACCTGCACCGGCCGCAGGGCCGTCGACCGCTGCGATCACAGGCTTGGGGAAGGTGCGGATGGCTTCGATCCAGTTGTGCAGGCCTTCGATGCTTTGCGCTTGGTGCTCGGGTGGCAGCTGGCGGTTGTTTTGCAAACGCTGCAAATTGCCGCCCGCGCTGAAGATGCCGTTGGCCCCGGTGATGACCACGCTGCGCACATCCGGATTGGACTCGGCCACGCTCAACGCTTCGACCCCGGCCGCATACATCTCGGGGCCCAGTGCATTGCGAAGCTCCGGGTTGCTGAGGGTCAAGACCAGGGTCTGACCTTCGCTGGTGCTGAGCAGTTGTGCGGTCATTGCTTCACTCTTCGGTGTGCATCAAAGACAGGCCAATGGCCCCACGGCGACGCAGCCAAGGGCTGGGGCGATAACGTGGATCACCGTAGACCGTTTGCAGGTTGAACAGCACTTCAAGGATGCTGTCAGGGCCCAGGCGGTTGCCCATGGCCAAGGGGCCCATGGGGTAAGCCAGGCCCAGCGTGACCGCGGTTTCCAGGTCTTGTGGGCTGCAGATGCGCTGCTGGCAAATGTCGGACGCGATGTTGACGATGGTGGCCACCACGCGTTGCGTGACAAAGCCACCGCTGTCGCGGATCACCGAGACGGCTTTGCCGTCACGCGCAAACAGGGCGTGCGCCGCGTCGCGCATGTCGGCACGTGTGGCGGGGTTGGTGGCCAGCACGCGGCGCTTGGTCGAGCCGTCTTCAAACAGCATGTCGATGCCCACGGTGCGGGCCGGGTCCAGGCGCTCGACCACGGCCACGGTGGTGATGTCAAAGCCCAGCGGGGCCACGATGGTCAGCGCTTCAGGCGAGGGCGATGCGCCGGTTTCGACTTTGGCACCCAAATCTTTGAGCAGTTGCAACAGTTCCATGCGGCGGGCAGCGCGGGGCGAGACCCACACGGGCGGGATGTTGTCGACCACGGGCACGGCGGGTTCGGAGGGCACTTGCGCCACGCCATCCACGTATTTGTAGAAGCCTTCGCCGACTTTTTTGCCCACCACACCCCCGGCCAGACGCTGGGCGGTGATCACGTTGGGGCGGTAGCGCGGCTCTTCGTAATACTGGTGGTAAATCGCTTCGATCACGTGGTGCGACACGTCGAGGGCGGTCAGGTCAAACAACTCGAAGGGGCCGAGTTTGAAGCCGACTTGGTCGCGCAAGATGCGGTCGATGGTGGCGAAATCGGCCACGCCTTCGCTCACGATGCGCAGGGCTTCGGTGCCATAACCGCGACCGGCGTGGTTGACGATGAAGCCGGGCGTGTCTTGCGCCTGCACCGGGGTGTGGCCCATCTGGCGGGCAAAGTCAGACAGGCGCTGGCAGACGGCCGGATCGGTTTTGAGACCCGCGATGACCTCGACCACTTTCATGAGTGGGACAGGGTTGAAGAAGTGGTAGCCCGCAAACTGCGCCGGGCGCTGCAAGGCAGCGGCAATGGCGGTCACGGACAGTGAAGAGGTGTTGGTCACCAGCACGGCGCTGGCGGGCAGCACTTTTTCCAGATCGGTGAACAGGCTTTTCTTGATCTCGAGCTTCTCAACGATGGCTTCGACCACCAGTTCGCATTCGGCCAGGTCTTGCAAGCTGGTGGCGCCCAGCAGGCGGCTTTTGTGGCCTGCCACGGCTTCGGCGCTCAGGCGGCCTTTTTCCTGCAACTTGTCCCATTGCTGGAACACGGCGTCGCGTGCTTTGGCAATGGCTTCGGCTTGCGTGTCGTACAGCCAGACCTGGCTGCCTGCTTGCGCGGCGATTTGGGCAATGCCCCGGCCCATGGCGCCGGCGCCAATGATGGCGACTTTGGAAAATGCGAGAGTCATAGTGGATGCTTGCAAATAACAGGGTCTCAAACGGTCAAAGGACAGTCCGTGCGGTAACGGCGAGGTAACAAGCCTTTGAAGAGGCCATTATGGCCTCAGATTCAGGCCTTTTCAGGCGAACGCAAAGGGTGAAGCCGGGCGTAGTGGGTGGCCAGCAGGCTCAGGCCGATGGCCAGCAGCAGACCGATCAGGCCATGCTGCGGCAATGCGCCCATGCCCTGGTGAACAAGGGTCCAGCCGCCCACGGTGGCGCCGATGGCTTGACCTGCGTACATGGCCGAGGTGTTCAGGGAAATCGAAGCCGAGGCCAGCCAGGGGGCCTGAGCGGCCAGTCGTGCCTGTTGTGCAGAGTTGGACGAAAAACCACCCAAACCCCACAGACCCAGGGCCAGCGCCATGCCTGTCGCGTGCGTGACCTCGGAGGCCAGCAGCAAACTCAGGCACATGAAGGACAGGGAAATCAGGATGCAGCGGGCGGCGCCAATGCGGTCGATGAATCGCGACAACAGAGCGTTGCCCACGAAGCCCATGCTGCCATAAGCCAGCAGCATCAGGCTGAACTCACTGGGGCTGACGCCAAAGCGCGCCTTGGCAAAAGGGGCCATGTAGCTGAACAGGACAAACTGACCAGCGGCCATCATCATGGTCACGCTCAGGGTGACCCAAATGGTGCGCGATGACAAAGTTTGGCGCCAGGCGGCCATCGACAGGGCCGGTGGCAAGACCTTGGCTGGCATTTGTCGCCACAACCACAATGCCCCCACCAGAGCCAACAGGGCAATCAGCCCCATGGACCAACGCCATCCGAAGTGCCCCCCTATCCACGAGCCCAAGGGCATGCCCAGGACCGAGGCGACGGACCAGCCCAGAAAAACAAAGGTCATGGCTTGGCCGCGTTGCTTTTCCTTGACCAGCAAGCCGATACAGGATGCGGCTTGGGGCGTGAAGATGGCCGCTGCCACCATGGCCATGGCGCGAAAGCTCAGCAGGCTGTAAAAACCCGGTGCCAAAGCGGCCATCAAATGCCAAAGGCTGTACCACAGCAAGCTGGCCACCAAGAGCTTGCGACGGTCCCAGCCTGCGACAACCGCAGCCAGCAAGGGGGCGCCGAAGCAAACCAGCAAGGCACTGCTGGAGATCAATTGGCCAGCTGTGGCCACCGAGACCGACAAGGATGCGACGATGTCGTTCAGTGTGCCCGCGGCCATCATGACGCCGGTTCCGATCACGACGTTGCCAAACATCATCGGCCACAGCACTTGCGGCAGCCGCTGGCGCATGGGGGGTGCTGAATTCAAAACTCAGCGCCGCACTTGCAGGGCGCCCGGGTTGACGATGTTGGTCGGCGTGCCTTTGATGAAGTTCACCACGTTGTCAAAGGCTGCGCCGAAATACAGCTCGTAGCTGTCTTTTTCGACGTAACCGATGTGGGGTGTGCAAATGCAGTTTTCCAAGCGCAACAAGGCCGAGCCTTGCAAGATGGGCTCGGACTCGAACACGTCGATGGCCGCCAGACCAGGGCGCCCGCGGTTCAATGCGCTGATCAATGCATTGGGCTCGATCAACTCTGCCCTGGAGGTGTTCACAAAAAGGGCGGTGGGTTTCATGCGGCCCAGGTCTTCTGAGGTGACGATGCCTGTGGTGCTGTCGTTCAGGCGCAGGTGAACAGACACGACATCCGATTCATCAAAAAAGGCTTCGCGGCTGGTGGCTGCTTCGTAACCATCACGCGCAGCGCGCACACGGGATTCATCGCTGCCCCAGACTTTGACCGTCATGCCAAAGGCTTTGCCATAACCTGCAACCAGCTGACCGATCTTGCCGTAACCCCAGATGCCCAGGGTTTTGCCTCTCAGCACGGTGCCCAGGCCGAAGTTGGCAGGCATGGCGCTGGATTTGAGTCCTGATTGCTGCCAAGCGCCGTGCTTGAGGTTGCTGATGTATTGGGGCAGACGACGGGAGGCTGCCATGATCAAGGCCCATGTCAGCTCTGCAGGTGCAACGGGCGAGCCCACGCCTTCGGCCACGGCCACACCGCGCTCGGTGCAGGCGGCCAGATCGATGTGGTTGCCGACCTTGCCTGTTTGGGCGATCAGCTTGAGCTTGGGCAGTTTCTCGACCAAGGCCCGGTTGATTTCTGTGCGCTCGCGGTTGAGGACGATCACGTCAGCGTCTTTCAGACGGATCGAGAGTTGGCCAATGCCTTTGACGGTGTTGGTGTAAACCTTGGCCGGGTATTGTTCGAGTTTGGCTGCGCAGTCCAGTTTGCGGACCGCATCCTGGTAGTCGTCGAGGATCACAATGTTCATCCCTCCATTGTGCCTTGAGCCAAAGCCATGGTGGGCTTCTGAGGTGCGCATGTCGCGTGATCTTTTGCTCAGGCTCAGGCCTCGTCGATACGACTGAGCCTGGATGCAGAGACGGTCAGAGCCGATCAGAGCCGATCAGAGCCGATCAGAGCCGATCAGAGCCGATCAGAGCCGATCAGTGACGGACCTGGGCGGCCTCCAGGGCAACCATGCGGTCCAATTCGGCGCACACGTCAGCCATGCGTCCAGAGATCACCATGCGGCCTGCGCAATCCGATCGCGGACCGTTTTCGGCCACACGCAAAACGCGCAGTGCCGGGGGCATGATGGTGGTTTTCTTGGCCATGATCGAAGACGCCATGGTTTGGCAAGTGGGGCGACGCACCGTCCAGACTGGATGGACGCGGCCTGCAGGACGGGGGCGGGGTGCTGGTGCTGTACGGTTGAACGATGTCAGGCCTTGAAAAAGACTTGAAAGAGCAAGAAGAGCGATTCCCATGTGAAACCTTTCAAAAGCATGGAGGTTGGACACAGGCAGGATTGCTGAAAAAGCCAATTGCATCAGGGCTGCTGGTTTAAACCATCAGCGCCCGCCACCTGGTGCAATGGGCGTGTAAACAGGTGCCTTACATCAGCAAGGTGTTGCGGATCAAACCCACTGCCAGGCCTTCGATGTCGAAAGGCTCTTCGGGGTTGACCACGATGGTCTTGTAGTCGGGGTTTTCGGGCAGCAACTCAATGCCTTGCGCCGTTTTGCGCAGGCGCTTGACCGTGACTTCGTCGCCCAGACGGGCGACCACGATCTGGCCGTTGCGCACGTCTTTGGTGGATTTCACCGCCAACAAGTCGCCATCCATGATGCCTGCATCGCGCATGGACATGCCGCGTACGCGCAACAGGTAGTCGGGTTGTTCGCTGAACAAAGTGCTCTCGACCTGGTAGGTCCGGTCCACATGCTCTTGGGCGAGAATGGGTGAACCCGCCGCGACGCGACCGACCAGTGGCAAACTCAGTTGGCCCAAGCTAGGCAGGGTGAGGCTGAACAGATCGGACGGGGCACGCATGCTGCTGCGGGAGCTGCCTTTGAGGCGAATGCCGCGCGAGGTGCCGCTGACCAGTTCGATTGCACCTTTGCGGGCCAGGGCCTTGAGGTGCTCTTCGGCGGCGTTGGCCGACTTGAAGCCCAGCACGCTGGCGATTTCTGCACGCGTGGGTGGCGCGCCGGTGTTGGCGATGGTGTTCTGGATGAGTTCCAGAATTTCTTGCTGCCGGGCGGTGAGTTTGGGGTTGTCGGTCATGTCGTCTTCCTTGAGAAGTCAGATGAAACTGTTTTTTCATCCAGTGACTGTATTTTTAACCAGTTTTTGAGGCTGTGCAAGTGGTTTCTGTGAAAAAAATTCAGAAAGTGGTGGTTTTGGGCACAGGCGGCACCATTGCCGGCACCGCCGCCAGCGCCTCAGAGCAGGTGGCCTACACCGCAGCTCAGCTGGGCGTGGACCAACTCATGGCGGCTGTGCCGGGGCTGGACAAGGTGCTTGATGGCCGCCAGTTGCTGGTGGAGCAAGTGGCCCAGCTGGACAGCAAGGACATGGACCACGCCACCTGGCAACTTTTGGCCTGCCGTTGCGCGCATTGGTTGGCGCAAGATGATGTCGGCGCTTTGGTGATCACCCATGGCACCGACACCCTCGAAGAAACCGCCTGGTTTTTGCAATCGGTTTTGCAGCCGCACAAACCCGTGGTGATGGTGTGCGCCATGCGGCCGGCCAGCTCGGACGAGGCCGATGGCCCGCAGAACTTGCGCGATGCCTTGGTCGTCAGCGCCCAGCCTTCGGCTGCAGGCGTGTGCGTGGTGTGCGCGGGCGTGATCCACAGTGCTCGTGATGTGCAAAAGGTTCACCCGTACCGGCTGGACGCTTTCAGCTCTGGCGATGCTGGGCCACTGGGTTGGATGGACCGTGGGCAGGTGCAATGGTCGTCCGTCTACGCCCGCACCGCCTTGCAGACGGCCACTTTGGCCAACAGTGTCATGACATTTGATGTCCAGCAGTGGCCAGCGGTTGAAGTGGTCCTCAGCCACGCAGGTGCTGGTCGCCGTGTGGTGGATGCTTTGGTGCAAACGGGCGTTGCGGGCTTGGTGGTGGCGGGCTCGGGCAATGGCACGGTGCACCATGTCTTGCAAGCGGCTTTGAAAGATGCCGAACAAGCGGGCGTGCGGGTGCGGCTCAGCACGCGTTGCATTGAGGGGCGCATTGTGGGCAGCAGCCGGTGGCCCGATATGGCGGGTTTGAGTCCAGTGAAAGCCCGCATCAGTTTGATGCTGGAGTTGCTCGCCGAGTCCTCGGTTTGAAGTGGGGCAGCGCCATTGAAAAAGCCCGGCAGTACCGGGCTTCTCTTGGGGCAGCGCCAAACTGAAAGTCAGCTTGCCAGTGCCTCGAACGCACGTGCGGTGATGTCTTCCACGCTGCCGGTGCCTTGAATGGCGCGGTACTTGGGCGCCGCAGCGGCGTCGGCCTTGGCCCAGCCAGAGTAGTAATCCACCAGAGGACGTGTCTGGTCGCTGTAGACCTGAAGGCGTTTTTTGACGGTGTCTTCCTGGTCGTCGGCGCGCTGCACCAAGGGCTCGCCAGTCACATCGTCTACACCGGCCACTTGGGGTGGGTTGAACTTGACGTGGTAAGTGCGGCCCGAAGCGGGGTGCGAGCGGCGGCCGCTCATGCGTTCGATGATGGCGTCAAAGGGCACATCGATTTCGAGCACATAGTCGAGCTTCACGCCGGCGGCCTTCATGGCGTCGGCCTGGGGGATGGTGCGGGGGAAGCCGTCAAACAGGAAGCCGTTGGCGCAGTCCGCTTGGGCGATGCGCTCTTTGACCAGGTTGATGATCAGGTCGTCGCTGACCAGACCGCCGGACTCCATGACGGCTTTGGCTTGCAGACCCAGGGGGGTGCCTGCCTTGACCGCGGCGCGCAGCATGTCGCCGGTGGAGATTTGAGGGATGTTGTATTTCTGGCAAATGAAAGTGGCTTGTGTGCCTTTGCCGGCGCCGGGTGCGCCCAACAGAATCAGTCTCATGGGAAGTCCTTATAGCTTGAAATCGTTGCGGTCAGGTGGGCCTGACGGTTGTCCTTGAGAATATCACGCGAGTCTCAAAGCTGGCTTACGCCGCCAGGAGGGCTCGAACGCGGTTCAAATCTTCGGGGGTGTCCACGCCGGGGCCTGGGGCTTCGGGGGTGATGTGGACGGCAATCCTGTGGCCGTGCCACATGGCACGCAGCTGTTCCAGCGATTCCATTGTTTCGATGGGCGCAGGCGGCAGTTGGGGGAACAGGCGCAAAAAACCCGCTCGGTAGCCGTAAATGCCCACATGGCGCAGCGGGGCAGGGCTGGGCAGGCTCTGGAAGCCGACGTCAGACTGGCCATCGCGCCACCACGGAATGGGTGCGCGGCTGAAATACAAGGCCATTTGCCGGGCGTCGAGCACCACTTTGACGACATTGGGGTTGGTGAACTCCTGCAACTCGGCAATCGCGTGGGCGGCTGTGCTCATGCTGGCTTCGGGGCGCTGTGTCAGCAATTCGGCCACCTCGTTGATGAGGCCGGGGTGGATCAAAGGCTCGTCGCCCTGAACGTTCACCACCACCGCATCGTCGGCCAGACCGAGCAGTTGGCAAGCTTCGGCCAGTCGGTCGCTGCCGCTTACATGGTCTTGCCGGGTCAGCAGGGCACGGATGCCATGGGCTTGGCAGGCTTGCACGATGCGTTCGTCATCGGCTGCCACCACCACTGAGCTGGCCTTGGACTGCAAGGCGCGTTGGGCCACGCGCACCACCATGGGCAGGCCGGCGATGTCGGCCAGCGGTTTGTTGGGCAGGCGGCTCGAAGCCATGCGTGCCGGAATCACCACGGTGAAGCCCGTTGGTGCAGAGGCTGTTGTCATGGCGTGGACTCAGAGAGGCGGACGTTCGGTGGCCAGCTTGGCGATCTCTTCGTCGCTCAAGGTTCGGGCTTCGTTTTCCAGCAGGATGGGAATGCCATGGCGCACGGGGTAGGCCAAGCGGGCGCTGCGAGACAGCAGTTCTTGGCGCTCGCGGTCAAAGTTCAAGGGGCCCTTGGTGACCGGGCAGACCAGCAGTTCAAGCAGTTTGGTATCCATGTCTCGATGATAACGGCCCCTGCATGGGGGCTGGTTTTTGGCTCAGGCGTGCAGGTGTTTTTGGACCAGCGCATCCAGCGCGGGCCAAAAGGCGGGTTCAAGCGTCAATTGCAACGGCACAGCCAGCGCTTGGGGTTCATGGGTCCACAGCTTGGCCGCGTCTTTTTCTGTGCACAGCAAGACGTGCCCCGAGCCGATGGCTTGCCAATGGCGGTAGTCGTGGTGGTCGGGCAGCGCCAGGGTCTGGGCCAGTTGCAGTCCCGTTTGACTCAGCATGTCAAAAAATGCTTCGGGCCGGGCCAGACCGGCCACAGCGTCGAGGGCTTGGTTTTTCAGACTGGCCAGCGGAACCTTCACGCCTTCGCGGGTCAGAGCATGGTCGGCCAGTTGGCGCTGCGCCTGAAAGCCGCCTGTCACCGTTGACTGCCCGGTGTGCACCAGCAGATCCACCGGGCGCGGCCAGGCTTCGCGCAGGGGGCCCGCAGGCAAGAGCCAGCCGTTGCCCACGCCGCGTTCGTCCATGACGCAAATCTCAATGTCACGCGCCAATGCCAAGTGTTGCAGGCCGTCGTCACAAACGATCACCTGAACATCGGGATGGGTCTGCAGCAATTGGCGGCCTGCTTCAGCCCGCAAGGCCCCCACCCAGACGGGCGCGCTCGTGCTTTGCCGTATCAGCAAGGGCTCGTCGCCCACATCCTGAGGGGCGCTGTGGGCATGAACCGCACGGGTGTCTTGCGTGAGGCGGCCATGTCCGCGAGAGACCACGCCCACGCGCAAACCCTGGGCCATCAAGTGCTTGACCAAGGCGATCGTCAGGGGTGTCTTGCCTGCACCTCCTGCCACCACATTGCCCACCACAATGACCAGCGTCGGCAAGCGTTCAGTTGGGTGCATCCCCAAACGGTAGCCCAGGCGCCGCAGGGCCATCAGCGCACCGTAAAGCCAGGCCACAGGGCGCAATGCCCAGGCGGCTGGCCCACGGCCCATCCAGACCTTGGGCAGGCGCTGGTGAAGCCGGGTGGACAGGCTCATGCGGTGTCAGGAGCCCGAAGACTCCGAGGATTGGGTGGCAAAGGTGATCTGAGACAGACCACTGCGGCGGGCCGCTTCCATGGCGTTGACCACGGATTGGTGGCTGGCCATGGCGTCAGCGCTGATCACCAAGGTGATGTCTTTGGCGGCCATGGGGGTCAACAAGGCCATCAAGGCGCCAACTGAGCTGCCGCCCACGGGGGACTTGTTGATCGCGTATTGCCCCTGAGCAGTCACACTCAAGATGATCTGTTTGGGCCGCTCCGTCAGCTTTTGGGCATCGGCGGCGGGCAAGGTCAGGTTGATCTCGGTCAGACGCGACCAGCTGGTGGTCAGCATCAGGAAAATCACCACCACCAACAACACGTCGATGAAGGGGATCAGGTTGATTTCGGGCTCCGGCATGGTCCGGTTTTTTTTGAAATTCACAAACCACTCACTCAGTTGCGAAGTTGGGCCACGTGGCGTGCAAAGCGCTCTGCCGAGACTTCCAGGGCCAGCAGGTGCCGGTCCGCAATGCCTCTGAAATAACGCCAGAACATCAAGGTGGGAATGGCCACAATCAGGCCAAAGGCAGTGTTGTACAGCGCCACAGAGATGCCATGGGCCAGCTGCGCCGGCTGGCTGGCAGCTGGGTTGGTGGCCCCAAAAATCTCGATCATGCCGACCACGGTGCCCAGCAAACCCAGCAAGGGCGCCACCGATGCAATGGTGGCCAAAGCAGGCAGATAACGCTCCAGGTGATGCGCCGCAATGCGGCCCGACATTTCCATGCTGGACTTCACGTCCTCGTCACTGGCTTGTGGATTTTTCTGCAGACAACGCAGGCCGCTGGCCAGGACCGGGCCCAGGAGGCCGGCATTTTCCAACTTGTTCAAGCTGTCTTCACTGGCAAAGCCGCGGCGGGTGGCGTCCATGGCTTGCTCCATCACTTTGGCGGGCAAAACCTTGCTTTCTTGAAGTTGGATCAGTCGCTCAAGGATCAGCGCGACCGCCAAAATGGAGCACAGTATCAAAGGCCAGATGGGCCAACCTGCGGCTTGTATGATGGACAACAAAACAATTCCTTCCTGGTGAATAACGGTCGCAAACGTTTGAGATTATGGACGAAGGGCGCCATGCCGCAGCGCACGCCATGGCGGATGAGAGAGCAGGGCTTTTTTCTGTGGATAACTTTGTGAAAAACTTTGCTCGGAGCCCCTGTTTGAATACTTGAGTTTCTCTGATTTTCTTCGGGTTTTCTCTAATTTTCAAGAAAATAATCAATGAAATCAATGGCTTGCGTTTTTCGGGTGCACGCCGGTGAGGTCAGGGAATCTTGCAAATGGCATGGTTCAGGCTTGTGGAGTACTTTGGCCAACGCTGCTGCTGCGCAGCGTTGAAAATGGCCTGAAAACCGTGATGAAATATAGACAAATGGACAATTTTGACGATTTGAAGCCGCGTGCGTGGACAGTTTCCGCGCTGTGCCGCGCCGTTGCTGACAGTCTGGATGCGCAGTTCAATCCTGTGGCGGTTCGCGGCGAGATTTCGGGCTTCTCACGCGCAGCCAGCGGGCATTGTTATTTTTCGATCAAGGACGATACCGGTCAGATCCGCTGTGCCATGTTCCGGCGTGCGGCCAGCTTGATGAACTTTTCGCCACGCGATGGTGAGCTGGTCGACGTGCGTGGTCGCCTGGGCGTGTACGAAGCCCGGGGCGATTTGCAACTGGTGGTTGAATCCATGGAGCGTGCCGGGCAGGGCGCTTTGTTCGAGCAGTTCTTGCGCCTCAAAGCCAAGCTGGAAGCCGAGGGCCTCTTTGACCCAGCTCACAAACGGGCATTGCCCGAGCAGCCCCGTGCCATTGGCGTGGTTACCTCCCTGGGCGCTGCGGCCTGGCACGATGTGGTGACCGCTTTGCAGCGCCGGGTGCCCCAAATCCCGGTGATCATGGCGCCCGCCCTGGTGCAGGGCGCCGGGGCTGCGGCCACTTTGGTGCAGGCCCTGCAGAACATGTATGCCTTGACCGCTGAAGACAACCCTTTGGCGCCACCGGTGGACGTGATCTTGCTGGTGCGCGGCGGCGGGTCGATGGAGGACCTGTGGTCCTTCAACGATGAAAACCTGGCCCGCGTGATCGCCCAAAGCCCGGTCCCTGTGGTTTGTGGTGTCGGGCATGAGACCGACTTCACCATTGCCGACTTTGTGGCCGATGTGCGTGCCCCTACGCCCACCGCCGCCGCCGAGATGGCCGCGACCGATCGGGGCGTGGCGCTGCAAGTCTTGGCAGAGCTTGAAAACCGCTTGAGTCGAGGCTTGCTGCGTCAGCAAGACCGGCATGCCCAGCGGCTGGACAGTGTGGCCGCTCGCTTGGCGGTTGGCTTGGCTCGCCAGCAAGACCGTCAAAGCCAGCGCCTGGCCGCTGTGGCAGCCCGTCTGAGCCGTCCACAAGCGCTGCTCGGCCAGCACAGCCAGTGGCTGGACCGTCTGGCAAGCCGCCTGCAATCGGGCGTGCAAAGTCAGCTGACTGAGGGCGTACACAGACTGGATCGCTTCAATGACCGTCTGGACTTCAACCGGGCGCAGCAGGTTCAGCAGCGTGCACAACGCCTGGAACGCGCCGCTTTGCGGCTGTCGTCCGTGGACCCTCATCGCGTGCTCGACCGTGGTTATGCCTGGCTCAGCGACGAAAACGGTCATGCCCTGACCAAGACCGTGCAGTTTCAGCCCGGGCAAAGCGTGCGTGCGACCTTGGCCGATGGCGACGTGCCTTTGACAGTCAATGATTGAAACGGCGCAAGTTGAAATGGGTCAGGGCCCCACGGCCGATTTCCGGGGTACTCCCCATGAGGCCATGGGGCCCTGACCCATTTCAACGTTGACAGAGACAGTCCTCAGTGACCCGTAACACCAAGGGGGGATGCCCATGCCCCTAAAATGCATGGGTTAACTTTTTCCAACCGCAACAACAAGAGGACACCATCATGGAACACACCTTGCCCGCACTGCCTTACGCGATCGACGCGCTGGCCCCTCACTACAGCCAGGAAACCCTGGAGTTCCACCACGGCAAGCACCACAACGCTTACGTTGTGAACCTGAACAACCTGCAAAAAGGCACCGAATTCGAGAGCATGTCCCTCGAAGAAATCATCAAGAAGTCCAGCGGCGGCATCTACAACAATTCGGCCCAGATCTGGAACCACACCTTCTTCTGGAACTGCATGAAGCCTCAAGGCGGCGGTGAGCCCACAGGCGCACTGGCTGCAGCCATCAACGCCAAGTTCGGCAGCTACGCCGCTTTCAAAGAGGCCTTCGTCAAGAGCGCCGTGGGCAACTTCGGTTCCGGCTGGACCTGGTTGGTCAAGAAAGCCGACGGCTCGGTCGACATCGTCAACATGGGCGCCGCTGGCACACCCTTGACCACTGCCGACAAAGCGCTGTTGACCGTGGACGTGTGGGAACACGCCTACTACATCGACTACCGCAACATGCGCCCCAAGTTTGTCGAGACCTTCCTCGACAAGCTGGTGAACTGGTCTTTCGCCGAAGCCAACTTCGCCTGATCGAAGAAGCCTTCAAGCCAAAAAGCCCGCTCAAGCGGGCTTTTTGCTTTGGGAACGATTCGCTTTTTGGCACAAGCACTGAGCTGAGCATGCGGTGGGGCCGGGCGCCGATTTCTGGTACCCCAGCATGAGGTGCCCGACCCCACCGCGTGCTCAGCGGACCACGCGCCAACAAAAGGTCAGCGAATCATCATCCCGCCATCGGCTACGATGGTCTGACCCGTCACGTACTGACCGGCAGGGCTGGCCAAAAACACCGCCACACCGCCAATGTCGTCGGGCTCACCCATGCGGCGCAGCGGGGTTTCGTTGTTGTACTTGGCACTCAGCACCGGGTCTTCGTGCAGAGCCTTGGCAAAGTCGGTCTTGATCAGGCCCGGGGCAACACAGTTCACGCGGATGTTGTCTGGCCCCCATTCCACGGCCAGATTGCGCGCCAGCTGCATGTCGGCGGCTTTCGAGATGTTGTAGGCCCCGATCACCGCCGAGCCATGCAGCCCGCCAATCGACGACACGATCACGATGGCGCCGTTCTTTTTGGCTTTCATGTCGGGATAGACCATGTTGCACAGCCAAGTGTTGGACAGCACGTTGTTGCGCATGACCTTGTCGAACACCTCGTCGCTCATGCCCGTGGTGGGGCCGTAATAGGGGTTGGTGGCCGCGTTGCACACCAGAATGTCGATGGGGCCCCAAGCCGCGCGGGTCTGGTCGATCAGGTTTTGCAGCTGTTCTTTGCTGGATATGCTGGCAGCAATGGCCATCGCCTCGCCGCCTGCGGCTTGGATCTCTTTGACCACCACTTCGCAAGCGTCTTGCTTGCGGCTGGACACCACCACCTTGGCGCCTTGCTTGGCCAGCTGGTGCGCGATGGATCGGCCAATGCCCCGGCTGGAGCCGGTGACGATGGCCACTTTGCCTTTGAGATTGAACAGCGACATGAAACGGTCTCCTTGGTTGTTGTCTGGCAGTCTGCCCGTGTGCGGCGCAGGTGTCTGTCTTGCGGGTGTCACCTCTTTTGTTTTTTGTAGGAGCCCCGCCCTCGGGGCGAATGCTGATGGTCTGCGGGTGTTCTATCGCGGCGAGGGCGCCGCTCCTACAGAGCACCTGTCTCTGAGCCACAATGTGATCCATGGAACAAATCGATACTGTGGTGATCGGGGCCGGTGTGGTCGGCCTGGCTGTGGGGCGGGCGCTGGCGCTGTCGGGCCGCGAGGTGGTGGTGCTCGAATCGGAAAACGCCATCGGCACCGGCACCAGCTCGCGCAACAGCGAGGTCATCCATGCGGGGATTTATTACCCGGCGGGCTCGCTCAAGGCGCGTTTGTGCGTGCAAGGCAAGGACATGCTTTACGCCTATTGCGCCGAGCGCGGCGTGGCGCACCAGCGCCTGGGCAAATTGATCGTGGCCACCAGCCCCGAGCAGGTTCCGGCGCTCGATGGCATCGTCGCCAAAGCGGCCGCCAATGGCGTGCACGATCTGCAAAAACTCACGGCTGCGCAGGCCAGGGCATTGGAGCCGGCCTTGTCTTGCGAAGCGGCGCTGCTCTCGCCCAGCACAGGCGTTGTGGACAGCCACGGCCTGATGCTCGCCCTGCAAGGCGATATGGAAAATGCAGGCGGTTTGCTGGCGCTGGTCTCGCCCGTGCAGCGCATTGCCTTGCGGCAAGGCCCGGCCACGCACCCGATCGTGGTGCAAACGCAAGACGGCACCGAGCTGGCTTGCCAAGTGCTGGTCAATGCTGCCGGGCTGAACGCCGTGCCGCTAGCGCGGGGCATGGACGGCCTGGACCATAACCTGCTGCCGCAAGCCCATTACGCCAAAGGCAACTACTTCACGCTGGCGGGCAAGGCCCCGTTTTCGCGTTTGATCTACCCCGTGCCCGAAGCGGCCGGTCTGGGCGTGCACCTCACGCTCGACCTGGGTGGCCAGGCCAAGTTTGGGCCTGACGTGCAGTGGGTGGATGACCCCACCGATCTGCAGGTGGACCCGCGCCGAGGCGATGCTTTTTATGCCGAGGTGCGCAAGTACTGGCCCGATCTGGCCGATGGTGCGCTGCAAGCGGGCTACGCGGGCATGCGCCCCAAAATCAGTGGGCCGCACGAGGCCTCGGCAGACTTCATGATCCAGGGGCCTGCCGACCACGGTGTGCCGGGCTTGGTGAATTTGCTGGGCATCGAGTCGCCGGGGCTGACCAGTTCGCTGGCGATCGCAGCGCATGTGGCCCGTTTGCTTTGAATGAAAAAAGGCCATGCAGATGCATGGCCTTGAATGCAATCCCGTAGGGATGCGTGAAGATCAGTTCTCTTCGGAGCCAATCATGCGGTAAACCAGGGCACCCAAAACGGCACCCGCGATCGGTGCCAGCCAGAACAGCCACAGCTGTGACACGGCCCAGTCGCCGACGAACAAGGCCACGCCGGTGCTGCGGGCAGGGTTGACGGAGGTGTTGGTGACCGGGATGCTGATCAGGTGAATCAGCGTCAGGCACAGACCGATGGCGATCGGTGCCAAGCCTTGCGGTGCGCGCTTGTCGGTTGAACCCAAAATCACCAGCAGGAATATCATGGTCATGACGACTTCGGTCACCAGGGCCGACACCATGTTGTAGCCGCCAGGGGAGTGTTCGCCAAAACCGTTCGATGCAAAGCCGCCTGCCAAGTCAAAGCCCGCCTTGCCGCTGGCGATCAGGTAGAGCACGCCAGCTGCGGCAATGCCGCCCAGCACCTGGGAAACGATGTATGGCACCAGGTCTTTGCCAGGGAATCGACCACCGGCCCACAAGCCGATCGAGACGGCCGGGTTCAGGTGGCAGCCTGAGATGTGACCGATGGCAAATGCCATCGTCAAGACAGTCAGGCCAAAGGCCAGCGAAACGCCCACAAAGCCAATGCCCAGTTGTGGGAATGCCGCAGCAAGCACCGCGCTGCCGCAGCCGCCCAGGACCAGCCAGAATGTTCCGAAAAATTCGGCACCGTATTTCTTCATGATTTCCTCCGAAAGAGTTGCTTGCCAACGGATGTCGGCTGCGCGCAGTCTAAGTCTTATATGAGTCATTTTGAGCTACAAAAACACTCGGTAACACCTTTGCTGCTTGCAAGGCGCCACTGCGCAGGGCTTGTCCTCTCACAGGCAATGGCCGACAAGGCCTGCGCATGCCTTGCATGATCTCTTGCGGGACAGCGCAGACCGCTGGCGCGCTCCTATCATGGCGCGCATGCACCCTTTAGACGAAGCCATTGAGCTCCAAGCTGCCGCGCCCAACGAATTCAAAGGCGCAACTCATCCCGCCTATGCCAATATGGTTGGGCCCTTTGGCGGTACCACCGCCGCGCAGTTGCTGCAGTCCGCCATGCTGCACCCCGAGCGCCTGGGCGAACCCGTGGCCCTGACGGTCAACTTTGCGGCTCCGGTGGCCGATGGGGAGATCCGCTTTGTGGCGCGTGCGGCGCGCACCAACCGATCAACCCAGCACTGGATCATCGAAGCCCATCAGGCTGAAGGCGTGGTAGCCACTGCCACAGCCGTGTTTGCGGTGCGGCGCGAGACCTGGTCAGATGTGGAAGCCGTGATGCCCGACAACGTGCCCGCGCCCGAAGCGCTGCCCCGCATGCCCGTCAAGAACATGCCCGCTTGGCCGGAGCGCTACGACATGCGTTTTGTGGAAGGCGATTTCCCGGCATTCTTTGATGAGCAGGAGCAAACCCACTCGCGCTCTACGCTGTGGGTGCGTGACGAGCCTGCACGCGCCCTGGACTTTGCGTCCTTGGTGTCCATCAGCGACAGCTTTTTCCCGCGCATCTACATTCGGCGGCGGCGTCGTGCGCTGATCGGCACCATCACGATGACCACGTTTTTTCATGCCGACAGCACTTTGCTGGCACAAGTGGGCGAGCGGCATGTGCTGGGTGTGGCCAGGGCGCTCAGCTACCGCCACGGCTATTTTGACCAAACCGGCGAGTTGTGGAGTCCCGAAGGTCAGCTGCTGGCGAGCACCAACCAGCTGGTCTATTTCAAGGATTGAGCGTTCAGCGCTTCATCTGCTGCAAGGCGCTGGCCACTTCGGTCACCAGCGCGGGGCCTTTGTAGATGAGGCCCGTGTAAATCTGCACCACGTCGGCCCCGGCTTCTATTTTTGAAATCGCGTCGTGGCCGCTCAGGATGCCGCCCACGCCGATGATGGGGAAGTCTTTGCCCAGGGCCGCACGCAGTTGGCGGATCACGCGGTTGCTGCTGGCCAGCACGGGTGCGCCCGACAGGCCGCCCATTTCTTCGGCATGGTGCAGACCCGTCACGGCGTCGCGCGCCAGGGTGGTGTTGGTGGCGATGACGCCGTCCATGCCGTGCTTTTGCAGCGTGGCGGCGATCACACCGACTTGTGTTTCGTCCAGATCTGGGGCGATTTTGAGGAACATGGGCACGCGGCGGCCGTGCTCGGCGGCCAGTTCTTCACGCCGCGCCACCAGAGCGCCCAGCAGGCCGTCGAGTGCTTCGTCGCTTTGCAGGGCACGCAGGTTTTTGGTGTTGGGGCTGGAGATGTTGACGGTCACGTAGTCGGCATGCGGGTACACACCCGCCAGCGCGATCAAATAATCGTCGGTGGCGTTCTCGATAGCCGTGGCGGCGTTTTTGCCGATGTTCAGGCCCAGCAGGCGCCCCTGCTGGCGGAATTTGGAGCGCTTGACGTTGGCGATGAAGGCGTCGAGCCCGTCATTGTTAAAACCCAGACGGTTGATCAGCGCGTTGGCCTCGGGCAGGCGGAACATGCGCGGCTTGGGGTTGCCCGGCTGCGCCTTGGGCGTGACGGTGCCCACTTCGACAAAGCCAAAACCCATCGCGCCCAGGCCGTCGATGCAGCGGGCGTTTTTATCGAGACCAGCGGCCAGGCCCACGCGGTTGGGGAATTCCAGGCCAGCCAAAGTGATGGGATGAGACACAAAGGGCTGGCGGTAGACGCGGTCCAGTGGCGTGTTCTGGGTGCGGGCCAGGCCCTCGATGGTCAGTTCGTGGGCCTCTTCGGGGTCCATCTTGAACAAAAACGAGCGGGCGAGGGCGTAAGGGATCAGGGACATTGGATAATTCCGGCCAGCGAAGGCTTTGAAGACGTTGGCTCCGATTGTCTCAAACCTCGGCCTACTTTCCCTCTTTTCATCCAGACCCGACCCCATGACACAAGACGAACTCAAAGCCCTGGTGGGCCAAGCCGCCCTGAAATACGTTGTTCCCGGCGAGATCGTCGGCGTGGGCACGGGCTCCACGGTGAACAAATTCATCGACGCGCTGGCCACCATGAAAGACCAGATCAAGGGCGCGGTGTCCAGCTCCGAAGCCTCCACCGTGCGCCTCAAGGCCTTGGGCATTCCGGTATTTGACAGCAACGAGGTCGAGAGCCTGTCGGTCTACATCGACGGTGCGGACGAAATCGACCACCAGGGCCACATGGTCAAGGGCGGCGGTGCGGCGCTGACCCGCGAAAAAATCGTGGCGGCTCAGAGCAAGCAGTTTGTTTGCATCGCCGACGAGAGCAAGCTGGTGGACGCCTTGGGTGCTTTCCCCTTGCCGGTCGAAGTCATCCCCATGGCCACAGCTCGGGTCATGCGCCAGTTTGCGGCCATGGGCGGTAGCGCCGTGGTGCGCCAAAAAGACGGCCAGCCACTCGTGACCGACAATGGCCAGCACATCGTTGACGTGAAGGGCCTGAAGATCACCGATCCGGTGGCGTTTGAAACCGAAGTCAGCCAATGGCCTGGCGTGGTGACGGTGGGCGTGTTTGCGCTGCAAAAAGCCCAGGTGTGCTTGCTGGGCACGGCCCAAGGCGTGAAGACGCTGAATTTTTAAGTTTCAGGCCCGGCGCAGCAGCAGTCGCAAGTCGGGCCCGATGCGGTCCACCGCATGAAAGGCCAGCTGCACCGCGCCGCTGAGCGCGGTGAGGGTTGGTAAATTCGCCAAGCCCTGGCCGGGACCCAGAAGCTGCGGGGCCAGGTAAACCAGAAACTCGTCCACCAGCCCCTCGCGGATGAAGGAGCCGTTGAGCTTGTGCCCGGCTTCGACGTGCAGCTCGTTGATCTCGCGCCGCGCCAAGTCGCGCAGCATGGCGGCCAGATCCACTTTGCCGCCGGGGCCGGGCATGTCGATCACGGTGGCGCCTCGCGCTTGCAGAGCTGAGCGTGTGTCTGCAGCCCCTTCGGCGGCGGTGTAAATCCAGATCTGCCGGGCCTGATCGCCCTGGCCCAGGGTTTCAAACAGGCGGGCGTTCAGCGGCGTTTCGAGGCGGCTGTCCACAATCACCAGATGCGGTTGGCGCGGTGTGTCGTGATCGCGCACATCCAGACGCGGGTTGTCTTCCAGCACGGTGCCGATGCCGGTCAGCACTGCGCAGGCGCGGGCGCGCCAGGCGTGGCCGTCGGCGCGGGCGGGCTCGCTGGTGATCCACTGGCTTTGGCCGTTTTGCAGGGACGTTTGGCCATCGAGGGATGCTGCGATTTTCATGCGCACCCAAGGCAAGCCGCGTTCCATGCGGCTGAAAAATCCGATGTTCAGTTCGCGCGCTTCAATGGCTTCGTCTGAGCCAGGGGCCAGTGTTTCGGTTTGCACGCCTGCTGCCGCCAAACGTGCCATGCCTTGGCCTGCTACTTTCGGGTTGGGGTCGGTCATGGCCGCGACCACGCGCCCAATGCCCGCAGCTGCCAGCGCATCGCAGCACGGCCCGGTGCGGCCCTGGTGGGCGCAGGGCTCCAGCGTGACCCAGGCGGTGGCACCTTGCACGCTGTGGCCACGGGCAGCGGCATCGCGCAAGGCCATCACCTCGGCATGCGGGCCGCCTGCGCGCTGGGTGTGGCCTTCGCCCAGCACCGAACCATCGGCGGCGGTGATCACGCAGCCCACGCGGGGGTTGGGCGAGGTCAGCCACAGTGCTTGCTTGGCGAGCTCAAGCGCGCGTTGCATGGGGGGCTGGGCCGCAGTGGGGGGATTCAACAGGTCGGTAGAAGTCACGGTGAAAACAGCAGGTCAATTCAGGGCAAGGATACGCCAACCCAGATGGGCACCGCGGCACGGCTGCTGCGCAGCACCAATTGGCTGGGCGTGCCCGCGGTGCCCGCCCGCGCAGCGCCTGGCCATTGCACCGTGACGGTGATGTCGGTCAGGCTCGCACCGGCCCGGGCTGTCAGCTCGACCCGGCGCGTGAAGGGCGTGGCTTGCGCGGTGGTTTGGTCGTTCACGGGGCAGTCTGGACGCAGCGACTGGTGGCATTCCATCGCATCCACCGCCAGGCCGTGGGCCAGGAGGCGCTGCCGGGAGTCGGTCGCGGTTTGCAGGCCTTGTGTGGCCAGCTGCACGGCGCCCATCATGCCCACACCCAGAACAGCCGATGCGACCAAAGCCTCGACCATGGCCATGCCGGTTTGCGATGGCTTGGTTTTCATGGTGTGCCTTCGCTCCAGCTGCCGTTGACGATTTGCACTTGCCGTGCGTCCATGCCTTGTGGCCAAGGCAGCAGATAGGCTTTGCGGGCATAGGGCTGGTACGTCACCTGGCTGGCGTTGGGGGCCTCGGGCCAAGCCGAGTTGATCAAGAGCTGGCCGTCGATTTGACCAGCACGCCAAGCGCGGGCCTTGTCGTCCTGGCATTGCGTGTCGAGCACCACGGTGCCGTGGATGTGCACGCCGCTGACCATGCTGGGGCAACGTGGCGTGCAGGCCGTGGTCGAAAAAACCAGCAGCACGGGCGCTTGCGCGGTGCCCACGCTTTGGCTCCAAGGAGTCGCGCTGTCCACCCAATAGATGGAACGGGGCGGCTGGCTCAGGGCATGCAGGCCTTGCCGTTCTTGGGCTTGTGACCAAGCCCGGATGTGCTCGGCGCTCAGCTTGCCCAGCACCTGTTGCCAGGCGGTGCTGGCGCAAGGTGGTGTGGTATCTGTGCTCAACACCACCGCCGCAGTGCTGGCGGACGCGGGCACCGGCAGCACCGTTGGCATGAACACGCTTTGCTGGACTTGGGCACGGCTGCGCTGGTCGTTCAAGACGGCGTTGGCTTGCAATTCGGCCACGTGCGGGGCGTTGACCACATCGCGCATGGCCACCACATCGGCGCTGGCGGTCTCTGCCCCCTGCAAGGCAGGCGCCTGCAGTCGCACGCAATGCCACTGCAGACCTTGGCGGTTGGCAGGACAAGGCGTGGTCGGCATGGTGCTCCAAAAATCTGTGGCGGAGGAGGTTTGTGATGTGCGCTGAATTTCGGCTTGCGCCCAAGCCAGCGCCGCTTCCGCCGCCAGCCGGGCTTGGGTGGCCTGGATCTGCGCGTGGCCCGCCAACCGATCGATGAAGACACTTTGCACGCTGTAAAAGCCCGCCAATGCGGCCACCAGCACCAGACTGGTGGCCACCATCAGCGTGATGGCGCCTTGTTGCTGGCGAGGGCTGTGCTTCATGTGGCGCCTGAGCAATAAGCGGGCGCGTGGAGCGCTGGCAGTGCATTGCGCAGCGTGATGGTTTGGCTGGCTTGCCACTGGCGTGATGCATCGCCAGGCCATTGGGCGGTCAGGCGCACGGTGATCCAGCGTTGCCACAGACGGCCCTGAGCTGCGCATGTCACTTGCCATTGGAGTTGGGTGATTTTCAAGCTGCCGACATCGGTGAGCGATGTCCAGACTTCGGGCTCGCAAGAGGTGCGCGCTTTGAGTTCGCCGTTGCTCAGGCGAAAGCCGAGGCATTCGTTGTTGTCTTGCAGGCCGTTGCGGTTGCGGTCGATGCTGAAGTTGATCCGGTCGGCGCTGATGCTGAAGTCTTCTGCGCCATCGCAAAATGCATCTTTGCATGGCGCGCTGGTTCTCAGCTTCCAGGCGTCTTCAGTCGCTTGGGCTTGTCGGAGTTGTTGGGTGATGCTGCTCATCGCGGCACGCAAATCGTGGTGAACATGGCTGTCTTGAAGTTGCCAGCGATGACCCCGAAGTTGATGCGCCAACATTTGTGTGCCTGCCGCCAAAACCAACATACCGAGCCCGAGACCCACCACCAATCCGACCAGGGTTTCGCCGCTTTGGCGATGGGTCTTCATGGTTGCCAGCATTTGGCTGAATCGGTCTGTGAATCTGCGCCGCTGGAGAGCACAAGTAGGGCGCTGTCCACCAGCTGCAAGCGCATGGGGCTGCACGAGGTGTCCTGGGCTTGGCTGCCCACCGGCGTGGCTGTCACGGTGTAGCCTTGGCTGTTGGCTTCTTCGATGGCGATTTGGTAGTGCCCCAGCGCCGATCGATCACGCGGCCAGCCCAGGCTGCTGAGCTGTTCAGCATGCTGTTCATGTTGACCACGCCAGCGTGCTTGTTCAAGCTGCACTTGCTGCAAGGCCTGCCGGGCATCGGCCCGGCGTGCTTGTCGTTGCTGGCTGTTGTAACTGGGCAGCGCCACAGCGGCGAGGATGGCCATCAAGGCCAGAGCGATCATCATTTCGCTCAGAGTCCAGCCTGACTGGCAGATGCGCTGTGCGCAGCGGTATCGCAGACCTGTGTGCTTGCCCATGGTGCGTCTCCCTGACATCTTGTTTTGAGTATTTTGAATACCCGGGTATTCTTTGTAAAGGTGGGGATGCATGGAGGCACGCCATGAACGGTTGCAGGCGCTCGTCAGGGTTCACTTTGCTGGAGGCGTTGGTGGTGATGGCACTGGTGTCGGTGCTGGCGGGTATTGCTGCGCCCGCGATGAACCGCTTGCGCCAGCAGCACCGCATGCAGGCCCAGGCGGAGACCCTGTTCAGCAGCTTGATGTTGGCCCGATCGGAGGCCCTGCGGCTGCAACAAAGGGTGACCGTGTGCGTCCGAACGCCAGACGATCGATGTGCGTCCACTGGGCCTTGGACAAGGGGCTGGATGGTGTTTGTGGATGGCAACGCCAATGCACAAAGGGAAAGTGATGAGCCGCTGTTGCAAAAGCACGAAGCCTTGCCTGCAGGGTTGACGCTGGAAGGCAACAGTCTGGTCAGCCGTTATGTGTCGTATGGCCTGGAGGGTCGCAGCCAAACGATCTCAGGGGCTTTTCAGGCCGGCACGCTGACCTTGTGCCAAGCCGAAGCCCTGCAAATATGGCGCTTGGTCATCAATGCCTTGGGCAAGCCCAGGCTCGAAAAAACAGCCGCCGACGGCTGCAGCTGAAGCGCAGGGCGCTCAGCGGACTTCGTCCACCAGGGTCTTGAAGTCGTCGATGTCTTCAAAGCTGCGGTAGACGCTGGCAAAGCGCACGTAGGCGACCTTGTCGAGTTTTTTCAACTCGCGCATGACCAGCTCGCCCAAGCGGTTGGACGCCACTTCACGGTGGGGCTGGTTGAGCAGGTTTTCTTCGATGCGTTCAATGGCCCCGTCCACCTGCTCGGTGCTGACAGGCCGTTTGCGCAGGGCCAGGTTCAGGCTGGCGCGCAGTTTTTCGCGTTGGTATTCGATGCGCCGACCGTCTTTCTTGACGATGGCCGGAAAGCTCACTTCGGGCTTTTCGTAGGTGGTGAAACGCTTTTCACAGGCGCCGCACTGGCGCCGGCGCCGGATGAAGCCCCCGTCTTCGGCCAACCGTGTTTCAACCACTTGGGTTTCGAGGTGACCGCAGAAGGGGCATTTCATCGCTGTTCTTCCCGATTACTTGTAGACAGGGAAGCGGGCGGTCAGGGCGTTGACCTTGGCGCGCACGGCAGCGATGTTGGCTTCGTCTTTGGGGTTGTCCAGCACGTCGGCGATCAGGTTGGCCGTGATGCGGGCTTCCTCGTCCTTGAAACCACGGGTGGTCATGGCGGGGGTGCCGATGCGCACGCCGCTGGTCACGAACGGCTTTTCAGGGTCGTTCGGGATGGCGTTCTTGTTGATCGTCATGTGGGCTGCGCCCAAGGCGGCTTCGGCTTCCTTGCCGGTGATGCCCTTGGCGCGCAGATCCACCAGCATGACGTGGCTCTGGGTGCCACCGCTGACGATGCGCAGGCCGCGTTGGGTCAGCACTTCGGCCACGATCTTGGCGTTCTTGATCACCTGGGCCTGGTAGGCCTTGAACTCGGGCTGCAGCGCTTCCTTGAAGGCCACGGCCTTGGCTGCGATGACGTGCATCAGCGGGCCGCCTTGCAGGCCGGGGAAGATGGCGCTGTTGATGGCTTTTTCGTGCTCGGCCTTCATCAAGATGATGCCGCCGCGCGGGCCGCGCAGGCTCTTGTGGGTGGTCGAGGTCACCACGTCGGCGTGGGGCACAGGGTTGGGGTACTGGCCAGCGGCAATCAGACCGGCGTAGTGAGCCATGTCGACCATGAAGATCGCACCGACTTCCTTGGCGACTTTGGCAAAGCGGGCCCAGTCGATGTGCAGGCTATATGCCGATGCACCAGCCACAATCAGCTTGGGCTTGTGTTCGCGGGCTTTGGCTTCCATCGCGTCGTAGTCGATGGCTTCGTTCTTGTCGAGGCCGTAGGACACCACATTGAACCACTTGCCCGACATGTTCAGCGGCATGCCGTGGGTCAGGTGACCGCCTTCGGCCAGGCTCATGCCCATGATGGTGTCGCCGGGTTTCAGGAAAGCCAAAAACACGGCTTCGTTGGCCGACGCGCCGCAGTGCGGCTGCACGTTGGCGGCTTCGGCGCCAAAGATTTGCTTGATGCGGTCGATGGCCAGTTGCTCGGCCACGTCCACGTGCTCGCAGCCACCGTAGTAGCGCTTGCCGGGGTAGCCTTCGGCGTATTTGTTGGTGAGCTGCGAGCCTTGCGCGGCCATGACGGCGGGCGAGGCGTAGTTTTCGCTGGCGATCAGCTCGATGTGGTGTTCCTGACGCGCGTTTTCGGCCTGGATGGCGGCAAAAATTTCGGGGTCGGCTTGTTCAATCAGAATGTTGCGGTCGTACATGGCAGTCCTTCAAAAGAGATGGAACCTTGGCTCAACAAGGGTGTTGTTGACAAGGGCTGCCCAGGCGAACGGCTGAAAACCCTGGTCAGGGCCTTGGGGCCGGGTCCGGGTTGTGCGCTTCCCAGTGGTTTGGGGTCATTACTCGGGGCAAGGATGACCGCGGTCCACGTCAGAGTCAGCTGCCCCCGTCGAATAACGGGACAGCGCTCCTATCGCCAGTTGCGCACCCCCTGAGTGTAGCCGAGGCTGGCATGGCGAATGCCACCCACGGGTCCAGGTGTTGTTGCAAGGCATGGGTTCAGCCACAGCTGATGGCTTGTTTCAAAATAATTTCTCGAGCAGTTGTTGCTCGTTGAGTACACGCTCGACGTAGACGCGTTCGTCGGTTTGGCCGGAAGCGGCAGCGTATTGACGCAGTGCTTCATCGATGGTTTCGCTTTGCAGCATCAAGTCTTGCAGCAGCCGAGTGCCCACGCGCAAATTGGTCAGTGGGTCAAAAACCGCCAAGCGGCCACCAAAAGGTGCCAGTTCGCTCGTATGGGCATCAGGATCGATTTGCATCAAACCCACGGCGCCTTGAGTGCCCGATGTGAAGGGGTTGAATTTTGACTCGATGGCCATGATCGCCAGGATCAGTGTGGCCGGAATCTGGGTTCGCTCACCCACAGCCCATGCTTCCTTGACCAATGCGGCGACAGGTTCTGGCGACACGCGGTATCTGCGACTCAACGAGTGCGTCACGGCCAGCTGGTTTTTGGACAGCCCTTTGACCGATGTGGCAGTTGCACGGTAGGCCGCATCAGTGGCCGAGGGGACAGTCAAGGTTTCGGCTTGCCTCATTTCCAGCCAGCCAAGCACCCAATCATTGACCGTCATTTGCAAACTCGGACGAGCCATGAACGTCAAGGAGACAGCCACAACGACCAGTCCCAACAATGCCAGGCCATGGTGGCTGATCTCAACGAACCCGTCACTGACATCCTTGGTCATGGTGCGCAGCACCAACCACAGGCGTGTAAGGCGGTTATTGGCTTTCATGATGGGGGTGTGAAGACCGTTCAAGTGGGGGTTGTTTCATCCAGTGATCCAAGTGGAGGGAGGGCTTTGCCGTGCAAGACCCAGTGCGAGGTTGGTGCAAATCAGGGGGCACTTTTTGAGATTGTGATCTGGAGCTCAAGCGTGCCGATTCTATGAACAATTTGAATGGCGTTGATAATGGATCTTTTTTGATTAATTTGCGCACATTGACCACTGGCTAATCCTGCGTCAGTTCAGAGAGATTGCCTTAGATTAGATCCAGTCTGCCAGAGTGGGCCAATTACCGGCGAAAATACGCAATTGTTTGGTCGATCTCAAGTTCGGGATCGATCGGGATGCCGTATTTGGCATGGATCGTGTTTTAAAGTGTTTTGACCGTGACTTCTTC
>NZ_JAOASQ010000070.1 GCF_030158565.1 Limnohabitans sp. | reverse complement strand
GCGAGCAGAACTTCGCCATGAACCTGCTGACCGATCCCGATGTGGACTTTGTGACGCTGGCGGGCACAGCCGGTACCGGCAAAACCTTGATGGCTTTGGCCGCAGGTTTGACACAGGTGTTGGACGATCGCCGCTACACCGAGATCATCATGACCCGCGCCACCGTGAGCGTGGGCGAAGACATCGGCTTCTTGCCAGGCACCGAAGAAGAAAAAATGGGCCCCTGGATGGGCGCACTCGACGACAACCTGGAGTTTCTGGCCAAGGGCGATGGCGGAAATGCGGGCGAATGGGGGCGCGCAGCCACGAACGAACTGATCAAGAGCCGAATCAAGATCAAAAGCATGAACTTCATGCGCGGTCGCACCTTCATGAACAAGTACGTGATCATCGATGAGGCGCAAAACCTGACGCCCAAGCAGATGAAAACCTTGATCACGCGTGCCGGCCCGGGCACCAAGATCATCTGCATGGGCAATTTGGCCCAAATCGACACACCCTACCTGACCGAAGGCTCTTCAGGTCTGACTTATGCCGTGGACCGCTTCAAAGGCTGGGCCCATGGCGGGCACATCACGCTGGCGCGCGGTGAGCGTTCTCGCTTGGCTGACTTCGCCAGCGAAACGCTCTGAGGCCCCTGCAGCGACGATCAGTAATCGTCGCTGCCCAAGCCGCCTGAAGCGAGGCTTTCAAAGCGCGTCAGATTCTTCAGGAATGCCAAACGAACGGTCCCGGTGGGACCGTTTCGTTGTTTGCCGATGATGATTTCAGCCACGCCCGGATCCTTGGAATCCTTGTTGTAGTAATCGTCACGGTAGATGAACATGATGATGTCGGCATCCTGCTCGATCGCTCCCGACTCCCGCAAGTCACTCATCATGGGACGCTTGTCGGTGCGCTGTTCCACGCTTCGGTTGAGCTGAGACAGCGCAATGACCGGACACTGCAGTTCTTTGGCCAGCATCTTCAAGCCACGTGAAATTTCGCCCAGTTCGGTGGCGCGGTTATCGCCGCCAGAGCTTCCCGAGCCACTCATGAGCTGCAAATAGTCCACCACGATGAGCCCCAACTTGCCGCACTGGCGCGCCAAGCGGCGGGCGTTGGCGCGCAACTCAGAAGGGGTCAGGCCCGGCGTTTCATCGATGTGCAAGGACACCGTGCGCAGTTTCTCAATGGCTTCCGTCAGACGAGGCCATTCTTCGTCGGTCAATTTGCCGGTTCGCAAATGCCCCTGGTCGACACGACCGATCGAGCCAACCACACGAACGGCCAACTGGGAGGCGCCCATCTCCATGGAGAACACGGCCACGGGCAGACCTTCGTTGAGTGCCACATGCTCGGCAATGTTGATCGCAAAAGCGGTTTTACCCATGGAGGGACGCGCCGCCAGCACCACCATGTCACCGGGCTGCAGGCCCGAAGTCATGCGGTCGAGGTCATAAAAACCTGTGGGCACACCCGTGATGTCATTGGGGTTGTCGGCCATCTCCTGCACACGGTCCAGCAACTCCACCACCAGGGTATCCATCGACTGGAAACCCTGCTTCATGCGCGAGCCTTCCTCGCCGATGTTGAAAATCTTCTGTTCGGCTTCGTCCAGGATGCGGTCAATGGCCTTGCCCTGCGGGTTGAAGGCATTGGTGGAAATTTCATCACTGGCCGTCACCAGCTTGCGCAAGATCGATCGTTCGCGAACGATCTCGGCATAGCGGCGGATGTTGCTGGCACTGGGCACGTATTGCGCCAAAGAGTTCAGGTAGGTCAAGCCCCCCATTTCTTCGGATTTGCCCTGGTTTTGCAAATACTCGCTGACTGTGATCACATCGGCGGGCTTTGAAGCATTGATCAAGCCGCCAATGGCGCTGTAAATCAGCTTGTGTTCGTGCCGATAGAAGTCGTTGTCGACCAGCAAATCACCGACACGGTCCCAAGCCCCGTTGTCGAGCAAAAGTCCGCCCAAGACACTCGACTCGGCCTCGATCGAGTGCGGTGGCACGCGCAATTTGGCCACCTGGCTGTCGGCTGACAGATCGGCAGGGAATTCGTTCAGGTGGTTTGAAAATACAGCAGACATCAGGACACAACTTAAAAGATCATGGTACTCGGCCCCAGCCAGCCCGTCACGGGATAAGTCTGTGGATAAGCATGGGGAATCCGGTGATCAATGCGGGACAACCTGCACATGAATACCAAAGCGCACAGTGCAATAAAAAAGCCGCCAAGCTTTCGCTGGCGGCTCTTGCCGGGATGAACCGGACGATCAGGCTGTTTCGCCGTAGACCGTCACAGTGACATCCACCACCACATCGGTGTGCAAAGCCACGGACACGGTGGAATCGCTCACCACCTTGATGGGGCCGTGGGGCATGCGGATCTGGGACTTGACCAAGGCGTAACCTTGTTTGTTCAATTCCTCAGCGATGTCGTGGTTGGTCACGGAACCAAACAAACGGCCATCCACACCGGCTTTTTGAGTCAACTTGACCACCAGGCCAGCGAGCTTTTCGCCTTGGGCTTGGGCTTCGGCCAACTTGGCGGCAGCAGCTTTTTCGAGCTCAGCACGGCGCGCTTCGAACTCGGCCTTGTTGGCTTCGGTGGCACGGCGTGCGCGGCCTTGGGGGATCAGGAAGTTACGTGCGTAACCGTCCTTGACTTTGACGATCTCACCCAGATTACCCAGGTTCACAACCTTTTCGAGCAGAATGATTTGCATGGTTGTTCTCCTTAGACTTTGTGCTGGTCGGTGTAGGGCAACATGGCCAAAAAGCGTGCGCGCTTGATGGCTGTGTTGAGCTGACGCTGGAAAATGGCACGGGTGCCAGTCAAGCGTGCAGGAATGATCTTGCCGTTTTCGGCGATGAAGTCACGCAAGGTGTCCACATCTTTGTAGTCGATTTCTTCGACGCCAGTGACGGTGAAGCGGCAGAAACGCTTGCGCTTGAACAGCAGTGACTGGGTGTTGCGCTTGGGGCGCTTGTCTTTGTTGAATTTTTTGAACGTGGCCATGGGGCCTCCTGAAATTAATCTTGCTGAAACTCTTGAATGTGCAACACGACACTTTTGCCTTGTCGAGGGGTGGCCAAAAAGCCTTTGAACGTCCAGACGCTGCCTACCGCTTGCTTGACCAGTCTTTCGGCCATTGACCCAATGGCCAAAGCGCGAAGTTTTAACTGGACTTTTCGCATTTGTCCTGCCTCTTCAACATCAGAGGCATGCTCGAGAATCAAATCCAAAGCGGGCAAACCTGCGGGTGTGTATCGCAAAGCAGCTTGCTCGGCAATACAGGCGGTCAGTTCGGTACGGTTCACTCCTCAACAGGTCAGTATCAAGCGGCGAATTCGGCTTGTTGTGACTTGCGGGCTTCTTCGCGCTCAACAGTCTTCATCATGGACGAAGGAGCGGTGTCGGCCTTTTTCTTTTGCACAGTCAGGTGACGCAAAACGGCATCGTTGAACTTGAACGCGTGTTCCAGTTCAGCCATCACGGCCTGGTCGGCTTCGATGTTCACGCACAGGTAGTGGGCTTTGCCCAGCTTGTTGATCTGGTATGCCAACTGACGGCGACCCCAGTCTTCAACACGGTGGATATTGCCACCGCCGGCAGTGATCATGCCCTTATAACGCTCCAGCATGGCTGGAACTTGTTCGGACTGATCGGGATGGATCAGCAAAATGATTTCGTAATGACGCATTGAGACTCCTTGCGGTTAACCCAAAAGGTTGGAAAAGCTGCCCCCAGCGTCTGTCGGGGTGCAGCAAGGCGAAGCCTCAGATTATAGCGTCAAATTCACAGTCCCGGATAGCGTCCAAGCGAAGGGGGAGCATCCTGCGCTGATGGGACATGGGACTCCGTTGGAGGAGACAAGAGCCAGGTGGCCAAAATCATGGCCGCAAATCCGACGGGAACACCAAAAACCCCCGCAGACAAAGGCTGAATGCCGAACCACAAACCTCCAAGAGGGTCCAAGCCGAGCGCATGTCGCAAGCCTTGGGCGTTCGAAACGAGGTAGTAAACGGTCACGGCCAAACCCGACAACATGCCAGCCACAACGGCTTTGCGGTGTACCCGTTGCCAGACCATGCCCAGCACCATGCCTGGAAAGAACGCTGCTGCGGCCAAAGAAAACGAGGCAGAAACCAACGCAAGAATTTGGGCTGGCTTGAAAGCGGCCACCACCGCTGCCAGCATGGCCACCGCCAGCAAGGCGAATTTGGACAGGATCACACGCCCTTCCGCCGATTTGGGCTTGCGCGCCCTGCCCGGCCCAATGTCGTGCACCAATGCATTGCTGATGGTCAGCAACAGACCATCTGCCGTGGACAAGGCTGCGGCCAAGCCACCGGCCGCCACCAAACCCGAAACAACAAACGGCATCCCGCCCAATTCTGGGGTCGCCAGCATGATCATGTCCGCACCGAGCTTGAGCTCACCCAATTGCAAAACCCGATCGCCATTAACGTCCGAGATTTCCAGCAAGCCTGAATCCACGCGAGCCCATTGCGCTATCCAGCTGGGCAAATCCTCAAAGCTGCTGCCCACCAAGTTGTTCAGCACTTCGAACTTCACCAGCACGGCCAATGCCGGCACGCTCAGGTACAGCAAACCAATGAAAAACAAAGACCACGCCACCGAAGAACGGGTTTCAGCCACCGATGGCAAGGTGTAAAAGCGGGTCAGCAAATGCGGCAAACCCGCTGTCCCCACCATCAAGCAGAAAATCAAGGCCATGAAATTCAACCTGGACTCGTTGAATTGCTTGACCTGCTGGGGATTGCCGTCTGGATGCCCCTGAAAAGCCTGGGCATGCGGCGGCATGCCCCCGAGCGGCAATGACCGCTCCTGGTTGTCCAGCATGGCCTTGGTCCACTGCTCTTTGGCTGCAGCGGGATCTTTGGGCACCGCCAACAATTCACGGCGCGCTTTGGCGATCGACGCAAAGTCGGCCCCCTGTGATTTCAATTCACGGATCTCATCTTCCAGTGATTGGCGAAGGTCGACCATGGCACGGTCTACGTCGACCAATCGGGCCTCAAACACGCGGGCTCGGCGTGCATACTCCTCACGAACTTCGATTTCAGCCGGATCATGGATCAGCCTTTTCTCAATGGCTTCAATGCGAGAAAGCTGCGCTCCATAGGCCAGCGGCGCCACAGGTGAACCCAATTGTTGGTAAGACAGCCAGGACACGGGGATCAAAAAGGCCAAAAGGAGCATGATGTATTGCGCCACCTGAGTCCAAGTGATGGCACGCATGCCACCCAAAAATGAACACAGCAACACGCCACCCAGGCCAAGCAAAATGCCGATCTCGAACTGAACACCCGTCAAGCGCGATGCAATCAGGCCAATGCCATAAATTTGCGCAACCACATAGGTAAACGAACAAAGCACCGAGGCCAGAGCCGCAATGACGCGGGGCCAGCGCCCACCAAAACGGCGGTCAAAATAGTCAGGCAATGTATACAGCTGCATGGCACGCAATTGCGGCGCGATCAAAAAGGCCACCAGGCAAAAGCCTCCCGTCCAGCCCATCACATAGGCCAAACCACCGGGCTGCTGACCACTGCCCGAAAACCCTTGCAAGTAAAGCGCACCGGCCAAGCTGATGAAAGAGGCGGCGCTCATCCAATCAGCGGCGGTGGCCATGCCGTTGTACATGGCCGGTATGCGTCGCCCGGCCACATAGTATTCATCCTGATCGGAGGTGCGCCCCGATATGCCGATCAGGGCGTAAATCATTACCGTGCTGAACAAAAAAATGGGGCCGATCAGGTTGCGTGACAGGCCCCATTGCTCAGCCCAAGCCATCGCCCCCATCAAACTGAGCAAGATGACGATGTAAATGAGGACATTGCGATGAATTCGCCAACGGTAAGCTGAGGTGATATCTGCTTGCGCCAACTTGCTCATCGCATGCCCTGAGAAGAGTTTAAGAACCCAATGACGTCCAAGTCTCGATGACCGTATCAGAGTTCAGCGAAATCGAACTGATGCCACGGTCCATCAACCAGTGCGCAAAGTCAGGATGGTCGCTGGGGCCTTGGCCGCAAATGCCAATGTATTTGCCCTGCGCCAGACACGCCTTGATGGCCTGCTCGATCAAAGCCGTCACGGCAGGATCACGCTCATCGAAGTCCGCCGCCAGCAACTCCATGCCGGAGTCCCGATCCAAGCCCAGCGTGAGCTGGGTCAAATCGTTGGAGCCGATCGAGAAACCATCAAAGAATTCAAGGAAGCGCTCGGCCAGAATGGCGTTGCTGGGCACCTCGCACATCATGATGACCTTCAGACCATTCTCGCCACGGCGCAAACCCTGGCTGGCCAACAGCTTGGTGACCTTCTCTGCCTGACCCAAAGTACGCACAAAAGGCACCATGACCTGCACATTGGTCAAACCCATTTCACCGCGCACCCGCTTGAGGGCTTCGCACTCCATGGCAAAGGCCTCGCCAAAATCTTCGCTGATGTAACGCGCAGCGCCCCGGAAACCCAACATCGGGTTTTCTTCTTCGGGCTCGTAACGGCTGCCGCCGATCAGCTTGCGGTACTCGTTGCTCTTGAAATCCGACAAGCGCACGATCACCGGCTTGGGCCAGAAAGCCGCAGCAATGCTGGCCACACCCTCGGCCACTTTGTCGACATAGAAAGCACGCGGCGAAGCATGACCACGGGCCACAGACTCCACGGCCTTTTTCAAGTCCGCATCGATGGCGGGATAGTCCAGGATCGCCTTGGGGTGCACGCCGATGTTGTTGTTGATGATGAACTCCAGGCGGGCCAGGCCCACGCCCGCGTTGGGCAACTGGGCAAAATCAAATGCCAGCTGGGGGTTGCCCACGTTCATCATGATCTTGGTCTTGATCTCGGGCAGCACGCCGCGCTGGATCTCGCTGATTTCGGTTTCCAGCAGGCCATCGTAAATGTGACCGGTATCGCCCTCAGCACAACTGACGGTGACCAAGGTGCCTTCGGTCAATTGCTCAGTGGCGTTGCCGCAACCCACCACAGCGGGAATGCCCAACTCGCGCGCGATGATGGCGGCGTGGCAGGTGCGCCCGCCTCGGTTGGTGACGATGGCGCTGGCGCGCTTCATCACGGGTTCCCAGTTAGGGTCGGTCATGTCGGTCACCAGCACATCACCGGGCTGAACCTTGTCCATCTCGCTGATGTTGTGCACCAAGCGCACGGGGCCCGTACCGATCTTCTGACCAATGGCACGGCCTTCGGCCAGCACAGCGCTCTTGCCCTTGAGCTTGTAACGCAGTTCTGGCGTGCCCTTGGCTTGGCTCTTCACGGTCTCGGGACGTGCCTGCAAGATGTACAGCTGGCCATCCGTTCCGTCCTTGCCCCATTCGATGTCCATCGGACGGCCATAGTGCTGCTCAATGACAAGCGCATATTTGGCCAATTGCTCGATTTCGGCATCGGTCAGGCTGTAACGGTTGCGCAATTCAGCAGGCACATCAACGGTTTTGACCAACTTGCCCGAAGCGGCTTTTTCTTCGGGACTGGCAAAAACCATCTCGATCAATTTGGAGCCCAGATTGCGGCGAATGACGGCGCGGTTGCCGGCAGCCAGCATGGGCTTGTGCACATAAAACTCGTCAGGGTTCACTGCCCCTTGCACCACGGTTTCACCCAAGCCATAGCTGGACGTGATGAAGACCACATCTTCAAAACCGGACTCGGTGTCAATGGTGAAAATCACACCGGCGGCGCCCAAATCGGAACGCACCATGCGCTGCACACCCGCCGACAAGGCCACATCGGCATGGGCAAAACCTTTGTGCACGCGGTAGCTGATGGCTCGGTCGTTGTACAAGGAGGCAAACACCTCTTTCATCTTGTGCAGCACATCTTCGATGCCCACCACATTGAGGAACGTTTCTTGTTGTCCTGCAAAAGAAGCATCGGGCAAGTCTTCGGCAGTGGCAGAAGAGCGCACGGCGAAAGAAGCTTCCGCATTGCCGCTTTGCAAACGAATGAATTCTTCGCGGATGGCTTTTTCCAGGTCAGCGGGGAAGGGCTGCGCCTCCACCATGGCACGGATCTCGGCACCGACTGCGGCCAAGGCGCGGACATCTTCGGTGTCCAGCGCATCCAGACGCGCATTGATGCGGTCGGTCAGGCCATCGAACTTCAGGAATTCACGGAAAGCATGGGCGGTGGTTGCAAAACCGGTGGGCACGCGGACACCTGAAGGCAGCTGGGAAATCATCTCCCCCAGACTGGCATTTTTGCCCCCAACCGACTCCACATCGGTCATGCGTAACTTTTCAAACGGGACGACCAAAGCGGCCGCATCAAACAAAACAGACATGAGAAGCTCCAAAGTTAAAAACTGGGCTCCATGTGTCAGGCAGGGTCATGTTGTTCTTTGGATGGAACCGCAAACCTGAGGGCCATGGATAATCGCTTCATTTTAGGGGCTTGTCCGCCCCTGCCCTTTGAAATATTTTCTGATCAACATGTCCAAACGCACCGTTTTTTTTGTCTCCGATGGCACCGGCATCACTGCTGAAACTTTTGGAAATGCCATCCTGGCCCAGTTCGACATGAAAACTAGGCATGTTCGTCTGCCCTTCACCGATACCATCGACAAAGCGCATCAGGCGGTACGCCAGATCAACCACACGGCAGAAACCGAAGGCAATAAACCCATTGTGTTCACGACCTTGGTCAACATGGATGTGCTCAAAGTACTCCAAGAACATTGCCAAGGCATGCTCTTGGATATGTTTGGCACTTTTGTGAACCCTTTGGAAAACGAACTGGGCATCAAATCCCACCACCGTGTTGGACGGTTTTCAGATGTGAGCAAAAGCAAGGAATACCACGACCGGATCGAAGCGATCAACTTCTCGCTGGCCCATGACGACGGGCAATCGAACCGGGATTTGGAGTCGGCTGAAGTGATCCTGGTCGGTGTCAGCCGCAGCGGAAAAACCCCCACCAGCCTTTATCTGGCCATGCAGCATGGCCTGAAGGCGGCCAACTACCCCTTGATTCCCGAAGACTTTGAGCGCCGGCAACTGCCACCAGCCCTGGTGCCGCACCGCAAAAAGATTTTTGGCCTGAGCATTCAACCAGAACGCCTGGCCGAAATTCGCTCAGAACGCCGCCCCAACTCACGCTATGCGAGCCTTGAAAACTGCCGCATGGAAGTCTCCGAAGCCGAGGCCATGATGCGCCGCTCGGGCATTCGCTGGCTGTCCACCACGACCAAGTCGATCGAGGAAATCGCCACCACCATCTTGCAGGAAATCCGCCCCGAACGGCTCATTTATTAAGCCACCGATGCCACAAGTGGGCATGACTGGCTGGGCCAATCACTGGGCCAGTGTGGCCGCGATGCGCTCCGCACACTGACGCGCCTGAACAGGATCACGCGCTTCCACCATCACGCGCACCAAAGGCTCTGTACCACTGGCACGGATCAAGACCCGCCCGGCGTCACCCAACTCGGTTTCCGCTGACTTGGTGGCATCCCATAAAGGCCGATGGCCTTGCCAGTCAAAACCCGGCTGCAGGCGCACATTGATCAAGGTTTGCGGAAACAGATCAATACCGTGCAGCAGCTGCGCCATGGTCTGCCCACTGCCCACACAGGCCTGCAAGACCTGCAAGGCGCTGACCAAGCCATCGCCCGTGGTGTGCTTGTCCAGGGCGAGCAAATGGCCCGAACCTTCACCGCCGAGCAACCAGCCTTTGTCATGCAAGACCTCGAGCACGTAGCGATCACCCACCTTGGCCCGCACGAACTGAACGCCCTTCTTTTTGAGAGCCACTTCGACCGCCATATTGGTCATCAAGGTGCCCACGGCCCCCGGCACGGCTTCATCGCGTGCCAAGCGATCGGCCACCATCAAATACAACAACTCATCACCATTGAACAAGCGGCCCGAGGCATCCACCAGTTGCAATCGATCGGCATCACCGTCCAAGGCCACACCGTAATCGGCCTGATGGTCCTTGACCAGTTGAACCAAGGCTTCAGGATGGGTGGCTCCCACGCCCTTGTTGATGTTCAGACCGTCTGGAGAACATCCCATTGAAATGACCTCAGCGCCCAGTTCGTGAAACACCTTGGGGGCGATTTGGTAGGCGGCGCCGTGTGCGGCATCGACCACGATCTTCAAACCCTTGAGGGTCAGATCGTTGGAGAAAGTGCTCTTGCAAAACTCGATGTATCGGCCAGCCGCGTCGTCCAAACGACGTGTTTTGCCCAATGCGGCCGAATCCACCCACACCGGCTCATCCAACAACGCGGCTTCAACAGCCTCTTCCCAAGCGTCGGACAACTTGGTGCCCTGGGCGCTGAAAAACTTGATGCCGTTGTCAGCAAACGGGTTGTGGCTGGCGCTGATGACCACACCCAAGGATGCCCTTTGGGCACGGGTCAAATAGGCGACGGCAGGCGTAGGAACGGGGCCCAGCAAAACCACATCCACACCCGCAGAATTGAAGCCGGACTCCAACGCACTCTCGAGCATGTAGCCCGAAATGCGTGTGTCCTTGCCAATCAACACGATCGGGTGGGCTTCTTGAGCCTTGAGCACCCGCCCCACCGCATGCGCCAGACGCAAAATGAAGTCTGGGGTGATGGGCTTTTGCCCTACCGTGCCGCGAATGCCATCTGTGCCGAAATATTGCCGAGCCATGTCAACAGTCCTGAAATTTGTAATCAATCGCAGATTTTATGTCCGACAAGCATACTCAAAACGTCAATGTTCGCCACTGCACACCATCAAGCATTTTCTTGCATGGCACGCCAGACTTTGAGTGCATCCACAGTGTCTTTCACGTCGTGAACACGCACCACAGCAGCACCCCGCTCTACCGCCAGCAAAGCGGCTGCAACGCTGGCTGTTTGCCGTTGTGAAGGTTCTGGCGGCTGGCCCTCTTGCGCGAGTACCGCACCCAAGGAGGACTTGCGCGACCACCCCGCCAAAACCGGCCGCCCCAGGCGCTGCAGATCAGTCTGCCGCGCAAGCAAACGGAAATTTTGCGCCACCGTTTTGCCAAAACCGATGCCAGGATCCAGAACCACCCGCTGCGCATGCACGCCCAATGCCTGAAGGCTCTGGAGTCGCTGCGCAAGGAACTTTGTGACCACTTCAAGAACATCCCCTTCCATCGTGTGCAATTGCATGCTTTGGGGTTCGCGGTGCATGTGCATCAAGCACACGCCACAGCGGGGATGCGCGGCCACAACAGCCTCGGCGCCGGGTTGACGCAATGCCCAGATGTCGTTGACGATGTCCACGCCCAAATCCAGCACGGCTTGCATCACCTCTGGCTTGTAGGTGTCTACAGAAATTGGCACCTGCCAACGAACCAGCTCTTTCAAAACAGGCGTCAAACGTGCCAACTCTTCCTCGGCCGGTACCACGTCGGCACCGGGACGTGTGGACTCACCGCCCACGTCCAGAATGGCGGCGCCGTCTTTCAGCAATTGCTCGGCATGTTCCAGTGCAGCCCGCGTGTCCTTGTAACGGCCACCATCAGAAAAAGAATCTGGCGTCGCATTCACAATGCCCATCACCCATGGACGGGACAAATCCAGATCAAAACGTGTGGTTTGCCAGCACATGTCCATGAAAAATTCCTTGATTCATTGCTCACCATGCAAAACGGGGCACAAGGCCCCGTTCGCATGCTGTATGTTTTGCGTCAAACAGCTGTGGTCGCAGGTTCAGCTTGAACCGCTGGTGTACCGCCTGCAGAGCCACCGCCCGAAGGCGGGTTGCGAGGCGTCCAGTCCTTGGGCGGCATCGGATCACGACCGGCCATGATGTCGTCAAGCTGCTCTTTGTCGATGGTTTCCCATTCGAGCAAGGCCTTGGCCATGGCATGCATCTGCGCGCTGTGCTCTTCAATCAAGCGGCGAGCCAGTTTGTACTGCGCATCGATGATGCTGCGCACTTCGGCATCCACCTTTTGCATGGTGGATTCGCTCATGTTGGTGGTCTTGGTCACCGAGCGGCCCAAAAACACTTCGCCTTCGTTTTCAGCATAGACCATGGGACCCAGCGCATCGGTCATGCCGTAGCGCATCACCATGTCACGGGCAATCGACGTGGCACGCTCAAAGTCATTGCTGGCGCCAGTCGTCATCTGGTTCATGAAAACTTCTTCGGCAATGCGGCCACCGAACAACATGCTGATCTGGTTCAGCATGAATTCCTTGTCGTAGCTGTAACGGTCTTGCTCGGGCAAGCTCATGGTCACGCCCAAGGCACGGCCACGGGGGATGATGGTGACCTTGTGCACAGGATCACACTTTGGCAACAACTTGCCAATCAAGGCGTGACCGGCTTCGTGGTAGGCCGTGTTGCGGCGCTCGTGTTCGGGCATCACCATGCTCTTGCGCTCTGGGCCCATCAGGATTTTGTCCTTGGCCTTTTCAAAGTCCTGCATTTCAACGACACGTGCGTTACGCCGTGCTGCCATCAAGGCCGCTTCGTTGCACAGGTTGGCCAGATCAGCGCCGCTCATGCCGGGCGTGCCGCGGGCGATCACACCGGCATTCACATCCTGGCCGATGGGCACCTTGCGCATGTGCACATTCAGAATCTGCTCACGACCGCGGATATCGGGCAGCGTCACGTACACCTGACGGTCAAAACGACCTGGACGCAGCAAAGCGGCATCCAGGATGTCGGGGCGGTTGGTGGCAGCCACCACGATCACACCCAGATTGGTTTCAAAACCGTCCATCTCGACCAGCATCTGGTTGAGGGTTTGCTCACGCTCATCGTTGCCACCGCCCAAACCGGCGCCACGCTGGCGACCGACCGCATCGATTTCATCAATGAAGATGATGCAAGGCGCATTCTTTTTGGCGTTTTCGAACATGTCTCTGACGCGGGCTGCGCCTACGCCCACAAACATTTCAACGAAATCAGAACCGGAAATGCTGAAGAATGGCACTTTAGCTTCACCAGCAATGCCCTTGGCCAGCAAAGTCTTGCCCGTGCCGGGCGGACCGACCAGCAACAATCCACGAGGAATGCGGCCACCGAGCTTTTGAAACTTTTGGGGGTCTTTCAGAAAGTCCACGACCTCCTTGACTTCTTCCTTGGCCTCGTCGCAACCGGCCACATCCGCGAAAGTGACCTGGTTGTTGTTTTCATCGAGCATGCGGGCTTTGGACTTGCCAAAGCTGAAAGCTCCACCTTTACCGCCGCCTTGCATCTGGCGCATGAAATACACCCAGACACCGATCAGCAACAACATGGGACCCCAGCTGACGAGCAAGCTCATGAGCAAAGAGCCTTCTTCACGAGGCTTGACATCAAATTTGACGCCGCTGTTGATGAGGTCACCCACAAGACCGCGGTCCAAGTAGGTGGCAGTCGTCTTGATGCGTCGATCGTCGTTGGTGGTCGCAAGGATTTCTGTCCCGCCAGGACCTTCTTGAATGGTCGCGGTCTTGATGCGGTTACCGCGCACTTCTTCCAGAAAGTCCGAATACCCGACGGCATTCGCGCCCGCAACGCCACGGCCGTCAAACTGTTTGAACACAGTAAACAGCACCATGGCAATCACCATCCAAACGGCAATCTTGGAAAACCAGGGGTTATTCAAGCGAGGCTCCAATTAAAAAAAGTACTGTTGTCATTTTAGGCCTGTGCACTGACGTTTCCTTGCGCCAGACGGTGTTTTGCCCCTGTAAAACACGGGAATTACTCTGCACGAGGTGCGATCAGGCCGATACCAACCAAAAAAGTCTCAGATGACTTGTCACGCGATGACTTGGGTTTGATCGGCTTGACCACTTTGAAGGTGGCTTTGAACAGCTTGACCAACTGGCTGTAGCCACTGCCATGGAAGAGTTTGACCACCAGCGCCCCTTGAGGCTTGAGGTGATTTTGTGAAAAGTCCAAAGCCAATTCAATCAAATGGGCGATGCGGGCTGCATCGGTGGAATCGATACCCGACAAATTAGGGGCCATATCGGATACAACCACATCGGCATGACGACCAGCCATGGCCGTCTCCAGCTGCGCCAGAACCTCTTCCTCTCGAAAATCTCCTTGAATGAACTGCACGCCTTCAATCGGGTCCATCGGCAATAAATCCAGCGCCACAATCGTGCCATTGAGCTCGCCAACTGCAGCGCCATCGGGCGACATGCGACGTCGAAGGTACTGACTCCAAGCCCCCGGGGCAGAACCGAGATCCACAACCAGATGCCCCGGACGGATCAAGCCCATGGTCTCATCGATCTCTTTGAGTTTGTAAGCCGCACGCGCCCGATAGCCCTCTTTATGGGCCAACTTCACATACGGATCGTTGACATGGTCATTTAACCAAGCTTTATTGACCTTTTTACTTTGTGTTTTTACTTTCATTCCTGTCCGTCCTTGCGAGGATAATAGCGCTATGCCTCAAATTCAACTCACTCCAGCAGAGCGTAAGGTTTACCGCGCAGATGCACACCACCTTGATCCCGTCGTCATGATCGGCGGCGATGGCCTGTCGGCCGCCGTGATCAAGGAAACCGAAGCGGCGCTCAATGCCCATGGCCTGATCAAGATCCGGGTTCTGGGCGACGATCGCGCTGCCCGCGAAGCCATGTTCATACAGTTGGCAGATCAACTCAATGCGGCCCCCATCCAACACATCGGCAAACTGCTGATCCTGTGGAGACCTCAACCCGAGAAAGCCAAGGAATTTGATGAAGATCGCAAAGCGGGTCCGCGTGACTTCAAAATCCTGAAATACAGCAAGCGCGGTGGCCAACGTCCGGAAGTCAAAACCCTGCGCGTTTTGGGCAACCAGCGCCTGACCGCTGGCGGACAGATCAAACGCGCCAAGCCCAAGCAAAAGTCGGTCAAAAAAGGCCGCCTGGACTGATTGAACTGCAGACAAGCCACCAGGCTTGCCTGAAACCCTCAAGCCTGATTCTGCCTCTGCAGACCCAGGCTTTTTTCATGGCCATCAGATGTAGGAAACACCTACGATCTCGTAACGGCGCACCCCGCCTGGGGCCTGCACTTCGGCCACATCGCCCTCTTCTTTGCCGATCAAGGCACGCGCAATTGGGCTGCTGATGTTGATCAGACCGAGCTTCAAATCGGCCTCATCCTCACCAACAATCTGGTAAGTCACGGCATCGCCCGTACTTTCGTCTTCCAGCTCTACGGTTGTGCCAAAAACCACACGGCCACCAGCATCCACTGTCGCAGGATCAATGATCTGTGCAGCCGACAACTTCCCTTCGATTTCTTGAATTCGACCTTCAATGAAACCTTGCCGGTCTTTAGCAGCATCGTATTCGGCGTTTTCGCTCAAGTCGCCTTGCGCACGTGCCTCAGCAATCGCCTGAATCACGGCAGGACGGTCCGAGGTTTTCAAGCGGTGCAGCTCCTCTTTGAGCTTCTCGGCGCCGCGTTTGGTGATTGGGATGGTCGACATAAGGGGTTCTCCAAAAGCAAACCGCCGAGAGTTGTCTCTCGGCGGTGGTATTTGCCATTATGCCCTGCGATGATTTGCAGGGCTTGGGCATCAAGCCGTCAATCGGGCATGCATTTCCTGAACAGATATCACGTCCAGCTGGTCCATGTACTTCATGCCTTCCACAGCCGCTTCCGCACCTGCGATGGTTGTGAAGGTGGTGACGCGGTTAAGCAAAGCAGAGGTGCGGATGTGGCGTGAATCGGCGATCGCATTGCGGCGTTCTTCGACCGTGTTGATGACCAGCACCACTTCATTGTTCTTGATCATGTCCACGATGTGGGGGCGACCTTCGGTCACCTTGTTCACCGTGGCACAGGCCACGCCAGCGGCATTGATCGCCACCGCCGTGCCTTTGGTCGCGATCAATTCAAAGCCTTGGGCCACCAATTGGCGAGCTACTTCAATGGCGCGGGGCTTGTCGTTGTTTTTGACCGAAATGAACACCTTGCCCGAAGGCGTGCCGTCGGCTTTGGAAGGACGCGGCAACTTGGTACCTGCACCCATTTGGCTTTTCACAAACGCTTCACCAAAGGTCTTGCCCACGCCCATGACTTCGCCGGTCGACTTCATCTCTGGGCCGAGAATGGTGTCCACGCCCGGGAACTTCACGAACGGGAACACCGCCTCTTTCACGCTGAAATAAGGGGGCGTGACTTCTTTCGTGATGCCTTGCGATGCCAAGGTCTGGCCCGCCATGCAACGCGCAGCGACCTTGGCCAGCTGGATGCCTGTAGCTTTGGACACATAAGGCACCGTGCGTGAAGCGCGGGGGTTCACTTCGAGCACATAGATGACGTCTTTGCCGTCCACATGTTGAATCGCGAACTGCACGTTCATCAAACCCACCACATTCAATGCACCGGCCATGGCGGCCGATTGGCGCTTAAGCTCGGTCACTGTTTCGGCCGACAGCGAGTAAGGCGGCAAGGAGCAAGCGGAGTCTCCGCTGTGCACGCCGGCTTGCTCGATGTGTTCCATCACGCCACCGATGAAGGTTTTGCCTTCGGGGTCGCGCAGGCAGTCCACATCGCATTCGATCGCGTCGTTCAGGAAGCGGTCCAGCAACACAGGTGAGTCGTGCGACACCTTGACCGCTTCGCGCATGTAGCGCTCCAGATCGCGTTGCTCGTGCACAATTTCCATGGCGCGGCCACCCAGCACATAGCTGGGGCGCACCACCAAGGGGTAGCCCAGGGCAGCGGCTTTTTCTAGCGCTTCTGGCTCGGTGCGAGCCGTGGCGTTGGGGGGTTGGCGCAGACCGAGGTCTTGCAGCAATTTCTGGAAACGCTCGCGGTCTTCGGCTGCGTCGATCATGTCAGGGCTGGTGCCGATGATGGGCACACCAGCGGCCTCGAGGTCCAGGGCCAACTTCAAAGGCGTTTGACCGCCGTATTGAACGATGACGCCTGTCGGCTTTTCCTTGTCGACAATTTCCAGCACATCTTCCAAAGTGACCGGCTCAAAATACAAGCGGTCCGAGGTGTCGTAATCGGTCGACACGGTCTCAGGGTTGCAGTTGACCATGATGGTTTCGTAACCGTCTTCGCGCATGGCCAAGGCAGCATGCACGCAGCAGTAATCGAACTCAATACCTTGACCAATGCGGTTCGGACCACCACCCAAGACCATGATTTTTTTGTTGGTCGTGGGTTCGGCTTCACATTCACCGTCTCCGTTGCCTTCATAGCAGGAGTACATGTAGGCGGTGTCGGTGGAGAACTCGGCCGCACAGGTGTCCACGCGTTTGTACACGGGACGAATATTCAGGGCATGGCGGCGCGCGCGCACCACGTGCTCGGTCGTTTTGAGCAACTTGGCCAAGCGACGATCCGAGAAGCCTTTTTTCTTGAGCGCACGCAGTTCGTCGGCGGTGATCGCCTCCAGCGTTGTGGTTTCCAGTTCCAGCTCGATCTTCACGATCTCTTCGATCTGCACCAAAAACCAGGGGTCGATCTTGGTCAAGGCAAACACCTCGTCCACGCTCAAGCCCATGGCGAAAGCATCGCCCACATACCAAATGCGCTCGGGGCCGGGCTCGCCCAGTTCCTTCTCGAGCACTTCGCGGTCTTGGGTTTTCTCGTTCATGCCATCCACGCCGACTTCCAGGCCGCGCAGGGCTTTCTGGAACGACTCCTGGAAGGTGCGACCCATGGCCATCACTTCGCCCACCGACTTCATCTGGGTGGTCAGGCGGCTGTCGGCTGTCGGGAATTTTTCAAACGCAAAACGCGGGATCTTGGTGACCACATAGTCGATCGAGGGCTCGAACGATGCTGGCGTGGCACCACCGGTGATTTCGTTGCGCAGCTCATCGAGCGTGTAACCCACAGCCAGCTTGGCCGCGACTTTGGCAATCGGAAAACCCGTGGCTTTGGAGGCCAATGCCGACGAACGCGACACACGTGGGTTCATCTCGATGACCACCATGCGGCCGTCTTTGGGGTTGATGGAGAACTGAACGTTCGAGCCACCCGTGTCCACGCCGATCTCGCGTAGCACCGCCAATGAGGCGTTGCGCAAGACTTGGTACTCCTTGTCCGTCAGGGTTTGCGCAGGAGCCACGGTGATCGAGTCGCCGGTGTGCACACCCATGGGGTCCAGGTTTTCGATCGAGCAGATGATGATGCAGTTGTCCGCCTTGTCGCGCACCACTTCCATCTCGTACTCTTTCCAGCCGAGCAGCGACTCTTCGATCAGCAGCTCGTTGGTGGGCGAGGCTTCCAGGCCGCGCTTGCAGATGGTCTCGAACTCTTCCGGGTTGTAGGCGATGCCGCCACCGGTGCCGCCCAGCGTGAAACTGGGGCGGATGACGCTGGGGAAACCCAGCGTCTTTTGCACACTCCACGCCTCTTCCATGCTGTGGGCAATGCCCGAGCGCGCAGAGCCCAGACCGATCTTGGTCATGGCATCTTTGAACTTCAGGCGGTCTTCGGCTTTGTCGATGGCCTCGGGCGTCGCGCCAATCAGCTCAACCTTGTACTTTTCCAGCACGCCGTTGTGCCACAGGTCCAAAGCGCAATTGAGCGCAGTTTGGCCACCCATGGTGGGCAAGATGGCATCGGGACGCTCTTTGGCAATGATCTTCTCGACCGTCTGCCATGTGATGGGCTCGATGTAAGTGACGTCTGCCGTAGCCGGGTCGGTCATGATCGTCGCAGGATTGCTGTTGATCAGGATGACTTTGTAGCCCTCTTCGCGCAAAGCTTTGCAAGCCTGCACGCCAGAGTAATCGAACTCGCAAGCCTGACCAATGATGATCGGGCCCGCGCCAATGATGAGGATGCTTTTGAGGTCGGTGCGCTTTGGCATGTTATTTCGCCTCCATCAGTTTGATGAAGCGGTCAAAAAGGTAAGCAATGTCGTGTGGGCCGGGCGAGGCCTCCGGGTGTCCCTGGAAGCAGAACGCGGGCTTGTCGGTGCGGGCCAAGCCCTGCAAGGTGCCGTCAAACAAAGACACGTGGGTGGCACGCAAGTTGGCAGGCAATGTTTTTTCATCCACCGCAAAACCGTGGTTCTGGCTGGTGATGGACACGCGACCTGAGTCGAGGTCTTTCACGGGGTGGTTGGCCCCGTGGTGGCCAAACTTCATCTTGAAGGTTTTTGCACCACTGGCCAAAGCCATGATTTGGTGACCCAGGCAAATACCGAAAGTAGGAATGCCGGTTTCGATCAACTCTGCAGCGGCGGCGATCGCGTAGTCGCAAGGCTGTGGATCGCCAGGGCCGTTGGACAAGAAAATGCCGTCAGGGTTGTGCTTGAGCACCTCAGCAGCCGGTGTCTTGGCAGGCACCACGGTGACTTTGCAGCCGCGCTCGGCCAACATGCGCAAGATGTTTTTCTTCACGCCGAAGTCATAGGCGACCACATGGAACTTAGGTGCGGTCAAGTTGCCGTAGCCTTCGCCCAAAGTCCACTCGGTTTGTGTCCACTCATACGACTTGGACACGGTGACTTTTTGCGCCAAATCGAGGCCGGCCATGTTAGGTGCGCCTTTGGCAGCAGCCACCGCTTGGTCGATCACCGCTTGTGTGACTTCCTGGCCTTTGGCCAAGCCCACGATCGCGCCGTTTTGCGCGCCCTTGGTACGCAAGATGCGGGTCAGTTGACGGGTGTCGATGTTGGCAATGGCGACCGTACCGGCATCGGCCAAATAAGCCGAGAGGGTTTGATTGGAGCGGAAATTGCTCGCGATCAAGGGCAGATCTTTGATGATCAAGCCAGCAGCATGGACTTGGTCGGCTTCGATGTCTTCCGTGTTGACGCCATAGTTACCGATGTGCGGGTACGTCAAGGTGACGATCTGCTGGCAGTAGCTGGGGTCGGTGAGGATTTCCTGGTAGCCGGTGAGCGAGGTGTTGAACACCACTTCGCCGACTGTGGAGCCGGTGGCTCCAATCGAGTTGCCGATAAAGACCGTGCCGTCTGCGAGCGCCAAGATGGCGGGCGGGAAGGTTCCCTGAAGAGACAAAAGCACTGGGTTCTCCGGAATAGTTCGGGTACGCCTCAGCGCTCATCAGAGATGCGATCTCTTTTTGGCTGCTTGTTCGAGGAATGGGCCTGGGATGGACTGTGGCGTACAGGTTGATGCGGGAAAGCCTCTCATTATAGCCGAGGACCACCGCAAAAACCCTGACAAGCAGCCACAAGGCAAGCCTGACGGGCAGCACAAAGATTTCAATTTCAGGACGTGGCGCTGGCGTGCAAGCAAATCGCAGCAGCCGTGGCCACGTTGAGCGATTCTTCACCGCCAGGCTGCGCAATGCGCACCTTCTGCCGGGCTTTGGCCAGCAAGGCTTCGGAAACGCCCTGCCCTTCATGCCCCATGAGCCAGGCACACTGCGGCTGCAGACGGCCATTTTTCAAGAGCTCGTGCAAATAATCGCCCTCATGCGAGCTGGTCGTCAGGATCGGCACTGTCAAAGCCGCCACATCCTCGTGCGTGGCGGATTCCACCAGATGCAGTCCGAAATGCGCCCCCATGCCTGCACGCAGCACTTTGGGCGACCACAATGCAGCGGTGCCTTTGATGGCCAGGACCTGCCGGTAACCAAATGCCGAGGCGCACCGCAGGATGGCCCCCACATTCCCGGCATCTTGCAAGCGGTCCAGGATCACTGTGGAAGCGTCCGGCAACACTTGGGCCTGGTCTGACCAAGGCACCACAAAGCCCATGCGGGCGGGTGACTCCAGGCCGCTCAAACTGGCAAACAAAGCATCCGGCATGACGATCAACTGGTCGCTGTGCGGCGCCCATTCGGTGCCTTGCTCTTCCCAGAAAGACTCCGTCAACACCATCTGCAAAGGCCGCACACCACGCTGCACGGCAGCGCGGCACAAGTGATCACCCTCCAGCCAGAATTGCCCGGCCTTGCGGTAAGCCGAGCTGTCTTGCGACAAACGGCGTATGGACTTGACCAAGGGGTTGTCACGCGAGGTGATCAGATTCATCGAACACTCCTGGCCACCGGGGCAAAAGTCAGTCTGTGGCATTCGGCGGGGCCATGGGCTTGCAACGCCGCCAGATGGACGGCCGTGCCATAGCCCTTGTGTTGGTCAAAGCCGTATTGCGGGTAATCGGCATGCATTTGCTCGCAAAGCCGATCACGGTGCACTTTGGCCAAAATGGATGCCGCCGAGATGGCGGGCACCAAGGCATCGCCTTGAACAATCGCTTCTGCGCGGATGTCGATGGGGGGCAGCCGGTTGCCGTCCACCAGAACTTTCACGGGCTTGAGGCGCAGACCTTCCACCGCCCGCTTCATGGCCAGCATGGTGGCTTGCAGGATGTTGATCTCGTCAATCTCCTGGACTGTGGCTTCGGCGATCGAAAAGCACAAGGCCTTGGCTTTGATTTCATCGAACAATTTTTCTCTGCGCTTGGCACTGAGCTTTTTCGAGTCATTGAGACCGGCGATCGGATGCAAGTCATCCAGAATCACGGCAGCAGCCACGACGGGCCCCGCCAAAGGACCACGGCCAGCCTCGTCCACACCAGCCATCAGACCAGGAACGTCAAAATTCAATGGCGCTTGCTCAAGCACCCAGGAATTTTTCGAGCGCATGGGTCGCCAAATATGAGGTATCGCGCTGCAAGGTCTGGTGCAGCAGCTTGAAACGGGTTTGCAACGCTTCCACACGGTCAGCTTGCGCAAGCCATTCGAGTGTGGCCTTTGCCAGGGATTCAGGCGTGCATTGATCTTGGATGAACTCAGGCACCACAAAATCCTGACACAAGATATTGGGCAAGCCTACCCAGGGCTGCAACTGCTTGCGCTTCATGATCTGCCAGCTGAGCCAATTCATGTGGTAACCAATGACCATGGGGCGCTTGAACAAAGCAGCCTCCAGCGTGGCGGTGCCACTGGCGATCAAGGTCACATCACAGGCCGCCAAAGCCTGATGCGATTGACCCTTGAGAACATGCAGTCCGCTCAAACCGCCTTGCGCATTGACCAGGCTTTGAACCGCCGCTTGCAAGCTCGGGATCGCAGGCAACACGAACTGCAGACGGGGCTGCGTCTTTTGCATGATTTGTGCAGCCTGAATGAAACGCGGCACCAAGTGCTCGATCTCGGATTGGCGACTGCCGGGCAACAAGGCGACCACCGGACGATCCTGATCCAGACCCAAGCTTTGGCGTGCGGCAGCACGGTCTGGCGTCATGGGAATGGTTTGCGCCAGAGGATGCCCCACATAAGTGGCATCAATGCCAGCGCGTGCCAGCAACTCGGGTTCAAATGGAAAAATGCACAACATGTGGTCCACACTGCGCCGGATCTTTTCAATGCGCTCGGGTCGCCACGCCCAGATGGAGGGGCACACAAAGTGCACCGTGGGAATGCCTGCAGCTTTGAGATGGGCTTCCAGATCCAGATTGAAATCAGGGGCATCCACCCCGATGAACACGTCGGGCGGGGATGCCAACAGGCGCTGCTTGAGTTGTTCACGAATGGCCACAATCCCACGGTAGTGGCGCAGCACTTCGACATAGCCCCGGACCGCCAGGCGTTCGTGAGGCCACCAGGCATCAAAGCCCAAGGCAGCCATATGTGGGCCACCAATCCCAAAGCCCTGCGCCTGAGGCCACCGTTGTCGCAAACCTTGAATCAGCAGACCCGCCAGCAAATCGCCCGAAGCTTCACCGGCGACCATGCCAAAGGACAAGGCCCCCGAAGGGGCCTGCTGTGCATGAGCGACCAGATCAACCATAAAGGATCAACGCACGATGCCACGTTGAGGTGATGCGGTCGACAGGAAATCCATCATCATCTTCACGTCGTCTGCCGCCTCAGGGGTCTTCTCGGTCAAACCGGCAATGCGTGCCATGGCATCGGCCAAAGACAAGCCATCGCGGTAAAGCGCCTTGTGCATGGCTTTGACCGCACTGATGCGCTCAGGTGTGAACCCACGGCGGCGCAAGCCTTCAAAGTTCATCGAACGCGCTTGGGCAGGTTGCCCTTGCGCCATGACAAAAGGCGGTAGATCCGCGAACAGCAAGGAGTTCATGGCCGTGAAGCTGTGCGCACCGATGCGGCAAAACTGGTGGACCACCGTGAAGCCGCCCAGAATGACCCAATCATCGACCACCACATGGCCTGCCAATTGCGTGTTGTTGGCAAAGATGGTGTGGTTGCCGACCATGCAGTCATGTGCCAGATGCACATACGCCATGATCCAATTGTCATTGCCCACCGACGTCACGGCGCGGTCACCAGGCGAGCCGATGTTGAAGGTGCAAAACTCGCGGATCGTGTTGCGGTCTCCAATGACCAGCTCACATGGCTCGTTGTTGTATTTCTTGTCCTGTGGCACGGCGCCCAATGAGCTGAACTGGAAAATCCGGTTGTCACGGCCGATCGTGGTGTGGCCTTCGATCACACAGTGGCTGGCCACCGTCGTGCCCGCGCCCATGCGCACATGTGGACCGATCACGGTGTAAGGTCCGACAGTCACCGAGCTGTCAAGCTCAGCGCCAGGGCTGATGATGGCCGTTGGATGGATCTTGCTCATGGTGTTCAGGCCTGAGGGATTTTCCGCATGGTGCACATCAACTCGGCTTCTGTGGCGATCTCGTCACCCACCTTGGCGCGCGCCTTGAATTTGAAGATACCGGCCTTCATGCGGTCCAACTCCACTTCCAAAATCAGTTGATCACCGGGTTCCACAGGACGCTTGAAGCGGGCGCCATCGATGCCGGCGAAGTAGTACACCGTCTGGTCATCAGGCGTCTCTCCCAAAGTATCAAAAGCCAGCAAGGCTGCAGCTTGTGCCAAGGCTTCGAGCATCAGCACGCCCGGCATCACGGGACGATGCGGAAAGTGCCCCTGGAAGTGCGGCTCGTTGATGGAGACATTCTTGAGGGCCTTGATGCGCACACCTTTTTCGAGTTCCAGTACACGATCGACCAGCAAGATGGGATAGCGGTGTGGCAACTGTTTGAGAATTTGGTGAATGTCCATCATGATCAATTTTCCTTGTTATCTTGAATACGGGTCTCGATCGCTTTGATGCGATCACGCAATCGGGACAATTGTTTGAGGCTGGCGGCGTTTCTTTCCCAATTGGCATTGGTATCCAGCGGAAACATGCCCGTGTATTGCCCTGGCTGAGCAATCGAGCGCGTGACCACAGAGGCGGCAGAAATGTGCACATGGTCGGCCACCGTCAAATGACCCAACACAATCGCACCACCGCCCACGGTGCAGTGCGCACCAATGTGGGCGCTGCCAGCCACCCCGACACAACCGGCCATGGCCGTGTGTTTGCCAATGTGAACGTTGTGGCCAATCTGAATCAGGTTGTCGAGCTTGACGCCATCTTCGATGACCGTGTCGTCCAATGCCCCGCGATCAATGCAGGTGTTGGCGCCAATTTCCACATCATCGCCAATGCGCACTGCGCCCAGTTGCTCAATTTTTTCCCACTGCCCTTTGTGCAGTGCGAAGCCAAAACCATCCGCACCGATGACCACGCCAGCATGAACAATGCAGCGATCGCCGATGCGGCAGTCCTCACCCAGCGTGACACGTGACTTGAGCACAGACCCCGAGCCAACCCGAGCACCACGCTCGACCACACACAAAGGCCCAATCACAGCATCAGCCGCGACCGAGGCATCAGGATCGATGACGGCACTGGGGTGAATGCGCGGTCCACGGGAAGGGTGCTGTGCGCTCTTCCACAAACGGGTCAAGCGTGCGAAATAAAGGTAGGGATCATCGGTGACGATGGCGGCTTGGCGATCTGCCACCATCGCCTCGAACGCGGGGGCCACAATGACGCAGCCAGCCAAACTGTTGGCCAGCTGGTTTTGATAACGGGGATGGCTCAGAAAGCTGATGTGATCGGCACGCGCCGTTTGCAAAGGTGCTAGGCCGGCGATCTGCAATTCGGCTGACCCCAACAAGCGGCCACCGAGTGCTTCAACGATTGATCCAAGCTTCAATGCCACCATTTCCGACAGGTCAGAACCTGTTATTTGCCAGCAGAGGCGTTGAGTGCCTTGATCACTTTTTCAGTGATGTCGTGCTTGGGGTTGATGTACACGGCTTCCTGGAAGACCACATCGTATTTTTCGGATTCAGCCACTTGCTTGACCGCACGGTTGGCGCGCTCGACCACGACTTGCTGCTCTTCATTTTTGCGAGCATTCAGATCTTCCTGGAACTCACGGCGTTTGCGCTGAAATTCGCGGTCTTGTTCAATCAGCTGTTTTTGACGAGCGGTGCGCTGCGATTCGGCCAAAGTGGGCGCTTCGCGCTCAAACTTCTCCGAAGCTTGTTTCAAGGCGTTGCCCGCATCCACCAACTCTTTCTCGCGGCGCGAGAACTCTTGCTCAAGCTTGGCTTGTGCCTGTTTGGCTGTTGCAGCCTCGCGGAAGATCCGCTCGGTATTCACAAAGCCCAGCTTGAACTCCTGAGCTTGAGCCATGGTAGAAAAAGCGGCGACACCAGCAATCATTGCAAGTGTGAAATGTTGACGAAGCGTTTTCATTAGAAAGAAGTTCCGATTTGGAATTGAAGTTTTTGAATTCTATCGTCAGTCTGTTGACGGACAGGCACAGCATATGAAAAGCGCAATGGGCCCATGGGCGAGATCCAGCTCAAACCGATACCTGCAGATGCCCTGAGCGCACTGAATGAAACATTTTCTGCGTCCTTGAAAGCGTAACCAGCGTCCATGAAGCCGAACATGCGCAATGTTTTATCGTTACCGGCCCCAGGAAATGGCGTGATGAACTCAGCATTGAAGACCATCTTTTTAGCACCGCCAAGATAGACGCCATCAGACTTTGGGCCAAGGGTTGATTGTTCAAAACCACGCACACTGCCCAAGCCACCCACATAGAAGTTTTTGAACAACGGGTACTCCTGACCCTTCAGACCTTGACCCCAACCCAAGTCGGTATTGAAAGCAAAGGTGTATTTTTTACTCAAAGGGATGTATTGCTGGAATTTATAGTTGGATCTGGCGTAGCGCACATCACCGGCAACACTCACATCCGCAGTGAAGCTTTGAAGAGATCCTCTCGTCGGCACCAAAGCACTGTCACGGCCGTCTCGCGCCCAGCCCAACGTCAAAGGTAAGGCTGTGCTGGTTGAACCGAATTTAGCCGCATAGTCTTTATAGGCTGTGGGCAAACCTGTGCCAGCAACAATTTGCGTCTGCTCGAAATTAGCGCCGACGAAAACGCGATCAGTCTCGGTTACAGGTACGCCAAAGCGCAAGCCAATGCCAGAGTTCACCAGGCTGTAGGCATTCAAATCACCCAAATAAGGCCGTGTGGTCCGATGAAACAAATCAATCGAGCGTGAAATACCGTTCTGAGTGAAATACGGGTCGGTTGTGCTCACCACGTAATTGCGGTTGTATTTGCTGGTATTGACCTGCACAGCGAGGTAATTGCCCGACCCAAATGCGTTCTCTTGCTGGATACCGAAAGTCAGGGCCACTTTTTCTGTGGAGGAAAAACCAGCGCCCAAAGACACGCTGCCGGTGGGCTTTTCAGCGACGGTGAACAGCAAATCCACCTGATCTGGAGATCCTGCAATTTCCTGGGTATCCACGTTCACATCGGTGAAATACCCCAAACGGTTCACCCGATCGCGCGACAGATTGATCTTGTCGCCGTCATACCAAGCTGCCTCCAACTGACGGAACTCTCGGCGGATGACTTCATCACGGGTTCGGTTATTGCCAGCCAACAAGATGCGTCGGACATAAGCTCGGCGCGATGGCTCCGCCACCAACACGAACTGCACCCTGTTGTTCTGACGGTCGATGATGGGCTTGGCCTCTACGCGGGCAAAAGCAAAGCCGAATTTGCCGAAATACTCCGTGAATGCCTTGGTGGTTTCAGCCACTGTTTCAGCGTTGTAGGGCTCACCCGAGGCGATCTTCACGAGTGGCTTGAATTCAGACTCCTTGTCCAAATAGTTGCCCTCCAGCTTGACCCCCGAGACCACGAAGCGCTCACCTTCATGGATGTTGATGGTGATGGTCATTTTTTGTTTGTCTGGTGACATGGCCACTTGGGTGGAGTCGATGCGGAACTCCAAGAATCCTCGTGCCAAATAGTAGGAGCGCAAAGCCTCCAGATCACCGTTGAGCTTGGTGCGGGAATACCGATCCGACTTGGTGTACCAGCTCATCCAACCGCCGGTATCCAAATTGAATTGATCGCGCAAGGTGTCTGTTGAAAAAGTCTTGTTCCCGACGATCTCAATGTTGGCAATCTTGGCTGGACCGCCCTCGGTGATGGTGAAAGACAAGTTGACGCGGTTTCGGTCAATCGGCGTGGCGGTGGTGACCACTTCAGCACCATAGAGACTGCGGCTGATGTACTGGCGCTTGAGCTCTTGCTCAGCCTTGTCTGCCAAGGCTTTATCGTAAGGCCGCCCTTCTGCCAGGCCCACCTCCTTGAGTGCCTTGTGCAGAACATCCTTGTCAAACTCTTTCAAGCCAATGAATTCCACCGCAGCCACAGAAGGACGCTCTTCCACGACGACGACCAATACATCGCCCTGCGTCTCAAGGCGAACGTCTTTGAAAAGGCCCAAGGCAAACAAGGCACGAATGCCTGACGCGCCTTTGTCATCGGTGTATTGGTCACCAACACGAAATGGCAAAGACGCAAAGACCGTTCCAGGCTCAATCCGCTGCAGTCCTTCTACGCGAATATCCCGAACTGTAAAAGGGTCGACGGCCCAGGCAGGCGAACAAACGACAGCAGACACCAGCAAACCCAATGCAGTCGGGTTCATGCGCGATGGAAGAAAAGAAAAATTCATGGATGATCCATTGAAAATGGGAATGCAGAACTCAGGGCGGGCAAGCTTGCAACAAGGCTACAAAGATCATATCTCAGACATCTGCACACCCAAGACAAGAAGAGGCGCTATCGGGGTAAAAGACTGTTTGTTAAGCAGCCAATCTCAATACGATGGATCGGGCCATTTCACGACCTTGACGATCAAGCGTCATCAAATCTTGCAAATCCTTCGGCGCAGGACAACTCAGCTCATCCAGCGTCGCCCGGTTCACCACGTGGATCTGATCAAAGCGAATTTGCCGACTCAAAAAAGCATCGACCGCGATTTCATTGGCCGCATTGAGCAAGGCACAGGTGCCAGGTGCGCCATTGAGCGTCTCCCACGCCAGCTGGATGCCTGGAAAACGCCGCGGATGGCCATGCCCGTCCATGGCTTCAAAAGTCATGGCCGCCAAAGCGTGAAAATCCAAAGCTGAGGCGCCTGAGGTCATGCGCTCAGGCCAGCTCAAACCGTAAGCAATGGGCACACGCATGTCTGGCGTGCCCAACTGAGCGACCACCGAATTGTCCTTGTACTGAACCATCGAGTGGATCACGCTCTGGGGATGGATGACCACTTCGAGTTGATCCGGGGACATGCCGAACAAATAACGCGCCTCGATCACCTCCAGCGCCTTGTTCATCATGGTCGCGGAATCCACCGAAATTTTGCGCCCCATGACCCAATTGGGGTGCGCACAAGCCTGTTCGGGCGTCACCTCCCTGAGGGTGGCAGGATCACGTCCACGAAACGGCCCCCCTGAAGCCGTCAGGATGATCTTGTGCACACGACGCTGCCAGGTTGTGGGGTCTTCGGGCAGGGACTGAAAAATGGCCGAATGCTCACTGTCGATGGGCAGCAGCGTTGCCCCACCCTCGCGCACAGCCGACAAGAAGACCTCGCCCCCCACCACCAGGGCTTCTTTGTTGGCCAGCAACAATCGCTTGCCCGCACGTGCTGCAGCCAAACAAGGTGACAAACCTGCTGCGCCCACAATGGCCGCCATCACCGCATCGACTTCAGGCGCACACGACACCTCATCGAGGGCCTGAGCGCCCCACCGCACCTCCACGGGCAAGCCTTCGGCCTTGACCCGATCTGCCAGCAAACGCCCAGCGTCCTCACGGACCATCACGGCGATTTGAGGTTTGAACTGCGCGCACTGAGCCAGCATGAGGTCCACTTGGCTGGAAGCCGTGAGGGCATAGACCGAAAACTGTTCGGGATGACGTGCCAAAACGTCCAGGGTGCTGGTCCCGATGGAACCGGTAGAACCCAAAATGGTGATGCTTTGCTTATTGTTCATCGATCGCCCTTCAAATCCAGGTCACCAACATCATGGCCAATGGCAAGGTGGGCAGCAAAGCATCGACACGGTCCAGCACGCCGCCATGTCCAGGCAACAAACCCGAGCTGTCCTTCATGCCCGCGCTGCGTTTGACCAGCGACTCCACCAGATCACCCACCACACTCATGGCGCACATGAACAGCAGAGCGGGCCAAGCCACCCAGGCGCCTTTGGCAAACAGCAAGGAATAAAAGCTCTGACTGGGAAGCGCCCAACGGCGATCGACTTCGGCCCAAACCAGTGCCACCAGCATCACCCCCAGCATGCCGCCAAACACACCTTCCCAGCTTTTGCCAGGACTGATGCTGGGCGCCAATTTCACGCCCACCAGACGCCCCCCAAAAGCACGCCCAAAGAAATAGGCGAACACATCAGCCGCCCACACCAGGACCAACACCGACAACAAGAAATTCACACCGCGCTGATGGGCTTGCGCCATGGCCAACCAAGCGATGACCAAGAGGCACAAACCAACCACCCAACGCAAGGTCTTCGGCCACAAGGCCCATGCCGCAACACCACGGCCAATCACCCAAGCGCCCAACAAGACCCAACCCGCGCCTGCCAGCAACCAAACCCGCGGAGGACTCGCCTGTACCCAGCCCCAGCGCTGCGCCAGACCACACAAGGCCAGCGCAATGAGCGCCCCCACCCATGACCACAGCGGTCCCATGGCATTCAAGCGGCCCCACTCCCATGCCCCAGCAGCGATCAACACCACCGTCAAAGCCAAGAAGGGCCAGGGATTGACCGCAAACAAGGCGGGCAGCAACAAGGCCAGCAAGACCAGTGCAGTGATGACTCTTTGCTTGAGCATGCGTTCTCCAGAAAAAAAGGCCGCCAAAGGGCGGCCATTCAGACCGTGGATGGCCACGGCATTGTTCGCAAACTCAGACCGCCATGATCTCTTGTTCTTTGGCGGCCACCAACTGATCGATCTCGGTCATGCGCTTGTCGGTCAATTTTTGCACATCGGCTTCGGCACGCTTTTGATCGTCTTCCGAAGCCAGTTTGTCCTTGACCAGCTTCTTGACCGATTCGTTGGCATCGCGGCGCAAATTGCGGATGGCGATCTTGCCGTTCTCGCCTTCGGTGCGGGCCAGTTTGGTCATTTCCTTGCGGCGCTCTTCGCTCATGGGCGGCATTGGCACACGGATCAGATCGCCCATGGAGGCGGGGTTCAAGCCCAATTCGCTTTCGCGGATGGCTTTTTCGATCTTGGCACCCATGCCTTTTTCCCAAGGCTGCACACTGATCGTGCGCGCATCCATCAAGGACACGTTGGCCACTTGTGACAAGGGCACAGGCGATCCGTAGTAATCCACGTGGATCGTGTCCAGCAAAGCCGGATTGGCACGGCCCGTGCGGATTTTGGTCAGGTTGTTCTTGAACGCCGCGATGGACTGCTCCATCTTGGTTTCGGTTGTTTTCTTGATGTCAGCAATCGTCATGGGGTTCTCCTCGTCAGAACAGGATCAAGCATAAACCAGTGTGCCTTCGTCTTCGCCCATCACCACGCGCTTCAAAGCGCCGTTCTTGATGATTGAAAACACCTTGATGGGCAGCTTCTGGTCGCGGCACAAGGCAAACGCGGTGGCATCCATGATGCCCAGGTTGCGCGAAATGGCTTCGTCAAAACTGATTTTGCTGTAACGGGTGGCCGAAGCATCCTTCTTGGGATCGGCGGTGTACACGCCATCGACCTTGGTGGCTTTGAGCACCATTTCGGCCCCGATTTCCGCGCCACGCAAAGCAGCGGCTGTATCGGTCGTGAAGAAAGGGTTGCCGGTACCGGCCGCAAACACCACCACTTTGCCCTCTTCCAGGTACTGCAAAGCTTTGGGTCGCACATAAGGCTCGACCACTTGGTCAATGCCGATGGCCGACATGACACGCGCGGTCAAACCGGCCTTGTCCATGGCATCGGCCAGGGCCAAGGAGTTCATCACCGTGGCCAGCATGCCCATGTAATCGGCTGTGGCACGGTCCATGCCGACAGCACCACCGGCAACGCCGCGAAAAATGTTGCCGCCACCGATCACCACCGCCACCTGAACGCCAAGTCGGGTGACTTCGGCAATTTCTTCGGACATGCGGACGATGGTGGCGCGGTTGATACCGAACGCATCATCCCCCATCAGGGCCTCGCCGGACAGCTTGAGCAAGATGCGCTTAAAGGCTGGCTTGGCTTCGGACATGATGGACTCCTTCAATATGGAAACAAACGATGGGATGACGAGGTGAAAGCAACTTAAGCAGCCGCTTGAGCTGCAGCCACTTGGGCAGCCACTTCAGCAGCGAAGTCGTCGACCTTCTTCTCGATGCCTTCGCCCACAACGTACAAAGTGAAAGCGCTCACTGTGGTGCCGGCCGCTTTGAGCATTTGCTCAACGGTTTGCTTGTCGTTCTTGACGAAAGACTGGTTGAACAAAGACACTTCTTTGAGGTACTTTTGCACCGAGCCTTCGACCATCTTGGTTGCGATGTCGGCAGGCTTGCCCGACTCGACAGCCTTGGCAGCAGCAACTGAGCGCTCTTTTTCGATCAATTCGGCAGGCACTTCGGCGCTGGTCAAAGACACAGGCTTCATGGCGGCCACGTGCATGGCGACGTCTTTGGCAGCGGTTTCGTCACCTTCGTACTCGACCAACACGCCGATGCGGGTGCCGTGCAAATAGTTGGCGATCTTGGCTGCGCCAGCGGCACGCTTGAAGCGGCGGAAGCTCATGTTCTCGCCGATCTTGCCGATCAGGCCCTTGCGCACTTCTTCCAGGGTGGGGCCAAAACCGTCCTGGCTGTAAGGCAGAGCGCCCAAAGCAGCGATGTCGGCAGGGTTGTGCTCAGCCACCAGCTTGGCAGCGGCGTTGGCCAAAGCCAGGAAGCTGTCGTTCTTGGTCACGAAGTCGGTTTCGCAGTTGACTTCGATCATGGCGCCTGTGGTGCCACTCACGAAGCTGGTCACCACGCCTTCGGCGGTCACACGCGAAGCGGCCTTGCCAGCCTTGGTGCCCAGCTTGACGCGCAGCAACTCTTCCGCTTTGGCCATGTCGCCTTCGGCTTCGGTCAGGGCTTTTTTGCACTCCATCATGGGGGCGTCGGTTTTTGCGCGCAGTTCAGCGACCATGCTTGCGGTAATTGCAGCCATTTGATTTCTCCGTATTCAGTCTAAAAGTCAGATTAAAAAAAAGGGGCCACAAAGCCCCTTTCATCGAGTCTTGGGAACTCAGGCAGAAGCGTTGGCTTCTTCGACGAATTCGTCAGCGCCTTCGGTCACGGCCTTGACCACGTCGTTGACCGCATTGGCACGGCCTTCGATGATCGCGTCAGCGATACCACGGGCGTACAAAGCCACGGCCTTGGCCGAGTCGTCGTTGCCGGGGATGATGTAGTCGATGCCTTCGGGCGAGTGGTTGGAGTCCACCACACCGATCAATGGGATGCCCAATTTCTTGGCTTCGGCGATGGCAATCTTGTGGTAGCCCACGTCGATCACGAAGATCGCATCAGGCAAAGTGGCCATGTCCTGGATACCACCGATGTCTTTTTCGAGCTTTTCGATCTCGCGCTTGAACATCAGTTGTTCTTTTTTGCTCAGGCTGTCGAGGCCGACTTCTTGCTGAGCCTTCATGTCCTTCAGACGCTTGATCGAGGTCTTGACGGTTTTGAAGTTGGTCAGCATGCCGCCCAACCAGCGCTGGTCGACGAAAGGCACGCCAGCGCGCTGGGCTTCTGCAGCCACCAGCTCACGGGCTTGGCGCTTGGTGCCCACCATCAAAATGGTGCCGCGGTTGGCAGACAGCTGCTTGGCGAATTTGATCGCGTCCTGGAACATCGGCAGCGATTTTTCCAGGTTGATGATGTGGATTTTGTTGCGGTGGCCGAAGATGAAGGGGGCCATCTTGGGGTTCCAGAAGCGGGTTTGGTGACCGAAGTGGACACCGGCTTCCAGCATTTCGCGCATGGTAACGGACATAAAGTACTCCAAAGGTTGTGTCTTAAATCCAGCCCACTGATCACGCCAACGAGTCGGCGCAACACCTTGATGGGGCGGGTTTGCGGATGTGCTCTGACAACTCGGCCGATCTGCCCTTTGGATAAGCTACCCAAGAGACAGCCATCGCGCTGTACAAAGCCTTAGGATTATAGCATCCTGACACCTCCTGGACACAGCCGCCTTCTATGAAAAAAGACCTGATCGCCACCCGTCAAGCCATTTTGAGTGGCGAAATCCATCCGCAAAGCGTGGCCGAAGCCTGTTTGGACATCGCGCAAGGGGCGCAATGCCGCGACGCCTTCTTGCTGCTGACCCCTGAAACGCTGGAGCAAACGGCCAGTCAGGTCGTCATCCAGACCCGTCCTTTGGCCGGTCTTGCGGTCTCGGTCAAGGACTTGTTTGATGTGCAAGGGCAACTCACCGCCGCCGGATCGGTGGTTTTGCGCGATCAGCCGCTGGCACAAAAGGATGCGCAAGCCGTGGCGCGCTTGCGCGCTGCTGGGGCTGGCTTGATCGGACGCACCAACATGGTCGAATTCGCCTTCTCTGGCGTGGGTATCAACCCGCACCACGGCACCCCTGCTGCCTGGGATGCCTTGACCGACACAGCTGCTGGCGATGCCCAAGACCCGAGGGTGCCAGGCGGCTCCAGCTCTGGCGCAGCCGTTTCCGTGGCCACTGGCGCGGCCTTCATCGGCCTGGGGTCGGATACCGGCGGCTCCATCCGCATTCCGGCGGCACTCAACGGCATCGTGGGTTTCAAGAACACGGCCCGATGGGTCCCCACACAAGGCGCCCTGCCCTTGTCCACCACACTGGACACCGTCTGCGCCATGACACGCACGGTGCGCGACACCATCCTGGCACACGAAATCCTGTCGGGCCGCCGGGTACCCCAAACCGACAAGCCTTTGTCGAGCTACAGGCTTGCGGTGGTTCGAGACTTCATGCAAGACAGCATGGACGCCCCGGTGAGCCGAGCCTTTGAGCGCAGCTTGCAAACACTGCGTGCGGCAGGCGCTCAAATTGAAGAAATCGCTTTACCCGAGCTGCTTGAAATCGGCCCCATGATGCGCACCGGCGGTTTCAGCCCAGCGGAAAGCTACGCTTGGCACCGGCAACACCTGGCCCAAAACGCTGAACTTTACGACCCACGGGTGGCACAACGCATCCGCATTGGCGCAGGCATGATGGCCCACGAATACATCGACCTGCTGCATGCCCGCGCCGATTGGATACAGCGGGTCGAAGCCGCCTTGCGCCAGCACGATGCCGTGCTCTCCCCCACCACCCCCATCGTGGCGCCACTTTTGCGCGATGTAGCACCGGGGCCAGAACGCGATGCCGAATTCTTCCGGGTCAACAGCCTGTTGTTGCGCAACACCGCCGCCGTCAATACGCTGGATGGCTGCGGCATCAGTCTGCCCTGCCACGCCCCGGGTGAACTGCCCGTGGGCCTGATGGCCTGGCACGGTGCCATGCACGACGACACCATCCTTCAACTGGCCTTGCTGCTCGAGCCCCTGCTTCAAAAAACCTGAACACCATGCAACGCTTGGCCCCCACCTCCAACTGGCCTGTTTTTCAGCGCGACCCGCTGAAAACTCTGGAGCGGCAACTTCAGGCCCGCAGTCCTGCGCCCTTGATGCAAGCTGCAGGGCTGTCCGCTGCACAACTGGCCCTTGCCGTGGCCCCGCATGCCCAGCGCATTTGGGTCGCAGCTGGTCCCGGCAACAACGGAGGCGATGGACTGGAGGCGGCCCTGCAATTGCACTTGGCAGGCAAAACGGTGCGGGTCAGCCTGCTGATCGACCGGGACCAACAAGCCGCCGATGCACAAGCGGCACTGGCCAGAGCCCTGCAAGCAGGGCTCACGGTACAAACCGAGATACCCCACGACTGGATCGCAGGCATGTGTCCGCAAGACCTGTGCATCGACGCCTTGTTGGGTTTGGGCGCGTCCCGGCCACTGAGCCCTCAAATCCAGGCCTGGGTCGACGCCATCAACCAGTCCCGGGCACAAGTTCTGGCGCTGGATTTACCGACAGGGTTGGATGCGCAGTCTGGCCAACTTCTGGGCGCTGATGCACAGACACCTTCGCGGGCCGTACGAGCCCATCACACACTGACTTTTGTTGCGGCCAAACCGGGACTGTTCATGGGTCATGGCCGGGATCTGTGCGGAGAGATCTGGCTGGAAAGTCTCGACTCAGCTGCCAAAGAGCCCGTCCGCCTTCGGCCGCAGGCTTGGCTCAACACGCCTGGCGAACAAGGCCACAAGACCCACGCCAGCCACAAGGGCAGTCACGGCGATGTTGCCGTCATCGGCGGCGAACCGATGACCCTGCATGGCATGGGCATGAGCGGCGCGGCTGTATTGGCCGCTACGGCCGCGCTTCACGCAGGCGCTGGCCGCGTGATGCTCAGTCTGCTGGGTGAGTCCACCGTGTCGGTGCCACCGGATCTGATGCAACGCCCCTGGACGCAACTGGACCTGGAAAAACTGCATGTCGTGTGTGGCTGCGGTGGCGGACAAGCCATCCAGCCCCTCCTGGCCGAAGTTCTGGCACGCAGCGCCCAACTGGTGCTGGACGCCGATGGGCTGAACGCTGTGGCACAAGACGAATCACTGGCCAAGGCCTTGCGCGGCCGAGGCCTGCGACAGACCACCGTGATCACGCCGCACCCCCTGGAAGCGGCAAGGCTTTTGAAAACCGATACCGCGAGCATCCAAAACAATCGCCTACAAGCGGCTCGAGATCTAGCGGCATTGTTCGATTGTGTTGTGGTGCTCAAAGGCTCAGGCAGCGTGATCGCAGCACCCGGGCAGACCCCGCGCATCAACACCACCGGCAACGGCAAATTGGCCATCGGTGGCACGGGCGATGTGCTGGCCGGTCTCATTGGCACTCGCATGGCACAAAGCCTGAGCGCCTTTGATGCCGCTTGCGCCGCTGTGCACCAACACGGCCAAGCGGCGGATGACTGGCCTGCAGGCCAGTCGCTCACGGCCAGCCAACTGGCGCAGGCCTTGTACTGAAGCACGCCATGCAAAACGGCCATGCACCCCAGTGCATGGCCGCTTCAGGTCATCATCGGCTCAACGGCGCGATTTGCTGGTCCGAGGGCCCTTCTTCTTGGCGCTGGTTTTCTTGGCAGAAGCTTTTTGGACCGAAGCTTTGAGCGCCTGAATCGGCGAGCGGTTGCGCTCCGCATCGGCCATGCGGCGGTCTGCGGCGCGATCGCCTCGGGCAGGCCCACCCTGCTTTTTGCCATGCACGCCTTCAGGAGAGCTTGGTGCCGACAACCCTTTGTCGCGCATGGCGCGCGGCAGCAAATCATCACCGGGGTGCACCAAACGGAAGTCGATCTTGCGACCATCCAGATCCACCCGACTGACCTGCACCTGCACCCGCGTGCCAATGGCATAGCGGATACCCGTGCGCTCTCCGCGCAGCTCCTGACGCAGCTCGTCAAAGCGGAAATACTCACCGCCCAGCTCAGTGATGTGCACCAGACCCTCCACATACAGGGCGTCCAAGGTCACAAAAATACCGAAGCTGGTCGCAGCAGACACGACACCGCCGTATTCCTCACCCAAATGCTCGCGCATGTATTTGCACTTGAGCCAGGCTTCCACGTCGCGGCTGGCTTCGTCGGCTCGGCGCTCGTTGGCGCTGCAATGCAGACCGGCGGCCTCCCAGGCTTGCTGGTCGGCGGCCGACATGCGCACGCGAGGGGCATTCGCGTCAGAAGCGCCTTTAGCGGCCTTGTTTTTTTCCAGCCGCTTGGTCAGCTTGGCATGCGCCTCGCCTGGCACCGGCAATTGGGGCAACTGGTATTTGCGACCCAACAAGATGGACTTGATGACCCTGTGCACCAGCAAATCCGGATAACGCCGGATCGGGCTGGTGAAGTGGGTGTAGGCCTCGTAGGCCAAGCCAAAGTGACCACTGTTCACCGGCGTATAGATGGCCTGCTGCATGGAGCGCAGCAGCATGGTGTGGATCTGCTGCGCATCCGGGCGGTCCTTGGTCGCTTGCGCGATTTTCTGGAACTCAGCGGTGTGCGGGTCGTCGCTGATGCTCATACCCAACCCCAAGGCCTTGAGGTAATTGCGCAGGATGTCTTTTTTCTCGGCCGTGGGGCCTTCGTGCACGCGGAACAAACCGGGGTGCTTGCCCTGCTGGATGAAGTCGGCGCTGCAGACGTTGGCCGCCAACATGGCTTCCTCAATCAAACGGTGCGCTTCGTTGCGCACGCGCGGCACGATCTTCTCAATGCGGCCACTTTCATCACACACGATTTGCGTTTCGGTGGTTTCAAAGTCTACTGCACCGCGCACTGCACGCGAGGCCAGCAAGGCACGGTACACGTCCTGCAGGTTCATCAGGTCGGTCACGCGCTCCTTGCGTTTGGCCGCTTCCGGTCCGCGGGTGTTGGCCAAAATGGCCGCGACTTCGGTGTAGGTGAAGCGCGCATGGCTGTGCATCACCGCCGGGTAAAACTGGTAGGCATGCACATCGCCCTTGGCGTTGACCAGCATGTCGCAGACCATGCACAAGCGGTCCACATCCGGGTTCAGCGAACACAAGCCGTTGGACAATTTTTCGGGCAGCATCGGGATGACACGACGCGGGAAATACACGCTGGTGGCACGGTCGTAGGCATCGATGTCGATGTCGCTGCCCGTTTGCACATAGTGGCTCACGTCGGCAATCGCCACCAACAAACGCCAGCCCTTGCCGCGACCGACTTTGGCCGGTTCGCAATAGACAGCGTCGTCAAAGTCGCGGGCATCTTCACCATCGATGGTGACCAAGGGCACATCGCGCAGATCCACCCGGTCCTTGCGATCCTTGGCCAGCACTTTGTCGGGCAGCCCCTTGGCCTGCTCCAAACACCCCGCCGAGAATTCATGCGGTACGCTGTATTTGCGCACGGCAATTTCAATCTCCATGCCGGGATCATCGATCTCGCCAAGCACTTCCTTCACACGACCCACTGGCTGCCCGAACAAAGCGGGCGGCTCGGTCAGCTCGACCACCACCACCTGGCCCGGCTTGGCCGTGCCCGTAGCCCCTTTGGGAATCATCACGTCCTGGCCGTAGCGCTTGTCTTCCGGCGCCACCAACCACAAACCACCTTCTTGCAGCAAGCGGCCAATGATGGGCTGCTCTGGACGCTCCGTGATTTCGACGATGCGCCCTTCGGGTCGCCCTTTGCGGTCCTGGCGCACGATGCGCACCTTGACGCGGTCACGGTGCAGCACCGCCCGCATCTCATTGGGCGACAGGTAGATGTCTGACTCGCCGTTGTCACGAATCAGGAAGCCATGGCCGTCGCGGTGCCCTTGCACCTGGCCTTCGATTTCATCCAGCATCCCGCTGGTTGGAGCTACTTTTTTAATATACAATCCTTTGATTCCTGAGATGCCCAGATGGCGGAATTGGTAGACGCACTAGTTTCAGGTACTAGCGAGTAACATCGTGGAGGTTCGAGTCCTCTTCTGGGCACCATCTTAAACAAACACAAACCCATATCTGCCGATGAACGCAAGTCATCGGCTTTTTTGTTTTTGCGTCTGACTGTTGCCGCGATAAATTTGCACTTTTCTTCACGTCCAGCCCGAAGAGACGATGTGGATGCCCTATAATTCAAAGCTTCCTGAGATGCCCAGATGGCGGAATTGGTAGACGCACTAGTTTCAGGTACTAGCGAGTAACATCGTGGAGGTTCGAGTCCTCTTCTGGGCACCAATCTTATCGAATCAGATAAGTTCAAAACACAACAAGCCGTTGATTTCTGATCAACGGCTTTTTTGTTGCTTGAAACACTTGTCTCGGCACTCGAACCGTGCAACGCATGGCGCACGCGGACCGCCCGAAGGCTGGCCAGCGATGCACCGCAGCGCATCAAACCGGCACCCCCACCAGGTCGTGGCCTTCCACGCTGACGATGCGGGCGCGGGTGAATTCGCCCACCTTGAGGGTTTTGCTCATTTTCTCGGGCGGCAACAAACGCACCACACCATCGATTTCGGGCGCATCGCCAAAGCTGCGCCCCACCCCGCCACGACGACCCATGGCCGGGGCGCTGTCCACCAGCACCTGCATGGTCGCGCCCACGCGCTGGTGCAAGCGGGCAATCGACACCTCTTCGGCCACCGCCATGAAGCGGGCGCGGCGCTCTTCGCGCAAAGCCTCGGGCAGCATGCCGGGCAAATCGTTGGCTGTGGCACCCTTGACCGGGCTGTAGGCAAAACACCCCGCGCGGTCAATCTGCGCTTCGCGCAAAAAGCCCAGCAGGTGCTCGAATTCTTCTTCAGTCTCGCCCGGGAAACCGGCAATGAAGGTGCTGCGGATGACCAGCTCGGGGCACAGTTCGCGCCAGCGCTGGATGCGCTCCAGATTTTTCTCGCCGCTGGCCGGGCGTTTCATGCGGCGCAGCACATCGGGGTGGCTGTGCTGAAACGGCACATCCAGATAAGGCAAGACCAGGCCCTCGGCCATCAAGGGGATGATGTCGTCCACGCTGGGGTACGGGTACACATAGTGCAGACGAACCCAGGCATCGTGCTCGCGGGCCATCTCGCCCAAAGCGCGCACCAGCTCCAGCATGCGGGTCTTGATCGGCTTGCCATCCCAAAAACCGGTGCGGTATTTCACGTCCACGCCATAGGCAGAAGTGTCCTGGCTGATGACCAGCAACTCCTTCACACCGCCTTCGAACAAGGCCTTGGCTTCCTTGAGCACATCGCCAATTGGGCGCGAAACCAGGTCGCCCCGCATCGAGGGGATGATGCAGAAGGTGCAGCGGTGGTTACAGCCTTCGCTGATTTTCAAATACGCATAGTGGCGCGGCGTGAGCTTGAGCCCCGCCTCGCCAAAACCGCCGGGCACCAAATCGAGAAACGGATCGTGCGGTTTGGGCAAATGGGTGTGCACCGCGTCCATCACTTCTTGCGTGGCATGTGGGCCGGTCACGGCCAGCACGCTGGGATGCAACTCGCGGACCATGTTGCCGCCGCCCTCGCCCATCTTGGCCCCCAGGCAACCGGTCACGATCACTTTGCCGTTTTCATTCAGGGCTTCGGCAATCGTGTCCAGGCTTTCCTGGATGGCATCGTCGATGAAGCCGCAGGTGTTGACGATGACCAGGTCAGCGCCTTCAAAAGTTTTGGAAGTTTGGTAACCCTCGGCGCTCAATTGCGTCAGGATCAGTTCGGAATCGGTCAGCGCTTTGGGGCAGCCGAGGCTCACAAAACCCACTTTGGGGATCGGGAGGGGGGCAGTTGCAGTCATTTCACTCATGCCCCCATTGTCCCCGCAAAAACGAAGGCTTGTGACACAAGGGCATCCAAGACCTCATGAAGTCCTTAAACCCATAGCGCCCAATAACTGCTCGGTGTTATTCTGAATCTGCTTTTGCATCTGGTCTTGCATCTGGGCCATGACGCTCTGCGACGGATTGGCCAAGCCGGAAAACATGTTTTGCATCAGTGGCGTCTGCCACTGCATGAACTGCGCCCAGACTTCGGGGCTCAAGGCAGGACTGGTCTCACCAAGTTTGCTTTGCCAGTCCATGAAAGACTGGACATGACTTTCCAGATAAGAGCCCATATGCCCCTGCATGGCATGGCCATAAAAACGGATGATGTTGGACAACACCGCTTCGCTGAACATCGGCACCCCTGCCGACTCTTCTTCCAGAATGATCTGCAGCAAGATGGAGCGCGTCAGGTCTTCGCCCGTTTTGGCATCCACCACCACCAAAGGCGAAGCCACCATCACCAGCTTCTTAATCTCCGACAGCGTCACGTAAGTGGAAGTCTGCGTGTCGTACAAGCGGCGATTGGGATACTTTTTGATCTTCCGGACGCTGCCATGATCAGTCGTTGTGCCCGATGGCGCTGACTTGATCGACTTGACTGAGGGCTTGACCGGCAATGAAAACTCCTGATGACTGGCAATGCATTGCAAATCTGCTGCAATGCACCATTTTAGGCACACAGCCAGCAGGCTCAAGCCTTGGTTAACCCTGATCTGGCATAGTCAGTACACCTCCAGCTTCCGTGCGCTTTTTTGTCGCTGCCATCCGTTTCACCTTCATTACCTGCGAAAATACACCGCTATGTTTACCGGAATCATCACCGGCGTGGGGCGAATCGTCGCCATTCACGACCTGGGTCGCTCTTTACACCATGGCAAGCGCCTCACCATCGAGGCCCCCGCCGGGTACCTCGACGATGTGGGCTTGGGCGACAGCATCGCCCTCAACGGCGCTTGCATGACCGTCACCACCTTCCACTCCGAGAGCCGTCAATTCACGATCGACATCTCGGCCGAATCGCTGGACAAGACCAGCGGTCTCGACCAAGAAGGCACCGTCAACCTGGAAAAAGCGCTGCGCGCCCACGACCGTCTGGGCGGACACATCGTGTCCGGTCACGTCGACGGTGTAGGCCAAATCAGCCATTTCGAGCAAATTGGCGAAAGCTGGGAGCTGCGCATCCTGGCGCCTCATGCGCTGGCCAAATACCTCGCCTACAAAGGCTCCATCACGGTCAATGGCGTGAGCCTGACGGTGAACAAAGTGGCCGATTTGGCGCAAGGCTGTGAAATCAGCATCAACCTGATCCCGCACACCGTTGAAAACACCGCCCTCGGTAGCCTCAAAGCAGGCAGCCGGGTCAACCTCGAAATCGACACCGTGGCCAGATATGTTGAGCGCATGCTCAGCGCTGGCCTGATCCAGAAAGACACCACATGAACGCCCCCGCGACACTGACCCCCGTGGCGATCTCGCCCGTCGAAGAGATCGTGGCCGAGATGAAAGCCGGTCGCATCGTGATCCTGGTCGATGAAGAAGACCGCGAAAACGAAGGCGATCTGGTGCTCGCGTCTGACCACGTCACGCCCGAAGCCATCAACTTCATGGCCCGCTTTGGTCGGGGCCTGATTTGCCTGACCCTCACCCGTGAGCGCTGCGAATTTTTGAAGCTCCCGCCCATGGCGGCGCGCAACGGCACCGTCTACAGCACAGCCTTCACCGTCTCCATCGAGGCGGCCGAAGGCGTGACCACCGGCATATCCGCCGCCGACCGCGCCAAGACCGTGCAAGTGGCTGTGGCGCGCAACACCCAGCCCACCGACCTGGTGCAGCCCGGCCACATCTTCCCGCTGCAAGCGGTGGATGGCGGCGTGCTCATGCGCGCAGGGCACACAGAAGCCGGTTGCGACTTGGCCGCCATGGCCGGTTGCAGCGCATCGTCCGTGATCTGCGAGATCATGAAAGACGACGGCACCATGGCCCGTCTGCCTGATCTGCAAATTTTCGCTGCCGAGCACGGCCTCAAAATCGGCACCATCGCCGACCTGATCCAATACCGCAGCCGCAACGAATCGCTGGTCGAGCGCATCGGCAGCCGCACGCTGCAAACTGCCCACGGCGAATTCACCGCCCACGCGTTTCGCGACCAACCCAGCCAGACCGTGCACCTGGCGCTGGTCAAAGGCCAATGGTCCGCAGACGCCGAAGTGCCCGTGCGTGTGCACGAGCCGCTGTCGGTGCTGGACGCCCTTGAAGTCAACCGCTCCATGCACTCCTGGAGCCTGGACACCAGCTTGCAATACCTGAACGCCCAGGGCTGCGGCGTGGCCGTGCTGCTCAACTGCGGCGAATCGGCAGACCAATTGTTGGCCCAATTTGAAGGCCGCGCCCGCTCGGCACAAGCGCCCGAGCGCGGCAAGATGGACCTGCGTACTTATGGCGTGGGCGCGCAAATCTTGCGCGAGTGCGGCGTGCACAAAATGAAACTCATGGGCCAACCCCGCCGCATGCCCAGCATGACCGGCTACGGCCTCGAAATCACCGGCTACATCCCCAAGGAATGAACATGCTCGAAGCGAACAAAGGCACAGAACAAGAACTGGACGGGCAATTCCTGCACATCGGCATCGTGCAAGCCCGTTTCAACGAAGACATCACCAACGCCTTGGCCAAAGCCTGCATCGAAGAACTCGAAACCCTGGGCGTGACCAGCATTGACCACGTCATGGTGCCCGGCGCCCTGGAAGTGCCAGTGGCCCTGCAAGCCATGGCCGAGCGCGCCGAATACGATGCGCTCATCGCTTTGGGTTGCATCATCCGTGGCGAGACCTACCACTTTGAGCTGGTGGCCAACGAATCCGGTGCCGGCGTGAGCCGCGTGTCGCTCGACTACAACCTGCCCATTGCCAACGCGATTTTGACCACCGAAAACCTGGAACAAGCCATCGTGCGCCAGACCGAAAAAGGCCGCGATGCGGCCCGCGTGGCGGTCGAGATGGCCTGCATCATGGACGACCTGTCGGCCGACATGGCCGAGCTGGCCGACGAGTTGGACGACGAAGAGAACACCTGATGACCGAAGCCACCCCCACACCGGGCAACACCGACGCAGGCCAAAAGCCTGCTGCTGGTACGCGCAAATCCTCCGCCAAGCCCGCCCGCAGCCGCTCGCGTGAATTCGCGCTGCAAGCGCTTTACCAACATCTGGTGGGCCGCAACGAAGCGGCTGACATCGATGTCTTCACACGCGACTTGTCGGGTTTTCACAAAGCCGATTCGGCCCATTACGACGCCCTGCTGTACGGCTGTGTCGAACAGGCCCAGGCACTGGACGCCTTGATCGCGCCCAAGCTGGACCGCAGCTTTGCCGAAATCTCCCCCGTCGAGCGGGCCATCATGTGGATCGGCGTCTACGAAATGCAGCACTGCCTCGACGTGCCTTGGCGCGTAGTGCTCAACGAATGCATCGAACTGGCCAAGGACTTTGGCGGCACCGACGGCCACAAATATGTGAACGCCGTGCTGAACGGCCTGGCGCCCGAGCTGCGCAGCGCCGAGGTGCAGGCCGACCGCCAATCCGGCCGCGCCAAATAAACCCCACATCCCAGAAGCAAACCCCAAGACCCCAGACCCCATGCGCATCTCTGAGCGAGCCGAGCGGATCGAGCCCTTTTGGGTGATGGAGGTGGCCAAGGCCGCTTCGCAAAAAGCCCGCGAGGTCGCACACACCGACCGGCCTGTGGTGTTCCTGAACATCGGCGAGCCCGATTTCACCGCCCCGCCCCGGGTGCAACAAGCCGCACAGGCGGTTATCCAATCCGGCCACACCCAATACACCCCCGCACTGGGCCTGGACGCCCTGCGGCAAGCCATCAGCGGCTGGTACGCGCAGCGCTTTGGCGTGCAGGTGCCCGCCAGCCGCATCGTGGTCACCGCAGGCGCATCGGCGGCTTTGCAATTGGCCTGCCTGGCACTGATCGACCGGGGCGATGAAATCCTCATGCCCGACCCGAGCTACCCCTGCAACCGCCACTTCGTGAGCGCGGCTGAGGGCACGGCGGTCTTGCTGCCCACCACGGCCGAAGAGCGCTTTCAGTTGAGCGCCGCCAAAGTGGCCGCTGCATGGGGCCCCAAAACCCGTGGTGTTTTGCTGGCGTCGCCCTCCAATCCCACGGGGACGTCCATTGACCCGGCTGAGCTGGCCCGAATCATCGACGTGGTGCGCAGCCACGGCGGCATCACCCTGATCGACGAGATTTATCTGGGCCTGAGCCACGACGACCAGTTCGGCCAAAGCGCCCTGGCCCTGGGCGACGACGTCATCAGCATCAACAGCTTCAGCAAATACTTCAACATGACCGGCTGGCGCCTGGGCTGGCTGGTGGTGCCCGAGCAGCTCACGCCCGTGCTGGAGCGCCTGGCGCAGAACCTGTTCATCTGTGCCAGCACCGTGGCGCAGCAAGCAGCCCTGGCCTGCTTTGAGCCCGAGAGCCTGGCCGAATACGAACGCCGCCGCGCCGAGTTCAAGGCACGCCGTGACTACTTCATTCCGGCGCTGAACGAGCTGGGGCTGACGGTGCCTGTGGCAGCCGATGGTGCTTTTTATGCCTGGGCCGACTGCTACGCCGCCTGCCAGAAGCTGGGCTTGAAGGACAGCTGGGAATTCGCCTTTGCCGCGCTCGAGCATGCCCATGTGGCCATCACGCCCGGGCGCGACTTTGGCACCGACCAGACGGCACGCTTTGTGCGCTTTTCCACCGCCAATTCGATGGCCGAATTGCAAACAGCCATTGCACGCCTGAAAGCCTGGTTGAAACCATGAGCGACATGACACCCTTTCAGTTCCCGATCCGCATCTATTGGGAAGACACCGATGCCGGCGGCATCGTGTTCTATGCCAATTACCTGAAGTTTTTTGAACGGGCACGCACCGAATGGCTGCGCGCATTGGGCTTTGGTCAACAGGTGCTGCGCGACGAATCGGGCGGCATGTTCGTGGTGAGTGAAACCGCCGTCAAATACCATTCACCCGCCCGGCTGGACGACACCCTGGTGGTCACCGCCGAGCTGCAAGAGGCCGGTCGCGTCAGCCTCACCATTGCCCAGCGTGCGTATCTGCGTACGCCGGGCAAAACTCCAACTAACGACCGACTCCTGGCCGAAGGCACCATCCGCCTGGGCTGGGTGGACAGTAAAACTTTGAAACCGGGCCGCATTCCGGCCCCCGTTCTGGAAGCCCTGAAATGAACCAAGACATGTCCATCGTTTCCTTGTTGCTGCACGCCAGCTTCGTGGTGCAACTGGTGGTTGCCATCTTGCTGACCATCTCGGTCACCAGCTGGGCGGCCATCGCGCGCAAACTGTCCGCGCTCAAGCGCATCAAGAACCTCAACGAAGAATTCGAGCGGGTGTTCTGGTCGGGCACCAGCCTCAATGAACTGTTCAACGCCGCCACACAAAACGCCAAGATGGCCGGCCCCATGGAACGCATTTTTGCCAGCGGCATGCGCGAATACCAAAAACTGCGCGAGCGCCGCATCAGCGATGCAGGCACCTTGCTCGACGGTGCACGCCGCGCCATGCGGGCGAGCTTCCAGCGTGAGATGGATGTGGCCGAAGCCCAGCTGGCTTTCCTGGCCTCGGTCGGTTCGATCTCGCCCTATGTCGGCTTGTTCGGCACGGTGTGGGGCATCATGCACGCCTTCACCGGCTTGGCCAGCTTGCAACAAGTGACCTTGGCCACCGTGGCGCCCGGCATTGCCGAAGCCTTGGTCGCCACCGCCATCGGCCTGTTCGCTGCGATTCCGGCTGTGCTGGCCTACAACCGCTTCTCGCACGATGTGGACCGCATCGCCATCAAGATGGAAACCTTCATCGAAGAGTTCTCCAACATCCTGCAGCGCAGCCTGGGCTCAGCCGGTACCAGCAGCTCGGCGTCTGGCCACTGAAAGGAGCACCGCATGCCCGCCGTTTCATCCCGGGGTCGCGGACGCCGCACCATCGCTGAAATCAACATGGTGCCCTTCATCGACGTGATGCTGGTCTTGCTGATCATCTTCATGGTGACCGCCCCCATGATCACGCCCAGCATGGTGGACCTGCCCAGCGTGGGCAAAGCCGCCAAACAACCCGACAAGGTCATCCAGGTCGTGATTCAGAAAGACGAACGGCTCGAGCTGGTCAGCGAGGGCAAAACCGACAGCGCCACCCTGAGCAGCGTGGCAGCCAGCGTCAAAAACCTGATCGGTCAAGACGGCAACACCGCTGTCGTCATCAGTGCCGACCGCACGGTGAAATACGAAACCGTGGTCAAGGTCATGGACAGCCTGCAACGCGCTGGCGTTGCACGCGTGGGCTTGTCTGTGCAGTTGGCCCCTTGAGGTCTGAATGAGGAATTCGGCTGTGAGCCAACGCCCCGCACCGCACCTGGAGTTTGCACCGCCCGTACCGGAGGGGCGTCAGCGTTCGCTGGTGATCGCGATCGCAGCGCATGCAGCCCTCTTCCTGGCCCTGGCCTTGGCCACCCAGTGGCGCACCCAACCCCAAGTCGTACAAGCTGAAGCCGAGCTGTGGTCGGCCACGCCGCAAGCGGCAGCGCCGCGCTTGCAAGAGCCGCCACCTGCACCGCAACCCGAACCCGAGCCCCCTAAACCTGAACCCAAGCCTGAACCGAAGGCCAAACCCACGCCGCCGCCCGCGCCCGATCCGGAGATCGAGCGCCGCGATGCGCAGATAGCGCTCGAAAAGAAAAAGCAGCTGGAGAAGAAAAAAGAAGCCGAGAAGCTGGAAAAAGAAAAAGCCGAGCTCAAGCGCAAAGAGCGTGAGAAAGAAGAAAAAGCCGCCAAAGAAAAGGCCGAGAAAGAGAAATTGGCCAAGGACAAGGCCGACAAAGAGAAAAAAGCACAGGAAGACAAAGCGCTTGAAAAGAAAAAGGCCGCCGAGAAAGCCGAGGCGGATGCCAAGAAACGCAAGCAAGACGATGCCAAAAAGGCGGCCGATGCCAAAGCCGATGCTGCCCGCATGGACGCCATGCGCAACGAAAACCTCAAGCGCATGCAAGGTCTGGCCGGTGCCTCAGGTGGTGAGAATGCCACCGGCAGCGCGCTCAAATCATCGGGCCCATCTTCCAGTTATGCCGGTCGCCTGGTCGGCCGCATCAAGCCCAACATCAGCTACCCGGGCGATGTGGCAGGCAACCCGCGTGCCGAGGTGGAAGTCAAGGTCAGCCCGGATGGCACCATTTTGAGCCGCCGCATTGTTCAAACGAGCGGTAACCGCGCCTGGGACGATGCTGTGTTGCGCGCGATCGACAAAACCGAAGTTTTCCCCAAGGACACCGATGGCCGCGTGCCCTCGGTCATTGTGTTGGGCTTCAGGCCGCAGGACTGAGCGGAACAACTGCCCGCCCTTGCGGCCGGACTTTTGCAGGCCGGTGGTCTGAACCCCAGCCCGGCCTTGGTCCCCCACGCCTTATGGCGACACCGTCCGCAAAGTCAGGATGGGGTTGTTGTCCTCGTACACGATATGGGCCTGCCCCTGATCGGCCTGCGCCATCCAGCTGGCCAAAGCCGCATCGGACGGGAAGAACTTGGCCTGCTCGCCCAGCGCCAACTCCGCCCGGGCACCCAGCGCTTCATTGCGGCGCTCCAATTGCAAGCGCACCGGCAAACCGCGCACCAGCTCGCCCTGCTCGGTTTGCTCGCGCTGTGCCGGGAACTCTTTGACCAGACGGGCAATGTCCGGCGCGCGGCCATTCACGGCCACACGCAGGTATTTGCCGTATCGGCATCGGGCCTGCCCCAGATCCATGATCTGTTCCATCTTGAGGCGAAAGCCGCCCGAAAACCGGTCGGCTTGCATCTTGGCAGTGACGATGATGAGCTCATCGTCTTTCAGCAGGTGCTTGGCCGAGTTGATCAGGCTTTCGTCAGCGGTGGCCTCCATCACGCCCGACTTGTCATCGAGCTTGAAGATGGCCACTTTGCCGCGCTGGCCGTTGATGATGCGCAGATCGCTCACGATTCCGGCCATCAGCTGTGGCTCGCGGCTGTCGATCAGGTCGTCGATCTTGCGGCGCACGAACTGACGCACTTCCCGCTCCACCGCGTCGAACAGGTGGCCTGAGAGGTAAAAGCCCACGGCGGTTTTTTCCAGCAGCAAGCGCTCCTTGATGCCCCAGGGCAACACATCCACCAGGTCAGGCTCTTGCGTGCTGGAGCCGTGCGAATCGTCGCCCAGCATGTCGAACAAACCGCCTTGGTTGGCGTTGGCCGTGGTGGCGTTCGAAAACTCGAAGGCCCGGTCGATGCTGGCCGACAAGGCGGCACGGTTCATGTGCAGCGAGTCGAAAGCGCCTGCCTTGATGAGCGCGTCCACCGTGCGTTTGTTGATGCGGGTGCGGTCCACGCGCACGGCAAAGTCAAACAGGCTAGTGAAAGGGCCACCTTCGTTGCGAGCCGCCACGATGGCCTCGATCGCCTGCTGGCCGGTGCCCTTGATGGCACCCAGGCCGTAGCGGATCACCTTGTCGGTCACCGGCTCAAAGCGGTAGTGGCCCCGGTTCACATCGGGAGGGTCGAAGGTGATGCCGAACTTCAAGGCGTCTTCGTAGAGCACCTTGAGCTTGTCGGTGTCGTCCATTTCCACCGTCATGTTGGCGCAGAAGAACTCGGCGGTGTAGTGCACCTTGAGCCAGCCCGTGTGGTACGCCAACAAAGAATACGCCGCAGCGTGCGACTTGTTGAAGCCGTAGCCCGCGAACTTTTCCATCAGGTCAAAGACTTCGTCGGCCTTGTCCTGCGGGATGTTGTGGGTGGCCAATGCCCCCGCGCGGAACTTCTCGCGGTGCTCGGCCATCTCTTCGGCCTTTTTCTTGCCCATGGCGCGGCGCAGCAAGTCGGCGCCACCGAGCGAGTAACCGCCCAAAATCTGCGCGGTCTGCATCACCTGCTCTTGGTACACCATGATGCCGTAGGTCTCGCTCAGCATGTCGGCCACGGCCGGGTGCGGGTACTCCACCACCTCGCGACCATGCTTGCGCGCCACAAAACTGGGGATCAGGTCCATGGGGCCCGGGCGGTACAAGGCGTTCAGCGCGATCAGGTCTTCCAGGCGGCTGGGACGCGCATCGCGCAGCATGCCCTGCATGCCGCGGCTTTCAAACTGGAACACGGCTTCGGTCTTGCCATCCGAGAACAATTTGTAGGTCGCCGCATCGTCGATCGGGATGTTCTCGAACGCGAAGTTCTCCTGGCCCTTGTGCCGCTTCATGATGAACTCGCGGGCGATCTCCAAAATCGTCAGCGTGGCCAAGCCCAAGAAGTCGAACTTCACCAAGCCTGCGGCCTCCACGTCGTCCTTGTCGTATTGGCTCACGGCCGACTCGCTGCCGGGCTGTTGGTACAGCGGGCAAAAATCGGTCAGCTTGCCCGGCGCGATCAACACGCCCCCGGCGTGCATGCCGATGTTGCGGGTCATGCCTTCGAGCTTTTGCGCCAGCTCGATCAGGGTCTTCACATCCTCTTCGCGCTCGATGCGCTCGGCCAGGATCGGCTCCATGGCGATCGCGTAGTTGTTTTTGTCGCCCTCTTTGGGCGTGGCCGGCGGGTATTGCAGGGTGACCGACATGCCCGGCTTGTTGGGGATGAGCTTGCTGATGCCGTCACAAAAGGTGTAGCTCATGTCCAGCACACGGCCCACATCGCGGATGGCCGCACGCGCGGCCATGGTGCCAAAGGTGGCGATCTGGCTGACCGCGTCGCGCCCGTACTTTTCCTTGACGTAATCGATGACGCGGTCACGGTTGCCTTGGCAAAAGTCGATGTCGAAGTCGGGCATCGAGACCCGCTCGGGGTTCAAAAAACGCTCGAACAGCAAGCTGTATTGCAGCGGGTCGAGGTCGGTGATCTTGAGCGCATAAGCCACCAGCGAGCCCGCACCCGAACCCCGGCCCGGGCCCACCGGGCAGCCGTTGGCCTTGGCCCACTGGATGAAGTCACCCACGATCAGGAAGTAACCCGGAAAGCCCATCTTCAAGATGGTGCCCAGCTCAAACTCCAGGCGCTCCACATAACGCGGACGCTCGGCGTTGCGCTTGGCCTCATCGGGATACAGGTGGGCCAGGCGCGCCTCCAGGCCTTCAAACGAGACATGGCGGAAATAATCGTCCACCGACATGACCACGCCATTGACCGGCGGGATCGGGAAGTTGGGCAGCTGCGGCTTGCCCAGCACCAAGCTCAGGTTGCAGCGCTTGGCAATTTCGAGCGTGTTGGCAATGGCGCTGGGAACATCGGCGAACAAGGCGCACATTTCCTCGGCCGACTTGAAATACTGCTCGCGCGTGAACTTGCGCACGCGGCGCGGATTGGCCAGGATCTCGCCTTCGGAAATGCACACGCGTGCCTCGTGCGCTTCGTAGTCTTCTGCCGCATGAAACTGCACCGGGTGCGTGGCCACCACCGGCAAATGCAAACGCGCCGCCAGCGCCACGGCACCGGCCACCTGGGTTTCGTCTTCAGGGCGGCCTGCGCGTTGCAGCTCCAGGTAAAAGCGGTGCGGAAACATCGAGCCCAGTTGCAGTGCCACATCAGCGGCCTTGTCGGTGTCCCCCTGCACGATGGCCTGCCCCACCGGCCCGGCCTGTGCGCCCGACAACAGGATCAGGCCTTCGGACAATTCCTTGAGCCAATCGAGCTTGACGACCGCGACGCCTTTGAGGACGTTTTGCGTCCAGGCCCGCGCCAGCAGCTCGCAAATGTTCAGGTAGCCCTGGTGGCTTTGCACCAGCAAGATCACACGGGACAAAGCGCCCGCATCACCGCCCAGGCCTTCGAGGTTGATTTCCGCACCCAGGATCGGCTTGACGCCCTTGCCGCGGCCTTCCTTGTAGAACTTGACCCCGCCAAACAGGTTGTTCAGATCGGTGATGGCCAGGGCGGGCTGCCCGTCCTTGGCGGCCATTTTGACCACATCGTCAATGCGGCAAGTGGAGTCAACGACCGAGAATTCAGTGTGGAGGCGCAGGTGGGCAAACATAGCCCCCATTGTAGGAGGCCAAGGGGCTCCAATTGGCAAATTGGAGGCTGTTTTCAGTCGCGCAGAACCTGCAGCACTTCCGAGTGAAACTCACGCCCATAAAGGATCATGACCACCAAAGCCGTAGCCAGAACCAGCGCCAGCGGCGAGAAAAACCAGGCCATCGCGGCAAAGGAAAAATAATAAGCCCGCAAACCGTCGTTGAAGGTTTCCGCTGCAGCCCCCACCAAGCGCCCGGCCCGCTCGGCCACTTGCTGGCGATCTTGAAGGCCTTCGTCAAAGGTTTCAGGGGGCGGCATGGCGCCAATCACCAGCGCCACAAAGGTGTACTGACGCATCGACCAGGAAAACCGGAAAAAAGCATAAACAAAGATGCCCACCAGCACCAGCACCTTGAACTCGAACACCAGCATGGGCGTGGGTTGTGCAAACGGGATTTCACGCACCAGCTCGGCGGCCTTGTCGGTGGTGCCCAGCAGGGCAAACAGACCGCCGATGATGATGATCGTGGTGGACGAGAAAAACGAAGGCGTGTGCGAGAGGTTCTGGGTGATCAGGCCGTCCAGCATGCGCGGGTCACGGGCCGTGGTCTGCAGCATCCATTTCACGCGGTAGGCGTTGGTCGTGGCGATCAGGCTCTGGTCACGCTGACCGCGCACGCGGGCAAACCAGGCGTAACCCGCCCACAGACCGAAAAAAGACAAGAGCGCCAGCCAGTCGCCCCAAGGCATCATCGAGAAGATTTTCATGCCCTCATCCTAGCAAGCCTCGGGCCATCTGCAATGCGGCACTTCATTTACAAACGAAAAAAGCCAGGGTGATGCTCGATCACCCTGGCTGCATCGTTGGCCTGGCCCACGCCCGCCCTGATCAGCCGCGCAGCTTGGCAGCCACAGCAGCCACGCGCTCGCCGTAGGCTTTGGCGGTGTCCAGGTCGCCCTGGGGGATGTCTTCCGCAGGGCTGGTGGGGCCGACCTGGGCCATCAGGCCGGAGTTGGAGCCGATGCGGTTGATGGTGCCGTCGTTCATCGCGGGCTGGCCCACCCAGATCATGCCGTTTTGCATGGCCAGTGTGATGAAGTACTGGATGGTCGACAGCTTGTCGCCGCTGGGGCTGGCCGAGATGGTGAAGCCGCCGGCGACCTTGTCTTTCCAGGCGCTGGTGAACCAGCGCTTGGAGGTGGCGTCGGCAAACTTCTTGAACTGCCAAGACGCCATGCCCATGTAGGTGGGCGAGCCGAAGATGATCGCGTCAGCGGCGTCCAGCGCGGCCCAGTCGGCTTCGGTGATGTTGCCATCGGCATCAATGGCGATGACTTGAGCGTTGGCGCCTTGGGCCACGAATTGGGCGACGCGCTGGGTGTGGCCGTAGCCAGAGTGGTAAACAACAACCGTTTTAGCCATGAGAAAAGCTCCTTAAAAAAGACAAGTAGAAAGAGAGAGAAAAGAATCAGGCCGCCAGATCAAACACCAGAACTTCCGCGTCCTGGCCAGCCGTCAAGGCCAATGCGGCTTCGCCCTGCAGCATGGCCGCGTCGCCCGCTTGCAAAGTTTGTCCGTTGACCTGCAAAGTGCCACGGATCAAGAACACATAGGCCTTGCGGGCCGCGTCCAGCGCCAGCTGCGCGGCTTCTGCGCCGTTGAACAAGCCCGCGTACATGCGGGCGTCGGCATGGATCTTGACCGTGTGCTCACCCGCCTCGGGTGCGGCCACCAAAGCCAGTTGACCGCGCTTGGCCACTTCAGGAACGGTCTTTTGCTCGTAGCCCGGGTCGATGCCGGTCACGTTGGGCTCGATCCAGATTTGCAAGAAATGGGTTTGCTCGCCCTTGGCGTGATTGAACTCGCTGTGGCGCACACCCGAGCCCGCGCTCATGCGCTGCACATCGCCGGGCGGAATGCCCTTGACGTTGCCCATGCTGTCTTGGTGGGCCAGATTGCCCGACAGCACGTAGCTGATGATTTCCATGTCGCGGTGGCCGTGGGTGCCAAAGCCCATGCCCGGCGCGATGCGGTCTTCGTTGATCACGCGCAGATTGCCCCAGCCCATGTGGGCCGGGTCGAAATAGTTGGCAAACGAAAAGCTGTGGAAGGATTTGAGCCAGCCGTGGTCGGCATAGCCCCGTTCTGCGGATTTGCGGATGGTCAGCATGGCGATCTCCTTGTTGTTCAAGCGCTTGGGGCGTTTTGCCCACCAGCGATGTCTGAACTTTACCCATCACCCCCCACTTGTCCGTTGATCCCGTTTGCTGGCATCATTCAAATTAATTGAATGCTCAACCACCCATCATGCAAACACCTCGCGACTGGCTCACCCCCGAAGCCCTGACCATGCTGCAAACCATCGCCCAAAAAGGCAGCTTTGCCGCTGCCGCCAGGGCGCTCGATCTGGTGCCCAGTGCCCTGACCTACCGGGTGCGCCAACTCGAAGATGCACTGGACGTGCTGCTGTTTGACCGCAGTTCGCGCCAAGCCAAGCCCACAGCCGCTGGACAAGAATTGTTGCGCGAAGCCGCCCGCCTGCTGAGCGACATGGACGCGGTGGCCAACCGGGTCCGCCGTGTGGCCACCGGCTGGGAAGCCGTGCTCACGGTGGCGGTGGACAGTGTGGTCTCGCGCACCGTGGTGATGGACCTGTGCGCCAGCTTTTTGGCATTGGGCGCCACCACACGCTTGAAGCTGCGCTACGAAACCTTGTCGGGCACTTTGGCCGCCCTCACCTCGGGCCAAGCCGACCTGGCCTTGGGCGCGGTGATGGAACACGGCCTGGGCTCTGACATCCACCATGCGGTGCTGGGGCCCATCCCATTTGTCTATGCGGTGGCCAGCCACCATGCGTTGGCGCAAGCCCCCGAGCCTCTGACCGATGAATTGCTGCAACAACACCGCGCCGTGGCCGTGGCCGACTCGGTCAGCAGGGGGACTGGTCTGACCATCGGTTTGTTGGGCGGGCAAGACGTGTTCACCGTGCCCGACATGCAAAGCAAGCTCGAAGCTCAACTGCGTGGCCTGGGTGGCGGCTTTCTGCCGGAAAGTCTCGCCCGGCCTTACATCGAAAGCGGTTTGCTGGTGGTCAAAACCGTGCAAAAGCCGCGCATCAGCACCTGCCACTACGCCTGGCGTGACAGCAAACAAACCCCAGCCGGTCAAGCGCTGCGGTGGTGGCTGTCACAACTGCAACGCGACAGCACACGCAACGCATTGCTGCAACCCGTGCATCGCGTGTAGAGTGTGAGCCATGAACACACAACACATCGCCATCATCGGCGTCGGCATGGCCGGCGTGGTTTGCGCACGGACATTGCGCCAGGCCGGTCACAACGTGACCCTGTTTGAAAAAAGCCGAGGGCTGGGCGGTCGCATGGCCACGCGCGCCAGCGCCTTTGGCAGCTTTGACCACGGCACCCAGTACTTCACGGTGCGTGACCCGCGCTTTGAACTGGCCTTGGGCACGGTGCCCGGCTTGTGCAAACCCTGGAGCGCCAACGCCGTGCGCGTGCTGGACCCCAATGGCCGTGTGATCGAAGCGGGCCTGCCCGGCGGTGAGCGCCATTGGGTGGCCACCCCAGGCATGAACGGCCTGGTCAAAGCCTGGGCCGAGCCGCTGGTGGAAGACAACAATGTGCTGCTGCAAACCCGCGTCACGCACATCAGTGCCGACCCGTTCCAGAAAAACGGCTGGCAGCTGCACACCGAAGCCGATGACGGCGCACAGCATGTGTATGGCGGCTTTGACAAAGTCATCCTGGCGATTCCCCCAGCGCAGGCGAGCGATCTGCTGCGGGCCTCGCAACTGAGCGCCTTGGCCGAGCCTTTGAAGGGTGTGCGGGTTGACCCCTGCTGGACGCTGATGGTGGCCTACCCCCAGGCGGTGCAGCCCGGGCTCATCACGATTGGCCCCCAGTGGAACGCTGCACGCAGCACCCATCACCGCATTGCGTGGATGGCCCGCGAGTCGTCCAAGCCTGGTCGTGAACGCATCGAGCGCTGGACCGTGCAGGCCAGCGCCCCCTGGTCGGCCGAGCACATCAACGACACCCCCGACCGCATCAGCGGCAAGCTGCTCAAGGCCTTTGCCGAGATCAGTGGCATCCGCGCCACCCCGGCCCATGCCGAGGTGCACCGCTGGTTGTACGCCAAAACCGCCGAACCCCTGGGCCAAAGCCACCTGTGGTTCAAAGACCAGGGCATTGGCCTGTGCGGCGACTGGTGCCTGGGCCACCGGGCCGAAGACGCTTTTGTCTCGGGTCTGGAGCTGGCGCTGTCAGTCCTGCAAAAACGCTGACCCCGGATGGGTGTGAGGTACACAGGCCGGTTCGCGCCCTCGCCGACCGGCCTTTTGCATGCAGGCTCTCTGGTGGCGGCGCTGGCCAGCTGGCTGGACGCCCGCGCCCACGCAGGCCGCTGGCTGGTGCGCATCGAAGATGTGGACACGCCCCGTTGTGTGCCGGGCGCCGATCAGCGCATCCTGGAGCAACTGGCCCAATGCGGCCTGCAGCCAGACGAAGCCCCCGTCTGGCAAAGCCAGCGCAGTGATGTTTACCAGGCTGCGCTGGACACGCTGATCGCCCAAGGCTGGGCTTACCCCTGCGGCTGCTCCCGAAAAGAGATCGAAGCCGCCCAAAGCCAGGCCGTGGCTCGGCACCATGCAGCGGTCTATCCCGGCACCTGCCGCCAGGGGCTGCAAGGCAAAACCGCACGGGCCTGGCGGCTCAATGTACAGGCTGTGCAACAAGCCTTGAACTTGCCTGCCCTGACCCATTGGCAAGACCGCCGATTGGGCGCACAAGTGCAAAACGTGAGCGAAGAAGTGGGCGACTTCGTGCTGCGCCGGGCTGACGGCCTGTGGGCCTACCAACTGGCCGTGGTGGTAGACGATGCGGCGCAAGGCATCACCCATGTGGTGCGCGGCCAAGACCTGGCCGACAACACCGCACGGCAGATCGTGCTGCAAGGCGCCCTGGGTCTGCCCACCCCGCAGTACCTGCACACGCCCTTGGTGCTGGGCCCCAATGGCGAAAAACTGAGCAAGCAAAACGGTGCAAAAGCGCTGGATCTGAATGCGCCACTGGCCTCGCTCAACCAGGCAGCGCAGGCACTGGGCCTGGCTGTGGTGCCTCAAGACACGCCCCTTGCACAAGCCCTGGCCCTGTGGTGTCAGGACTGGGCTGCCCACTGCTGAAGCACAGCAGGGGGCGACGCGTGGCCAACCGCGATAATCAGGGCTTACGCGAAACACTGACCGCCCCATGACCACGCCAGAAGACACCACGACCGCATCTGCCACCGCGCCCGCAGAGGCCCCTTTCATGCGCACCATCAAAACCTATGTGCTGCGCGCCGGGCGCATGGGCTCGGGCCAAGTGCGGGCGTTTGAGCAGTTTGGACCGCAATTTCTCGTGCCCTACAGCGCCGAGCGGCTCGATGTGCAAGCCGCCTTTGGGCGCAGTGCGCCACTGATTCTGGAAATCGGTTTTGGCATGGGCGACGCCACCGCCAAGATCGCGCAAGTGCGCCCGGATGACAACTTTTTGTGCTGCGAAGTGCACGAGCCGGGTGTGGGCGCTTTGCTCAAGCGCTGCGGCGAAGAGCACATCGACAACATCCGCATCGTGCGTCACGACGCCATTGAGGTCATGGACCACATGCTGGGCACGGACAGCCTGGACGGCGTGCACATCTTTTTCCCGGACCCTTGGCACAAAAGCCGCCACCACAAGCGCCGCCTGATCCAGTCGCCCTTCATTCAGCGCTTGGCCCAGCACATCAAGCCCGGCGGTTACCTGCACTTGGCCACCGACTGGCAGCCTTATTCCGAGCAAATGATGGGGGTGCTGCGCGCCGAGCCCTTGCTGGTCAACACCAGCACTGCCGCCGACGGCTTTGCCGCCAAGCCCGACTACCGGCCTTTGACCAAGTTTGAAAACCGGGGCCTGAAACTCGGCCACGGCGTGTGGGATCTGGTGTTCCGCCGGGTCTGACATGAACGCATCAGGGCACATCGTTCAGCTGCCCATGCGCGATGGCGTGAGCGCCAGTGTGGTGTCGGTGCCCGCAGGCCACTGGCCCAGCGTGCTCGATTTTTTGGCCCAGCGCATGCCCGGCATCGCCCGCAGTGAGTGGGCCGATCGCTTGCAACAAGGCCTGGTGCTGCACCCCAACGGAAAATGCGCACTGCCAAACCAAGCCTGCCAGCCGGGCGAGCGCCTTTACTACTACCGCAACCTGGCCGATGAACCCGTCTTGCCCGTGCAAGCGCACATCGTGTTCGAAGACGAACACCTGCTCGTGGCCGACAAACCGCACTTCATGCCCGTGACGCCTTCGGGCCGGTATGTGCAGCAAAGCCTGCTGGTGCAACTCAAGCGCCTGACGGGCTGCGCCGATTTGGTGCCGCTGCACCGCATTGACCGCGAAACCGCTGGCCTGGTGCTGCTGGGCAAACGCCTGCAAGACCGCGACGCCTACCACGCGCTGTTTCGGGACAAAGACATCCACAAGATTTACCACGCGGTCGCTGCTGCGCCGCTGGGCCGTGATTTACCGTCCGTTTACGCCAGCCGTCTGGTGCCCGGCGAGCCGTTTTTCAGAACGCAAGAAGTGCCTGGACAGGCCAACAGTGAAACCCGCATCCGTGTTCTCAAAACCGAGGGCGCGCGCGCGCTGTACCAACTCGAACCCATCACCGGCAAGCGCCACCAGCTGCGGGTGCACATGAACGCTTTGGGCATACCCATCGAGGGCGACTTGTTTTACCCCACGGTGTTGCGTGGGCCGGATGCACCGGAAGACTTCAGCCAACCCTTGCAGCTGCTGGCCCAGTCGGTGCAGTTCACTGACCCCCACACGGGGCAAGCCCGTGTGTTTGAAAGCCAGCTGCAACTCACGCTGTGAGTCAGCCTTTGACTTCGGTGGCCGAGATCGTGTACTTGAACGCGTCGGGCGTGTAAGAGTCCAAACGGCCTTCTGCCGTTTCGGCCACGGGGTACATCAAGAAATTGACAGGCCCGCCCTTGGCACCCGGCAAGCTCACATCGTGCGATGTGTTCCAGGCCATCCAGTTGCCTTCCCAGCCGCCAAACAGATGTTTGTACACCGGGGCCACCACGGGGTGGTTGGTCTTCTTGATCCACTCGGCGGTTTCCAGGCGCATGACCTTGGCCACATCGGCCGGGTCCATGGCCACCCAGCCATAGGCTTGCAAATACACCTCGGCGCGGCAGTGCTGTGCGCCCTTCAGGCTGGCCGGATTACCAGACAGTTCTTTGTAGCCAAACGCCGACGGGGCCAGGCGGATGCCATACACATCGCGCGCAGGCAGGCCCACAGCGCGGCACAGGCCCACAAACAAGGCGTTCAGGTCAGCACACTTGCCGCCCAGGTTGCCGGTCTCCAGCATGGTCTTGATGTCGCCCTCTCCACAACCGCGAGTTTTGGGGTCGCGGAAAGCATTGCTCACCACCCAGTCGTAAATCGCACGGGCTTTTTGCTCGTCGGTTTTGGCCCCCTTGGTGGCGGCCAGCGCGGTGGTGCGCACGATGCCATCGGTAGGCAACATCTGGGTGGCACGGGTGTAGTGGCGCAGCGTATCGGCCGCCTCTGCGGTGAAGCTGCGGCCAGGGGTCAACTCGGCCGCGCGGTTTTGGGTTTGAACGCGGCTGGTGATCTCGATCACCGGACGCACACCGGCGGCGAACTCGGCCGTCACAAAGCGCGCGCCTTCGACCAGGTCGCTGCCCATGCGGGTGTTGCCGTTGCTGCTGAAACGGGTGTCAAGCGAATGCTGCCAGTCGGTGTTGACGCTTGGCACGGGCAACCAAACGCGAGTGGCCCCCTGGGGATCGGCGATTTCGACACGGGTGGTCACATCAAAGGTACGCCAGGTGCCCACTTCGGGGGCAAAACGGCGTTCGGCTGTGGCAGCCGAAGTTTGGGCGTGCAACCAGGTGGGTGCAACGAACATGGCGCCCAGAGCGGCGCCTCCTTTGAGCAAAGAGCGGCGAGCGGTGGTCATGGAAAAGAACTCCGAAATTGGGATGAGACCTGTCGGCACACACAAGGCGCTGAACAGCGCCAATGCCCCGAAGGCAGGTCGCCTGGCACAAAGCGAGCAAGGCCCGGCGATTATGACCGACCGCGTCGGCCTGATTGAACGGGTGCGGGCACCAGAGGTTTACTTGGAGCCCGACTTGGATATCGCGGGCAGGGCTTGCAACTCCTTCACCCAAGCCCGAGCGATGGGACCATTCCAATCCAGGTCGCCCACCACACGCCAACGCGCCCGGCCATCCGCCCCGATCAAGACCGTGGTCGGGTAAATGCGCACGCCCCACTGCCGCGTCAAATCGCCTTGAGGGTCCAGCACCACCGGCAAATCCAGGTGCTGCGCCGCCAAAAATCGGCGTACCGTACTGGGCATTTCTTTGACATTGATGCCGATCACGACCGCTGGACTCGCGTCGCTTGGGCCTTGGCTTGGGTCTTTTTGCAAGGCCTGCAAAGAGGGCATTTCCTCTTTGCATGGCCCGCACCAAGTGGCCCAGAAGTTGAGCACCACCACCCGGCCTTTCAGCGCAGCGCTGGTCCAGCGGTGGCCATGAAGGTCGACCATGTCGATGGCGGGCGTGGCCTGCGTGCGGAGCCAAGGGGTTTTGTCGAACTGGGCATGCGCCAAGCTTTGCGCCAGACAAGCCAGCAAAGCCAAGCACAGGCGCAAGAAAAAGCGGCGTCCGTTTTTCAACATGACACCGCCTGAAGCTTGAAAAAGAGTTTCAAGCCGGACCCCGATCAGAGCCGTTCAGTCACCCAAGCTTGCACGCTGGCCAGCGCTGCAGGCAAAGCTGCGGGGTTGGTGCCACCGGCCATGGCCATGTCGGGCTTGCCGCCGCCTTTGCCGCCCACCTGGCCCGCCACATAGCTGGCCAACTCGCCGGCTTTGACTTTGCCCATGGTGTCGGCGGTCACGCCCGCAGCAATCTGCACCTTCTCGCCGTCCACAGCGGTCAGCACGATCACAGCGGTCTTGATCTTGTCTTTGAGCTTGTCGACGGTGTCGCGCAGGGTTTTGGCATCGGCCCCTTCCAGTGTGGCCACCAAGAGCTTGATGCCTTTGATGTCCACGGCCTGCTTGGCCAACTCGTCGCCCTGGGCCGAAGCCAGCTTGCCTTTGGCAGCGGCCAGTTCTTTCTCCAGCGCTTTGACCTGGTCCAGCACTTGGGCGATGCGGTTGTTCAGCTCGGCGGGCTGCGCTTTGAGCACACCAGCCGCTTGCGTCACGGTGTCTTCGAGCGATTGCAGATAGGCCAGTGCGTTGGCACCGGTCACGGCTTCGATGCGGCGCACGCCTGCGGCAACGCCGCCTTCGCTCACAATTTTGAAGAGGCCAATGTCGCCGGTGGCTTTGACGTGGGTGCCGCCGCACAGTTCTCGGCTGGAACCGATGTCGAGCACGCGCACGGTCTCGCCGTACTTCTCACCAAACAGCATCATGGCGCCGGTTTTCTGGGCGCTTTCGATGTCCATCACACGCGCTTGTGCCGCAGCGTTGGCCAAAATTTCGGCGTTGACCTGGGCTTCGATCTGGCGGATTTCGGCGTCGGTCACGGGTGCGTTGTGCGCAAAGTCAAAACGGGTGCGCTCGGCGTTGACCAAGCTGCCCTTTTGCTGCACATGGCTGCCCAATACTTCGCGCAAGGCCTTGTGCATGAGGTGGGTGGCGCTGTGGTTGCGCACGGTGGCGGCGCGCAGGTCCATGTCCACATGGGCTTGCACCGCGTCACCCACTTTCAGGCTACCGGATTTGACTTCGCCGTGGTGGCCAAACACATCGGCCTTGATCTTGAGCGTGTCGGCCACGTTGAACTGGCCGCCCGCGTTGTGGATCATGCCCTGGTCGCCCACCTGACCGCCGGACTCGGCGTAGAACGGTGTCGTGTCCAGCACGACCACGCCCGCCTGACCGGCCTTCAGTTCGGTCACCGCATTGCCGTCGGCGTACAAAGCCAGCACCTTGGCGTTGGCCGTCAGGTCTTCGTAACCCACAAAGTCGTTGCCCTCGCCGGTGTAGTCCAGCGCCTTGTCCATCTTGAACTTGCCTGCTGCGCGGGCCTGGGCCTTTTGCTTTTCCATGGCCACGGCGAAATCGGCTTCGTCCACGCTCAGGTCGCGCTCGCGGCACACGTCGGCCGACAGGTCAAGCGGGAAGCCATAGGTGTCGTGCAGCTTGAAGGCCACTTCGCCGGGCAGCACTTTCACGCCGCCTTCGAGGGCCGAATCCAGAATCTGCATACCGCTTTGCAGCGTCTCGAAGAAACGCTCTTCTTCGATGCGCAAAATGTCGGTGATGCGGTCGGCCTGGTCGGCCAGATTGGGGTAAGCCGCGCCCATGAGCTTGACCAGATCGGGCACCAGCTTGTGGAAGAAAGGCGACTTCTTGCCGAGTTTGTAGCCGTGGCGGATGGCACGGCGCACGATGCGGCGCTGCACGTAGCCACGACCTTCGTTACTGGGCACCACACCGTCGCTCACCAAAAACGCGGTGGCGCGGATGTGGTCAGCGATCACGCGCAGGGACTTGTTGCTCAGATCGGTGCAACCGGTCTCACGGGCGGCGGCCTTGATCAGTGCGTCAAAAATGTCGATTTCGTAGTTGCTGTGCACGTGCTGCAGGATGGCGGCCAGGCGCTCCAGGCCCATGCCGGTGTCCACGCAGGGCGCGGGCAGCGGCGTGACCGAGCCGTCCTCGGCCATGTTGAACTGCATGAACACGTTGTTCCAGATCTCGATGAAACGGTCGCCGTCCTCATCGGGGCTGCCCGGGGGGCCGCCGGCGATGTGGTCGCCGTGGTCGTAGAAGATCTCGGAGCACGGGCCGCAGGGGCCGGTGTCGGCCATCATCCAGAAGTTGTCGCTCTTGTAACGCCCGCCCTTGTTGTCGCCGATGCGGATCACGCGCTCGGGCGGCAGGCCGATCTCTTTCGTCCAGATGTCGTAGGCCTCGTCGTCCTCTTCGTACACGGTGGCCAGCAGACGCTCTTTCGGCAGCTGGTAGACCTCGGTCAGCAGCTCCCAGGCCCACTTGAGCGACTCGCGCTTGAAGTAGTCGCCAAACGACCAGTTGCCCAGCATCTCGAAGAAGGTGTGGTGGCGCGCGGTGTAGCCCACGTTTTCCAGGTCGTTGTGTTTGCCACCGGCGCGCAGGCAGGCCTGCACGGAGGCTGCGCGCACATAAGAGCGCTTGTCCGAGCCCAAAAACACGTCCTTGAACTGGACCATGCCCGAGTTGGTGAACATCAGGGTCGGGTCGTTGCCCGGCACCAGGGGGCTGGACGCCACCACGGTGTGCCCCTTGGACGCGAAAAAGTCCAAAAAGGTCTTGCGGATGTCGGCAACGGAAATAAGGGCTTGGCTCATGGTCTTGACAGCTTTCTAGTGCAACCGGTGATTATAAGTTTGCCCCTGCCCCAGTTGTCTGTGTGACAGCCCCGGCTCGGCCTGAGCGATAAGCTCGCAAACATGGCACAATTTATTTAACAGGTTAAATAATTAAAGGAGACCCCATGGACATGAAGACTTCACCCTTGGCCCTGCTCAAGGACGCCACTTTGCTCAAGACCGACTCGCTGATCAACGGCCAGTGGGTGGCCGGTAGCCAGCGCTTTGCCGTAACCGATCCGGCCACGGGCGGCCACCTGGCCGATGTGGCTAACTTGGGCGCTGCTGAAGCCGAAGCGGCCATTGCCGCCGCCAATGCCGCCTGGCCTGCCTGGCGCGCCAAGACCGCCAAGGAACGCAGCATCATCCTGCGCAAATGGTTTGACCTGTTGATCGCCAACACCGAAGACCTGGCCCGCTTGATGACCGCCGAAAACGGCAAGCCCATCGCCGAGTCACGGGGCGAAGTGGCCTATGGCGCCAGCTTTGTGGAGTGGTTTGCCGAAGAAGCCAAACGCATCAATGGCGAAACCCTGCCCCAGTTCGACAACAACCGCCGCCTGCTGGTGCTGCGCCAGGCCATTGGCGTGTGCGCGGCCATCACGCCCTGGAACTTCCCTCTGGCCATGATCACCCGCAAGGTGGCCCCGGCGCTGGCCGCAGGCTGCCCTGTCATCATCAAGCCCGCCGAGCTGACCCCGCTCACGGCTCTGGCTGCGGCCGAGTTGGCCATCCGCGCAGGCATTCCAGCAGGCGTGCTGAACATGGTCACGGCCGACAGCGACAACTCGATTGCCGTGGGCAAGGTGCTGTGCGCCAGCGACGTGGTGCGCCACATCAGCTTCACCGGCTCCACCGAAGTGGGCCGCATCCTGATGGCGCAGTCGGCACCCACCGTGAAAAAAATGTCGCTGGAACTCGGCGGCAACGCGCCTTTCATCGTGTTTGAAGACGCCGACATCGACAGCGCTGTCGAAGGCGCTTTTGCCAGCAAGTACCGCAACGCGGGCCAGACCTGCGTGTGCTCCAACCGCATCTATGTGCAAGAAGCCGTCTACGAAGAGTTCGCCACCAAATTTGCCGCCAAAGTCAAAACCGCCAAAGTGGGCAACGGCTTTGAAGATGGTGTGAACCAGGGCCCACTGATCGAGCCCGCCGCCCTCGACAAAGTCGAGCGCCACGTGAAAGACGCCATTGCCAAAGGCGGCCGCGTGCTCACCGGTGGCAAGCGCTTGGGCGGCCAGTTTTTTGAACCCACCGTGATCGCCGATGCGACGGCCGACATGGTCTGCGCCAAAGAAGAGACCTTCGGCCCGTTTGCGCCCATCTTCAAGTTCAAGACCGAGCAAGAAGCGGTGGGTGCGGCCAACAACACCGAGTTTGGCCTGGCCAGCTACTTCTACAGCCGCGACGTGGGCCGCATCTTCCGCGTGAGCGAAGCGCTGGAATACGGCATGGTCGGCATCAACGTGGGCATTCTGGCCACCGAGCACGTGCCTTTTGGTGGCGTCAAGCAGTCGGGCCTGGGCCGCGAAGGCTCCAGCCACGGCATTGAGGACTATGTGGAGATCAAGTACCTCTGCGTGGGCGACATCCTGAAATGAAAAAAGCCGCCAGCAATTCTGGCGGCTTTGGCATCTTGGACTCAGGCACCTTCGGGTGCCTTTTTCATGCCTTCTTGGCCAAGCCCAGGCGCTCGATGGTGGCGCGCTCGGCTTCAAACGTGCGCTGTCCGTAGCGGGTGTATTCCTCGGTGCCCATGTAGATCACGGGCTGGAAGAAACGGTCCAGGGTTTCCAGCACCTTGGGGTCCTCCAGCGTTTTCTTGAAGGCATCGTGCAGCACCCGCACCACGGCCGGGTCCATGCCCTTGGGGCCGCCAATGCCAAAGGGCGACTCGGTGATGGTGTCCCAGCCGCTTTCCTTGACGGTGGGAATGTCCGGAAAGGCCTTGGTGCGGTTACGCCCCAAAGTGGCCAGCAAGCGCAACTTGCCCTCTTTGACCAGCGGCGCGAATTCGGTGGTGCCGCTCATGACGCGGATGTGCCCGCCCAAAATGGCTTGCATCAATTCAGCAGAACCTTTGTAGGGGATGTGGTTGAGTTCAATGCCCGCCTTTTGCGAGAACTCTTCAATGGCCAAGTGAGGCGTGGTGCCGGTGCCAGTGCTGCCGTACTCGACTTTGCCCGGATTGGCCTTGGCATATGCCACCATTTCCTTGAGGGTCTTGAACGGCGCATCCATGGTGGCCACCAAGCCAAAGGTGTAGCCCGTCAGGCAAGCGATGTGCGTCAGGTCCTTGACCGGATCAAACGGCATCTTTTGCATGTGAGGCAATCGGTACACGCCCAGCGGCAGCTGCGTGAGGGTGTAGCCATCAGGCCGGGCGTTGACCATCGCCGTAGCGCCCAAGGTACCGCCAGCACCGGGCCGGTTGTCCACGATGACCGACACGCCCAGGACGCGCGAGGCACTCTCGGCAAAAGCACGCATGACCGCATCACTGCTGCCACCGGGCGGCCAGGGTGCAATCAGGGTGATGGCTTTGCTGGGAAATTTGTCTTGTGCCCAAGCAGGCGCGCTGATCAGCGCAGGAGCGCTCATGCCAGCCAGAATGCCGGCCATGCCTTGCAAGGCTTTACGCCGTTGTGCATCGGTAGTTTTGTTCAGGGTCTGGAGATCAATGGTCATGTTCAAAAACTTCGGTTGTGCAGAAAAGTCCAAGTTACGCGAAGTACAAGCGGACGTCCACCGGGTAAGCCTGCACATCGCTTGAAATTCGTCACACGTGAGACTGTTCCGCGCACAAACCAGGCACTTGGGGACAACGTACAATCGGGCAATCGCGGGTGTCGTTCAATGGTAGGACTCTTGCTTCCCAAGCAAATAACGTGGGTTCGATTCCCATCACCCGCTCCAGTTCCATGAAGGCCCCGCAAGGGGCCTTCGGCATTTCCGAAACAGACAAAGCCCTCACCATGAACATCATCGTCAACGAAGAACTCAAGGCCTACATCGACCCCTTGACGCCCGATGAGCACAACGCACTGGAGCGCAGCATCCTGGCAGAGGGTTGCCGAGATGCCCTGGTTTTGTGGGGCGATGTGCTGGTGGATGGGCACAACCGGTACGGCATCTGCCAAAAGCACGGTCTGCCCTTTCAGACAGTGCAGCACACAAAGTTCAGATCCATGGAGGATGTGCATCTGTGGATGATTGACCAGCACCTGGGACGGCGCAGTGTCTCTGACTTCCAGCGCGGTGTGCTGGCTTTGCGCAAACGCGAAATTCTGGAAGAACGCCAAGCTGCAGTGGTTGCTGAAAATGGCGCTTTTGTCCGAGACAGCTTATCTGAATCCACTGACGTGGAAGCGTTGAAGAACCGCACCGATATCGCCAAAGCCGCACGATTGAGCAGCACGCAGGTCATGCAAATCGAAAAGATCCAAAAGCAAGCCGCGCCTGAAGTGGTCGCAGCAGTCAAAGCAGGCGACATTTCCATCAATGCTGCCGCAGCAGTGGCCACGCTGCCTCTTGAGGAACAAAAAAATGCAGCGTTGGCCGGCAAGGACAAGCTCAAACAAGTGGCCAAGCGCGTGCGCGATGTCAAACGGGCCAATGCCATGGCCATACCCATGCTGTCCGAGGCTGAGCCAAGTGCAACAACTGAAGCCCCATCCATCCATGGCCTTCAAGAACAGGTGATAGCCCTGAGGGCCGAAAACCATCAACTGCGCCAACTGGTCGCACAACTACAAGCCCAACTCAGGCATTGAGCGCGCCCCATTCAAAAGGCCCCATCATTGGGGCCTTTTATTTGTCTTTGCAATCTACGGGTTTCAATATTCTCCGGGAACTTCCTTCAGCAGCAAGGCTCGGGGCTCACCATCTGGCCAATAAATCTTTTGGCCTTGAAAGAACATCTGCATGGACACGATCTTGTCGATGTGCAAATGCCAAGGGGATTTCCCCAAAATAGTTTTTGACTCTTGAGCCTTGAGCGTCAGGGGTGTTTTCTTGCCTGCACCATCAATGATGCACATCGACAAGTCTTCCAAAGCCACCAAATGAACACTGTTTCCCGCTTTGGACGGTTGACTTGGGGTGACTGTGGTCTGCGACACTTGGCTGTCACACAATGTTTCTGCGACAGATGCGGCCATTTCTGAGGTCTGTGACACCGCATGGGCTGGTGGCACTTCCGATGGGGTCGAATCCGGTGACTTGGCGTCTACAGCTACGGGTGTTGGTGCCGGAGCAGAGAACGTTTCAAAGATTTTTTGAGATTGGAACCAAGCTGTAACGGCTTGACCATAAAAACCAACGGCACCCGCAAGCCACAAAGCAGCAAAAAGGGCAGTAGCCCATTTCCACGAGAAGATACGCTCACCCGACGATAGTTCTCTGGCTTGCGATTGCTTCTTCAGTAAGTCAGCCAAATCGTCCAGTATCTGTAAATCTGGCAATCCTCCCTTGGAATGCTTTGCAGGCAGCGCCTGATTACCCCAGAGCGTTTTGGCATCTGCACCCAACACTTGCGCAAGTTTGGATGCTGCTTTTTCCTTGATGGCTACGGTGTAAAACAAGGAGCGCCCACCAAGGGTCAATTCACCGGACTCCAACTCAAACACTTGCCCAGATGACAAATTAACAAGCCGAGCCACTTCTGCAACATCCAAGTTCTGAGCCTCTCGCAGGCTGCGCAGCAAGTCGCCCCGCGAGCGATCAGAAGATGGGTTGTTCATACCAAGAAGTTGACTCAATAAATCATGATTGCTTAATTTTTGAATATAAACGATATATAAAAATATTTCAATGGGTATTTATTAATCATTTAATGCATTGAAACCATTAAAAAAGCCGCGATATACGCGGCTTTAGTCAAATCAAAACAAACGGCTGATCAGAACATCAGCTTCACACCCGTCTTGCTTTGCAGCACCTCTGGCGTCACGCCCGGGGCCAGCTCCACCACTTTGAGGCCCGCGTCGGTCACGTCCATGACGGCCAAGTCGGTGATGATGCGGTCCACCACGCCCACGCCGGTCAAAGGCAAGGTGCAGCTGGGCAAAATCTTCAGGTCTTCGGTGCCGTCTTTTTTCTTGGCCACATGTTCCATCAGGATGATCACGCGCTTGACGCCTGCGACCAGGTCCATCGCGCCACCCATGCCCTTGACCATCTTGCCGGGGATCATCCAATTGGCCAGATCGCCCTTTTCGCTCACCTGCATCGCGCCCAGGATGGACAGGTTGATCTTGCCGCCACGGATCATGGCAAACGACTGCTCGCTGCCAAAAATCGACGAGCCCTTGATGGTCGTCACCGTCTGCTTGCCCGCGTTGATCAGGTCGGCATCGACCTCGTCTTCGGTCGGGAAGGGGCCAATGCCCAGCATGCCGTTTTCGCTTTGCAGCCAGACTTCCTTGTCGGCCGGCACAAAGTTGGCCACCAGCGTGGGGATGCCGATGCCCAGGTTCACATAGAAACCGTCTTCCAGTTCGTGGGCCGCACGGGCGGCCATTTGGTCTTGACTCCAGCTCATATCAGACTCCTGCCTTTTCAGTGATGGTGCGTTTTTCGATGCGCTTTTCCGGTTTTGCGTTCAGCACAATGCGGTGCACATAAATGCCAGGCAGGTGCACGCTGTCGGGGTGCATGTCGCCGGTCTCCACGATCTCTTCGACCTCGACCACGCAAATCTTGCCGGCCATGGCCACCGCCGGGTTGAAGTTGCGCGAGGTGTAGCGGAACTGCAGGTTGCCAGACTTGTCGGCGCGGTGCGCCTTGACCAGCGACACATCGGGCACCAGCGAGCGCTCCATCACATAGGTCTCGCCGTCAAACTCGCGCAGCTCCTTGCCTTCGGCCACCAGGGTGCCCACGCCGGTCTTGGTGAAGAAAGCCGGAATGCCCGCGCCGCCCGCACGCAGCTTCTCGGCCAGCGTGCCTTGGGGGGTGAACTCCAGGGCCAGCTCGCCCGCCAGGTACTGGCGCTCGAACTCCTTGTTCTCGCCCACGTAGGACGAGATCATTTTCTTGATCTGTCGGGTCTGCAGCAGCTTGCCCAGGCCGAAATCGTCCACGCCCGCGTTGTTGGAAATCGCGGTCAGGTTCTGCACGCCGCTGTCACGCAGCGCGTCGATCAGGGCTTCGGGAATGCCGCACAGGCCAAAGCCGCCCACGCCAATGAGTTGCCCGTCAGCCACGATGCCCTTGAGGGCTTCGGCTGCGGAGGGAAAAATCTTGTTCACACCGGTCTCCAGGAAAGGATGAAAGCGCTACGATACTACGTATTCTCATACGTAGTTTTTCGTAATGGTCTGCCCTCAGTCAACCGAAACACTGGATCGCCACGCTACCCTCGCGATGACACCTTCCTTGGTATCCCACCATGACGAACGACATCGATTACCGCCTGGCCTTTGACCTGGCCCCCATCGGCATGGTGCTCTCGCGCAACCGCACCATGGTCGACTGCAACCAACGGATGTGCGAGATGTTTGGCGTGCCCCGCGAACAGCTGATCGGCCAGACCTTCCAGCTGCTCTACCCCAGCGCCGACGAATACGAACGCACCGGCCAGCGCATCACCCCCATCCTGAACGCCAAGGGCGTGTACGCCGACGACCGCGTCATGAAGCGGGTGGACGGCCGCTTCAAGGGCGAAACTTTTTGGTGCCATGTGACAGGCCGAGCCCTGAACCGCGACGCCCCGCACGAAGCGGGCATCTGGACTTTTGAAGACCTGTCGGAGCGCAAACCCGTCAAGGCCGAACTCACCGCGCGCGAACGCGAAGTCGCCGCCCATTTGATGGACGGCCTGACCAGCAAAGAGATCGGCAAAGCTCTGGGGATCAGCCACCGGACGGTGGAGATTTACCGCGTCAAGCTGATGCGCAAATACCAAGCCTCAGGGGCGGCGGATTTGATTCAAAAATTGATGCGGGGCTGAACGCCCAAAGCCTCAGTCACGGGAGAACCCCGCCACCCGCCGCAAGTGCTGCGCCACCCCACCAAACTGTTGTTCGATCACCGTGAGCCGCTTGAAGCCATGGCCCACGGCCAGCTCGTCGGTCATGCCCATGCCGCCGTGCAACTGCACAGCGCCCTGCCCCACCAGGCGGGCCGCACGCAGCACCGTCACATGTGCCGATGACACCCGCTCGGCACGGCGCTCCGGGCTGTCGCCCGCCACATCGGCGCAGGCGCCTACCGCCGCCGCGGCTTGCACCAGCGCGAGGTACATGTCGGCCATGCGGTGTTGCAGGGCCTGAAAGGCCGCCAGGGGCTGGCCAAACTGTTTGCGTTGGCTGGTGTAGTTGAGCGTGTCGCGCATCAGGGCCTGCATCACGCCCACAGCTTCGGCGCCTGCGGCCAGGGTGGCCGTGTCCCACGCTTGCGTGAGTGCGGCCAGCGCATCGCCCTGGCCCAGGACGGCCTGCACGGGCGTTTGGTCAAAGGCCAACTCGGCGGCCCAGGCACCGTCAATCAAACGCACATCGCGCCGCTGCACACCGCCGGATGCGGGGTCGATCAGGCAAATGCGCAGCTGGCCCGCATCGTCTCGCGCACTCACCAGCCAGTGCGTGGCACCGCTTGCGCCGCGCACCAGGGCTTTGCGCCCGCTGATGTGCCACTGGCCGTTCGCGTTGTGCAAGCGGGTCTGCACCCGGCTCAGGTCGGTGCGGCCAGCAGGCTCGAGCGCCGCCACGGCCAGGCGCACCTGCCCGTCGGCCACGCCTTGCAGCAAAGCATCAACGGCCGGGTCGCTCAGCGCTTGCAGCAAGGTGGCGCCCAACACGGCGGTGCTGCTGTAGGGTTCGGCCACCAAGGCCGCGCCCAAGGCCTGGCAAATCAGCATTTGCTCGGGCAAACCACCGCCCATGCCCCCCAGGCTTTCGGGCAGCGCCGCGCCCAACAGGCCCAGCTCACGGGTGAGGCCTTGCCACAGTGGCGCAATCGCCTCGGGGCTGGCGATCATTTGTGCGCGTTTGTCGAAGGGCAACTTGTCTTGCAGCCAGCCTTGCAGACTGGCCAAGAGCATGGCCTGCGTTTCGTCGGTGGGCACCACAGGCTCCACCACCTCGGCGCCCAGAATGTGGCGGGCGATCAGGTTGCGCTGCACTTCGTTGGTGCCGCCATAAATCGAGGCGGCGCGGTCGTTCAAATACGCACGGGTGGCGAACACCGACTCTTCGGGCACAGGCAGCGCATGGGCGCTGGCCTCTTCCACCGTGAGGCTGGTGGCACCGTAAGGGCCAGCAATGCTCAGGCCCAGCTCGGTCAGGTGCTGCTTGAGCTCGGTGGCCAGCAGCTTGCCCATGGATGGCGCTGCGGGCAGCCAGCAAGGCGGCACGCCGCCGCCAATGCGAGCCATCAACACCTGTTGTTCCCAAGCGTGCAAGGCGTCGATGCGGCACTGCGCGTTGGCCAGGGTCAAGGCGATGTCTTCACGCTCGGAGTCTGCGTGTCCTGATACAAACGCCTCGCTCAAGGACTCGTGCAGCCGCGCCAGACGCCCCCGCAAGAACGGCGCAGACGAGCCACCCCGCTCGTGCTCCAACAAGAATTTGGCAATCGTCCAGCCCTGATTTTCTTCGCCGATCAGGGCGTCAGCAGGCACGCGGGCTTCGTCAAAAAAGACCTGGTTGAATTCGTGGTCGCCCGAGATGCTGATGATCGGCCGGATCTGGATGCCAGGGTTGTTCAGCTCGAACATCAAGAAGCTGATGCCTTGCTGCGGCTTGCCGCTGCTGTCGGTGCGCACCAGGCAAAACATGTGCGTGGCGCGGTGGGCGTGGGTGGTCCAGATTTTGGAGCCGTTGATCACCCACTCCTTGCCTTCGCGGCGGGCGCGGCATTGCAGCGAAGCCAGGTCGGAGCCCGAGCCAGGCTCGCTGTAGCCCTGGCACCAGTAGCTCACGCCGTTGCGGATGTCGGGCAACCAGCGCTCTTTTTGGGCCTGCGTGCCAAACGCCACCAGCACGGGCGCGGCCATCACCAGGCCCAGGGGCGAGACCTTGGGGGCGTCGGCCGCCGCCATCTCGCTGGCAAAGATGTCGTGTTGGCGCGGGGTCCAGCCGCAGCCGCCCCACTCTGCAGGCCAGTGTGGCGCAGCCCAGCCGCGCTTGGCCAAAATCCGCTGCCACGGGATGCCGACCTCGTAGTCCGAAAAAATGCCCGAGGTGCGGTGCCCGCCCAGGCGGATCTCGTCGGTCAGCTCGGCCGCCAAAAAGGCGCGCACTTCGTCGCGGAAAGCCAGCTCTTCTTTGCTCAGGTTCATGGGGACTTTGCTCCAAGGGACGGAAAGAAAAGGCCGCCATCGCAAGATGGCGACCCGGTCAATGACAGGTTCAGAAACCGACGTAACGCACAAAATTGGCTTCGTCTTCGCGCACCGACTTGACGGTGTTGGCCACAAAGGATTCGTCCGGGTAGCCCATGGCGATGCAGATCATGATGTTCTGGTCGTCAGGAATGCCCGCATGCTCGCGCACCACGGCCGACTGCATGATGCCCTGGCCGTTGATCACGGTGCCCAGGCCCCGCTCCCAGGCAGCCAGCACGATGGCGTGCGACAAGGCACCCAGGTCAAACTGGCTGATGGCGGCGGGCTCCAGGTATTTGTCGTAGGTCAGCACCAGGGACACAGGCGCATCGAACTGCCGAAACCCCCGCATCACCCAATCGGTGCGGCGCTCTTTGTCGTCGCGCGCGATGCCCATGGCGTCGAAGAGCTGGATCGCGATGTCCACCTGTCGCTTGCGGTGGATGCCCTCGTAGGCCTCTTTCATCGGAAAGTCGCGCTTGGGCGGCACGCCCTTGACCATGTTCTCGGTGTTACCCCGGCGGATGCGCTCCAGCGGCTCGCCGGTGACCACATGCACATGCCAGGGCTGCGTGTTCATCGACGAAGGCGACCATTTGGCCACCGCGAGGATTTCTTCGATCACCTCGCGGGGGACCGGTTTTTGCTGGTAACCGCGAACGCTTTTGCGGGCCTTGATGAGTTCTGAAAATTCCATGCTTTGTCTCCTTATCCGAAGATGAGGGAAAAGCACTGAACCGTCAATGCAAGCGTGATGCCTAGGTTACTCAAGCCATCAAGTCTTGGGCTCGATGACCTCTGTGGCGCAGCGGAAAGCGTCAATCGCCGTCGGAAAACCACAGTAAACGGTGGCGTGCAGCATGAGTTCGCGGATTTCCTCCGGGGTGGCACCATTGGTCAGCGCGCCGCGAATGTGGGCTTTGAGTTCTTGCTGTTTGCCTTGGGCCGTGAGCATGGCCACGGTGATCAGGCTGCGGGTTTTGAGGTCAAGCCACGGACGCTGCCAGACATTGCCCCAGGCGTTGCGCGTGATGAACTCTTGCATGGGCTGGGTGAACTCGGTCGCGCCACCCAGGGCCCGTTCGACGTAATCGGTGCCCACGACTTGGCTGCGGGTGGCCAAGCCGTTTTGAAAATCGGTGTCGGTTGGCCATTCAAGCGGCGCTGAATGGGCAACAGGGGTGTTCAAAGCAGTCATGGTGAAACTCCATTTGGTAGAAAATGAGCCAAGCATAAACATTTTGAAACCCTTGACGAGCACACCCATGACAACACGCTACCCCGCCCCCGAAATCAATGATTTGCCCGAAGACATCAAAGCCAAAGTGCTCGAAGTCCAGGAAAAAGCGGGTTTTGTGCCCAATGTGTTTTTGGCGTTTGCACGCCGCCCGGCCGAGTGGCGCGCTTTCTTTGCTTACCACGACGCCCTGATGGTGCCCGAGTCGGTGGGCCGCGAGAGCGGCCTGACCAAGGGCGAGCGCGAGATGATCGTGACCACCACCAGCGCGGCCAACCATTGCCTGTACTGCGTGGTGGCACACGGCGCCATCTTGCGCATTTACGAAAAGAAACCCTTGGTGGCTGACCAGGTGGCCATCAACCACCGCAAAGCAGACATCTCACCGCGCCAGCGCGCCATGCTCGACTTTGCGCTCAAGGTCTGCAACCACTCCGACGAGGTGGAAGACGCCGACTTTGCCGCCCTGCACGCGCACGGCTTCAACGACGAAGACATCTGGGACATTGCGGCCATCACCGCTTTCTTTGGGCTGTCTAACCGCATGGCCAGCTTCAGCGGCATGATGCCCAACCCCGAGTTTTACCTGATGGGGCGTGCGCCCAAAGTCAAGCCTGCGGCCTGAAGGGCCTGCTGTCACCCGCGACTAGATCGGCGAGCATGGCCTTCGACTGACATGGATACCCGGTCAAGCCGGGTATGACATCAAACGTGCGTGGATACCCGGTCAAGCCGGGTATGACATCGAAGGGGCGCTTGTGCGTGCGTGGATACCCCGTCAAACCGGGCATGACGTTGAAAGCTTGTCACCCCCGACTTGATCGGGGGTCCATACCTGGCTTGGCCAGCAAGGCCCAGGCCATTTGGGTGAGTGCATCTTCAAACGCAGGGCTGCCCAGCAGCGGTGACTTTTCGAGGCTGGCGCTGCGCAAAGTCCCGATCACCGAGCGCGTCAGCACAAACATCTGCGCGGCGCTGGGGGTTTGCAGCGCGGGGTGGGCGATCCGCTCGAAAAAGATCGCCAAGCGGTCTGCCACTTGGCGCACCGCGTTGGCGGTTTCGTCGGGTTGCTCCAGTGTCCAGCCAAGTCGGATCAGGGTCTGGCTCAGGCCTTTGCCCTTGGCAAAACCCTGCAACAAGATGTGGATGGCTTTGCCCAACAGTTCACGGCCATCCATGTGTTGCACATCGGCGCAGGTTTCCAGTTCGCGCAAATACCCCTCCAGCTCTTGCAACACCAGATCTTGCCCGCGCGCGGACATGGCGCGCACCAGCATTTCCTTGCTGGGAAAGTACTGGTAAAGCGTACCAATCGAAAAACCGGCGACGGCAGCCACCTTGTTGGTGGTCAAACCGGCCTCGCCTTCCTTGTCCAAAATCTGAGCAGCGGCTTTGAAAAGGGTTTGAATCGTCTGCTGCGCTCGTGCCTGCGTCGGCTGGCGACGCCCGGCGGGCGGTGCTTGTGGCTTGCTGGCGGGTCTGGAAGATGGCATGGCAATGGCCTTGAGAATATCTGAGCGGATTGCGAGTTGTGCAGCGCCCGAAAAGCTGAATAATGCTCATATTCTGCTCGATCACGAAAACCACACCATGCAAGCCAAAGCCAAAGCCAAACCCAACACCGCACAGGCCCCCACCGACTTGACCGTCCGCAGACTTACCGTGGACCTGTCCAAAGGCTTTTCGCGCCACTGGAATGGTGGCGACGCGTTTTTGACGGCGTACACCAATGCGCTGTCAATGAGCTTCCCGGTGGGCGAACAGTCTTTCATTGATGCGGTGAAAAACGGCGCCAAAGCCTTGCCCGACACCCCCGAAAACGACGACCTCAAAAGTGTCGCCAAAGGCTTCATCGGCCAAGAGGCCACGCACCGCCACCTGCACGGCTTGTACAACGCACACCTTGAAAAACAAGGCTTGGTCAACCACTGGGGGCCTCGCGCAGAGCGCCGCCTGAAAAAAGGCCGAGAAGAGTTCTTCAGCAAAAGCGCCAAGGGTCACCTGCATGAATTGGCCATCACGGCTGCCTTTGAGCACTTCACATCGATTTTTGGCGACCTGACCCTGGAAAATCTGGATCAACCGGGCGACTGGTTTGCGGGCGCCGAAGAACCCCTCAAAACCCTGTGGCGCTGGCACGCGGCCGAAGAATCCGAGCACAAATGCGTGGCTTTCGACCTGTACCAACGTCTGGGCGGCAACCACGCTTGGCGCATGCGCTGGTTCTGGTACGTCACGATCCAGTTCAGCACCGATGTGTTTCGCCAAACGGTCAACAACCTGTGGCACGACAAAACGCTGTTCAAACCCTCTACATGGTGGTCTGCCAGCAAGTTCCTGTTCGGTCGGCGCGGCATGGTCTGGCGTGTCGCCAAGCCTGTGTGGGAATACACCCGCAAAGACTTTCACCCGATGCAGTTGGGTCACCCCACCCAGGCCAGCGACTGGCTGACCGAGCACGCCAGCCAGTGGACCGCCGTGGGCGCCAAAGCCTGAGCCGTCAGCGCCTCAAGGCGTGACCAAGGCCTTGACCCAGTCGGGCAAAGTCACCGATTTTTGCTGAGGGAAATCCACCCAGATCGTGGTGGCCCCGCCTGCCGCAAACACCACGCCCGCTTGATCGGTGCGCTCCAAGGTGCACCAGCTTTCAAAGGTGGTGCGACCGGGATCGCTCACATACATCTTGGCCAGAATGTCGCCGGGGTACTCGAACTGTTTGTAGAAATTGCAAAACGCGTTCACGATCACGGGCCCCTGCCCTTGCGGGTTGACCTGACAGCCGATCGCCTCAAACCAGTCGATGCGGATGGTTTCCAGGTAGCGGAAATACACCGTGTTGTTGACATGGCCCATCGCGTCCATGTCGCCCCAGCGGATGGGGATCACCATCTGGTGCACAAGTTTTTTGTGCTCTGGCAATTCAAATTTCATGGCGCGACTCCTCAGACCGCGAAGCCATCATCGGCCGAGATCACGGCGCCGTTGATGAAATGGCTCTGGTCGCTTGCGAGCATCACCAGCAAGGCATCCAAGTCTTGCGGTTGGCCCACGCGTTTGCGCGGCAGCATGCTGATCAGCTTTTGACCCTGTTCGGTTTCCCAGTGGTGGTGGTTGATCTCGGTGTCGATGTAACCGGGGCAAATCGCGTTGACGTTGATGCCAAAACGACCCCACTCCACCGCAAAGGCCTTGGTCATCTGGATCACGGCCGCCTTGCTCATGCAGTACACGCCGATTTGCGGCAAGACCTTGAGGCCCGCCATCGAGGCGATGTTGATGATGCGCCCGCCCGTGAAGCTGCCCGGCGCTGCGCCTTTGGCGCGGGCCAGCATGCGTTTACCCACCTCTTGCGCCACAAAGAACGCACCGCGCACATTGGTGTCCATGACGAAGTCGTAATCTTCCTCGCTCACGTCCTGAATGCGTTGGGTCGTGCTCACGCCCGAGTTGTTGACGAGAATGTCGATGCTGCCCATCTCGGTCTCGGCATGCGCCACAGCGGCGGCAATGCTGTGTTTGTCGGTCACGTCCATCGCCACCACATGGGCGTTGCCGCCTGCGGCCTCGATCTCGGCGCGCAAATCCTTGAGCTTGTCCACCCGGCGGCTGGCCAGCACCACGCCCGCACCGGCTGCAGCCAGGGTTTTGGCAAACTGGGCGCCCAAACCGCTGGATGCGCCCGTCACCAAGGCCACGCGGCCGGACAAATCGATTTCATACGCCATGACAACTCCTTCAATGTGCACAATTCAGTGGAAACCACAGGTGACGCCATTGTGCGGGGGAACGGCGCTATAGCCGCATAAAATGAGTCACTCGCCCGACAGACCGTCGGGCATCTGCATTCACAACTTCATCAAGAGACGTTCATGAGCCCCGAAGAAATTTTGAGCACTTACGGTCCCCGCGAATCCATGGAATACGACGTGGTCGTGGTCGGCGGCGGCCCTGGCGGCCTGTCCACTGCAATTCGCCTGAAACAACTGGCCGCCGAAAAAGGCCAGGACGTCTCGGTGGTGGTGCTGGAAAAAGGCGGTGAGCCTGGCGCGCACATCCTGTCGGGCGCCATCATGGACCCCAAGGCCCTGACCGAACTCTTTCCCAACTGGAAAGAACTGGGCGCCCCGCTCAACCAGCCCGTGATCGACGACGCCTGGAGCTTCTTGTCCGAGACCGGCGCCACACGCACCCCTGGCATCTTCTTGCCCGAATGCGCGCAAAACCACGGCAACTACATCATCAGCCTGAGCAACTTCACGCGCTGGCTGGCCCAGCAGGCGGAAAACCTCGGCGTGGAAATCTTCCCTGGCTTCACCGCCGCGGAAGTGCTCTACAACGACGACGGTTCCGTCAAAGGCGTGGCCACCGGCAACATGGGTGTGGGCAAAGACGGCGAACCGACCGAAAACTTCCAGCTGGGCATGGAACTGCACGGCAAATACACCGTGTTCGCCGAAGGCGCACGCGGCCACTTGGGCAAGCAGCTGATCGCCAAGTTCAAACTCGACGAAGGCCGCGATCCGCAGACCTACGGCATCGGCATCAAGGAAGTCTGGGAAATCGACCCCTCACGCCACACGCCCGGCTTTGTGATGCACACCGCCGGATGGCCCATGAACAACGACACCTACGGCGGCGCGTTCATGTACCACATGGAAGACAACAAGATCGCCATCGGTTACGTGGTGGGTCTGGACTATGCCAACCCCTGGCTGAGCCCCTTCGAGGAATTCCAGCGCTGGAAGACCCATAACAACATCAAGTGGTACTTCACCAACGACAATGGCGAAGTCAACGCCAAGCGCATCGGCTACGGCGCACGCGCCATCACCGCAGGCGGCCTGATGAGCCTGCCCAAGACTGTGTTCCCGGGTGGTGCGCTGGTCGGCTGCGATGCCGGTTATCTGAACGTCAGCCGCATCAAGGGCAGCCACGCCGCCATCAAGACCGGCATGCTGGCCGCCGAAGCTGCCTACGACGCGCTGCTGGCAGGCCGTCAGCACGACGAGCTGACTGCCTACCCCGAGGCCTTTGAAGCCAGCTGGTTGCACACCGAACTCAACAAGTCGCGCAACTTCAAGACTTGGTTCAAGAAGGGCCTGACGGTCGCCACGTTGATGAACGGCTTTGAGCAGTTCGTGCTGCGCGGCCACATTCCGTGGACGCTGCGCCGCGACAAGGCCGACCACACTTACCTGAAGCCTGCGGCCGATTGCCCCAAGATCGACTACCCCAAGCCAGACGGCAAGCTGACCTTTGACCGCCTCTCCAGCGTGTTCATCAGCAACACCAACCATGAAGAAAACCAGCCGGCGCACCTGACGCTCAAAGACGCCTCGGTGCCCGTGAGCATCAACCTGGCCAAGTTCGGTGGCCCCGAGAGCCGCTACTGCCCGGCCGGCGTCTACGAATTCGTCAAGAACGAAGACAACAGCGACCGCCTGCAGATCAACGCGCAAAACTGCGTGCACTGCAAGACTTGCGACATCAAGGACCCCACGCAAAACATTGTGTGGGTGACACCTGAAGGTGGCGGCGGACCGAACTATTCGGGCATGTGATGCGGCTCGATTGAACCCAGGAGGCCCTCGTGGCCTCCTTTTTTTTGCCTGCAGGGCCACTTGGGCGTCACCTTGGCATCACACCAAGAGAAAACCCTTATTGGCCTTGTCCCGCTTGTCGCCATAATCAAAGTTGTATGACAAGTTGAGTTTTCTCGACTGCATCACCCCTTCAACTGGAGACATTCAATGAAACTGAACAAATTGGCCATCGGCATGGGCATGGCTCTCGGTCTGATGAGCGCCGCTTCTGCACAAACAGTCCTCAAACTGGGCTATGCCACATCGGCAACGTCCCACTATGCCGTGGGCTCCACGGTCTTTTGCGACGACATTGAAAAAGGCACGCAAGGTCGCTACAAGTGCCAGCAATTCCCCAGCGGTTCGCTGGGTGGCGAGCGTGAAATGATCGAAGCTGTCCAACTGGGCACACTGGATCTGGTCAATACCTCCACCGGCCCTGTCGGCAACTTCGTGCCCGAAGTCAAGATCGTGGACATCCCCTTCCTGTTCCGTGACTATGACCACGCCCGCAAAGTCATGGACGGCCCCATTGGCCAAGACATCCTGACCAAGTTCCCCTCCAAAGGCTTGATCGCTCTGGCCTGGACCGAAAATGGTTTTCGCCACATGACCAACAGCAAGCGCCCCATCGTCAAGCCCGCTGATGCATCGGGCCTGAAGATGCGCACCATGGAAAACAAGGTGCACATGGACGGCTACAAAACCTTCGGTATCCAGCCAACGCCCATGGCCTTCCCTGAAGTGTTCGGCGCTTTGCAGCAAGGTACTGTAGATGGTCAGGAAAACCCCATCCCCGTGATCCTGGCTTCCAAATTCTCACAAGTGCAAAAACACCTCTCCTTGACAGGGCACGTGTACTCGCCAGGCCTCTTGATCACATCGCCCCGCTTGATGAACAAGCTCAGCGATGCAGACAAAAAGGTCTTCTACGACGCAGCGCAAAAAGCCAAAGTGGCCCAACGCAAGAAAGTCAACGAAGATGAAAACAACGGCATCGCCCAGCTGGAAAAAGACGGCATGACTGTTGTGCGCAAAGTGGACGGCCAAGCCTTCCGCGATGCTCTGGTGCCTGCTTATGCCTCATACTCGAAAGAGTTTGGTGCTGATAACATCCGCAAGATCCAGGAAATTCGCTGAACAAACTCTTGCGGGTATTTGGGCCTGTGCTGCCAAAGGTGGCACAGGCCTTTTTGATGGGTGATGGTCTTTGAAAGGCCGGTACGTGATGAAAAAATTCGAAGACTATTTTCTGGCATTCAACCGCTGGGCACTGATCCTGATTCTGGCAGCCATGTCGGTGATCATTTTCACCAACGTGGTGCTGCGCTACACCACCAGCCAGTCGATTGAATGGGCCGAAGAAGTAGCCCGCCACATGATGATCTGGTTGACCTTCATCGGCTGCGGCCCGGTCTTGCGTTACGGCGGTCACATCGCCATCGACAACTTGCAAGACGGCATGCCTACCAAAGCTGCGCAAATGCTGCGCGTGCTGATCGCTTTGCTGGTGACCGCTTTTTGCGTGTTTTCCATCTGGTTCGGTATCCAATACATGGACCGCACCCAATACCAAATCACCCCTGCCACGCAGATCTCTTTTGCCTGGGTTTACCTGGCCCTGCCACTGGGCATGGGCATGACCTTGATCCATTGGCTGCTGATCGTGCGCAGCTACATCGCCCGCCGTGAATTCGCGAGCGATGCCCACTTTGACGCCACCGCGAGTGCATCCCTATGAGCGCCAGCCTGATTCTCTTGATTTCCGCCTGCATTTACCTGGCCATTGGTGTGCCAGTGGCCTTTGCGCTGGGCCTGTCCACCGTGACCGCGCTGGTGCTGTCCGATGCGTACCCCATGCTGGCCCTGCTCAAAGAGACCTTCACTGGTGTGGACAGCTTCCCGCTCATGGCCGTCCCCTTCTTCATTCTGGCTGCCGAGCTGATGAGCGGCGGCTCTCTGACCGAGGTGCTACTCAAGTTCGCTGGTCAGTTTGTGGGTCACAAGCGCGGCGGTCTGGGTTACACCAACGTGGTTTCGCTGACCTTCTTCTCGGGCATTTCAGGCTCGGCATTGGCCGACGCTGCAGGCCCGGGCTCCATGCTGATCCGCATGATGGACAAGGCAGGATACGGCCGACCCTACGCCGCCGCGCTCACGGCGTCCACCGCCATCGTGGGCCCGATCATCCCGCCATCGATCATCATGATCATTTACGCCCTGGCCGACGACAACGTCTCGGTGGGCGCCCTGTTCATTGCGGGTTTGATTCCAGGCTTGCTGATCGCAGCAGCCATGTGCCTTGTCAACTTTTACGTTTCCAAGCAACGCAATTACAAGGGTGACGGCCAATTGCCCACAGGGGCTGAGATTTTGGCGACCACCTGGAAGGCTCTGCCCGCCATCTTGCTGCCCGTGCTGATTTTGGGCGGCATGCGCGCCGGCTGGTTCACCCCCACAGAAGCGTCGGTGGTGGCCGTGTTCTATGCGCTGATCTGCGGCAAATACGTGTACCGCACGCTGGAGTGGAAGGCTGTGCCGGACATTCTGTCGCGCTCCGCGCTTTTGACCGCATCGGTGCTGTTGATCATTGGCACATCGGCCTCGTTTGCCTGGATCTTGACCATCGAAGGCATGCCGCAAACCGTGGCCAATTGGATCTCCGGCATGAACCTGAGCGTCTGGGGCTTCCTGATCGTCATCAACATCTTCCTGCTGATCTTTGGCATCTTCATCGAACCCCTGCCGGGCGTGATGGTGCTGGTGCCGATTCTGGCGCCCGTGGCGGCCAAGCTGGGCATTGATCCGATCCACTTCGCGATGGTGGTGATCTACAACCTCACGCTGGGCATGATCACCCCGCCTGTAGGGGGCTTGCTCTTTGTCACCTCAAATGTGTCCAAGGTGCCCCTGAATGACCTGACCCGCGAGCTCAAGCCCTTCCTCTGGGCGCATGGCGTTGTGCTGGTCTTGCTGACCTTTGTGCCTGCCTTGTCCAATTGGTTGCCGCATGTGATGGGCTTCAAGTAAGACTGCCTATAATCGAAAAAACGAAACGCCCTTCGGGGCGTTTCTTGATTTCAAGCCCCATTCGAGTCGCTCATGTCATTCCTTTTTTCAGACGAACACACCTGGTTGAAACGCGATGGCGACATCGCCGTCATGGGCATCACCGTCCATGCGCAAGACACCCTGGGGGACATTGTTTTCGTGGACCTGCCAGCCATCGGTGCCACTTTTGACGCCAAGGCCGTGGCTGGTGTGGTCGAGTCGGTCAAGGCCGCCGCAGACGTGCACATGCCCGCTGGCGGCGAAATCATCGAGGTCAACGAGGCCTTGCGCGCCGATCCTTCGCTGGCCAACTCGGACCCACTGGGCCAAGGGTGGTTCTTCAAGGCCCGCCTGACCAACTTGGTCGATCTGGACAGCCTGCTGGACGAAGCGGCCTACCAAAAAATCATCTGATCAGGCGCGCCCAAGGCGATGCCTGGGCCGTCGCTCAATCCCACCAGCCCGCAGGTTCCTGGCGGGCTTTTTCTTTGGCCAGCTGCGCCTGCTCTTTGAGCCAGCGTTTGAGCTCGGCTTCGTGGGCAATCCGCCTCAAATCGGATTCCAGACTTTCCACTTCGTGACGTTGATCGGCTTGCATGCGCTGCAGCGCCTGGGTCATCGCAGCCTCATCGGCATCGGCGCGCACCGGAATACACAGCTCGCGTGACAGACGAAACTGCATCTGGTCCAAATCGTCCTCCAAAGCCGACACCTGCTCCTTGAGCAAGAGGCACATGGCCTGGAGCTTGTCATCGGCCATGCGCGCACTGGCCTGTGGGTCCACCTGCGTGACCTGCATTTGCAAACGCATCAAGGTGCTCAGGTCGGCTTTTTCATACGCGGCATTGACCTCGCTCATCCAAATGGTTTTGCGTTGGCGCTCTTGTTCGTCGGGCTCACGGTCCGGGTGCAAGGCACTGGCCAACTGCCGATATATGGTGCGCAAAGCGGTTTTGGCATCGGTTTGCTGCACCTCGGCTTTTTCGGCCACCGGTTTGTTTTTGGCTTTGCGCGCAGCACGCTTGGCGGCCTTGCGATCGTCGTCGGCTTCTTGTTGGCGCTGCCACTGGCGCATGCCCGCGGCCACCATGGCTTCGGGCGTGCGGTATTGGCTGGGGTTGTCGATGGGCTGACCCAGCGCCGCCTCGATCTTGGCGCGCACACGCTCAGCGGCCTCGGCCAGCTCCTGCGCTTCTTCCTGATCGACTTCGTCGTCGGCATACAAATCGGCCAGCGCCTGCACTTGCGGGTCGGCCAGCGGTGACAACAGGTCCATCAAACTGCGCAGCTTGTTGCGAGCCATGCGTTGCTGCTGAGCGGTCAGATCGGCGCTGTGCAATTGCTCGTGCAAAAACAGCAGCAAACTTTTTCGCAACTCTCGCGCCTGTTGCGCGGCGGTGTACAGGGCCTGCACATGCGCATGCCGGTGCCGATCCGACCAAGCCTGAAGGCGCTGCACCTGATGGGTCAGGACTTCGATCCTGGCCAGCAGTTCGTTGAAGCGTTTTTGGACCGGGCTGAGCTTGGCATGGTCAGGCGCACGCAGGGCCAAACCCGAAAAATCCGTCAGAGGCAAAGCATTGGGGGCAGAGGATTCAGTCAAGGGGAACTCACATCACGGACTGGGGCTTGGCAAGGCGCATCCGTGCCAGCGTCGAATGGCCCCGATGTTAAGGCCTTGAGCCTGAACACCGATAATCACCCATCCGATCCGCCCCAGGCCCCTTCATGTTCAGCCCCGCCCCGTTCAAAGTGCTCAGCCTCATCCCGCCGATGACGCAGCTCAACACTCCCTACCCGTCCACGGCTTACCTGACGGGTTTTTTGCGTTCGCGGGGTTTCGATGCGGCACAAGTTGACCTGGCCCTGGCCACGGTGCTGGCCTTGCTGAACAAAAAAGGGCTGACCGACCTGCGCGACGCAGCCCTGGCTTTGCCCATCGAAGACCGCTCGGGCCCGGTGAACTTTTTCCTCGACCACTTCAAGGACTACGCGGTCAGCATCGACCCGGTGATCGCCTTTTTGCAGGGCCGCGACAGCACCCTGAGCCACCGCATCGCAGGCCGGGGCTTTTTGCCCGAAGGTCCGCGCTTTGCGGCGCTCGACGCCTACGAAGACGATGGCACGGGCGACCCGATTGGCTGGGCTTTTGGCGCCCTGGGCCAGACCGACCGCGCACGGCACTTGGCCACGCTGTACCTGAACGACCTGGCCGATGTGTTGCGCGATGCGGTGGATGAAGGTTTTGAGTTCGTGCGCTATGCCGAGCGCTTGGCCGCGAGCCAGCCCAGCTTTGATGCGCTGGCCGAAGCATTGGCCGAGCCGCCTAACTTGATCGACACCACGCTGGAGCGCTTGGCCTTGCAGGCCGTTGAGCGCCAGCAGCCCACGCTGGTGTTGCTGTCTGTGCCTTTCCCCGGCTCGGTCTATGCGGCATTTCGCATCGCCCAATGCATCAAGCGCTCGCACCCGCACATCCGCATTGCCCTGGGCGGCGGCTTTGTGAACACCGAGCTGCGCGAGCTGAAAGACGCGCGGGTGTTCGACCATGTGGACTACGTCACGCTGGACGGTGGCGAACGCCCGCTGCTGAGCCTGATCGAGCACCTGCAAGGCCAGCGCAGCTTGCAAAGATTGCAGCGAACTTTCATCCGAAACGATGCAGGCCAAGTGCAGTACATCAACCTGCAAGAGCCCGACATCGCTTTTGAAGACGTGGGCACGCCCACCTGGGACGGCCTGCCGCTGCACAAGTATTTGTCGCTGCTCGACATGCTCAACCCCATGAACCGGCTGTGGAGCGACGGGCGCTGGAACAAACTCACCGTGGCGCACGGCTGCTACTGGAAGAAATGCAGCTTTTGCGACGTGAGCCTGGACTACATCAGCCGCTACGAAACCGCGCAGGCCAGCACCCTGGTGGACCGCATCGAGCAAATCGTGGCCGAAACCGGCCAGACCGGTTTTCACTTTGTGGACGAAGCCGCACCACCCAAAGCCCTCAAGGCCCTGGCCGAAGAGCTGCTGCGCCGAGGCGTGCAAATCTCTTGGTGGGGCAACATCCGCTTCGAGAAAACCTTCACCCCCGAGCTGTGCGAGTTGCTGGCGCAAAGCGGCTGCATTGCCATGTCGGGCGGGCTCGAAGTCGCCTCCGACCGCTTGCTGGGCCTGATGAAAAAAGGCGTCTCGGTCGAACAAGTGGCGCAGGTGACCAAAGGCTTTGCCGACGCGGGTGTGCTGGTGCATGCCTACCTGATGTACGGCTTTCCCACGCAGACCGTGCAGGACACGGTGGACGCGCTCGAATACGTGCGCCAGCTGTTTGAAAACGGCTGCATCCACAGCGGCTTTTTCCACCGCTTTGTCTGCACCGTGCATTCGCCCGTGGGGCTGAATCCCGAAACCTACGGCGTGAAACTGCTGCCCCTGCCCGAAGGCACCTTTGCCAAAAACGATGTGGGCTTTGTCGACCCGACCCCCATGCCGCCAGGCGTAGACCACGACCTCTTGGGCCAAGGCCTGAAAAAAGCCATTTACAACTTCATGCACGGGGTGGGCGTAGAAGCCGATGTGCGGCAGTGGTTTGACTTGCCCAAGGGCCAGTGCCCCAAGACCACCGTGCCGCGCCACAAGATCGCCAAAGCGCTTGGGTGAACCTGCTTAAACATTGGGCATGCTCCGCTGAGCCAACGGGCATGCGGGTTTCAGCGCTTGTTCATGGGTTTATCCACAGCTTGACGCACAGTGCACGGGGGTAACTTGGCACCCTCGATTCACCAGGGAATGGTCTGCCCTTGGTGATCCACAAACTGCGCCCGGCCGTTGGACTGCAAGCCATCGAGCACCGCCAGCAAACGCTCGGCCGAGACCTCGGGCGCCAGCGCATCGTCACCCACAAAGGGCTGGCTCAAGGTCGAACGCACCGTGCCAGGCTGCAAAGCGGCCACCACAGCCAAAGGCCTGCGACGGCTGATCTCGATGGCCGCCGTTTGCAGCAGCATGTTCAGTGCCGCCTTGGCTGCGCGGTAGCCGTACCATCCGCCCTTGCGGTTGTCTTCGATGCTGCCCACACGCGCCGACAGCTTGGCCCAGATGACACGTTCGCCCGAAGCCAGCAAGGGACTGAAATGCTTGAGCAACAAAGCCGGGCCCACCGCATTGAGCTGCATGGCCCGCAGCAGATGATCTGCATTCAGCTCGTCCAAGCGTTTTTCAGGCCCCCGGCCATCGATCATCAAAGCACCCGTGGCATCGATGACCAAATGAAACGGCCCCAAGTGCGCCAGCGCGGCCGCACAAACCGCCATGCTGTCCTCGTTCAACAGATCGAATGCCGGATCGCTTTGCCGAGACAGCGCATGCACTTGCTGGCAGCGCGGATCTGACCCCAGCTGGTTCACCAAAGCCCCACCGATGGCACCGCTCGCCCCCAACACCAGGGCCCGATAGCCTTGAGACAAAGACTGCATCATGGCTGCGCCTTGTCCTTGCCGGGCGCTGGAGCTTGGTGGTCGTACACACAGCGAAAGCCGATGTACACCGCGTAAAAATCTGCCGGCTTGAACGCCACCACATCGGCCTTCATGTTGAAAGACCCGTACCACCAGGAGCCGCCCACCGTTCTGCGGGCGGGGCCCTGCGTGTCGGTGGTCCACTCCCACACATTGGCGCCCATGTCGAACAAACCGTTGACCCCTGCGCGCGTGGCGCCCGCAGGCGCTGCGCGGGGCCACGGGTCAGTGTCACTGGTGTTGGCCCCTTGCGGGCTGTCACCCGTGGTCCAAGGGTAAGTGCGGCCCTGGAGCCAAGGCGCAGGCGGCGCATCGCGTGACTCGGTGAAACCGGCTTTTTGCCATTCAGCGCCCGTCGGCAATCGGCCCCCCGCCCAACGGCAATAAGCCTGGGCCTCGGCAAAATCCAAATGCACAGCGGGCATGTCGCTGCGCGCTGGCACACCATCTGGCTTGCGCCATGACCAGCCCGGGCGGCGCTCCCAACCTGCACCGTATTCAAACCCACCGCCTTCTTTTTCGGCCCTTGTGACGGTGCCCGTGGCCCGCACATAACGCTCAAATTGAGCGATGGTGACCTCCGTGCGGTCAATGGTCAAAAATGGCAGCACCACCTTGTCGCCCACCTGGGCCTGCGCCAGTGCGGTGTGCATGACCCACAAAGCGGCAAGAGCGACCAGGGTGCCCACTTTGGAAAAACGGTTGCTGCAGCTCACAAACGCCCCTCCCCCGACCATTGCCGAACCCACTTTTGCAAGCTCGGGCGCAAAGGCAAGAACAAACGGTAAGCCAGCTCGAAAACCCAGGACATGGGTGGCCAAGCCGACACATAGCCCAGCCATCGCCAGCCCGGGAAGACCCGCCACATGCGCGAGAACGCGGCTGCACCGCTGAACAAGCGTCCTTGGGGGTCACGCACATGAAAGCGGGCCATGGCCGCCGCGCAGCTGAGCGCGCCGCCCAAGCCTTTTCCGGCACTCACGTCCACCCAAGCGATGGCCGTGGCCTCGGGCAAGCGGCGGTACATGGCGATCTCGCGCCGACACAGCGGGCATGAGCCATCGAAATACACCGTCAAACAACTAGGGCTGATCGTTCATGCCGCCATCCGCCCACGGGCCAGCAAACGGCCTTGCCGGTCCAGCAAAAAGGCTTCACCCAAGTCGGGATAGGCCCCGGTCAAGGCGGTCATGTTGACTTGGTGGGTCACCCAGACCTCCATGCGGGAATCGGGCATCTGGCGCAGCCGCGTCCGCATGGCCTCTTCCTGAGCGGCCGCTTCACCCTGCCCAGCAAAAGTGGAATTCAACGCAGGCCAATCTTCGGCCCGCCCGAACGCCAGCTGTGCCGTGTCCCGGCAGCGGCACCACTGGCTGCTGAGCACAGCATCCGGGCGCAGTTGCTGCTGCACCATCCAGCGGCCCATGGCCTGCGACTGCGCACGCCCCTGCGCGCTCAAGTTGCGCTGGGTGCTGCACTGCCCCAAAGTGAAACCCGGCGGATCGCCCACGCCGGGCTCGGTGCTGGCGTGGCGGAGCATCACCACCCCGCGCGACCGGCGCCAAAGCTCGGCAAGCTCAGAAGGTGGCGTCTGGGCAGCTGCCCAGCGGGCAGACACCGTGGCAGCGCCACCTGCGGCCCACTGCAGCCATTGACGACGGTCAAGCATGCGATCCCTCCAGACTGAAAGCATCCATCGACAGCGATCCGTAAATCACCTCGTGGCTGATGTACTGCGGCAAAACCTCGGGGCTTTGCCCCCAGCCCGCAGCCCCCAAAGCAAAGTAGATCGGCAGGAAGTGCTCGTCCGTGGGGTGCGCACGCGCAGCACCCGGCGCTCGGGCGCGGTAGTCCAGCATGGCGCTCAGATCGCAGCTGTGCAAGGTGTGCTCCACCCAAGCGCAAAAGTCGGTCACATAAGGCTCGGTCGGGCCGTCTTCGCGCCGCAGCTCGCGCAGGTTGTGCGTCATGCTGCCCGAGCCGATCAGCAAGATGCCTTGCTCACGCAGTGGCGCCAGGGCCTGACCGATGGCGTAAATTTCCGAGGTGGGCACATAGGCGGGCAAAGACACCTGCACCACAGGCACCATGGCATCGGGGTACATCTGGCGCAAGGGAATCCAGGCGCCGTGGTCATAAGGGCGCTCGGGGTCTTCGCCGCAGGGCAAGTCGGCGGCCTGCAGCAAATCCAGCACCTGGCGTGCCAAGGCGGGATCGCCCTTGGCCGGGTATTGCAGCTGGTACAGCGCATCCGGGAAACCGCCAAAGTCGTGCCAAGTCTCGGGCTCAGGCGTCGTCATGACGCCAATGCCCCGCGTCATCCAGTGCGGCGACATGATCACGATGCCCTTCAAGGCTTGCGTTGGCGCATGGGCCTGCACCCAAGCGGTCAAAGCAGGCCCTGTGGTGCCGGGGTTGAGCGCAAACATGGGTGAGCCATGCGAAACAAACAAAACCGGTGTGCGAGGCATGGCGGTCTGACCTGCGCTCAAGACACCTGGCCTGCAGCGATCTGGCGCAAGGCTTGTTCAAACACCTCGACGGGTTGACCACCGGAAATCAAATGGCGGTCGTTGATGATCACCGCTGGCACTGAACGGATGCCGGCCTGGGTATAAAACTGCTCACGCTCGCGCACGGCCAAGGCGTTGTCCTGGCTGGCCAGAACGGCCCGCGCAGCCTCGACATCCAGACCCGCCTCGGCCACGGCGGCCAACAAAACTTCCGGGTCTTCGACACATTCAGCGCGACCTTGGTAGGCACGCAACAAGGCTTTCTTCAGGGCGTGCTGACGGCCATCTCCTTGGCCCTCAGCCCAGTGCAGCAAGCGGTGCGCCTCGAAGGTGTTGTACACGCGGCCACGGCCACCGGGATGGAATTCAAAGCCCACCTCGGCACCACGCGCGGCGATGGCCTGACGGATCTGCGCCTGCTGCTCGGGCGTGGAGCCGTATTTCTCGGTCAAGTGCTCGCCCAGGTCCTGGCCGCCGGGGCCCATCTGGGGGTTCAATTCAAACGGCTGAAAATGCAGCTCGGCCTTGACTTCGCCTTGCAAGCGCTCCAGCGCTTTTTCGAGCGAGCCCAAACCCACAGCGCACCAGGGGCAGGCGATGTCAGAGACGAAATCAATTTTCAAAGTGGTGGTCATGGTGGCTTTTGCAACAGATTAAATGTCAGCATCTTGCCGCAAATGATCCACGATGGCGTCATTGGCCCACAAGTCCTTGTTCGTCACCATGAAAATGGTGCAGAGAAAGGCATCAACCTCGCTTTGAACACGGCTCAAATAAAGCAAAACCGCCATGCAACTCACGCAGCATGGCGGTCCTTAAAGGTGATTTGAATCAGTTTTTGATTTCTGACGAAATTGCAGGCTTTACCGGCACTATTCCTTCGCACTTTTTCTGTACGGCAGCTTGTTGTACCGCATCGTATTCGCCCTTGAGTCGGCCGTATTCTGCTTCCTGCTGCTTGGTTCCACCCAATGCGAAAAGAGCTGGCCAGAACAACAAGCCGCCCGCAGTGGCAATCGCTTTGTCATTGGCCGCAGCTTCATCCAACCTTCCACCCAGCTGGTTAACACGCTGCAGCAAGCGTGTCGATTCTGCAGACAGTTGGCTGCATTCGTAGGCTTGATACTGCATAGGAGAAATATAGGCAGTGGGAACGTCTTTAGAAGCCGTTGCACAGCCAGCGAGTACAGCGCAGACGGCGCTAAGGGTCAGGAGTTTTTGGTATGTCATTTTTGAATAATAACATACTAGTTTTTTTAAAATAATTAATAAATTATTTTATCTCAAAGAGGCATCAACTGACTGAGCAGCGCCGTATTGAAAGCATCGGCCGCCTCGTACTGCACCCAATGCCCGGCCCCGGGCACGGTGTGCCACTGCCCCCAATGGGTTGACCAGCCCTGCATGGCCGCCTGTAGCTCGGGTAAACGACCGCGGTACAAGGCGTCGTGTTCGCCATAGATGGCGCTCACGCGGGCTTGCAACTTTGGCAAGGTTTGCGCCACGATGTCGGTCGATGACAAACGCCTGCGCGGCATGCGGTCGCGCTGCACATTGGCCGTGTGCAAGCTCAGCGCCAGATCGTCCAGGGCCTCGGGCGTTTGCAGCATGAGTGCCATCAGGTTGTGCCGGTGCACCTGGGCCTGCGCCTCGGGGGTGGGCAAATGCCGCCAGCCCTTGAGCGGGATGCGCTCAGGCACCGCGAAGCCCATGCCGGGCGCTCCCACCAACACCAGCTGCTGCGCATCTTGCGGAAAAGCTGCCAGCCACAAAGCCGCCGTCATGCCCCCAAACGAAAAACCCACCAAGGCCACAGGGCCTGCTGGTTTCAGCTGCTGCAGCCCCGCGTGCAAATGCACGGGCAAACCATCCACATCGCTGCAGCCTGTCGGCAAATCGGAGTCGCCAAAGCCCGGCAAGTCAGGCACCAGCACGCGCCAGCCTGCGCCCTGCAAAGGCGCGATGTTGCGCACCCAATGCGTCCAGCTGCCACTGCCGCCATGCAGCAAGACCACCACCGGCCTGTCGGCATCACCCCAGGCATGCCAGACTGTCTGGGCACCGTCGCAGTGCGTGACATGGCGTTGTACACCCGCCAGTGCGTGCTGCAAATCAGCGGGTAAAAATGCAGGCAAAAGACCCATGCTCAAGTCGGCATCCAAGCCGTTTTTGGATGCTGCAAACGCCACACCTTGTACGCCGCAGCCGTGGCCACCCCGCTGGTCAGCACGCTGGCCAAAAAGACCGACTGCAAGTCCCAGCGCTCACTGAGCACACCGCCCAGCAAGCCCCCCAGAACGCCTGGGAAACCATAAGCGATCACGGTGTACAGCGCCTGACCGCGCCCGCGCAAGCGACCCGGAAAGTGGTGCGACAACAAGGCGATGCAAGCGGTGTGGTGCGCCGCGAAGGTCAGGGCATGGATGGCTTGCGCCAACAACAAGACCCACAGCACATCGGCCCACACCGTGGTGAGCACCATGCGCAGCACCATGGCCGCCGAGCACACCACCAGCCAGCCTGTCAAAGGCAGACGCGGCAGCCAGCGCGATTGGGTGAAAAACCACACGATTTCGACCGCGACCGACACCGCCCAAAGCACGCCGATCATGGTTTTGCTGTAGCCCAACGAATCCAGGTACAGCGAGAAAAACACATAAATGCCGATGTGCGAGAGCACATGGAAAAACGCCGCCGCAAAAAACCAGAGCACCGGTTTTTGCCCCAGCACGGGCCAAACCGGCAGGTGCGCATGCTCGGCATGCGCCGCTTCTTTCAGATCGGGCAACCAAAAAGCACTGAGCAACACAGCGCCCAGGCTGAACACCGTCCAGCCCGGAAAGTGGTGCATGCCAAAGGCCTCGAACCAGGCCCCGGCGACAAACACGGTGACCAGAAAACCGAGCGAGCCCCACAGGCGCACGCGCCCATAGCGCTTGGCGTCAAAGCCCCCACCCTGGCTGACCAGGTGGGCCATGGCCGCTTCGCTCATGGGCATCATGGAACTCGTGTGCGTGAACATGACCAGCAAGACCAAGCCCAAGCCCACCGGCCCCCAGTCCAGCCAGAGCAAACAAGCCGATGCAAACGCGACCGCCGCGCCCAGGCGCAGCAGCTTGACCCGCTCGCCCGTGCGGTCGCTCAAGGCACCCCAGGCATAGGGCGCAAACAAGCGGGTGGCCGCCTGCACCGAGGTGAGCACGCTGATGGCCAGCAGGCCCATGCCCATCTCTTTGAGCCACAGCGGCAGGTAGGGGTTGAAAAACCCGATGTGCGCGAAATACGCGGCCGACATGGCCGCAAAGGGCAGCAGCTGCTTGCGGCTGTCGGGCATCAGGGTTTGACGGCAGCGATCGGGGCCACGGCGTGCACCACATCACCGCACTGGGCGCGGTGCTGCAAGACATGGTCCATGACCACCAGCGCCAGCATGGCCTCGGCAATCGGCGTGGCGCGGATGCCCACGCAAGGGTCGTGGCGGCCCTTGGTGATGACTTCGGTCGGCTGGCCGTTCGAGTCGATCGACTCGCGTGCAATCAAAATCGAGCTGGTCGGCTTGACGGCGATCGACACCTCCATGTCCTGCCCAGTGCTGATACCGCCGAGCACGCCGCCTGCGTTGTTGCCCACAAAGCCCTCAGGCGTGAGCGTGTCACCCGCCGTACTGCCCTTTTGCGTGACGCAGCCAAAGCCAGCGCCAATCTCCACGCCCTTGACCGCGTTGATGCCCATCATGGCGTAAGCGATGTCGGCGTCCATCTTGTCAAACAGCGGCTGGCCCAAGCCCACCGGCACGCCACGCGCCACCACACGCAGGCGAGCACCGCAGGAATCGCCCGACTTGCGCAGCGCGTTCATGTAGTCCTCCAGCGCCGACACATCGGCCACCGGGGCAAAAAACGGGTTGTTGGGCACGTGGTCCCAGCTCTCAAAGCCAATCGGCACATCGCCGATTTGCGTCATGCAGCCGACAAAGGTGGTGCCCAGTTTTTCCTTGAGCCACTTCTTGGCGACAGCACCCGCAGCCACCATGGGGGCGGTCAAACGTGCCGAAGAGCGGCCACCGCCACGCGGGTCGCGCAGGCCGTATTTGCGCCAGTAGGTGTAATCGGCATGACCGGGGCGGAAGGTCTGCAGGATGTCGCCGTAGTCCTTGCTGCGCTGGTCGGTGTTCTGGATCAGCAGGCAAATCGGGGTGCCGGTCGTCAGGCCCTGGTACACGCCCGAGACAATCTGCACCGCATCGGGCTCGTTGCGCTGGGTGACGAATTTGCTGGTGCCGGGGCGGCGGCGGTCCAGGTCGGGCTGGATATCGGCCTCGCTCAGCGGCAAGCCCGGAGGGCAGCCGTCGATCACGCAGCCAATGGCCGGGCCGTGGGATTCACCAAAGTTGGTGACGTTGAATAGGGTTCCGAAGGTATTGCCGCTCATGCAGGGATTATCCCCGAATGGCAGCGCCGCCATGAAAAAGGGCCTGACACCACGACGGTGTCAGGCCCTTGGGATCATCAGGCAGCTCAGATCTTGACGCCTGGCTCTGCGTTGGCTTCGTCTGGCCAATCGCGGATGTAGGCCTTGAGCATCTTGTTTTCGAAGTTCTGGCCATCGACCACGGCCTTGGCCACGTCGTAAAAGCTGATCACGCCCATCAGCATGCGCTCGTCCATCACGGGCATGTAGCGGGCGTGGCGGTCCAGCATCATGCGGCGCACATCGTCCAGATCGGTTTCGCTGGTGCAGGTCATGGGCGTGCTGTCCATGGCGTCATTGACGGTGGTGTTGCCCACCTGACCGCCGTTTTTGACGATGCGCTGGATCACCTCACGGAAAGTCAGCATGCCGGCCAGGGCCCCCTTGTCCATCACGACCAAGGAGCCAATGTCCTTTTCGGCCATGAAACTCATGGCGGTGCCCAGAGGTTCATCCGGGTTGACGGTGAACAAGGTGTTGCCTTTGACGCGGAGGATGTCGCTGACTTTCATGGTGTGTCTCCTGAGGGTCGAACCGAGGTGAATTTGAGTATCAATATAGCCCACAATGGATGCAAAGCGTAGCGAAACAAGCTTGCCGCGCACTTTCTTTTTCGGAGACTTTTCATGGCTGGTTACAGCGACCCCGGATTTGACACCCTCGCCCTGCACGCAGGCGCCGCACCCGACCCGGCCACCGGCGCCCGCGCCGTGCCGATCCACCTGACCACCTCCTTCGTGTTCGAGTCGAGCGACCAAGCGGCGGCCCTGTTCAATCTGGAGCGCCCGGGCCATGTCTACAGCCGCATCAGCAACCCCACCAACGCGGTGCTGGAGCAACGCATCTCGGCGCTTGAAGGCGGCATCGGGGCCATCACCACCGCCAGCGGCCAGGCGGCCTTGCACCTGAGCATCGCCACCCTCATGGGCGCGGGCTCGCACATCGTGGCCTCCACCGCTTTGTATGGGGGCTCACACAACCTGCTGCACTACACCCTGAGCCGATTCGGCATCAGCACCACCTTCGTCAAACCTGGCGATCTGGACGCCTGGAAAACCGCCGTGCAACCCAATACCAAGCTGTTTTTTGGCGAGACCGTGGGCAACCCCGGCCTGGACGTGCTGGACATCCCGGCCATCAGCGCCATCGCCCACGAAGCCGGCGTGCCACTGCTGGTGGACTCCACCCTGACCTCGCCCTGGCTGATCAAGCCCTTCGACCACGGGGCCGATCTGGTTTACCACTCGGCCACCAAGTTTTTGTCGGGCCACGGCACGGTGGTGGGCGGCGTGGTGGTCGATGGCGGCAGCTTTGACTGGGACAAATCGGGCAAGTTCGCCGAGCTGAGCCAAGCCTACGAAGGCTTTCACAACATGGTCTTCAGCGAAGAAAGCACCGTGGGCGCCTTTTTGCTGCGCGCCCGACGCGAAGCCCTGCGCGACTTTGGGGCCTGCATGAGCCCGCACACCGCCTGGCTGATTTTGCAAGGCATCGAAACCCTGCCCTTGCGCATGGCCCGCCACATGGGCAACACCGAAAAGGTGGTCGAGTTCTTGGCCGCACACCCGCTGGTCAGCCGCGTGGGCCACCCCATGCTGGAAAGCCACCCCTCCCACAAGCTGGCCCAGCAACTGCTGCCACGCGGCGCAGGCTCGGTGTTCAGCTTCGACATCAAGGGCAGCCGTACCCAAGGCCAAAAGTTCATCGAGACCCTCAAGGTCTTCAGCCACCTGGCCAATGTGGGCGACTGCCGCAGCCTGGTGATCCACCCGGCCAGCACCACGCACTTCCGCATGAGCGACGAGGCACTGGCGGCCAGCGGCATCGGCCCCGGCACCATCCGCCTGTCCATTGGCCTGGAAGACCCCGACGATTTGATCGACGACCTCAAAAAAGCCCTGAAGGCTGCGGAGAAAGCCGCATGACCATCGCTCCAAGTCATCATGGCGGTTTCACCGCGATTGGTCACACCCACAACACCCCCAAGTGTCATTCTCGCGAACGCGGGAATCCATGGACCCCGGATCAAGTCCGGGGTGACAACCTGCTCGCAGCTCTGCGCCCGAAAGACCGCTTTCATCACTTGGACGGCAAGTCATGATCATCTCTTTACCCACACACACCCTCTACGCCTACACCGGCGGCAAAGACTTCAACCCCGCGCAGCCGACCGCCGTCTTCATCCACGGCGTGCTCAATGACCACAGCGTCTGGATTTTGCAAACACGGTATCTGGCCCACCACGGCTGGAACGTGCTGGCGATTGACCTGCCGGGCCACTGCAAAAGCGCAGGCACACCGCCGCAAAGCGTCGAAGAAGCGGCCGACACCGTCATCGCTTTGCTGGACGCGTTGAAGATTGAAAAAGCCGCGCTGATCGGCCACAGCTTTGGCTCGCTGATTGCGCTCGAGGCCACCGCACGCGATGCACAAAAATCGCCTGGCCGCGTGAGCCACCTGGTGATGGTCGGCACGGCCTACCCGATGCGCGTCTCGCCCGCCCTGCTCGACTTGTCGGTCAGCGCCCCGTTCAAGGCCATCGACATGGTCAATGCGTTTTCGCACTCCACACTGGCCCCACCACCTTCGGCCCTGGGCCCGGGCACTTGGCTGTATGGCGGCAGTAAAGCGCTCATGCGCCGCGTGCTGGCCAGCAACACGCAAATCAACGTGTTCCACACCGGCTTCAAGGCCTGCGACAACTACGTGGGGGCGGAAGCGGCCATGCCCCAAGTGACTTGCCCCACCTTGTTTGTGCTGGGCAGCGCCGACCAAATGACACCCGCCAAAGCCGCGCAAAGCCTGATCCAGCTGTGCGCCCAACCCACCGTGGCGCAACTGCCTGCGGGCCACTCGCTGATGACCGAAGCGCCCGAAGGCGTGCTGCAAGCCCTGAAAGATTTCCTCAAGCCATGAGCATCACCCCACCGCTGTCGCCCGAACGGGCGCAAGAGATCGCCCGCACGCTGGACCTGCGTGCCCTGCCCCGCGATTTCTTGGACAACCCCTACCCGGTGTATGCCGCACTGCGCGAGGCCGAGCCTTTCAAGCGCATGCCCGATGGGTCTTATTTTCTGACGCGCCACGCCGATCTGGTGGCCGTTTACCGCGACGCCAAAGTCTTCAGCTCTGACAAACAAGTCGAGTTCGGCCCCAAATACAACCACGCACCCTACAACGAGCCGCCCTACACGACGGCGGGCGGTGTGGCGCCGCTGTTCGAGCACCACACGAACAGCCTGGTCTTCAACGACCCGCCGCTGCACACGCGGGTGCGCCGCCTGATCATGGGCGCCCTCACCCGCCGCGCCATCGAGGCCATGGAGCCCGGCCTCGTGACCTTGGTGGACAGCCTGCTGGACAAGATCGAGGCCCAAGGTGGTGGCGACCTGATCGAGGACTTTGCCTCCGCCATTCCGGTCGAGATCATCGGCAACCTGCTGGATGTGCCGCATGCCGACCGCGAACCCTTGCGCGGCTGGTCGCTGGCCATTTTGGGTGCGCTGGAGCCGTCTCTGACACCTGAACAAGAAGCGCTGGGCAACCGCAGCGTGAACGAGTTTCTGGCTTATCTGCGCGACTTGGTGGCCCAGCGCCGCCAGCACCCGGGCGACCCCGAGCACGACGTGCTGACGCGCTTGATCCAGGGTGAGGAAAATGGCGACGCCCTGAGCGAAGTGGAACTCTTGCAAAACTGCGTCTTCCTGCTCAACGCCGGGCACGAGACCACCACCAACCTGATCGGCAACGCGCTCATCAGCCTGCAAGAGTGGCCCGATCAACGCATGCGCCTCTTGTCGGACCTGCAGCAAGCGCCCGACGAAGCAGCCGAGGAGCACATTCTGGGTTTGGCGGTGGACGAGTTTTTGCGCTTTGAATCGTCCAACCAACTGGGCAACCGCCGCGCCTTGCAGGCCACACAGGTCAACGGCGTGGACCTGCCCGAAGGCGCGCTGGTCACGCTGTGCATCGGCGCGGCCAACCGCGACCCCGCCGTGTACGAGAACCCCGAGCAACTGGACCTGCGCCGCACCGGCAACAAACACCTGGCCTTTGGCTTTGGTGTGCACCAGTGCGCGGGCCTGAGCCTGGCGCGGCTGGAAGGCCGCATTGCGATTGGCCGCTTTTTGCGGCGCTTTCCCGAGTACCGGCTCCAAAGCGATCCCGAACGCGGTGGCCGCGCCCGCTTTCGTGGGTTCTTGAGCGCGCCCTTCAGCACCCGATAAAAAACACCCCGGAGACCCCACATGACCCACAACAGCTTTGCCGAGTTCTACCCGTTCTATTTGAGCGAGCACAACAACCGCACCTGCCGCCGCCTGCACTTTGTGGGCAGCACGCTGTCCTTGTTGTGCCTGGCCATGCTCGCGATCACCGGCAAGCCGCAGTACTTTGTATACGGCTTGCTGTGCGGCTACGGCTGCGCCTGGGTCGGGCACTTTGTGTTCGAGAAGAACAAACCGGCCAGCTTCAAGCGGCCGCTCTACAGCTTCATGGGCGACTGGGTCATGTACAAGGACATCTGGACGGGGCGCATCCCGTTCTGAAGACAGCTCCATGCTGTCGGGGCTGAAGCCGCCGACATGCCCCTCAGTTCTGCGCACTCGACGGCAGCGGCAACAGTGCAGACAAAGCCATCTGGTCCAGCCCTGTCGCCATCCAGAACGGGTAAGACGCCGCTTCGCGCAAGACCAGCAAGCGGTTGGCCAAAGGCCCCGATGGCGTCAGAGCCGGGTTGATGAGCAAGACATAGCGCGATGCTTGCGGGCCGCCATCGTCGCGCAGCAAGCCCAACCAATCCAGACCCCGCAAGACTTCCAGCACCGAAGCCACCTCGCGTGCATCCAAACGCAATTGCACGCTCAAGGCCTCGGCCGTCATGCCATGCGGCGCACTTTGGCGGGTGGCGTTCAACGCCGAAATCACCTCCAGCGCCACGCGGAAGGCCCAGCCCGCCCCATCGGGCTGGCGCAAATGTTGCCTGCGCACCTCGGGCATGCTGGCGGCAATCACGGCCCCCAGCAGCACGATGACCCACATCACATAAATCCAGACCAGCAAAATCGGCACCGCCGCAAACGCGCCATAGATCACCGAATAGGTCGGAAACTGCGTCAGGTAAACCGCCAGCAATTTCTTGGCCACCTCAATCCCGCCGGCCACCAAAAAACCGGCCGTCAGGGCGTGGCGCCACTGCACCCGGGTGTTGGGCACGTAAAAATACAAGCCACTCACGCAAGCGACCAGCAAGAAGAACTCCACACCGTCGAGCAAGCCGCGCACGATGCCGGGCAAGACGTTCACCACGTCCTGCGAAGCCGTGACCACATACGAAGTGATGGCCAGACTGGCGCCCAGAAACAAGGGGCCCAAGGTGATGGCCGCCCAGTACAGCAAGACCCGCTGCGCCAAGGGGCGCTGGCGGTCGATGCGCCAGATCTGCCCCAGCGTGCGCTCGATCGTGACCATCAAAGCGACCGCAGACATGAGTACCGCCACCAAGCCCACGGCACCCAGCCGACTGGCCTTGCGCGAGAACTGCGTGAGGTAACTGAGCACCTGCCGAGAAATGCTCTCGGGCATCAGGCTGTCGATCAGCCAACGCTGGATCGTGTCCTGGAACTTGCCAAACATCGGGAAGGCGGCAAACACCGACAGGCCCACCACAAACAAAGGCACCAAGGCCAGCACGGTCGTGAAGGTCAGCGAACTGGCGCTCACGCCCAGGCGCGCATCGCGAAAACGCTGGGCCAAAACGCTCAACATCTGGCGCCAGGGCAGCTCGGTCAGCTCTTGCCACCAAGCGCGGAAATGTTCGCGCCATGTCTGCACGGGAGGAAGGGATTTCATGACCGGTATGATGCCACCGCCATGAACACAAATACTGACAATATCCCCTCTGGCGTGAATTTCACGCGCTGGCTTGCCGTGGGCAGTTTGCTCGGCCTGATTTTGGTGGGCTTGGCCTGGGAGTTGTGGCTCGCGCCGCTGCGCCCGGGCGGCTCTTGGTGGGCCATCAAGGTGCTGCCTTTGTGCCTGCCGCTGGCGGGTTTGCTCAAGCACCGCATGTACACCTACCGCTGGGTGAGCCTGCTGGTTTGGCTGTATTTCACCGAAGGCGCTGTGCGTGCCTGGGGCGACAAATGGCCGTCCAACGGCCTGGCCCTGCTGCAAGTGCTGCTGTGTTCCAGCCTGTTTGTGGCCTGCGCCCTGCATGTGCGCATCCGGATCAAAGCCGCCAAGGCGACGGGCAACTTTGTGCCCGTGCCCAAAGATTGAGTTTTCTCTGCTGCAGCCACGGGCTGACCTGAACATGAACGACCTGCCCCGCCAAGCCCTCATCGCCCAACTGCGCCAGATCTGCGGCACAGCCAACGTCATCACACATGACGATCCCGGTGCCGACCTGAGCCCTTGGGAGCAAGACTGGCGCAAACGCGTCAAAGGCCGTGCGCTTGCCGTGGTGCGCCCCGGCAGCACGCCGGAAGTGGCCGCTGTGGTCAAGGCCTGCGCGGCAGCGGGCACGCCCATCGTGCCGCAAGGCGGCAACACCGGCCTGGTGGTGGGCGGCGTGCCGGACGATTCGGGCACGCAGATCGTGCTGAGCATGACCCGCATGAACGCGGTGCGCGCCATCGACCCGGCCAACCTGACCATCACGGTAGAAGCCGGTTGCGTGCTGCAAAACCTGCAAGCCGCAGCCGAAGGTGCTGGCTTTCTGTTCCCTTTGAGCCTGGGCGCCGAGGGCAGCTGCACGATTGGCGGCAACCTGGGCACCAACGCAGGCGGCACACAAGTCGTGCGCTACGGCAACACCCGCGAGCTGTGCCTGGGCCTGGAAGTGGTGACCGCCCAAGGCGAGATTTGGAACGGCCTGACCGGGCTGCGCAAAGACAACACCGGTTATGACCTGCGCAATCTGATGATCGGCAGCGAAGGCACGCTGGGCATCATCTGCGCCGCCACCATGAAGCTCTACCCCCTGCCCGCTGCGCAGCTGACCGCTTGGGCCGCCGTGCCGAGCATGGAAGCGGCCGTGCAGCTGCTGGGCCTGGCCCACCAGCGCCTGGGCCCGGGCCTGACAGGCTTTGAGGTCATGGGCCAGTTTGCGCTGGGCTTGGTGGACAAGCATTACCCGCAACTGCGCGTGCCGCTGTGGAAAGACACGCCCTGGTGCGTGCTGCTGGAAAACTCCGACAGCGAAAACGAAGCCCATGCGCGTGCTCAGTTCGAAGCCTTGCTCGAAGCCGCTCTGGAGGCAGGTTGCGTGAGCGATGCCGTGGTGGCCGAGAACCTGACCCAAGCGCGTGGCCTGTGGCACATCCGCGAAAGCATCACCTTGGCGCAGGCTACCGAGGGCCTGAACATCAAGCACGACATCAGCATCCCGGTCTCGCGCATCCCGGCCTTTGTGGCGGAGACCGACGCCCTGCTGGCGCGTGAAGTGCCCGGCGTGCGCATGGTGGACTTTGGCCACCTGGGCGACGGCAACCTGCACTACAACGTGCAAGCCCCCGAAGGCGTGGATGGCAAGGCCTTTTTGCGTGACAACGAAGAGCGCGTGAACACCCTGGTGTTTGACCAGGTGCTCAAATTCGACGGATCCATCAGCGCCGAACATGGCGTGGGCGAGCTCAAAGTGGGCAAACTGCCCGACTACAAAGACCCCACGGCCCTGGCCATGATGCGCGCCGTCAAGCAAGCGCTGGACCCACAGAACCTGCTGAACCCGGGTCGCGTGCTGGCCCGGCCTTGAGGGTCTGCCGTCTGCGGCGCTTCATGCGCTGCAGAGGCACGGCGCTTGGGCTCAGTCAGACCTCCACGAACACCCTCGCCTTGCGGGGCGTCAGCACCAGGGTCTCGCCTTCCTTGAAGTCTTGCTGGCGGTATTGCGAGGCCGACAACTGCGCTTCGATGATCGCGTCCTTGCCGAAGTGGCTCTCCACCGGTTCCAGCTCCAGCCGTGCCACCGGCCCCACCACAATGGCGCGGGTCAGCTTGGCCACGATGCCGGCATTCACGCCACCAGGCGTGTAGCGGGCCACATCCAGGTCGTGCGGGCGCACATAGGCAAAAGCCTTGGCATCCTGCACCAAGCCATGCTCGGGGCTGTCCAGGCGCACGGCGTGCTGGTCGGCACCGATCAGCATCTCGCCTTCGTGGGCGCGGCCATGGAACAGGTTCACATCGCCCAAAAAGCCATACACAAAGGGGCTGGCGGGGTGGTCCCACACGTCTTGCGGCGAGCCGATCTGCTCGATGTTGCCCTTGTTCATCAGCACCACGCGGTCGGCCACTTCCAAGGCTTCTTCCTGGTCGTGCGTCACAAAAATGCTGGTTACGTGCAGCTCATCGTGCAGGCGACGCAGCCAGCGGCGCAGTTCCTTGCGCACCTTGGCGTCCAGCGCACCAAAGGGCTCGTCGAGCAACAGCACTTTGGGCTCCACGGCCAAGGCTCGGGCCAGCGCAATGCGTTGGCGCTGTCCGCCCGACAACTGCGAGGGGTAACGGTCGGCCAGCCAATCGAGCTGCACCAAGCCCAGCAACTCGTGCACCTTGCGTTTGATTTCGGATTCGCTGGGGCGCTCTTTGCGCGGTTTGACGCGCAGGCCAAAGGCCACATTCTCGAACACCGTCATGTGGCGGAACAAGGCGTAGTGCTGGAACACAAAGCCCACCTGGCGCTCGCGCACATGCACATGCGTGGTGTCTTCGCCGCTGAAGGCGATGGTGCCCTGGTCGGCCGTCTCCAGGCCCGCGATGATGCGCAGCAAGGTGGTCTTGCCGCAGCCGGATGGCCCCAGCAAGGCGACGAGTTCGCCCGATTCGATGTCGAGGCTGACGTTGTTCAGCGCAGTGAAGTCGCCAAACTGTTTATGGACGTTGCGGATTTCGATGCTCATGATTCAAATGCTTTCCGTCAGTTTCAGACGAGGGCGTCAGGGGTCGGCGTGACAGGACGCTCAGGCGGGATGTCGGCAGCGGCTTTCAGCTCTTGCTCATGACGCCACTCGATCACCGACTTGATGACCAAGGTGACCAGCGCCAGCAAGGCCAGCAGCGAAGCCACGGCAAAGGCGGCCACAGACTGGTACTCGTTGTACAAAATCTCCACATGCAGCGGCATGGTGTTGGTCTGGCCACGGATGTGGCCCGACACCACCGACACCGCGCCAAACTCGCCCATGGCCCGCGCATTGCACAAGATCACGCCGTAAATCAAGCCCCACTTGATGTTGGGCAGCGTGACGTACCAAAAGGTCTGCCAACCGGTGGCGCCCAGCACGATGGCGGCCTGCTCTTCGTCGTTGCCTTGCGCCTGCATGAGCGGAATCAGCTCGCGGGCGATGAACGGGAAGGTCACGAACACCGTGGCCAGCACGATGCCCGGCACGGCGAACACGATCTTGATGTCGTGGGCCTGCAGCCAGGGGCCAATCCAGCCCTGCGCGCCAAACATCAGCACATAGATCAAGCCCGCCACCACAGGCGAGACCGAGAACGGTAAGTCCACCAGCGTGGTCAAAAAGGCTTTGCCCTTGAACTCGTACTTGGCAATCGCCCAAGCGGCGCACACGCCGAACACCAGGTTCAGCGGCACCGCAATCGCAGCCGTGATCAAAGTCAGGCGGATCGCCGACCAGGCATCGGGCTCTTGCAAGGCTTCAAAGTAAGCGCCCAAGCCCTTGCGCAAGGCTTCGGTGAACACCGCCGCCAAGGGCAAGACCAGAAACAGGAACATGAAGGTCAGCGCCACACCAATCAAGGTGTAGCGCACCCATGCGGGCTCGGTGGTGCCGGCCTGGGCACGGCGAGCAGAAGGTTTCAAAGCAGCGGCGCTCATGCGGGGGCTCCTGTGTGGCGGCGTTGCCAAGCCTGCAAGGCATTGATGATGAGCAGCAAGATGAACGAAAACACCAGCATCACCAAGGCCACGGCGGTGGCACCGGCATAGTCGTACTGCTCCAGCTTGCCGATGATGATCAGCGGCGTGATCTCGGAAATCATGGGCATGTTGCCCGCGATGAAAATCACCGAGCCGTATTCACCAATCGCCCGCGCAAAGGCCATGGCAAAGCCGGTGAGCAAGGCAGGCGCAATCGACGGAAAAATCACCTTGGTGAAGGTCTGCCAGCGCGTGGCGCCCAAGCAGGTCGCGGCTTCTTCGAGTTCTTTTTCGGCGTCTTCCAAAATCGGCTGTACCGTGCGCACCACAAAAGGCAGGCCAATGAAGATCAGCGCGATGACCACGCCGTTGGGGTTGAAGGCCAGCTGAATGCCCAAGGGCTCCAGGTACTGCCCCACCCAGCCGTTGCCCGCCAACAGGGCCGTGAGCGAGATGCCCGCCACCGCGGTGGGCAGCGCAAAAGGCAAGTCCACCAGCGCGTCCACAATCTTTTTGCCAAAGAAGTTGTAGCGCACCAGCACCCAAGCCACCAGCAAGCCAAACACCACATTGACCAGCGCCGCGATCAGGGACGCGCCAAAGGTCAGGCGGTAAGACGCCATCACACGCGGGCCGGTCACAGCGGCCCAGAACTGGTCCCAGGTCAGGGTGAAGGTTTTGAAAAACAGCGCCGACAAGGGAATCAGCACGATCAAGCTCAGATAAAAGATCGTGAAACCCAGGGTCAGGTTGAACCCGGGCAACACTTTGGCTGGCGCTCGCCGCTTGGCGAGCGCCTTCTCAGGCAATGCGGTCATGGATGGAAAGACTTATTTGACGGTGTACAGCTTGTCGAACTGACCGCCATCGTTGAAGTGGACTTTTTGCGCTTCGCCCAAAGAGCCAAACAACTCTTGCACGGTGAACAGCTGGATCGGCTTGAAGGTGTTGGCGTACTTCTTCAAGATGGCCGGGTTGCGCGGACGCAAGGCGTGCTTGGCGGCGATCTCTTGCGCTTCGTCCGAGTACAGGTAGTTCAAGTAGGCCTTGGCCAGATCGGCCGTGCCCTTCTTGGCCACGGTGCGCTCCACCACCGCCACCGGGTTTTCGGCCACGATGCTGATGGACGGGTGCACCGCATCGACCTTGCCTGCGCCAAATTCGTTGTCCACCGAGACCACTTCGGACTCAAACGTCACCAGCACATCGCCGATGTTGCGCTGCAAGAAGATGGTGGTCGCATCACGACCGCCCTTGGCCAAGACCGGCACGTTCTTGTAGAGCTTGCCCACAAACTCGGCGGCCTGGGCGTCGGTGCCGCCCTTCTTCTTGACATAGCCCCAGGCAGCCAGATAAGCCATGCGGCCATTGCCACCCGTCTTGGGGTTGACCACGATCACCTGAATGCCGGGCTTGGTCAGGTCGTCCCAGTCCTTGATGTTTTTGGGGTTGCCGTTGCGCGTGAGGAACAGCATGGTCGATGTGGTGGGCGAGGCGTTGTTGGGAAAACGCTTTTGCCAATCCTTGGCCACCACACCGGTGCTGGCCAAAAAGTCCACATCGGTGGTGGTGTTCATGGTCACCACATCGGCGTCCAAACCGTCGTTGACCGCACGCGCTTGCGCACTGGAGCCGCCGTGGGCCTGGTCGATCTTGACGTCTTTGCCAGTGGTCTTTTTGTAGTTCGCCACAAAGGCCGCGTTGTAGTCCTTGTAGAACTCACGCGCCACGTCGTACGAGGCATTGAGCAAGGTCTGGGCGCTGGCGCTCAGGCCCGACAGGGCCAAGGTGGCGGCCAATGCGATGTGTGTGAGTTTTTTCATGCTGTTTCCAATTGAGATTCAGAGGTACCGCTCCAAGAGAGCGATGCGGTCAAGGATTGCAAAAGCGCCAGGCCCAAAGGCCATTCGCCAAAGCCGGATTCAATGTTGATGTGCCCTGCGTTTTGCAGTCGCACCACCTCGCTGCCCCAAGACCGGGCATAGGCACCTGCGGTGCGCACGGGGCAAAACGGGTCATTGGTGCTGGCCACCACAATGCTGCGGTAAGGCAAAGGCTGGTAGGGCACAGGGGCAAAGTCCGACAGCACGCCCCGGCGTTCGGGGTCGGCTGGGGCCACCAGCAAAGCGCCTTGAATGCGTTGGGCCGCCTCGGTCGGCAAATGGGTGGTGGCAATGCAGCCCAGGCTGTGCGCCACGACCACCACCGGCCCCGGCTGGGCCAGGATGGTGCGGGCAATCGACGCCACCCAGGCGGTGCGCACCGGCGTGATCCAGTCGTCCTGGACCACACGCACCGCGCCCGGCAAGGCCTCGGCCCACAGGCTTTGCCAATGGCCGGGGCCCGAATCGCGCCAACCGGGCACGATGACGATGGTGGGTTGTGAAGACATAGGGCGCGATTGTGGGCAGATTGCGTTCAATCACAAACGAATCATTTGTAGTTTGCTTATTCTTTATTCAACATAAAGAAAACATCACCGCACACGCCTTGCGCCGCCCTGTGCAGTGGCACTCACGCCAAACGCCGCAAAACCAAGGGTTAAGCCGTTGATTTGTCAGGCGACTGATAGACTTTGTGGCCTGTTCAAACTGAGCACCAGGGTGCTGGCCAGGCTTGGCCACGCAACCCTCTTCGGAATCCTCATGAGCTTTCTTGACCGCATCCGGCATGCCGCCCTCCACGCCTTGGTCATGTCTGCCGCCCAAGCGGCCGAGCTGATCCCGGTGGGGGCCAATGTGGGCATGAGCGGCTTCACCGGCGCGGGTTACCCCAAAGCCGTGCCGCAAGCCTTGGCCGAGCGCCTGACGGCCCTGCACGCGGCGGGGCAAACCCAGGCCAGCATCAACTTGTGGACCGGCGCCTCGACCGCACCCGAGTTGGACGGCGTTCTGGCCAAGGCGCATGGCATCCAGATGCGGCTGCCCTACCAGTCCGACCCGACGTGCCGTCAGCTGATCAATGCCGGGCAAATGCGCTACACCGACATGCACCTGTCGCATGTGGCCCCCATGGCCCGAGCGGGCTTTCTGGGCCCACTGGATGTGGCCGTGGTCGAAGTGGTCGGCATCCTGCCCGATGGGCGTTTGATCCCGTCCACCTCGGTGGGCAACAACCCAACTTGGCTGGACCAGGCCCAGCGCATCATTTTGGAAGTCAACCTGCACCAGAACCCGGCGCTCGAAGGCATGCACGACATTCAGCGCGACACGGCCATGCCGCCGCACCGTCAGCCGATTGCCCTGACCCACCCCAGTGACCGCATCGGCACGCCCTACCTGCACTGCGATGTGTCCAAGGTGGTCGCTGTGGTCATCACCGATCACGCGGACCGCAACTCGGTCTTTGATGCGCCCAATGAGGTGTCGGCCCAAATCGCCGGGCACCTGATTCATTTTTTGCAACACGAAGTCAAAGCCGGTCGCCTGCCGCCAGACTTGCTGCCGCTGCAATCGGGGGTGGGCAACACGGCCAACGCGGTGCTGGCCGGGCTCAATCAAGGCCCATTCAAAAACCTCACGGCTTACACCGAAGTGCTGCAAGACGGCATGCTGGACATGCTGCGCTCGGGCAAGCTGGTCTTTGCATCGGCCACGGCCTTGTCGCTCAGCCCGGCAGCCTTGGCCGAGTTCAACGCGAACATCGACTTTTACCGCCAGCGCATCGTGCTGCGCCCGGAAGAAATCAGCAACCACCCCGAGCTGATTCGCCGCCTGGGCGTGATCGCCATGAACGCCATGATCGAGGCCGACATTTACGGCAACGTCAACTCCACCCACATCATGGGCTCGGGCATCATGAACGGCATTGGCGGTTCGGGCGACTTTGCGCGCAATGCCTACTTGTCAATTTTCATGAGCCCTTCCGTGGCCAAGGGCGGCCAAATCTCCAGCATCGTGCCCATGGTTTCGCACCATGACCACACCGAACACGATGTGCAAATCATCGTGACCGAACAAGGCTTGGCCGACCTGCGCGGTCTGGCCCCCACACAACGGGCAGCGCTGATCGTGGAACGCTGCGCCCACCCCAGCTTCAGGCCACAACTGCGGGACTACATGGACCGGGCCAAGCACAGCGGCGCGGGCCTGCACACACCGCACCTGCTGGATGAAGCACTGAGCTGGCACAGTCGGTATTTGAAGACTGGGCAGATGTGAATCAGTTCTTGGTGTAAATCTGGTCGAAGCTCGCGCCATCGGCAAAGTGGTCTTTGGCCGCTTTGGTCCAGCCCCCAAAGGCCTGGTCAATCGTCACCAGATTCAGCTTGGGGAACTGTTTGGCGTATTTGGCCTGCGCCTTGGGCGAGATGGGGCGGTAGAAGTTCTTGCCCGCGATGTCCTGGCCTTCGTCGCTGTACAGGTACTCCAGATAAGCCTGGGCCACGGCGCGGGTGCCTTTCTTGTCCACGTTCTTGTCGACCACGGTCACGGCAGGCTCTGCCAGGATGGACAGCGAGGGGTAGACCACGTCGAACTTGGCCGAGAACTCTTTTTCGAGCAGGTAGGCTTCGTTTTCCCAGGCGATCAGCACATCGCCCTGGTTGCGCTGAGCAAAGGTGATGGTGGAACCTCGTGCGCCGGTGTCGAGCACGGGCACGTTTTTGTAGAGCGCGACCACGAAGTCTTTGGCTTTGGCGTCACCGCCCAATTTGCGCTTGGCAAATTCCCAAGCGGCCAGGTAGTTCCAGCGCGCACCGCCCGAGGTTTTGGGGTTGGGCGTGATCACCTTGATGCCGGGCTTGACGAGGTCATCCCAGTCCTTGATGCCTTTGGGGTTGCCCTCGCGCACCACCAGCACGATGGTCGAGGTGTAGGGCGAGCTGTTGTGCGGCAAGCGCTTTTGCCAGTCTTTGGGGATCAGCTTGCCGTTGTCGTGCAGGGCGTCGGTGTCACCCGCCAGGGCCAAGGTGGCCACATCGGCGTCCAGGCCATCGATGATGGAGCGGGCCTGCTTGCCCGAGCCGCCGTGCGACTGCTTGAAGTTCACGTCCTGACCGGTCTTGGCCTTCCAGTGTTTGGCAAAGGCTTGGTTGAACTCGACGTACAGCTCTCGGGTGGGGTCGTAAGACACGTTGAGCAAGGACACCGCCTGGGCCTGGGCAGACGCAGCCGCCAGGGTCAAGGCCGCAGCGGCGATCAATTGAAAAAATGGGCGTTGGGTTTTCATGGGAAGCTTTCAAAATGGCTTCGTCTTTTTGACGATGGATGGATTCTGAAAGCCAGCCTTTAAAACTCAAACGACTGAATAATCATTTCTAAATGAGGCAAACATCTATCAAGACCTCATGCATGCGCCAACCCCGCGCCAAAAGCCCTCAGGGCCAATGCCGTAAACTGACACCCATGAGCACCGCAGCCCCCCGCCCCATCCGCAGCCAATACGAAGACTTCATGCGCCATGTCTACACGACCGGCGTGCAAAAAGGCGACCGCACCGGCACCGGCACGCGCAGCGTGTTTGGCCACCAGATGCGGTTTGACCTGAACGAGGGCTTCCCGCTGGTGACCACCAAAAAGGTGTTTTTGCGGGCCATCATCGTGGAGCTGCTGTGGTTTTTGCGTGGCGACAGCAATGTGAAGTGGCTGCAAGAGCGCGGCTGCACCATCTGGGACGAATGGGCGCGCGAGGACGGCTCGCTGGGCCCCGTGTATGGCGTGCAGTGGCGCAGCTGGCCCACCCCCGGTGGTGGCCACATCGACCAAATGCAGCAGGTCATGGACACGCTGAAAAACAACCCCGACTCACGCCGAATCATCGTGAGCGCTTGGAACGTGGCCGAGCTGGACCAAATGGCGCTGATGCCTTGCCATGCGTTCTTCCAGTTCTATGTGGCCCCGCCGCAAAAAGCGGGCGACAAACCCAAGCTCAGCTGCCAGCTGTACCAACGCAGTGCCGACATCTTTCTGGGCGTACCCTTCAACATCGCCAGCTATGCGCTGCTCACCCACATGGTGGCCCAGCAGTGCGACATGGATGTGGGCGACTTCATCTGGACCGGCGGCGATTGCCACATCTACAGCAACCACCACGAGCAGGTCGAGTTGCAGCTGAGCCGCACACCCATGGCCTACCCCACACTCAACATCAAGCGCAAACCCGCTTCGATCTTCGACTACGCATACGAAGACTTTGAGGTGCTGGGCTACGAATGCCACCCGGCCATCAAGGCGCCCGTGGCGGTTTGATGAAACTGCACCTGATTTATGCCCGCGCCCGCAATGGCGTGATTGGCGCCAACAACACCCTGCCCTGGCACCTGCCCGAAGACCTGGCGCATTTCAAGCGCACCACGCTCGGCCAGCCGGTGATCATGGGCCGCAAGACCTGGGATTCGCTGCCGCCCAAGTTCCGTCCCCTGCCTGGCCGCGTCAACATCGTGGTCACGCGCCAGGCCGATTGGCAGGCCGAGGGCGCTTTGCGTGCGGGCTCCATTGAACAAGCCAAGCAACTGTGCCCCGAAGCCACCGATGCCTGGGTGATCGGCGGCGCCGAGATTTACGCGCAGGCTGAACCGCACGCCAGCACCGCAGTCATCACCGAAATTGACCAGGATTTCGAGGGGGATGCATTCGCCCCTACACTCGGCCCCGGCTGGCAAGAAGTCCAGCGCGAATCGCATGTGGCGGCCAGTGGCTTGCCCTTCAGTTTCGTCACCTACCAACACCACATCTGAGGAGACTTTCATGTCAGGACACGGTTTTCACGTTCACGGCCCGCACGACCACGAACTCGAGCACGCAGCCCAAGGCCATGGCGACGGCCACACCAGCTCGATCGCCATGTTCACGGCGGTGATCGCCACGGTGGGTGCCTTGTTTGGTTACATGGGCGGTGCCACGCAAGCCAATGCGGGCCTGTACAAAAACAATGCGGCCATCAAAAAGACTGAAGCCTCCAACCAGTGGAACTATTACCAGGCCAAGAGCAGCAAGCAAAACCTGAGCGAGCTGGCCATGGAGCTGGCGCCTGCCAAAAAAGAGTTCTACCAGGAAGAAATCAAGCGCTACAAAGGCGAAAAGGCCGAGATCAAGATCGGTGCCGAAAAGCTGGAAGCCGAAGCCAAAGCCTGGGATGAAAAGTCTGACGAGCAAATGCACCAGCACCACCGCTGGGCGCAAGCCACCACCGTGCTGCAAGTGGCCATTGCCATGGCGGCGATTGCCCTGCTGTCCAAAAAGAAATGGCTGGAATACGTCATGTACGGCGCAGGCACCATGGGTGTGGTGGTTGGCGTTTTGGCTTACCTGCACATTTGAGAGACCCGCTGCTTCATGAAAATCGCGACCTGGAATGTGAACTCGCTGTCGGTGCGCTTGCCTCAAGTGCTGGACTGGCTCGCTGCCAACCCCACCGATGTGCTGGCCCTGCAAGAACTCAAGCTCACCGACGACAAGTTCCCGGTCGC
>NZ_JAOASQ010000069.1 GCF_030158565.1 Limnohabitans sp. | reverse complement strand
TGGTCAGCGCGGTGCGGATTTCCTTGTCGCGGATCTTCACCACGTACTCGTCGCCCGCGTAGGCTTTTTGCATGTCGGGCCACTGGGCCAGCAGCTTCTTGGCGGTGGGATCCTGCGTCTCTTCACGGGCCACGGCCAAGTCGATGGCAGCTTCGGCAGCGCGTGCGCGGCCGGGTTTGTCCACCTCGAGCATGCGGGCTGCGGCGCGCAGTTGTTGTATCTCGCGGGCCAGGCGGGCTTGGGCAATGGCACGCTTTTTGTAGCCACGCACGGTGTCGCTGATTTCAGCCAGGTAGCGTGTGCGCGCTGAGGGCACCACCGGGTTCTGGTGGGTGCTGTGGCGCACGCTGACCAGCGGCAAGCGGCCCTCGGTGGCCTTCATGCCCAGTGCCATCAAGCGCACCTTGAGCGCTTGGTACAACGCGGTCACGCCATCGTCGTTGAAGCGCGCGGCCATGGTGCCAAACACCGGCATCTGCTCGGTCGGCACGGTCCAGGCTTCCTTGTTGCGCTGCACCTGTTTGGCCACATCGCGCAGCGCGTCAGACGCACCCTTGCGGTCGAATTTGTTGATGGCCACGAACTCGGCAAAGTCCAGCATGTCGATTTTTTCGAGCTGGCTGGCCGCGCCAAACTCGGGCGTCATCACATACATCGGCACATCCACGTGCTGCACGATGGCGGCGTCGCCCTGGCCAATGCCCGACGTTTCCACCACGATCAGGTCAAAGCCCGCCACCTTGCAGGCCGCCACCACGTCGGGCAGGGCGGCCGAGATTTCGGAGCCAAAGTCACGCGTGGCCAGCGAACGCATGAACACGCGTGGGCCTTGCGACCAAGGGCTGATGGCGTTCATGCGGATGCGGTCGCCCAACAAGGCACCACCGCTCTTGCGGCGTGAGGGGTCGATGGAGATCACCGCCACACGCAGGCTGTCGTCCTGGTCCAGACGCAGGCGGCGAATCAACTCGTCGGTCAGCGAGGACTTGCCCGCACCGCCGGTGCCGGTGATGCCCAGCACTGGCACGCTGGTCTTGGCCGCTTGCTCGCGCACAGCTGCCACCACCTTGGCATCGGCCTTGTCGTTCTCAAGGGCAGTGATCAGCTGGGCCAGCGCGCGCCAGTTCATCTCGCCATGACCCTGAATGGCGGCCACATCTTTGGGCGCCAGCGGGCTCACGTCCGTGTCGCAGCGCATGACCATCTCGCCGATCATCCCGGCCAGGCCCATCTTCTGGCCGTCTTCGGGGCTGAAAATGCGCACGCCTTTTGCGGCCAGGGCGCGGATCTCGGCCGGCACGATCACGCCGCCGCCGCCGCCAAACACCTTGATGTGCTCACCGCCACGGGCCTTGAGCAAATCCACCATGTAGCTGAAATATTCGTTGTGACCACCCTGGTAAGAGCTGATCGCGATGCCCTGCGCGTCTTCTTGCAGCGCGGCGGTCACCACCTCGTCCACCGAGCGGTTGTGGCCCAGGTGGATCACCTCGGCGCCCATGCTCTGCAAGATGCGCCGCATGATGTTGATGGCCGCATCGTGCCCGTCAAACAGGCTGGCCGCCGTGACAAAACGCACCTTGTTCGTGGGGCGGTAATTGGCCAAAGCTTTGAATTCTGCGGAAAGGTCGGTCATGGTGGTCTCCGGGCCGAGAAAGGCGTTTGAATGGGTGTTACGTTTACGTAAACGTCAATCATAGCGCCAAGCCCCTATTTGTCGAGAGGGGGTTTGTCCTCTCTCATCGGTTCAAGTGCGGTTGTCTGTTTGCAGTTTTTGGCTTTCAAAACGACAAAAGTTAGTTTTATTAAATCTGTAATCTCGTGTAAATAGATAAATTAATATTCATTTAAGTGGTAAGTTCACGCATCCCCCGCCACCAGCGATACATGACCTCCACTGCACCCTCACCGCGCACGACATGGCCGCGCCGACTCCAATCCATCGCGTCCTCGGTGTGCCTGGGGGCCATCGTGCTGGGCGGGCTCAGCTCACCCGCCCTGGCGGCCGACTTCACCCTCAAACAACTGCTCGAAATCGGTGCCGACCGGCACCCCAGCGTCTTGCAAGCCCGCAGCCAGGCCCAAGCGGCGGGTTTTGATGTCGAATCGGCCCAGTGGGGGCGCTTTCCCACCGTCAGCACCCAACTGCGCTCGGACACCAACCTGAACCAAAGCCTGGCCAAAGTCGAGCAGCCCCTCTGGACGGGCGGCAAGCTCAGTTCGCGCATTGAACTGTCCGAGGCCAATTTGCGCGCCGCCGAAGCCGGCATCCGCGAAGCCGAGTTCAACGCCCTCACGCAAGCGGCCACCGCCTTCTTTGAAGCCCTGCGCCTGGAGCGCCGCCTGCAAAGCGCCACACTGAATGTGACCGAACATGAACGCCTGGTGGCCCTGATCCAACGCCGCACCGAAGCCCAAATCAGCCCCCCCGCCGACACCACCTTGGCCCAAGCCCGCCTGCAACAAGCCGTCAGCGAACGCATCCAGATCAAAAAACAACTCGACGCATCGCTCACCACCCTGGCGCAATGGACGGTGCCGCTCAACGGCGTCCAGAATGGCTCGCCCAATGGCCCCCTCAAAGCGCCTGCCGACATCGTGTTCACCCCCCCCGCAGAAGGCGTGCTGCTCGAGCGCGCCATCGCCCACTCGGCCCAGCGCAAACGCCTGTTGTCGCAAATCGACAGCGCCGACGCGCAGATCAATGTCAGCAAGGCGCAGGTCTGGCCCACCGTGGTGGCGGGCTTTCAACACACCTGGGGCGGTTTGGTGCCCGCCAACTACGACCGCAACAAAGGCTACTTGGGCCTCGAGTTCCAGTCCGGCGCGGGCCTGAGTGCACGCACCGGCGTGCAAGCGGCGGTCTCGCGCAAAGAAGCCACCCAGCAAGAACTCGAAACCCTCGAGCGCAACCTCACCGCACAAGTCAGCGCTGGCCTGTCCGAGCTCCAAGCGCTGCAAGCGCAGCTCGAGCCCTCCCAATCCTTGCTCGCCGGCACCACCGAAATCGTCGAATCGTATTTGCGCCAATACCAGGTCGGCCGCAAAAACTGGCTCGACGTGCTCAACGCCCAACGCGAAAAAACCCAAGCCCTCTACAGCGATGCCGACACCCGCTTCGGCTACCAATCTTCCAAAGTGCGATTGATGATCCTGACCGGCGACATCAGCGCACAACAACTCACAGCGCTCCATGACTGACACGTCTTCACCCCTCAGCCCCCAGGGCCCTGTGCAGCCCAGCTACCAGCAAGACCCCGAACTCGCCGCTTTACTCTCTCGCCTGGCCGCGCTGCAAGGCCACTCGGTGCCCGCTTACCGCTTTGGCATGGTCCACCAAACCGCCGACGGCGTCGATGTGGCCAGCCTCAGTCGCAAGCACCGCGCCATCGAGCTGTGGAACGTGCACTTCGCATCGGCCGCCATCAGCGAAGTCGCTGCCCTGCAACTGAGCAAAGGCCAATTCCCGCTGGTCTGGGTGTCCGAAGACGGCTCCCAAGTGCTCATGCTGCGCGGCAAACTCAGCCACGGCGGCTGCACCACCGAAGACCACACCGGCCGCGTCGGCGAAGTCAGCCTGCTGGCGCTGGAAAAAGGCCACATCCTGGCCCTGCACGTCACCTCGGTGCAAGACACCGAACAACACACCGGCCCCAAAAGTGCAGGCGAGTGGTTCATTTTTGCGCTCAGCCGCTACCGCTCGTCCTTCATGGACGCGGTCTTTGCCACCTTCATCATCAGCTTCATCGGCCTGCTGGCGGCCATGTACTCCATGCAGGTCTACGACCGGGTGGTCCCCAGCAAAGGCTATTCCACCTTGCTGGTGCTCACCGTCGGTGTGCTGATCTCCATTGCGCTGGAGCTGCTCATCAAACAAGTGCGGGCCCACATGGTCGAGCGCGCCTGCAAAGCCATCGACCAGGAACTGTCCGCCGTCTTCTTTGGCAAAGCCCTCGACATCCGCATGGACGCACGCCCCCGCACCGTGGGCACCTTCGCTTCGCAAATCCGCCACTTCGAATCGGTGCGCAGCTTCCTCACCTCGTCCACCTTGTTCATCCTGGCCGACGCGCCGTTTGCGCTGCTGTTCGTGCTCGTCATCGCCATGATCTCGTGGCAAGTGGCGCTGGTGCCACTGGTCATGGTGCCGCTGGCCATCTTGGTGGGCCTGTCGTTTCGCAAGCCGATCGAAAAATACACCGGCCTGCACATGGCCGAATCCAACCGCAAAAACGGTCTGCTGATCGAAGCCATCGACGGCATCGAATCCATCAAAGCTGCCAACGGCGAATGGAAGCAACTCGACCGCTGGCGCCACCTGACCGCCACCATTGCCCAAGGCGAGCTGCACATGCGAGCCCTGTCGACCCTGTCGACCAACATCACGCAAGTCATGCAGCAAATCACCTACGTGGGCATGGTCACCATGGGCGCCTACATCATCACCATCGGCGACCTCACCATGGGCGGCCTGATCGCCTGCACCATCATCAGCGGTCGCGCCCTGTCGCCGCTGGCGCAGTTTCCTGGCCTCATCGTGCAATGGAAGCACGCGCAAATCGCCCTCAAAGGCCTGGACGGCATCATGGCCATGCCCAGCGACCGCGACCCCGAACCCGCCTGGTCGTGCCGCAAAGCTGCCAAGGCCAGCTGCGCCTCGAAAAAGTCGGTTTTGCCTACAGCGAAAAGCAGCCCATCCTGGAAGTGCCCGCCATGGCCTTTGCGCCCGGCGAACGCGTAGCCATCCTCGGCTCGGTGGGCTCCGGCAAATCCACCCTCATCAAGATCTTGTCGGGCCTGTACAAACCCAGCGCAGGCCATGTGTTTCTGGACAACGTGGATGTGACCCAACTGGCCCCCGAATTTGTGCGCGAACACATGGGCTACCTGCCGCAAGACGTGCGCCTGTTCCAAGGCACCCTGCGAGAAAACCTCACGCTCGGCATGCCATCGCCCAGCGACAGCCAAATCCTGCGCGCCGCCGCCATGACCGGTCTGGACCTGGTCATTCAGGGCCACCCCAAGGGCATGGAGCTGGAAATCTCCGAAGGTGGCAAAGGCCTCTCGGGCGGCCAACGCCAACTGGTGGGCATCACCCGCATGCTGCTGCAGCAACCGCGCATCATGCTGCTCGACGAGCCCACCGCCTCCATGGACGCGCAACTCGAAAACCGCGTCATGCACCACCTCTTCAACGAACTCGCCCCCGAGTCGCTGCTGGTCGTGGTCACCCACAAGCCCGCACTGCTGGCCTATGTCAGCCGCGTCATCGTGGTCGACAAAGGCCGCATCGTGCTCGACGGCCCGCGTGACGCCGTGCTCGCCCGCCTGCGCGGCACAGCCACTGTCACCACCGAACCCCACCCATCCGCCCCCGCCGAGGCCAAAGCATGAATCTGTTCTGGGTCTTCAAACACCGCACCTCCGATACCCATCCGCGCTTCGCACCCGCAGCGCCCTTCAAGGTCGGCGGCCTGCGCCTCACCGTCTGGATCACCTTCTTCACCTTGCTCATCTTTGTGCTGTGGTCGCTGTGGGCCAGCCTGGACCAAATCACCCGCGCCCCCGGCTCGGTCATTGCCAGCTCGCGCACGCAAATCATCCAATCACAAGAAGGCGGCACCATCGCCGACCTGCTGGTCAAAGAAGGCGACACCGTCGAGGCCGGGCAGGTCTTGTTGCAGTTCGAAAAAACCCGCTTTGAAACCAGCTACCTCGAAGCCCGCGCCAAAGCCGCAGGCCTGGCCGCCACCGTGGCCCGCCTGCAAGCCGAAGTGCTGGGCACCGAGCTGAAATTCCCGCCCGAGCTCAAAGACTACCCCGACTTCACGCAAAGCCAAGGCATGCTCTTCAAAAAGCGCCAAGCCGCCATCCGTGAAGACATCGCAGCGCTCGACGGCATGATCGCGCTGGTCGACAAAGAACTCGCCATGACGCAGCCCCTGCTCAAAACCGGCGACGTCAGCCAAACCGACATCCTGCGCCTGCAACGCCAAGTGGCCGAGCTCAAATCGCAAGCCACCAACAAGCGCAACAAATACTTTCAGGACGCCCAAGCCGAGCTGGGCAAAGCCCAAGAAGACCTGGCCGGTGTGCAGCAAAACATGGCCCAACGCAAAAGCCAGCTGGAGCTGACCGAGCTGCGTGCCCCCGTGCACGGCGTCGTCAAAAACGTGCGCATCACCACCCTGGGCGGCGTGATCCGCCCCGGTGAAGAAGTCATGCAAATCGTCCCGCTCGAAGACGACCTCGTCATCCAGGCCAAAGTCTCGCCCGCCGACATCGCCTTCCTCAAACCCGGGCAAGACGTGCGCGTCAAGATCGACGCCTACGACTACACCGTCTACGGCGAACTCTCAGGCAAGCTCACCTACATCAGCGCCGACACTCTGAGTGAAGACCTGCGCCAGGGCGAACAGCCGTATTACCGCGCCCAAGTGCGCACCACCGGCCGCCAGTTCAGTGGGCGCCCCAACGAAAAGCTCGAAATCCAACCCGGCATGACGGCCACCATCGAAGTCAAAACCGGCCAACGCACCGTCTTCCAATACCTGACCAAACCGATCGTCAAAACCTTCAGTCAGTCTCTGGGCGAACGCTGATTCATCGGGTGGGTCCGTCGCTGCGTTTGCACATGACCGGCAGGGACCTCATCTGGACGCGCCTGCGATGCGGCGATCCAAAACAGGCCAGGTGGTGGTGAACTTGGCGCGTTTGGTCGAGAAGAAGGCTTTGACATTGCGCACGTTGGCGTCTTGTGTGAACAGAGCCTGGCTGATGCTCAGGTAGTGCGGCATGTCGGTGGCCTGCACGACCAGCATGAAGTCGGGGCCGGGTGAGACGCGCCAGCATTGCTGCACCGCGTCGTGGGCGATGGCGCGGGCTTCAAAGGCATTGAGGTGTTCGGCGCCTTGTTGGTCCAGCGACACCTCCACCAGTGCCGTGAGGCCATGGCCCAGAGCGGCGCCCAGTTGGTCCGCATTGAGCACGGCGATTTGCCGCTCAATCCAGCCGCCTTCGACCAGGCGCTTGACGCGGCGCAGGCAGGTAGGCGGCGAGACGTTGACCTTGTCGGCCAAGGCCACGTTGCTCACGCTGGCGTCGCGCTGCAGGCTGTCGAGCAGTTGCAGGTCGATGGCGTCGAGTGGCATGGCGTACATAAAGTGGCTTCGAGTGAATTGGGGTCTGACCCCAATTAAATTATATCGATAAATTTAGGATATATTTTGAAATTTTATTTTGACTTGGTTGTTTGATGAAATTTTTATAAAAATACTGACATATATTGATCTGAAATTTTTCAACCCGAAGCCTAACATCGCTCCAGTTTGAACAACACCCCCAGGAGCACCCCATGTGTGGCATCGTCGGCGCCGTTTCTTCCCGCAACATCGTTCCCGTGCTGGTGCAAGGCCTGCAACGGCTTGAATACCGGGGCTATGACTCGTGTGGCGTGGCCGTGCACGCGGCCAGCCTGAACGGCAAAACTGGCGGCTTGCAGCGCGCCCGCAGCACCTCGCGCGTGGCAGAGCTGATGGACCAGGTCACCGCCGACCACATCGAAGGCGGCACCGGCATTGCCCACACCCGCTGGGCCACGCACGGCGCGCCAGCGGTGCACAACGCGCACCCACACTTCAGCCACGGCACGGGCGCAGCCGACGCCAAGCCGGGCAAGGTGGCGCTGGTGCACAACGGCATCATCGAAAACCACGAAGAACTGCGCGCCACCCTGCAAGCCAAGGGCTATGTGTTTGCCAGCCAGACCGACACCGAGGTCATCGCCCACCTGGTGGACAGCGTGTACGACGGCGACATTTTTGAAGCGGTCAAAACCGCCATCCGCCAGCTGCACGGCGCGTATGCGATTGCCGTGTTCCACAAAGACGAGCCGCAGCGCGTGATCGGTGCGCGTGCAGGTTCGCCCCTCATCCTGGGTGTGGGCCAGGGCGAGACCTTCCTCGCCAGTGACGCGATGGCGCTGGCGGGCGTGACCGACCAGATCGTCTACCTCGAAGAAGGCGACGTGGTCGACATCCAGCTGGGCAAATACTGGGTGGTAGACCGCGAGCACAAGGCCGTGACCCGCGCCGTGAAAACCGTGCACGCCCACAGCGGCGCGGCCGAGCTGGGGCCGTATCGCCACTACATGCAAAAGGAAATCTTCGAGCAGCCCCGCGCCATTGCCGACACGCTGGAAGGCGTGGAAGGCATCACGCCCGAGCTGTTTGGCGATGGCGCGTATTCCACCTTCAAAGCGATTGACAACGTGCTGATCCTGGCCTGCGGCACCAGCTACTACAGCGGCTGCGTGGCCAAGTACTGGATCGAAGCGATTGCCAAAGTGCCCTGCCAGGTCGAGATCGCCAGCGAATACCGCTACCGCGAATCGGTGCCCAACCCCAACACGCTGATCGTCACCATTACCCAAAGCGGCGAGACCGCTGACACGCTGGCCGCGCTGCGCCACGCGCAAAGCCTGGGCATGACGCACACGCTCACCATTTGCAACGTGTCCACCAGCGCCATGGTGCGCGAATGCAAACACGCCTACGTGACCCGCGCCGGGGCCGAGATCGGCGTGGCCTCAACCAAAGCCTTCACCACGCAGCTGGCGGGTTTGTTTTTGCTGACGCTGGCGCTGGCGCAGACCAAAGGGCGCCTGTCAGACGAAGAAGAAGCCGCCCACATCAAGGCCATGCGCCACCTGCCTGCCGCGCTGCAAGCCGTGCTGGCGTTGGAGCCACAAATCATCAGCTGGTCTGAGGAGTTTGCCAGCAAGGAAAACGCTTTGTTCCTGGGTCGGGGCACGCACTACCCCATTGCCCTGGAAGGCGCTTTGAAGCTCAAAGAGATCACCTATATCCACGCCGAAGCCTATGCGGCGGGCGAGCTCAAACACGGCCCGCTGGCCCTGGTGACCAGCGCCATGCCGGTGGTCACCGTGGCCCCCAACGACCAGCTGCTGGAAAAGCTCAAGAGCAATATGCAGGAAGTACGCGCCCGTGGCGGCGTGCTGTACGTGTTGGCCGACGGCGACACGAAGATCGAGAGCAGCGAAGGCGTCAACGTCATCCGCATGCCCGAACACTACGGCGTGCTCTCGCCCATCTTGCACGTGGTGCCGCTGCAGCTGCTGAGTTATCACACCGCATGTGCGCGGGGGACGGATGTGGACAAGCCACGTAACTTAGCAAAGAGCGTGACCGTGGAGTGATGGGGTGGCGTGTGTCGTTCAGTTGAAACGACCGCTGCCCGGAAAGACGTATATTCGCGGCATCAGCCCCCGTTCATGAGAAAGTCCGCGATGACATTGTTGAAGCATTTTCTGGCCGTCAGCAGTATTTCAGTCTTGGTCGCTTGCGGCGGTGGCGGCGGTGGCGGCGGTGGTGGTGGTTCAGCCGGGGCGACCCCTCCCCAATTGGCGGCGACTGTGATGGACTTGTCCTCCTACAAGAACACCTTCGCCGACACGACGCTGGTCAATGGCCAGGTGCTCACGGCAGGCTTCAGTCTGCAGTCCTTGCTTGCACGCTTGAAGATCCGGGATTTGTTCCCATTGGCGCATGCGCAAAGTCTCACCAGCTGCAACGACAACGTCAAACCTGTGGCGATCGATACGTCTTCGGCCACGCAGCAGTACAAGAAACTGCCTTTGACCGCCAAAGAGGACGACAAGCCGTGCTTCACCAGCTCGCAAGAGGTGGGGCCATACATGGCCGCGCAGGCCAAGAATCTTTACCAGGGCAGCAAAAAATGTGACATCGTTTTGATGCCCAAGGCTGGCGGCAAGTTGCATTGCCTGGAGGTGGGCATTCCTGCAAGCGTGAGCGCCAACGCGGGTGCGCCGGAGTTCAAATTCAGCCAGGCGTTTGCAGGCTTGGCCAGTTTGAAATCGCTGGGCGGAAAAATCACGGACAACGGCAAATACTTTTTTGTGGCGTTCAGTGACGATGGCACCCGCACAAAGGGGTACGACGGTGTCTACAGGATCGACCTGAGCGCGGCTGTGCCTGTGGGGCAGCTGGCCTATTTGTCCGAGGGGGTCAATCCGCGCACCTTGTCATTTGACGGTTATCAGCAGTTGGAAAACGGCGACATGATCGTCAGCCGCATGGACTTGGTCGCCCCGATGGGCTCGCGCCGCTACTTCACTTATTACGTGGGGGTTAAAGATGTCTTCCCCGGCGTCGCGGCTCAGCAGGCCGTGCTGATCAACAATGCGGTCGAATATGGCTATGACGGTGTCAATTCCCCCATCTTCACTTGGGCCAAAAACAATTTGGCAGTGGGGGGTGAAACCATCACCGATGGGGGCTCGCAAAACATTGCTTTTTCAGGTTCGCAAGACCCCAGTGTCAAGGTCTTCTATTACGTCATCTCCGTCAACCGCTACCAAAGATTTGCCGGGACGTACTACAACAGTTTGTTGATCAAGGGCACTGTGCGGGGCGACGCCATCGATTACGAAGACTATGGACCTACCAGCATTTCGTTCTTTGGCACTGCGGGTGTGAAAAGCGATTTGTCGAAAATTTACTGGGTCAAGGATTGGACACCCGGGCAGATGTCGGTGGTGACCCGCAGCATGGCCAAGCAAGTGGATGCATCGGACCGGACCTTCATGCCTGACACCGAGTCTGCACTGAACGTCAGCATGCCCAGCAATTACAGACCGACCTTGCTGTACACGACTCAAAACAAGATTTTTGTCTCCACCATCCAGCCTGATTTCTATGACAGTCAGGGTTTGATGAATCTGAAAATCTTCGCCGCTGACAAAGTGGTCAACGGGGTGGAGTGGACAGACCGACCCGATGGTTTCAGGGAAATCGATTTGACGGGTTACACCGGCAACAATTTCAGACTGGCGTCGGTCATCCCGAGTTTGGTGTCGGACAAAGTCACGCTCAGATTGACCCGCCTTGCGGACGGCAATCAGTTCAGTCTGGATGTCAGCAGCGCGGACATCGATGTGATCGATCTGGGCGCGCGAGGTGCGGTTTCGGGCAAACATGCCGTGGTCAGCGGGCGATGAGCCTCGCCCAGCCTCTGGCGCATGTGGCCGTTGAAACCTCCCCCGTCCACGGCAAAGGCGTGTTCGCCACGCGCCACATGGCCGCAGGCGAGACGGTGATCGAGTATGTGGGCGAGATGATCTCGATGGCGGAAGCGATTGCGCGTCATCCGCATGACCCCAGTGATCCGAACCACACCTTTTATTTTCAGCTGGACGACGAGCGGGTGATCGATGCGGTGCGCGGCGGCAACGATTCGCGCTGGATCAACCATTCGTGCCGTCCCAACTGCGTGCCCGACGAAGTCAAAGGCCGCATCTTCATCAAGACGCGCAGGCCGGTGTTTCGTGGCGAAGAGCTGACTTTTGACTATGGCTTGGTCAGCGACGAACCGATGAGCGATGCGCTCAAGGCGCGTTATGCCTGCCGATGCGGCGCAAACAAGTGCCGCGGCACGATGTTGGCGGCGCAGAAATCTTCAAAAGCATGAACCCTCTTTCCGAATTGTGGGCGCAGCAGTCTTACGTCCGTTTTTTGTTGGCGCGCTTGAGTGGCCTGACGGCCAACCAGATGCTGATGGTGGCCGTGGCCTGGCACATGTACGAGCTGACCTCCAGCGCCTGGGACTTGGGCCTGGTGGGTTTGTTCCAGTTCATTCCGGCTTTGCTGGTCACGCTGCCCGCAGGCCATGTGGTGGACCGTTTTCACCGGGGGCGCATTTATGCCTTGTGCATGCTGGCGCAGGCCTTGGTGGCGGCTTTGCTGGTGGGGGCCACGCAGGGTCAGTTTGCAACGCGTGAGTTGCTGTTTGTCGTGTCGATCGTGCTGGGTACGGCCCGGGCTTTTCAGATGCCCGCCCAACAGGCCTTGACGCCTTTGCTGGTGCCTCAGCGCTTGCTCTCGCGTGCGGTGGCCTTGAGCTCCAGCAGCGTGCAAGTGGGCGTGATCGCGGGGCCGGCCTTGGGTGGTTTCCTGTTCGTCTACGGGGCGATGACGGTCTACGCGGTTTGCACCGCCATGCTGCTCTTGGCGGGCGTGCTGACTTTGTTTGTGCATTACAGCCACCGCCCGCCCACGCAGGCGCCCAGTTTTCAAAGTTTCGTGGCAGGTCTGGTTTTTGTGTGGCGCCACAAGGTTTTGCTGGGCGCCACCACGTTGGACATGTTTGCGGTCTTGCTCGGTGGGGCGGTGGCCTTGCTGCCGATTTATGCCCGCGACATCTTGCATGTGGGGCCTGAGGGCTTGGGGCTTTTGCGGGCTGCGCCTGCCGCTGGCGCTTTGCTGATGTCTTTGGCCCTGACGCGCTGGCCGCTGGAGCGGCGTGTGGGCCCCAGGCTGTTGATGGCGGTGGCCGTGTTCGGTCTGGCCACCGTGGTGTTTGGCATGTCTTCGCACTTTTGGCTGTCGGTGCTGGCGCTGGCGGTCACGGGGGCGGCGGACAACATCAGTGTGGTGGTGCGCATCACCGTCATGCAACTGGAGACGCCCGACGAGATGCGTGGCCGTGTGGCGGCGGTCAACTCGATCTTCATTGGCGCCTCCAACCAGTTGGGCGAGTTCGAGTCCGGCTCGGTGGCCGCGTGGGCGGGGCCGGAGTTTTCGGCCATCAGCGGCGGCGTGGGCACGGTGTTGGTGGCGTGCTTGTGGTGGCGCCTGTTTCCGGGTTTGGCGCGGCGCGACCGATTGAGCCCATCGCTTTCTTGATGCACATCAAGCCGTGAAGCGGCGCCAGGCCGCACGCTCGCGGTCCAGCTTTGCTGGAACGCTGCTGTGAAATGCTGGCCCCTTTTTCGAAAGCGATCCTCCGCTGTGGATCGCACTGTGGCTGAACCTTCTCCCCATTATTGGAGCCGCCCGCTGGAGGCTTTGCGCCAAAGCTTGGACTCGGGCCCCGAGGGCTTGACGGCCACACAAGCTGCTGCGCACCTGCTGCGAGACGGGCCCAACGTTCTGGAGGCGCAGTCGCACACCTCGGTCTGGGTTTTGTTGTTCAGCCAGTTCAAGAGCCCCTTGGTGGTGATCCTCATCGTGGCGGCCATCATCTCGATGCTGGCGGGCGAGTGGGTCGATGCGAGCGTGGTGCTGGCCATTGTGCTGGGCAGCACTTTGCTGGGCTTTGCGCAGGAGTTCATTGCCGGTAACGCGATCGACAAGCTGCGCCGCCAGGTGCAAATCCATGCCCGTGTGCTGAGGGGCGGCCAAGTCTGCGTGCTGCCCTCGCACGGCATTGTGCGGGGCGATGTGGTGCTCTTGTCGGCGGGCAGTTTGATCCCGGCCGATGGCGTGGTGGTGTCGAGCAAGGACTTTTTCATCAACTAGGCGGTGCTCACGGGGGAGACCTTTCCTGTGGAGAAGAAGCCCGGTCTTGTCGCGCAACAGGCCAGTCTGAGCGAGCGCAGCAACAGTGTCTTCATGGGCACCAGTGTGAGCAGCGGCACAGCCCGCATGCTGGTGGTGCAAACCGGCACAGCCACCGTGTTTGGCCAGATCGCGGGCAAGCTGGCGCTGCGGCCTGCTTTGACCGAGTTCGAGCGCGGTCTGCACCGCTTTGGTTATTTGCTCACCCGCGTGATGCTGGTGATGGTGGTGATCGTGTTGGCCATCAACATGCTGATGCACAAGCCGCCCATGGATTCGCTGTTGTTTGCGTTGGCATTGGCGGTGGGGCTCACGCCCGAGTTGTTGCCTGCGATCGTGAGCATCACCTTGTCGCACGGGGCCAAGCGCATGGCCAAGCTGGGCGTGATTGTGCGCAAGCTCAACGCGATCGAAAACCTGGGCGGCATGGATGTGCTGTGCACCGACAAGACCGGCACACTCACCTTGGGGGTGGTGCAGCTCGATGCGGCATTTGACGCCCAAGGCGTGGCCAGTGACCCGGTCTTGCGCCAAGCGGCCATCAATGCGCATTTCCAGTCGGGGCTGGTCAACCCACTCGACGAGGCCGTGCTGCGCGCCGCTGGCGCGACGGATCTGGCGTCGGTGCGCAAGGTGGACGAAATTCCTTACGACTTTGTGCGCAAGTGCTTGTCGGTGGTGGTGGTCGACCATGGGGTCTGCAAGTTGATCACCAAAGGCGCGCTCGACAAGGTGTTGGCGTTGTGCGACAGCTGCGGTGCTCAGGCCAGCGCGCTCGATGACGCGCAACGCGTGCGCATCCATGCCTTGTTTGAAAACTGGAGTGCGCAGGGGTTTCGCGTTTTGGGTGTGGCTTCCAAGCCGGTGGACGAGCGCCAAGAGCCCTACAGCCGTGCCGATGAGACGGGTTTGAATTTCGAGGGTTTCTTGCTGTTCATGGACCCGCCCAAGGCCGATGTGCGCCAGACCATTGCTGACTTGGCGCAGCGCGGCGTGCAGCTGAAGATCATCACCGGGGACAACGCCTTGGTGGCGCAGCATGTGGCCGAGGCGGTGGGGCTGAACACGGGCCGCGTCGTCACTGGCCGCGCGCTCAACGACATGGGCGATGAGGCGCTGTTGCACATGGCCAAAGAGGCGGTGGTCTTTGCCGAGGTGGACCCGAACCAAAAAGAGCGGATCATCTTGGCGCTGCAAAAAACCGGGCACGTGGTGGGCTACATGGGCGATGGCATCAACGATGCGTTGGCCTTGCGCGCGGCCGATGTGGGCATCTCGGTGGACACGGCGGTGGATGTGGCCAAGGACGCGGCCGACTTTGTCTTGCTGAGCAAGGACCTGGGCATTTTGAGCCAAGGCATTGACGAAGGACGTGTGACCTTTGCCAACACCTTGAAGTACATCCTGGCCACCATCAGCGCCAACTTTGGCAACATGTTCAGCATGGCGGCAGCGTCTGTTTTTCTGCCCTTCTTGCCTCTGTTGGCTTCGCAGACTCTGCTCAACAATTTCATGGCGGACATTCCGGCCACCACCATTGCGGGCGATCGTGTGGACCCGGAATGGGTGGCCAAGCCGCGCCATTGGGACACGGTCTTCATCCGCAACTACATGGTGGTGTTTGGGCTGATCAGCTCGGTGTTTGATTTCCTGACCTTTGGGGTGCTGTTGTGGGTCTTCCATGCCGCGCCGCAAGAGTTCCGCACCGGCTGGTTCATCGAGTCCTTGATGACCGAGTTGGTCATCGCCCTGGTGGTGCGCACACGGCGGCCGTTTTACCGCAGCCGACCAAGCCCTTGGTTGCTGGGCACCTCGGTGGCCGTCTTGATCTTGGCGTTGGCCATGCCCTACCTGCCCGGCGTGGCCATCTTTGGCTTTGTGCCACTGCCAGCGCCTTTGATGCTGGGGGTTGTGGGCTTGACCCTGGCCTATGTGGTGGTGGTCGAGTTGGCCAAGAAGCAGTTTTATGCGCACACCGATTTGAGGTGAGGGGGCTTGCCAGGCTTTGCCGCTGCGCCTTGATCAGCCCTTCGCAGAGTGATCCGCTGGGGTCGGAGGATGGGCTTTGCTGCGGGCTTGGAGCCAGCGTTGCACAAGGATCAGCCATGCCGGGTCCTGCAGGGCCTGGGTCAACCGGGCGCGTGAAATCGCCAGGCGCTGCGCGGGTGTCAAATCGCTGCTCATGATGCGCGTGCTTGCTGGATGGCCAAGATGTCCAACTGGATTTGTTCCTGGATGTCGTTCAAGAAGGGGCGTGTGCGCAAGCGTCTGGCCCAGGCCCACAGCAAGACGGAAAGCACCAGCAGCGTCAGGGGCATAACCGGCAAGACCCAGGCGTGGCGTGTGTCGAGGCTGGGCAATGCACTCCACAGCAACAAGGCCACGCCAGCCAGGACCAATGCCAAGACCAGGCACAAGGCGCTGAGTGCGTAAATCACCCAGCGGTTTTTGAGCGTGCACAGCTGGTCTGCCCAAGCTTGGCTGGCCAAATCGGCATAGCCTTGCGCATGCATCTTCAGCAACTCAGGTGGCAAGACCAAGAGTTTGAGCAGCAGCTTGAGCATCAGTTTTTGCGCAGATGCATCAACCACGAAACCGCCAGCGCGGTGGCTGCGCCCGTGCCCGCTGCGATCAAGACCGACCGAATCGGAGCTTGGTGGATGAGGCGCTCTGCAGCACGCTGGGCGTGCAAAGCGCGTTTCTCCACGGCGTGTTGGGCCTGCGACGCGGCGTCTCGGCTCTGCTGGCTCAGCTCGTTGAGCTGAGCCGATATGCGGTCTGCGATGCGATCTACCGCAGGGCGCGCTTCATGGAGCGCATCGTTGACGACACCAGAGATGCCGACGCCGGGTGATTGCAATTTGTCCTGAGGATTTTGAGGGGCGGTCATGGGAGCCTTTGCAGTGAATGAAACCAAGAAAGGTGTTCACTGTAAAAATCCAAAATCGGTTTGTCTGTGGTGCAGCGCACCTTGGCGAGATCAGTCTTGTGTGTTGGGACCGTGTGTGGTGCCGTTGCGTTTTTGCTCGCGCAACATGAACAGGTACAGGCTTTCCACCTTGTCGCGCGCCCAGGGCGTGCGTCTCAGGAATTTAAGGCTGGAGCCCACGCTGGGCTCGTGCGTGAAGCAACGGATGGGGATCAGCGTACCCAACTCATGCCAGCCGTAATGGTCGGCCAGTTGCGTGACGATCATCTCGAGGGTCAGGCCATGCAGGGGGTTGCGGGGTTGGGCTGCTGGATTGGGCATGTTCATGGCTTGATTGTCTCTCTGGTGGTCAGGTCTGAGGGCGGCTGATCTGCGCTCTATCAGGGCTGGCGCTGTGTGAGCGCTTATTTTAGTTTTGACATCGCCCGATGTGGATGATGGGTAACTTCAAAACGACAGGCCATCGCGCTTTGGCAATGGCCATCAGGGCATGGCGTTGATAGGCGCACAAACCATGACTGAGGTGTGAGTGTGGCTTGGCCCACTGACGCCAGGTGACAGGATCATCTATCGTGGCGTCAAAGGTGTGGTGACCGTTAAAAACGAGATCACGATTCGTCCTTGAGCCACGCCTCGCTGGTATGCGTACTGCGTTGCATCCAAGAAAAGGTAGGAAGCGATGACCCATGCCAATTTTTGAACTTGCACCCGGTGATTTGCGCCTGAGCATTGATGCGTCGTCCTTGGGCTTTGCCGATACCTCTGAGCTGCTGCACTTGCCTTTGCCGTGGATCGGGCAAGCGCGCGCCGAAGAAGCCGCGCGCTTTGGCATGGAGATGGCGCAGCCCGACTACAACTTGTTTGTGCTGGGCGAGGTCGGCAGCGGCCGCACCACGCTGTTGGGGCAGATGATGCGTGCGCAGGCGGCCCTGCGGCCTGTGCCGCCCGACCTGTGCTATTTGCATAACTTTGACGAAGCCGAACACCCCAGGGCTTTGCGCATGCCCGCTGGGCAGGGACGGCAGTTGCGCCAGTTGATGGGCCAGCTGGCCAAGCGCTTGCAGGCTGAAATTCCCAAGCGCCTGGCGCAAGACGATTTCAAGGCCGAGAGCCAGCGCATTCGTGAGGCCTGCACGATTGAAAAAGACCGGGGCTATGTGGCGCTCAGCGCCTATGCCGAAGCGCACAGTTTTGGCCTGATGCGCGATGAAGGCCACATGGTCTTTACCCTCAAGGATGAAAAGGGCGAGCCGGTGACGGCAGGCAAAGCCCTGGCCCGCACGCAGCAGCAACGTGTGGAGGTGGAAAAAGCCGAAGAGGCTTTGCGCGATGAAATCAGCCGCTACCTGGAAAAGACACAGTCCATGGATCGGGTGATGAACGAAGGTCTGGCCGCTTTGCGCAGGCAGACCATCAAACCCTTGCTGGCGCATGAGTTGCAATTGATTCGAAATGGCTTGCTGCCTGATGTGCAGGGCGACGCGAAGCTGGGCCTGTTTCTGGAACAGGTGCACCACGCGGTGCTGGAGGATCTGGAGTTGTTCCAGCCGGGCGATGATGAACAGGTTCGTCTGGAAGCCCTGGAGGTGGTGCTCTTGCTGTTTCGCGTCAATGTGGTGGTGGACAACCACGCCCTTGAAGGCGCTCCGGTGATTTTGGAAGACAACCCCTTGTACCGTGCGCTGTTTGGCAGCATTGAGTACGCCTCGGATGGCAATGAGTTGGCGACCGATTTTTCGCACATTCGGGCAGGCAGTTTGCTCAAGGCGCATGGCGGTTTTTTGATGCTGCATTTGCGCGATCTGTTGGCCGATGAGCCGGTGTGGGAAAAGCTGCGTCGCTTCATGCGCAGTGGCCGCTTGCAGATCGAAGAGCCCGGCATGGTGCATGCGCCGATGGCCGCTGTCTCGTTGGCGCCCGAAGCGGTGGATGTGCAGGTCAAGATTGTTTTGGTGGCCTCGGTGGAGGAGTATTACGCGGTGCAGGCGGCCGATCCGGAGTTCGCACGGCGCTTTCGCTGCAAGGTGGATTTTGCGGAGAGTTTCACGGCCACGGCCGATTCTGCGCGGGCCACGGCGATTTTTGTGGCCCACACCTGTCAGCGCAAAGCCTTGATGCATTTTTCTGCTGAGGCGGTCGGCGTTCTGATTGAAGAAACCCACCGCGAGGCGCAGGACAAAACCCGACAAAGTGCGATCTTCGCCTTGTCGGAAGCGCTGGTGATGGAAAGCGCCGACCTGGCCCAACGCCGGGCGGCTCGGACGGTGCAGGCACAGGACGTGTATGCGGCGCGTGAGGCGCGCATTCACCGGCTCAGTTATCCCGAGCAGCGTTTGCAGGAGACCATCGCCGATGGCGAGCGCTTGCTCGATGTGCGGGGCGAACGGGTGGCCCAAGTCAACGGCCTGACGGTGCTGGACTTGGGGGACTACTGTTTTGGCTTCCCGGTGAGGGTGACGGCGCGCACGTATGCGGGCGAAGACGGTTTGCTCAACATCGAGCGCGAGGTGGAGTTGTCCGGGCCGATCCATGACAAAGGTGTGCTGATTTTGCACAGCCATTTGTCCGCCTTGTTTGCTCACATTGCGCCGCTGGCCCTGAATGCGGCGGTGGTGTTCGAGCAGGAGTACAGCGGCGTGGAGGGCGACTCGGCCTCGTGTGCCGAGTTTTATGCCTTGTTGTCCAGCCTCTCGGGCCTGCCGATTCGCCAAGGCATTGCGGTGACCGGTGCGATCAACCAGCATGGCGAGGTGCTGCCGGTGGGCGGCATCAATGAAAAGATCGAAGGCTACTTTCGCAGTTGTGAACTGCTGGGATTGGATGGTCAGCAAGGGGTCTTGATCCCCCGACGCAATGTGCGCCACCTGATGCTGGATACGAAAGTGGTGGCGGCTGTGCGCGACGGGCGCTTTCACATCTACACAGCCGATGACGTGGGCGAGGGCATGTCCTTGCTGACGGGCGTGCGTTTTGGCGACAAGGGGGTGGGGCCTTATGCCGCGGACTCGGTGCTGGGACGTGCCCAAAAAACACTCCAACGTTTTCGCCGCGCATGCGCTGCATCGGTCGTGCACCAGGGCCCCGCGCATCAAAAGGGCCATCGTTCACAGGTTTGAGTCTTTCTTCAAACTTTCGGGGTCACTACTGGTTTGAAAGTAAGCGCACTCACCAATTCAAGGGATTCCTTGTGGACTGCGCGCCACCTATCCTGATGGCATGGTCGGCGTTGCGTGCAACTGGTGCGCAGTGCCTCAGTCAAACGGAAACTTGTTTGTGAAGGACGAAACCGATGTGCATAGACCTGGTGCTGGCAGACCCGTATCCCGTGATGCTCGATGGCCTGAGCCATGTGTTTGACAACTCGCCGGAGTTCTCCGTCAAGTCTTGCGTCCACCATGGTGATGCGGCTTTGCAGGCGGTCCGGCAGCACCAGCCGCACATTCTGGTGATGGATTTGTCCTTGACGCAAAGCAGCGGTCTGGCCTTGCTGGAGGCCTTGCAAGCGTCTGAAGTCAAGACCCGGCCCGTGGTGTTCACAGGTGCGTCGATTGGTGAGGTGATGCAGGCCCTGGACTTGGGCGTGCAGGGCCTGGTGTCCAAGGAAAGGCCCAAGCAAATTCTGGCGCGTTGCATCAAGCAAGTGCACGAAGGTGGTCAGTGGCTCGACCGGGACTTGTCCTTGAAGACCATGTCTCTTTTGCTGGAGCAAAAAAAGAAAAATGCGCAGGCTTCGCATTTGCTCACACCTCGGGAGTTGATGGTCGCACGCATGGTCACGGAGGGTTGGCCGAATAAAAAGATTGCCAGCAAGCTGTTCATCAGCGAAGGCACGGCCAAGCTGCATTTGCACCATGTGTACCAAAAGCTCAATTGTCCGGGGCGCATGTCCTTGCAGCGCTTCATGCAAGAGCACGGCTTGGTGTGAAGAGCCTCAGGGCTTGATTGAAATTTTTGACTGAAAGGAAGTTCCATGTCAGATGAAAACCGCATCCTCGAATCGGCGTATGCCTTGCATGTCAGCGAACATTTCCGCAGAGCGTCTGAAGAGTTGCTCCATGCTTACCAGCGCAACAAGGAGGCCAGTCGTCACCACGAGGCGGGTGCATTCAAGGCGGCCTTGCACCATGTGAAGATGTCCAAGCACCATGCATTCAATGCGCATGAGCATTTGAAAGATGCTTTGCTCATCAGCGAAAAAATGGGTCAGATGGATGTGCCTGTTGGCGTTCGGGGTGGTCTGTCGAGTGGCTCCGCCATTCAGTGAACCATCCAAAAATGTGTTGTGAACAACGCAAATCCTCAGCACTATGTGCTGAACCGCACATTCTTTGAACCGTGATCGAAATAGACTGGGTACGTGGATGAGGCAACGTATAAGAAGGACCGTCTACCTTGTTGCGATGGATCGAGACCCATTCTGATGAATGATCGCTGAAGGATTGAACATGTCGATACGCGTTTTATTGTCTTCCAGACACAAAGTGGTTTCCGAAGGAATCGCGGCAGTCTTGAGAACCCATCGGGATATGAATCTGGTGGGCATTTCAGAAAACACAGAGCGCACACACACATTGTGTGACGAGCTTGACCCGGATGTCTTGCTGGTGGGTATCCATTCCCAGGGTGCCCAAGAGCTGGACCTGATGCACCGTTTGTCGCATCGAGATTCGCCGCAAAGCATCGTGGCCTATTCGAGCGAATCCGGTCGTAATTCCATCATTGAGATTCTGGATGCTGGCGCCAAGGGCTATGTGTCGACCACCAGCAGCATCGATGAGCTGATGTCGGCCATCCGAGCTGCAGCGTCGGGACGTGCGTACCTGTGCCAGTCTGCGGCCACCGAGATGATGGAGAGTGTGCGCAAATCCCGGGCAGGGGACATCACGGTCCGCTCTCACTTGGGTGGTCGTGAAGAGCAGGTTTTGCGTTTGATTGCGGATGGCTATTCATCCAAGGAAATTGCACGCAATTTGCAGATCGCGCCCAGCACCGTGGAAGTTCATCGCCGCAACATCATGCGCAAGGTCGGTTTGCACAAAGTGGCGGACTTGACGCGTTACGCGATCCGCAATCAGATGGTGTCGGTTTGAGGTGTCAGTGGTTGCAGTGTGTTGACTGGGGTAATAGCCGCTCGTATTCTCGTTGGATGGCGCCATAGCACTCACAGGCGCGCTGCGCGAGAGCCGATCGGTCCAACACGGTGATGCGCCCGCGAGCATAACGAATGATGCCCTCTTGCATCAGTTTCTTGGCGGCCATGGTCACACCTTCGCGCCGCACACCCAATAAGCTCGCAATGACTTCATGGGTCATCACGATGGTGTCACCATCCATGCGATTGAGGGTCAAGAGCAGCATGCGGCACAGCTGCTGGTCCAGCGTGTGGTGGCGATGGCACACAGCGATTTGCGCCATCTGGGTGATCAAGGCCCGTGTGAACAGCCAGAAGATGCTTTGCACTTCGTGACCTTGGCTGAATGCGTCCAGCACCACCTGCACCGGCAGGCGTATGGCCTGCCCTGTGGTTTGCACGATCCCTTGGTTCTGAGTTTTGCCGCCGCCCATGAGCATGTACATGCCCAACACGCCCTCGCGACCGGTCATGGCGATTTCGGTGGTGGCGCCGTTTTCCAGCATATAGACCCAGGACACGATGGCCGAGGTCGGAAAGTACATGTGGCTCAGCGTACTGCTGGGGTCGTAAAGCACTTGGCCCATGGGCAGCTCGATGACCTCGAAATAGGGCGCCCAGGCGTTGTAAGTGCTTGCAGGCAGCAGGTTGAGTATGTTGTTTTTGCTAATTTGCCTCGTAATTCGGATGTTTTTTATGAATTTGACATCCTTTGAATTTATCAGGCGCTGGATTCCTTATGTTTGATTTTGAACGTAAAGCGCAAATATATGGGATGCGCAGGTTCAGCTTGGCATGCATGCCGGTGCGTGCGCTCGGGCTTGTTGGACAAGCCCTTCCATGTTGAGGATGTTGATGACCCCTCTCTTGTAATCCAATAAACCTTGCTCTTTGAAAGCCATGGCGGCCAACGTGACGCTGACGCGTCGCACGCCCATCATGCGCGCCAATTGATCGTGGGTGAGCTGGAGTTTGGCGGCCTGTGTGCGTTGTGCGCACAACACCAGCCAGGCAGCCAGGCGTGTGGCAATGTTGTCACCCTCGATGGTGGCAGCCATGTTGGCGATGTCATGCGTCATCAGCCAGAGATAACGGGCCACCGCCCAGAGAATGGTGGGGTGGGCTTGCAGCAAGCCTTGCAGTTCTTGGCTGTCTGCGCACCAGGCTTGGCCTGCGGTCTGCACTTCAAATTGGAGGTGGGATGCCTGTTGTCCCAAGGCTGCGCCGAGACCAACCGCACCTTCTGTGCCGATCAATCCTACCGCCAGACGGGCTTGATCGGGATCGTTGACCCAGAGGATGACACAGGCGCCGGTCAAAAAATACACTTTGGCAGGTGAGGATGCTTTTGGCGGGCACAGCTGGTCTCCCTCGGCAAGCTCAAGGGGTTGGCAGATTTGCTGCAAGCGGTTTTGATCTTCTCTGGACAGCTGAAAGACAAGACCGTTGGTTGAGAAATTCACAAAAGCATTCGGCGGCGCGGTTGAATGGCGCGTCATTCTGCGAATACCCAAAAGTCAGCAGAAATCGCGCATATTGAATGGCTAACGAGTATATGCCTCAATGATTCTGAAGATAACCATGATTTGACCGATTCTATGTTCGATATAGAACATAGAATGTGAAAAATTGTAAAATCAGCAACGATTAGGGCTGGATGCTTGATTCCCGCGCGTTATCCACTTTGACTTCAGTGACTCAAAATTCTTTGCTCAACTTGATGCTGCAGACGGCACCACCGGCGTTTGCGGTGCAGCCGGAGCGGGTGTTTTTGCAACAAGGCCCCCTGGACTTGGTGGCATCGGGTTCCTTCGTTTATTTCCCCCAGGATGCTTTGTTGAGTTTGGCGCAAGTCAGTCCTGTTCACGATGCGGTGAATGTGGCCGTGGTGGGACAACATGCGTGTGTCGGGCCCGCAGAGTTGTGGGGGGCTCAGATGCAAGCAGAGGTCATGGTGGCCGGGCATGCCTGCAGGCTCGATTGGTCGCAGGTCAAACAAGATGACCGTGTCTATGGACTGTGGTTGTGGCACACCACGGTGGTCACGCATGGTTTGATTGAACAGATGGCGCAAACGGCTTTTTGTGTGCGGCACCACCACGCGACGCAGCGCTTGGCCAGTTGGCTGTTGATCGCTTTGGCCCAGCATGGCGGGCCATCGTTACACCTGCATTTGGATGCGGTGCCCTTGTCCATTCGTCAGCCAGCGCATTCATGGGCCGCTGTTTTGGACACCTTGCAAAATCAGCAAGCCATTGAGGTGCATGGCGCGGACTTCAGGGTGCTGGATGCAGGGCGTCTGGCAGGTGCAGCATGTCGCTGTCACACCATGGTCACGCACTCAGCTGGGCAGCGACAGCTTCGGCCACTTTGATCCCATCCACCCCGGCCGACAAAATGCCACCTGCGTAACTGGCCCCTTCACCGGCCGGGTACAGGCCACGCGTGTTGAGGCTTTGGAAGTCTTCGCCGCGTGGAATTTTGAGGGGCGATGAGGTGCGTGTTTCCACGCCGGTCATGACCGCATCCGGCATGTCATAGCCCTTGATCTTGCGACCGAACACCGGCAGCGCTTCGCGCATGGCGGCGATGGCGTAGTCGGGCAGCACCTTGGCCAGATCGACCAGTTTGACGCCCGGCTTGTAAGACGGCACCACGCTGCCCCATTGGCTGGACGGGCGCTGCGCCAAAAAGTCACCCACCAACTGGCCGGGCGCTTCGTAATTGGCACCACCGACTTCAAAGGCCCGTGTCTCCAGCTGGCGCTGCAACACGATGCCAGCCAGTGGGTGAGATGCAGGCGCTTGCTGTTGCGACATGGCCAAAGCTTCTTGCGCCAGCTGCGCGCCTTCCACATCGCCAAAGGCCGCTTGCCAGGCGCGGGTGTCCAGCGGGTAGTCGGGCGGGTCGATGCCCACCACCATGCCCGCGTTGGCATTGCGTTCGTTGCGTGAGTACTGGCTCATGCCGTTGGTCACCACGCGACCGGGCTCGCTGGTGGCGGCCACCACCGTGCCGCCCGGGCACATGCAAAAGCTGTAGACCGCACGGCCGTTTTGCGCGTGGTGCACCAGTTTGTAATCGGCCGCGCCCAACAAGGGGTGGCCTGCGTGGCGGCCCCAGCGGGCCTGGTCGATCACGCTTTGCGGGTGCTCGATGCGCACGCCGATCGAAAACGCCTTGGCCTGCAAGGCCACCTGGCGTTTGTGCAGCACCACAAAGGTGTCGCGCGAGCTGTGGCCTAGGGCCAGCACCACATGGCGTGTGGCCAGGGTGTGGCTTTCCCCGGTTTTCTGGTTCAGCACCTGCAGACCGGTGATCTGCTGGCCGCCCGCAGCTGGCGAGACCAGCACATCGGTCACGCGTTGCTCAAAGCGGATCTCGCCGCCCAATGCGGTGATTTGTTCGCGAATGTTCTCGACCACCTTGACCAGCTTGAAGGTGCCGATGTGCGGATGCGCCGCAAACAGGATGTCGGCCGGCGCGCCGGCCTTGACGAACTCATGAATCACCTTGCGGCCCAGGTGGCGCGGGTCTTTGATTTGGCTGTAGAGCTTGCCGTCCGAGAAGGTGCCTGCGCCGCCTTCGCCAAACTGCACATTGCTTTCGGGGTTGAGGGTTTTCTTGCGCCACAGGCCCCAGGTGTCCTTGGTGCGTTCACGCACAGTTTTGCCGCGTTCCAGCACGATGGGCTTGAAGCCCATTTGCGCCAGGCTCAGCGCGGCGAACATGCCGCAAGGCCCAAAGCCCACCACCACGGGGCGCTCGCCTTCTGTCGCGCCAAAGCCTGTGGGCGCGTGGCAAGGCGGGTGCCAGGTCATGTCGGGTGTGGGCTGGATGTGCGGGTTCTTTTCGAACTGCAGCAGCAGCGCCGCTTCGTCGAGGTCTGGATCCAGCGTGATGTCGACAATGAACACCGCGAGCAGTTCGGCCTTGCGGGCGTCGAAGCTGCGCTTGAACACATGCAGGCTGGCGATGTCGTGTTCGGCGATGCCCAGCGCCTTGGCGGCCAGCTGGCGCAAGGCGGCTTCAGGGTGCGGCGGCGGGATGCGGTCTTCATCGGTTTCAGAAGGCGCGTCGGCTGCGCGGCGCACTTCCACCGGCAGGGCCGACAGGGGGAGTTTGAGTTCAGAAATTCGGATCATGGTCGTGGCTTGTGGTTATCAAGCAAGAAGCCGTGATTATCCCCGCACTGAGCGCTGTCAGCCCAACGGTCACCCCAGCGGTCAGCATAACCATCACCCCAACTTTCAGAACAGCCGTCACCCCAACGCTGAGCACCACTGTCACCCCGGACTTGATCCGGGGTCCATGGTGCTGCCGTCATGGATCCCGGATCAAGTCCGGGATGACATGTAGAGAAGTCGGCGGGATGTGCTGCTCAGACGTCGGCCGGTTGAGATGTTGACGCGTCATCCATCACGGCATGTTGTCCTTGGTCCGGCATGACGTGTCGGTGCTGGACCACTCAAGCAGGCAAAAAGCCTTCGATCGACAAATAACGCTCACCCGTGTCGTAGTTGAAGCCCAGCACCGTGGCGCCAGCAGGCAATTCGGGCAGTTTTTGCGCAATCGCCGCCAAGGTGGCGCCTGACGAGATGCCCACCAGCATGCCCTCTTCGCGGGCCGAGCGGCGGGCGTATTCACGGGCGGCTTCGGCGTCGACCTGGATCACGCCGTCCAGCAAGCTGGTGTCGAGGTTCTTGGGGATGAAGCCCGCGCCAATGCCCTGGATCGGGTGGGGCGCCGGCGCGCCCCCGGAGATCACGGGCGAAGCCGCAGGCTCGACGGCAAACACCTTGAGGTTCGGGAACTTGGCTTTCAGCACCCGGGCTGTCCCGGTCAGGTGGCCTCCGGTGCCCACGCCGGTGATGAGGGCGTCGATGCCATCGGGAAAGTCGGCCAGGATCTCTTGCGCCGTGGTGCGCACGTGCACATTGATGTTGGCCGGGTTTTCAAACTGCTGGGGCATCCAGGCGCCGGGGGTGCTGGCCACCAGTTCTTCGGCCCGGGCGATCGCGCCCTTCATGCCTTTTTCGCGAGGTGTCAGGTCAAATGTGGCGCCATAGGCCAGCATCAGGCGGCGGCGCTCGATGCTCATGCTGTCGGGCATGACCAGCACCAGTTTGTAGCCTTTGACGGCCGCCACCATGGCCAGGCCAATGCCGGTGTTGCCCGAGGTGGGCTCGATGATGGTGCCGCCGGCTTTCAGGGCGCCGCTTTTTTCGGCGTCTTCGACCATGGCCAGCGCGATGCGGTCCTTGACCGAGCCGCCGGGGTTGCTGCGCTCGGACTTGACCCACACGTTGGCGCCCGCGCCAAACAGGCGGTTGATGCGCACATGGGGGGTGTTGCCGATGGTGGCGAGGATGTTGCTGGCTTTCATGTGAGGTCTCCGTGTGAAAAACGCTGAAAAAATCATTGTGCGTGAAAGTTCAGACTTTTTGCGGCATGAGCTTATGCCCACAGGCGATAATCCAACGGTGAAGCTCGCCAGACCGCCGCTGGTGCAATCTCCGAAAGGAGGCACTGGAGGAACGTCCGGACTGCACAGGACAGCGTAGGAGGTAACACCTCTCCACCGAAAGGCCGCAAGGCACCAAGGTGAGGATTAGAGCAACAGAGACGAGCCGATTGAGTTCGGGTGAAACGGGCAATCTCTACGCGCAGCAATACCAAGTAGGCCAGCGTTGATGTGGTTCCGCAGAGTTGGCGGGTAGGTAGCATCGAGCCGGGTGGGCAACCCCCGGCCCAGAGTAATGGCGGTCACGCAGCGGGCAACCGCTGTGCACAGAATCCGGCTTATCGGCGAGCTTCACACTTTTCTTCATAGTGGGCATGGCGATGGCATCAAACTGGACTGCCGCGTCGCAAGCTCCTCGCAGTGACGGTGATGGGCGCTGTAAGCCTTTCGCAGTGAACCTGACTGGTCATCGCGAGCGAAGCGTGGCGATCCAGCGTTTTCGCAGCCAATAAAAAACCCGCCGAAGCGGGTTTTTTATTGGGAGCCGAGGCCAGCTCAGCCGCGAGATGGCATCAAGCTGCCGGCCAAGGCGAACACCGAGTTGGGCGCGGTGATCTTCAGGGTGCTTTTGGGCTTGGCGAACACGCCACGCTTGACCGCTGGTTGGGGCGCAGGCTCCACAGAGACGCCCTTGGCACGTTGCTCGGCCACCAACTGGCGCAGGCTGATCGACTTGAGGTGGCTGAGCATTTTCTCGTTCAGGCTGGCCCACAGCTCGCTGCTCATCCAGCCGCCTTCGG
>NZ_JAOASQ010000068.1 GCF_030158565.1 Limnohabitans sp. | reverse complement strand
CGATCAGGTTGTCGCGCACGGTCATCTTGCCAAACACCTGCAGCGTCTGGAAGGTACGGCCCACGCCACGGCGGTTCAGCTCCAGCGGGCCGAGTGTGGTGACATCCTGGCCGTTGAGTTCGATTTTTCCCTCGTCGGGTGTGATCTGGCCCAGCATGCTGTTGAACAAGGTGGTCTTGCCCGAACCGTTGGGGCCAATCACGCCGAAGATCTCGCCAGGGCGCACTTCGAAGGACACACCACCGACGGCCTGGATCGCACCGTAGGCCTTTTTCATGTTGGTGACTTTGAGGACGGGCTGGATCATGCTTTGACTCCTTGGGCAGCGCGGGCGGCCGAAGCCTCACGCGATTGGCGGCGCGCCTTGAGGCGGTCAGGGATGCTGAGCAAGCCATCGGGCAGCCAGATCATGAGCACGACCACGGCGGCGCCGAACACGAACAAATACCAGGCTTGCGCAAAACGCAGCCACTCGGGCAAAACCACACCCACAGCAGAGCCCAGCACCGGCCCGAGGAAGTAACCTGGGCCACCGACCACCACCATCAGGTACATCATGATGGACGCGCCGACGGTGAACAAAGCCGGGTCAATGAACTGCACTTGCGAGGCATACAGGCCACCGGCCACACCGGCATAGACCGCGCCAATGGCGAAGCTCAGCAGCGTGTAGCTGCGGGTGTCGATGCCCAGGCTCTCGGCGCGGATCGCGTTGTCGCGCAGCGCCGTGAAGGCCTTGCCCCAGGGCGAGCGCAGCAGGCCCCACAAGAGCAGCGCCAGCACCACGGTGAAGGTGAGCACCAGGTAGTAATAAGCCAGGTTGCCATCGAAGCTGATGCCGCCCAGGCTGGGGCGTGCGATGTTGTTGATGCCGTAAGTGCCGCCTGTGAGCCACTCTTCGTTGCGCATCACCAGCCACAAGGCGGTGTTGAAACCCAGGGTGGCAAAGGCCAGGTAAATGGTTTGCACACGCAGCGCCGGAAAGCCCAGCGCCAGACCCACCACAAAGCAGAACAAAGCCGCCACTGGCAGACCCAGCCAGAAGCTCAAGCCCGCCTTGAGGAAGATGGCCACGGTGTACGCGCCAATGCCAAAGAAGGCGGCGTGACCCAGCGACTTCTGACCGGCGTAACCCACCGTCAGGTTCAGGCCCATGGTGGCGATGATGAACACCAGCCAGGTGGTGAACATGTGGATGCCGTAGTTCTTGAGGAAGTTGGGCACCACCACCAGCGCGGCCAGAGCGACCAGCGCGAACAACAGGTTGAGCTTTTTCATACTTTGCGCTCCTCTTTCTTGCCGAGCAGGCCTTGGGGCTTGAACAGGATCACGACCATGAAGATGATCAGCGCGACCGCATCTTTGTAGGCGGGCGAGATGTAGGCCGCAGCCAGGTTCTCGCACACGCCGACCAGCAAGCCGCCCAGCAGTGCGCCGCGCGAGTTGTTGAAGCCGCCGATGATGGCCGCAAAGAAGGCCTTGTTGCCCAGGCCCTCGCCCATGTCGAACTTGGCCAGGTATGTGGGGGTCACCAGCAGGGCCGCTGCGGCCGCCAGCATCGCGTTGATCGCGAAGGTGTAGAAAATCATGCGCGGCACATTGATGCCCAGCACCGAAGCGCTCTCGGTGTTTTGCGCCACCGCCTGCATGGCGCGGCCCGTGACGGTTTTGTTCAGGAAGGACTGGGTCACCAGCACCAGCACCATGGCCAGCACAAAGGTGCCGACATCGCTGGCCGAGAACGTCACACCCATCACATCAAAGATCACGTCGGGGAACACTTGGGGGAAGGGTTGGGGCTCGGCGCTGTAACCCGCGCGCACACCGTTGCGCATGGCGATCGACAGGCCGATGGTGGCCACGACGATCGGCATCATGCCGTACTTGAACAGGGGGTCCACCAGACCACGCTTGAACAGCCAGCCCAAAATCAGCACCGACAGCACGATGGTCAGGGCAAAGGCGACATACAGCGACAGGCCCGAGCCCATCAGCATCACCATCATGAAGGCGGGCAGCATGACGAATTCGCCTTGCGCGAAGTTGATGGTGCCGGACGCCTGCCACAGCAAGGTGAAGCCCAAGGCCGCCAGCGCATAAATGCTGCCGGTGGCCAGGCCACTGAAGAAGAGTTGTAAAAAGTCGGTCATGGGTGAACTCCGAAAACGGGGAATGCAGGCCATCCACAGGCTGCCTGCGCGGGCTGAAACGTCCCACTTGGCCGGAAAAAAGGCGGACCCCACAGGAGCCCGCCTTGATTCACGAAAGCGAATTACTTCTTGGCGTTCAAAGCTGGCAAGGTGGCGTTGATCACAGGGTGACCGTTCTTGACCTCGACCAGGAAGCTTTCGCGGTCCAGATCACCCTTGTCGTCAAAACACACGTCCATCAAGATGCCGGGGTGTTGCTTGGCGCTGAAGCAGCTGTTGCGAATTGCAGCAGCCGTGGCTTTGCGGTCGACCTTGCCGACTTTTTCCATCGCGGCCTTGAGCACGTACATGCCGGTGTAACCCTTGATGCCGTTGTGGTCCGACTCAGATTTGTATTCGGCCTTGTACTTGGCACCGAAGGCCTTGAACGCGGGTGCATCGACCGTCAGACCCACGTGGGCCAAAGCGCCGTTGGCGGCTTCACCGGCCAGCTCGATCACTTTTTGACCGGTCAGGGTGGTTTCACCGATCAGCATTTTCTTCACACCTTGCTTGCGGAACTCGCGCAGGGCACGGGCAGATTCTTCTTCGTTGGTGTAAACGAAAATTGCGTCGGCATCGGTCTGCTTGGCTTTCAAAACAGCGGCAGAAAAGTCCACCTGGCCAGCGTCGGTCGAGATGTCGGCCACGATCTTGGTGGAGGTGCCTTCCAGCAGTTTGGTCAGGGTGTCACGACCGCCTTTGCCGAAGTCGTTGTTCACATAGACGATGGCCAAAGTCTTGGCTTTGGAGTTGATGAACTTGGCCAACTTGGGGAAGGACACGCTCTGACCAAAGGCCGTGCGGAACACATAAGGGTTGCCTTGTGCGGTGATCGCAGCGGCTTCACCACCGGTGAAGTTGGGCGTTTCGCCACGCTTGGACTCGGCCATGGAGACCATGATGGAGCCGGAGTACACGGGGCCAAAGATGGCGAAGGTGTCGTTGTCCACCGCCTTTTGGGTCAAGCCCTTGGCCACGCCAGGGTTGGTCTGGGTGTCTTCGGTGGTGTAGCTGATTTTCTTGCCCAGGATGCCGCCAGCGGCGTTGATTTCCTTGATGGCCAGCTCCACACCGTTCTTGAACACGGTGCCAGCGGTGGTGCCGGGGCCAGACAGTTCAACGATGTTGGCAATCTTGATGTCTTGGGCCAGAACCTGGCCAGACACGGCCAGTGCAGCGCAGACGGCCAGGGTTTTCAGGGTAGCTTTCACAGAGGTCTCCTCGTTGGTGGAATCAGGCCAGCGTGCACGGCCAGGGGGTTGAAAAAACGTTTTTCCATGCAGGGCAAGGTGTTGGGAATGTAGTGCTCAATTTCAGAATTCTTGCCAACAGACAGGGGACAATAGTTCGATGATCGCGCAAAAACGTTCGATGAACGAACGAATTAGGGGTTAAACCCGAGGGTCGTGGGTGCCGCCACTGCATGTCGCGCCGCCAAAAAGGCGAACACCAAACCCGGTCCAATCGTGATGCCGGGTGCGGGGTACACCCCGCCCATGATGGAATTCATGTCGTTGCCCACCGCATACAAGCCCGCGATCACTTGCCCCTGAGCATTGAGCACCTGCGCGTGTTCGTTGGTCTGCAGGCCTTGCGCTGCGCCAATGTCGCCGGGGTAGAGCTTGACCGCATAGAAGGGGCCCTCGCTGATCGCACCCAAGTTGGGGTTGGGGCGACCGGCTGCGGCATCACCGATGTTCTGCTGGTAGGCCGTGACACCGCGCTGGAACTGTGTGTCCACACCGGTCTTGGCGAAAGCGTTGTTGTCGGCCACCGACCGGGTCAGGCCCTCAGCCGGAATGCCCAGCTTGTCCGCCAGCACATCCAGGCTAGCGCCTTCGGTCAGGTAACCGTCGGCCAAAAACGGGGCCAGGCCTTTGCCTCCGGGGCGCACCATGCCCATGCCGTATTGACGCAGGGCTTTGGCATCGGCCACCAGATAAGCAGGCACAGCTTTCTGCGCCGCCTGCATGCCCAGCGCAAACAGGTGGTACGAAGTGCTCTCGTTCACAAAGCGCTCACCGGCCCGGTTGACGGTGATCATGCCGGGCTTGGCGCGGTCCATCACAAAATGCGGGAACACGGCCGTGCTGCCATCGGCCCGTTTTCGTAAAGAGACCGGCGCCCAGAATGCAGGGCTTTGTGCGCCCTGCCCTTCGACTGCGCCCAGGCCGCGTGCCAGGGCCAGCGCCTCGCCAGTGTGGCCAGGGGCGGCGGGGCACCACTCGGCGGGAATGCCGGGCAATTTTTCAGCGCGCAAAACCGGATCGCGGTTGAAGCCACCACTGGCCAGCACCACGCCTTTTTTAGCCAGCACGCGGGCATTGCCGGTGACACTGCTCAAACGCACGGCCACCACGCGGCCGCTGGCATCGCGTTCCAACGCATCGACCGAAGTGTTCAGCGCCAGCGTGGCATGGTCATGTTGTTGCAAGGAATGGAGCAACCGCCCCACCAGCGCGTTGCCCATCACCAGGCGGGTGCCGCGTGCATGCGTCAAGCGATCGCGCAGGTGCCGCCACACGATGCCCACCGAATGCTTGAGCGAGGCCCAAGACTTCGTCATGGCCAACAAGTGGTTGATGTCGGTGCGGTCCACCATCATGCCGCCGAGCACGGTGAATTCGGGGATCGGCGGACGCAGCAGCGGAAACAAATCACCCAGCAAACGGCCATCGAAAGGCACGGGCTCCAAGGCACGGCCGTTCAAGGTCGAGCCGGGCAAGTCACTGATGTAGTCCGGGTGCTTGGGGTAAGGCCGGTACTTCATCGAAGACTGCGCTTCGATTTGGGCCACCGCCTCGGCGCCATGCTTCAAAAAGGCGTCACGCAAAGCGGCAGGCGCTTGCTCGCCCACGGCGTGGTTCAGGTATTTTTCGGCTTCGGCCAGCGTGTCTGCCGAATTGACCTTGGTGCTGTGGTGCGTGCCCGGCACCCAGGTGGTGCCCGCCGACCAGGCGGTGGTGCCGCCGACATATTCGGTGCGCTCGACCACCAGCACCTTGGCGCCGTCGATGGCGGCAAACACCGCCGCCGACAAACCCGCGCCACCTGCACCAATGACCACGAGGTCAAACTCGGTGCCGTCTTTCAAGCCATCCAGACCGTTCTTCAGCACTTGCATTTCATTTCCCCATCAAGAATTCGACCATCAGGTCTTTGACCTGCGCGAACATGTCGGCCCCGGTCAGGGTGTTGCAGCCCAATGCACGGGCTGCGGCAATCATGGGCGGCACGGCGGGCGCAGTGATCACGCAGCCGACAAACATGTCGCGCGTGAAGCGGCTCGAATCGATGGGATGCGGATCGCCTTCTTTCATGCCAATCGGTGTGGCATTGATCGCCACGTCAAAGCCTGTCGGATCGCTGCTGCCAACCACCACACGGCACTGACCCAGCGAGGCCAGGCGCTGCACCAGCGCGTCGCGGCGCGCCGTGTCTGCATCGTGGATGGCCAGCTCGCGCACGCCGCCAGTGGCCAACGAATAGGCGATGGCCGAACCGGCTCCGCCTGCGCCCACCAGCAAAGCCTTTTTGCCCTGCAGGCTGCAGCCCTTGAGCGCCAGGGCTTTCACATAGCCCAGGCCGTCGAACATGTCGCCGTGCCAAGTGCCATCGGCATTGCGGCGCAAGGTGTTGATGGACTTCAAAAAAGCGCCTCGGTCAGAGGTGGTGGCGCACAGATCAAAGTAGGCGAACTTGTGGGGCACGGTGACGATGATGCCGTCCACGTTTTTCGACAAGGACACCCCCGCCGTCCAAGCGGCCAGATCGGCCGGGGCCACATGGGCCGGAATGCACAAGGCGTTCAGCCCCGCATCCTGAAAAGCCTGGCTCACCCCCGCAGGCGATTTAACTTGGGCAATCGGGTCGCCCACGATGAAGTGCACCCGCGAGGCACCGTCCAGATTCAATGGCTTGTTCGAGTTCATGGCCGCGATGATACATAAAAACGGAATTTGATTCTACTTTTGAATTTATTTCCAAAATTCAATATACTCGGCCCATCAACCCACTTGCTCACCCGCAAAGACCCATGCAAAAGTTCCCACTGGCCGTGATTGGCGCTGGCGTGATTGGCCGGACGCACATCGAGCGCATCCTGAAAACACCCGAGTTCGCTCTGGTGGGCGTGGCCGAGCCCGGGCAGGCCGGGCGCCAGTGGTGCGCCGAGCGAAACATCCCTGTTTTTGAAAACCACGAGGCTTTGCTGGAAGCTACCCGCCCCCAAGGCGTGGTGATCGCCACCCCCAACGCCACCCATGTGGACGTGGCGGCCGACTGCATGGCACGCGGCATCGCGGTGCTGATCGAAAAGCCGGTGGCCGACACGCTGGCGGCAGCCGAGCGCTTGATCCAGAACGAAAAAGACACAGCCGTGCCGGTACTGGTGGGCCACCACCGTCGCCAAAACCCGATCTTGCAAAGGGCCCGACAGATCGTTGCGGACGGGCGCTTGGGCCAAGTGGTCAGCGCCAACGTGATGGCCAACTTTTACAAACCCGCCGCCTACTTCGATGTGGCCTGGCGCCGCCAAGCCGGTGGCGGGCCGGTGCTGATCAACCTGATCCACGACATCGACATGCTGGTGTTTCTGCTGGGTGAAGTGCGCGCCGTGCAAGGCTGCCTGTCCAGCGCCGTGCGGGGTTTTGAAGTGGAAGACACCGGCTCGGCCTTGTTCGAATTTGCATCTGGCACGCAAGCAGTGATGACGGTCTCGGACACCGCCGTCTCGCCCTGGTGCTGGGACCTGTGTGCAGGCGAGCAAAGCCAATATCCGCGCCAAAACGTGCAGTCGCACTTTTTGTCGGGCACGCATGGCTCGCTGTCGCTGCCCGATCTGGCGCTGTGGCGCTACGAAGGCGAGCGCCACTGGCACCACGAAATGATGCGCGAGCAAAGCCGGGTACACGAGATCGACGTCTACGTGCAGCAGCTGCGCCACTTTCGCGCCGTGGCCGAGCGGCTCGAACCGCCGATTTGCTCGGCACTGGACGGCTGGCGCACCCTGCAAGCCACGCAAGCCTTGCTGCAAGCGGCGCACACGGGCCAACGCCAAACCTGCCCCACATTCACAGCGTGAAGGAACACACATGAGCGGCGTCCTCGAACGAACCCTGGGCATTCTGGAATTGCTCTCGCAACACGGTGAAGGCCTGGAGCTGGCCGCGATTGCCGACCAGCTGGACATTCCCCGCAGCGGCACGCACCGCCTGCTGACCGACCTGGTGCGTCTGGGCTATGTGCGCCAGACGCGCGGCCACGGCGACTACCTGCTGACCACCAAACTGGTGTCCATGGGCCTGAGTTATTTGAGCAACAGCGGCATCGTGGACATCGCGCAGCCCCTGCTCAACCGCTTGGCCGAAGTCTCAGGCGAGTTGGTGCGCTTGTCGGTGGTCGATGGCGAACGCCTGACCTGGGTGGCCCGCGCTCAAGGCGCCCGCCAGGGCCTGCGCTACGACCCCGACATGGGCAGCGATGCCCGCCTGTCCTGCTCCTCATCGGGCTGGGCCTTCTTGTCCACCCTGAGTGAAAACGACGCATTGGCGCTGGTGGCCAAACAAGGCTTGGGGTCACCCGAGCAATTTGGCCCCGCCGCCCCCACCAGCTTGCAAGCGGTGATGGAAGCTGTGGCCCAAACCCGCGAGCGCGGCTACAGCCTGACCACCGACACCTACACCGTGGGCCTGTCGGCCATGTCAGCGCCTGTGCGCTTTGCGGGTCAGCCCGCTTTTGGTGTGCTCACCATCGCAGGGCCCACCGTGCGCTTCACCGCCGAAAAAATGGCCGAGCTGGCGCCCGAGCTGATCAGCACCGCACAGCAACTGGCCGCATCGAGCGGTGCCTCGCCCTTCTTCAGCCTCACGGCCGAGACCGGCAGCGCTTCGCCCACCGATGGCCGCAAACCGATTTATGCGGTGTGACATGGCCCAGCCGATGAACGCCGCAAGCCCCACACCCGAACACTGCGACCTGCTCGTGGTCGGCTCCGGCGCGGGCGCGCTGTCGGCCGCTGTGACCGCAGCCCACCTGGGCCTGAAAGTCATAGTGGTCGAGAAAGACCCGCAATACGGCGGCACCACGGCCTGGTCGGGCGGCTGGATGTGGGTGCCGCGCAACCCGCTGGCCGTGGAGGCGGGCCTCGTCGAGCGCATTGAAAAACCTCTTTCGTACCTGCGCCGCGAGCTGGGTGAGAAGTTCGACGAGTCACGGGCGCTGGCCTTTTTGAACAACGGCCCGCGCATGGTCGAGTTCTTCCGCCGACACACCGCGCTGCAGTTCATCGATGGCAACGCTATTCCCGACTTCCATGGCCACACGCCAGATGCGGCCGTGGGTGGCCGATCGATTTGCGCGGCCCCGTTTGACGCCCGCCAACTGGGCGACCGCCTGCATGACCTCAAACCGCCTTTGCACGAGACCACGCTGTGGGGCATGGGCATCGCCTCAGGCGCGGAGCTGCGGCATTTTTTGAACGCCCTGCACAAGCCTGCATCGTTCTGGGTCGTCACCAAGCTGGTGCTTCGCCACTGGCGCGACCTGCTGGTGCATCACCGAGGCACGCGCCTGGTCAATGGCAATGCCTTGATCGGTAGGCTGGCCAAATCGGCTTTCGAATGGGGCGTTGACATTCGCGTGAACAGCCCTGCCCTGCGCTTGCTGCAGGACGGCGGTCGCGTCACGGGGGCTGTGATCCAAACACCCCAGGGCGAAACCAGCATCCACGCCCGCTGCGGCGTGGTGTTGGCCACGGGCGGCTTCCCGCACGACCCGGCCCGCAAACAACAACTGCTGCCCCACGCGCCCACCGGTCAGGAGCACTGGTCGGCGGGCAACCGCGGCAACACCGGCGACGGCCTGCGCTTGGGCGAATCCGCAGGTGGTGTGGTGGCGGGCGCTCTGGTGCAAGCCGCCGCGCTGGCCCCCGTGTCGCTGGTGCCTCGCCAAGACGGCAGCGTGGCGCACTTTCCGCACCTGATCGAGCGCGCCAAACCCGGCCTGATTGCTGTGACGGCGCAAGGCCAACGCTTTGCCAACGAAGCCAACTCGTACCACGACTTCATGCAAGACCTGCTGGCCGCCACACCGGCCGGGCACAAGCCCGAGGCCTGGCTGGTCTGCGACCACGCTTTCATCCGCTACTACGGTCTGGGCGTGGTCAAGCCTGCGCCCATGCCGCTCGGCCCTTGGTTGAAGAATGGTTACCTGAAGCGCGGGCACAGCCTGGCCGAACTGGCCCAAGCTTGCGGCATCGACGCCAAAGCCTTACAGGCCACGGTGCAGCGCTACAACGCGCTCACGCAAGACGGCAAAGACCGTGACTTTGGCAAAGGCGAAACGCCTTACAACCGCATCCAGGGCGACGCCATCAAGGCCACGCGCCGCGGCCTGCGCAACCCCTGCATGGGCCCCATCGAGCGTGGCCCTTTTTATGCCGTCAAAGTCGTCATGGGCAGCTTGGGCACCTTCGCCGGTTTGCGCGTGAACGACCATGCGCAAGTCACTGACGCCCAAGGCCAGGCCATCCCGGGCCTGTATGCCGGAGGCAATGACCTGAGCAGCATGATGGGCGGCCACTACCCAGCCGGCGGCATCACGCTGGGCCCGGCCATGACCTTCGGCTTCATCGCCGCCCACCACGCCGCTGGCCGCGACTTGGACAACTCCCCCCTGACGAGCAACACCCTGTCATCTCCGGCACGCACCCTGTCATCCCCTGATTCCAACACTTTGTCACCCCGGACTCGATCCGGGGTCCATGCCCGCACCCCACTGCATGCCGGATCAAAGTCCGGCATGACAGCCCCTCTTCACACCCATCAGAAAGCCCACACCATGTACTACGAACTCGCCACCATGACCCTGCCCTTTGGCACCGCAGGCCAAGCCGCCACGAACGTACAGGCCTTTGCCAGCGCCCCCGAAGCCCAAGGCGAGTTGCTGGGCTGCTGGTTCACCGACATCGGCGTGCTCAACCAGATGATCGTGCTGCGCGGCTTTGCCACGCTCGATGCCTTGCAGGCCGAGCGCGAACGCACCCAGCAAAGCGCCAACCCCTTTGGCTGCGGCGAGATTTATCAGTCGTTGGAACAGCACAGCTACAAAGGCTTCCCCTGGATGAAGCCCGTGCGCCCCAGTGCCGAGTCCGGCATCACAGGCCCGGTCTACGAAATCCGCACTTACGGCATCAAAACCGGTGGCGTGCAGCCCACCATCGACCTGTGGGAGCAGTACGTGCCCGCACGCGACAAGCTCTCGCCGTGCGTGGTGGCCATGGTGGCACTGGACGGCCCGCTGCGCTTCACCAACATCTGGGCCTACGACAGCCTGAACGCCCGCAGCCAGATCCGCGGCGAAGCCGTGGCCCAAGGCATCTGGCCCCCCAAAGGCGGTCCAGCCCACCTGACCACGAACATGGTCTCGACCATCGCCATGCCGACCGGTGTGTCGCCTTTGAAATAAAACATGTCTTTGCTGTTCTGGTGAACATGGCCTCGTTTTTGTACATCCCCATCCCCGTCACTGCGAGCGCAGCGTGGCAGTCCAGTTCTGGATCGCCACGCTTCGCTCGCGATGACAGATTCATGCCATGAAACAACGCACCTACTCTCTCGCCTACCTCAGCTCTCACCGCTGCACGCCAGCAGAAGCTGTGCGGGTCGCAGCGCAAACGGGCTACAGCTTTGTCGGACTGCGCCTGTGGCCCAACGCCACCGGCGCGCCGCAGCAGCACCTGCTGGATCAGCCGCAAGCCCTGCGCGAAACACTGGCCGCACAACGCGACACCGGCGTAGGCGTGTTCGATCTGGAGATCATCCGCATCAACGAGCAGTTTGACCCACACACCTGGGATGCCTTGTACGACGCGGGCGAGGCCCTGAAAGCCAAAGCCATTTTGGTGGCCGGCGACGACGCCAACGAAGCACGCCTGACCGACAACTACGCCCGCCTGTGTGAAGTGATGAAGCCTTTCGGCATGACCGCCGATCTTGAGTTCATGCCCTGGACCGCCGTGAAAGACGCTGCTTCGGCGCTGCGCATCGTGCAAAACGCGGGCATGCCCGCCAACGCAGGCATCCTGGTCGATGCGCTGCACTTTGGTCGCTCCACCACCACACTGGACGACATCCGCGCCATCCCGCGCGAGCTGCTGCATTACGCGCAAATTTGCGATGCCCAAGCGGGTCTGAATTTCACGACCGAAGAAATGATCCACACCGCCCGCTGCGAACGCCTGCTGCCCGGCGACGGCAGCATCGATGTGCAAGGCCTGTTCGACGCCCTGCCCGCCGACCTGCCGGTCAGCGTAGAGGTGGTGAACTTTGACCGCGAAGCCCACACCCCGGTGCAGGACTGGGCCGCCGAATGCCTGGCCAAGAGCCGCCCCTTTGTGGAAGCCTGAGCCATGTTCCGACGTTTTGAAAAACTCTCCCGCCTGCCTTTCTTCTTTGGGGCACGGTGGTTCAGCAGTGCTTGAACAGCACAGATCTGCGCTTCAAACGCGAAACTTCGCCACTTTCACCCCGAACTCCGCCGCTGTCACCCCGCGCCCTCAACTGTCACCCCGGACTTGATCCGGGGTCCATCGCTGATGACCTGAGCACCTGAATACATGAATACCTGGATGCCGGATCAAGTCCGGCATGACAAAAAACCTCAAGGACCCACCATGGACTTTTCTCTCAACGACGAACAAAAGATGATGATCGAAACGGTGCGCCGTTTCATCGCCGAAGAACTGCAACCTCTCGAAGACGAGATCGAAGACAAAGGCTTTCTGGACAACAGCAAAGCGCAAGCGATTCACGACAAAGCCAAGGCCCTGGGCCTGTACGGCATGAACATGCCCGCCGAATTGGGTGGTGGCGGCCTGTCCAACATGGACCGCATCCTGTGCGAAGAACAGTTCGGCCACACCAGCGACATCCTGATCCGCCGCGCTTTTGGCAATGTGTACGAACCTCTGCTGCACTGCAAGGGCGAGCAGATCGAACGCTGGCTCAAGCCTGCTGTGGCGGGCACACGCACCTGCGCCATCACCATCACCGAATCGGGCGCGGGCTCGGACGCGGCAGGCATCAAAACCCACGCCAAAAAGAATGACAAGGGCTGGGTGCTCAACGGCACCAAGCACTTCATCAGCGATGGCGAGTGGAGCGACTTCTTTTTGGTCTCGGCCAAAACCGGCGAAAAAGAAATCTCGATGTTCATGGTGGACAAAGGCCTGGCCGGTTTCACCGTGGGCAAAGACCAGAAGATGATGGGCCTGCGCGGCACGCCGCACCTGGAATTGTTCTTTGACAATGTGCAACTCGAAGACGCCGCCCTGTTGGGCGAAGTGGGCCAGGGCTTCAAACTGGCCATGGGCGCGCTCAATGTGGTGCGCCTGGCCCAGGTGGGTGCCCGCGCCGTGGGCAAGGCCACGCATGTGTGCGAGCTGATGCTGAACTGGGCCAATGAGCGCAAGCAGTTCGGCAGCAAGATCGGTGACTTCCAGATGGTGCAGCAGATGATCGCCGACAGCGTGATCGAGATCAACGCCGCCCGCTGGATGGTCTACCACGCCGCCTGGATGCTGGACCAGGGCATGGACGCCCGCGAGCAGATCGCCATGGTCAAGGTGCACGCCGCAGAAACTTTAGGCCGCGTGGTGGACCGTGCGGTGCAGGTGTTTGGTGGCATGGGCTTTTGCAAGGAGCTGTCCATCGAGCGCTATTACCGCGATGCCCGCATTTACCGCATCTATGACGGCACCAGCGAAATCCATCGTGGCGTGATCGCCAAGAGTGCGATGAAAAAAGGCGCTGTGCTGTTTGATGTGAACCGCTGACCTTTTGTGTGCGTGTGGTGTGCCACTTTCGAGGGCCGAGTGAATGGGATGGGCGGCCTCCTCATGCTGGGGTACCAGAAATCGTCGGCCGCCCATCCCACTCACACGGCTGTTGGTCTGCTCGCAATTGGTATGCCCGCAAGTCGGCGCTGAAGCGCCGACATGAAAACCCTGATGAAGCAATGTCACCCCGGACTTGAAAGGCTGTCACCCCAAACTTGAAAGACTGTCACCCCGGACTTGATCCGGGGTCCATGACTGCAAACCTGGATGCCGGATCAAGTCCGGCATGACAAAACCCATCGACCACAACGCCAAACCCGACCAACACCCAACCCGACAACGCCAGAAAAGACCGATGCACACCACAAAACTGCCAACTCAGAAATAAGACGAGACTGGAAAAATGCAAACCAAATTCATGACCGCCGCCCAAGCGGCACAACTGATCCAGGACGGTGACACCGTGGGCCTCATGGGCGGCGGTGGCGGCCTGATGGAAGCGACTCACCTGTTTGAAGCCGTGCAAGAACGCTTTCTGAGCACGCAAACCCCCAAGAACCTCACCGTCATGCACGCCCTGGGCATTGGCGACAAAAAAACCAAAGGCATGAACTGCTTCGCGCACGAAGGCTTGGTCAAGCGTGTCATTGGCGGGCACTGGGTCTGGTCGCCCGCCATGCAGCAACTGGCGCTGTCCAACAAGATCGAGGCCTACATCCTGCCCGGCGGCGTGAGCAGTCAGCTCATGCGCGAGATTGGTGCGGGCCGCCCCGGCCTCATCAGCCACGTGGGCCTTGGCACCGTGTGCGACCCGCGCCACGGCGGGGGCCGCATGAACGATGCGGCACAAGACGATCTGGCCGAAGTCATCACCATCGATGGCCGCGAATACCTGCGCTACAAGCCCTTCGCCATCCACGTGGCCATCGTGCGCGCGAGCAGCGCCGACGAAGACGGCAACATCAGCTTCGAGCACGAAGCGGCCAATCTGGACGCCCAATCGCTGGCCCTGGCGGCACGCAACAGCGGCGGCAAAGTCATTGTGCAGGTCAAGGAACGCCTGCCCAAGGGCGCACTCAAAGCCCGCGAAGTGCGCATTCCTTCGGCTTGGGTGGACGCCATCGTGGTCGACCCTGAGCAGTCCACCAGCTACGCCATCCCGTTTGATCCGGCTTTCAGTGGCGAGCTAACCGGCGCTGAACGCGCGGCCAGCGAAGCGCAAGACCACGCCCGCGAACTGGCGGCCTCGCAAGAAGCCTTCAGCGAACGCCAGGCCGTGGCGCGCCGTGCCTACCAGGAACTTTTCAACACCGACAAGGCCCGCCCGGTCATCAACTACGGTGTGGGCGTGCCCGACGCCGTGGCCAAGCTGATCGCGGCGCGCAACGAACAGCACCGCATCTACCAAACCATCGAGCACGGCACCTACGGCGGCACGCTCATGGACGGCGTGTTGTTCGGCTACGCCCGCAACGCCACCGCCATGCTCGATGCCGCCACGCAGTTCGACTTTTACGGCGGCGGCGGTCTGGACATCGCCTTTTTGGGCTTTGGTGAATTCGACGAAGAAGGCTCGGTCAATGTGTCACGCCTGGGTGGCGTCACTGTGGGCCCTGGCGGCTTCATCGACATCGCGCAAAACGCCAAGAAGGTTGTGTTCTGCGGCACGCTGGCGGCCAAGGGCGTCAAGCTCGAAACCGGCGACGGCCAAATGCGCGTGGCCGCGCAAGGCGCTGTGAAAAAGCTGGTCAAACGCGTCGACCAAATCACCTTCTCCGGCCCGCAAGGCTTGGTGCGCAAACAAGAGGTGCTGTACCTGACCGAGCGCGCCAGCTTCAGGCTCACGCCACTGGGAATCGAGCTGTTCGAGATCGCCCCTGGCATCGACTTGCAGCGCGATGTGCTCGAGCAGATGGACTTTGCACCACGGGTGGCACAAGACCTCAAGGTGATGGACAGCGCGCACTTCAAAGCCTGAAGTTCAAATCGCCCCCGATCAAGCCTGATGCCCGTCAGGCTTTTTCGTTTTGATCATGGTGATCACGCCAAAGGGGCAACGCCTTTCGCATTTGCTGCAACCTGTGCAGCCCGGCGCATCGTCCAGCACCGCGTGTTTGCGCCAGCCCTCAGTGTGCAAACTCAACACATGCGGCGGACAAGCCGCCACACACCAGCCGCAGCCGGTGCAGCGCGGGGTGTTGATGTGGGGCAGCAGCATGCGTCGCTCAATTCAAAGCTGCGATGACGATGCCCGCTTCATCGATCTGTGCGGAGGCGCTTTGCCCCACTTTGGGCGAAATAGCGGATGCAAAGCCCACCAACTGAACGCCAGCGGGCAAGCGCACAGACACTTCCCCACCTTTGGCCGATCGTGTTGCCCGCGTGACCACACCGGTCAAAGTGTTCTTGCCATCGACATCACCTTCCGATGAGTCGATGTGAACGGCCGTGGCTTTGCACAAAGCCAGCACATCCAGCCCTTTGCGCAGGCCCAGCAACTGCACACTTTCTCGCGTGATGCGCGAATGGATCGCGCTGCCGTCGGCCAGCAGCAACTGCACCCTCACCTGCCCCATGTGCGGTTTGATGGCGCCCACGGTGGAGGGGAACTGGTTGCGCATGCTGGTGCGCAGGGCAAAGGCCGCACGGCCTGTGGCCAAGTCACCGCTGTCAATCAGTTGCAGCACCTGGCGGCGGGCCTTGGCCATGGCTTCGGCGGCCAACAGCACCTTTTGCCCCGCATCGGTCAACAGCGCCCCGCCGCCACCGCTGCCGCCCACCACCTTCTCGACCAAGGGCGTGCCTGCCAGGTTGGCCAAGGTTTCCAGGGCTTGCCAGCCGGCCTTGTAGCTGACCCCTGCGCCGCGTGCGGCTTCAGAAATGGAGCCCACTTGGGCAATCCTGCGCAGGATGTCGATGCGCTTGTCGCTGGCTTCGTGGCCCAGGACGTCGGCCAGTGGCAGTCGTTTGGTGTTCATGGCGATGGTTCCTTGCTTGACCGCTATTCTGAATCAGAACAGCGCAACGCATCCGTGCTAAAGTTTCGCTATTCCATAAAAGAATATCGACATTCTTCATGAAACGCTTGCTGATCGCCCTGTCTGCCTGCATGCTGGCCTTGCCAGGCCATGCCGACACCGTGTCCGTGGCGGTGGCCGCCAACTTCACGGCGCCCATGCAAAAGATCACCGCTGCTTTCGAGCAAGAGACGGGGCACCGGGTCACTTTGGCTTTTGGCTCGACCGGACGGTTTTACGCCCAGATCAAAAACGGCGCACCTTTTGAGGTCTTGCTCGCGGCCGATGACGAAACCCCTGCCAAGCTTGAACAAGAAGGTCTGGGCATCAAAGGCAGCCGGTTCACCTATGCGGTGGGGCAGCTCGTGCTCTGGAGCCCGCAAGCGGACATGGTGGATGCGCAAGGCCAGGCGCTCAAGACCGGTCGCTTCAACAAAATCGCATTGGCCGATCCCAAGCTGGCCCCCTACGGCCTGGCGGCCCTTGAAACCATGACAGGGCTGGGCGTTCTGGCGTCCCTGCGCCCCCGATGGGTCTTGGGTGAGAACATCGCGCAGACCTACCAATTCGTCTCGACGGGCAATGCACAACTGGGCTTTGTGGCCTTGTCGCAGGTCCTCACCGATGGCCGCATCGCCCAAGGCTCGGCCTGGGTCATCCCCGAGCAGCTGCACACGCCCATCCGGCAAGATGCGCTGCTGCTGCGCCAAGGCCAAGCCAAACCCGCCGCTTTGGCCTTGCTGCACTACCTGCAAAGCGAAAAAGCCCGCCACATCATCCGCGCCAGCGGCCACAAGGTTTAACCACCACCCTGCCCATGGACCACGAAACCCTGCAAGCCATCTGGCTGACCCTCCAACTGGCCACAGCGACCACCCTGGTGCTCTTGACCGTGGCCACACCGCTGGCCTGGTGGCTGTCGCAAACACAGTCGCCATGGCGTGCGCCTGTGGGCGCGCTGGTGACTTTGCCGCTGGTGCTGCCGCCTTCTGTGCTGGGTTTTTATCTGCTGGTGGTGATGGGGCCACAAGGCCCGCTGGGCCAATTGACGCAAGCGCTGGGCTGGGGCGTGCTGTCCTTCAGCTTCACGGGTTTGCTCATCGGCTCGGTGATTTTCTCGCTGCCCTTTGCGGTGCAGCCACTGCAACACGCCTTTGAAGCGCTGGGCCCTCGCCCCATGGAGGTGGCCGCCACCTTGCGGGCCAGCCCTCTCGATGCCTTCTTTTCGGTGGCCTTGCCACAAGCACGCTCGGGGCTGATCACTGCGGCCATCCTGAGCTTTGCCCACACCGTGGGCGAGTTCGGCGTGGTGCTCATGATCGGCGGCAACATCCCCGGCCAGACACGGGTGGTCTCCACCCAAATTTATGGCCACGTCGAAGCCATGGAGTACACACAAGCCCATTGGCTGGCGGGCGGCATGGTCGTGTTCTCCTTTGCCGTGCTGATGGGTCTGGCCTTGCTGAAAAACCGCCACAACCGGGTGTGGCCATGAGCGAGCTAGTCATTCAACTGAATCTGCCGCGTGCCGACTTCGCACTGCAAGTGGATCTGCGCTTGCCCCAGCAAGGCATCACCGTGTTGTTTGGTGCATCGGGCTCGGGCAAAACCAGTGTGCTGCGTTGTGTGGCCGGGCTCGAAAAAGCCCGAGGTGCGCACATCGCGATCGGCAACGAAGTCTGGCAAGACGACGCCAAGGGTCTCTTCGTGCCCACGCACCAACGCACCATGGGCTATGTGTTCCAGGAGGCCAGTTTGTTCGCGCACTTGGACGTCATGGGAAACCTGCGCTACGCCTTGAAACGCTCACGCAGTGCGCAGTCCGGCAAAAGCCTGGAGACAGCCATTGAACTGCTGGGCATTGCACACCTGCTGCAGCGACAGCCTACGCAATTGTCGGGCGGCGAACGGCAACGCGTGGCCATCGCCCGCGCCCTGGCCATAGACCCCCGCGTGCTCTTGCTGGATGAGCCCATGGCCGCGCTCGATCAGGCACGCAAGCAAGACATCCTGCCGTGGCTGGAACGCTTGCGCGATGAATTGCACATCCCGATGGTCTACGTGACCCACTCGTCCGATGAATTGGCCCGCCTCGCCGATCACTTGGTTGTGCTCGAGCGTGGCAAGGTGCAAGCAGCAGGGCCAGCCCAAGCGGTGATGACCGCGATTGAACCCGCGGTTGTGGTGGGCCAAGATGCCGGGGCCTTGCTGCAAGGCCAGGTCATGGCGATCGATGCCCCATGGCATCTGGCCCAGGTCTCATTCCCCGGAGGCGCACTGTGGGTGCGCGACAGCGGCTTGAAGGTCGGACAGGCCGTGCGCTTGCGCGTGCTGGCACAAGACGTGAGCCTGACCACCGAAGAGCCACGCCACACCAGCATCCAGAACCACCTGCCTTGCGTGGTGGATGCCATTGCGGCGGATACACACGCGTCTCAGTGTTTGATCCGGGTGCGTTGTGGCGGGTCATTCCTGCTGGCCCGCATCACCCGGCGGGCGCTGGCAGCACTGAACCTGAACGTGGCGTCTGTGGCCTGGGTGCAAGTCAAATCGGTGGCGATTGTTCAATGAGACTGGGCATCAAGCGCCTGCATTTTTTTGCACCACAGCTGTCACCGCTTGCATGAAAGCTGGCGGCACAGCCGCCACCTTGCGGCTGTCTCGCTCGATGAACACGATGCCGATTTTGCCGCGTGCCACCTCGCGGGCCGTGTCCAGACACTCCATGCGGTAGACCAAATCAAACCCATATTTGTTGTAGTCCTGCGGCACCATGCTCACGCGCATGGTTTCTCCGTGAAAGCCTTCGGACTTGTATTGCGCCACCATGTCGCCCACCACGATGGGGCGCCCGGCCACATTGCCTTCGGTGTAACCCAGCGATTTGAAAAAACGCACACGCGCCTCGGACACCAACGTCAGCAGCTGCGCATTGTCGAGGTGCCCGCCCTGGTTGACATGGCTGATGTAAATCTGGATGTCGGTGGCAAAAACGAACTGATCGGGAAGGTCAAATTGGATGCGGGGCATGTTGGATGGTCAAAGCAAAACAGCCCCTATTTTCGCTGGTCCAGCGCCACGTCAGCCGCGCTGGCGCGCCCACTCGGGCAGCGGCGCCGACTTGTGCAGCACGTCCTGGTGCAGCCACGTTGCGCTCTTGCGGGCACGCTCGGCCACCGTCTCCAGCGGCAGCTGCTGGTAGTCGTCGTTGAACACTTCAAAGCTGTAATCGCCCCGGTAACCGATGCGGTCCAGGCGCAGCACCAGATCGGCCAGTTGTTCGCTGTGCACGCCTTCGCCCGGGAACACACGGAAGGTGCGCGCCGTGGTCATGCGCTCTTCAAAGGTCGGAGTTTCCTGCCACATGAAGTCGGACAACTGCACCAAAAAGATCTTGGACGGGTCTAGCTCTTCGATGGCGTCCAATGAGGTCTTGGCCGCGAAGATGTGAAAGGAGTCCAGGCCGATGCCCAGATTGGGGCAATCGGCGCGACACACCACGTCCCAGCTGGTGGGGAATTCATTGACCGTGCGGCCCCAGGATAGCGCTTCATAAGCGATCTTGATGCCCAAGGGCACGGCCAGCATGGCCAGTTTTTTCAGATCAGCCGCAATTTGATCGAGGTCTTGTGTGGCGTGACGCGAGGTGGACGAACAGGCCAGCAAAACCTTGCTGCCGGTGGCCGCGCACATCTCCAGCATCGATTTGGCGATGTCGAGTTTGTAGCTGTGCAAATGGCCCGACAGGCCTTCAAAGTCGCGCAAGACCTGAAAGCCCGTGGGCCGCATGCCGCTGGCCTGTACCGCTGCCACAGCGGCTTGTACGCCGCCCGGGTGCGTGACCAGATCGCGTGCCATCAGCATCACCTGAGAAAAGCCAGCGCCCTTCATGGCGACCAGCTTGGCCTCCAGCGTGCCTGCCATGGTGATGGTGTCCATCCCGTAGCCGTCGAGCAAGTTCATGACGGGCCTCACTTGTGCACGAGTTCAAACGCGACAGAGCCCAGCGCTGCGCGTGTGAGCGCACCCCGGTCTTCGGGGTGCAACTGGGTGGACTCGACAAACTCCACACCACGCGCCTTGAGTGCGGCCACCGCCTCGGCCGCATTCGGCACGCCAAAGCCGATGCGTTGCAGGCACTCGGGGCTGTCGTCGGCATCCATCCAGGGCTCGGGTTCGATCAGTTGCCACAGGAAGGTGCCGCATGGGCTCTTCATCAGCTTGCCCTTGGGCAAGATGCCAAAGCGCTCATCATCGGGAATGCTGCTGAAGTCGAACATGTGTTCGTAATAGGTCTGCCAATCGGCGCTGCGGGCCGCGCCAATGTACTGCACCACGCCGAAGTAGCTCATGCCGGCCAATGCGGGTGGGTTCGGGTCCACCGTGGGAATGGGCTTGAAGTCGATGTCGTAAATCGAGAACTCTTGCCAGCGGTCCACAAAGTAAAAGCGGCTGCCGCCCGGGCCGTGGATGGCCGGGATGTGCAGCTCCATGGCCTGCGCATGGCTGCCCACGCTCCAGGCGCCCAGCTCCATGCAGCGGTTGTGCGCCTTGAGGGCATCCTGCACGCGAAAAGCCACCGCAGAAATTACGGGCTGTCCGTCCACCGTGCCGCTCACGCGGGCGTCGTCGGGGCTGGCGTTGACCACCAGGTTCATCGTGCCCTGACGGTACAAGGTCACCTCACGCGAACGGTGACGCGCCACAGGCCGAAAACCCATGTTCTCCAGTACCTGGCCCAGCGCTTGGGGACGGCTGGTGGCGTACTCGATGAATTCAATGCCCGCAATGCCCAAACGGTTGGGCATGTCGGGGACGGCTTCGCGATCCACTTTGTTCAAGGTCATCTGTGCACTCCGTGAGGGGAATTCAATCGGGTTTCAATAACTCAGCTTGGCGCCGCTGCGCAGCACTTCGGCAGTGGTGGTGGGCAAGCCGAAATATTCCAAGTAAGCCGGGATCTGCTCGTACAGCATATCCGTGCCCACCTGGGTGCGGCAACCACGCGCTTGCGCAGCCGCCAAAAATGCGGTGGTCTCGGCCTTCATGACCACTTCGCCCACAAAGGTCTCGGGCGACAGGCGCGAGACATCCATGGGCAGCGGGTCGCCTTCGTTCATGCCCATGGGCGTGGCATTGACCACCAGGTCGTGGTCCACGGGATCGTTGGAGCCGGTGCGCACGTCGATCTGGGGGTAATTGGTTTTGAGGCGCTGGGCCAGGGCTTCGCAGCCTGCGGTGTTCACATCGAACAGGCTGATCGCGGCAATGCCTGCACCCGCCAGCGAGGCTGCTATGGCGCAACCCACGCCACCGGTGCCCACCACCAGCACGCGTTTGCCGGTCAAATCAAAACCCTTGCGCTGCACGCCGCGCACAAAACCGGCGCCATCGAACATGTCACCCACCAGGCGACCATCGGCCAGGCGCTTGACCGCATTGCAGGCACCGGCCACACGCACGGTGGCGGTCACTTCGTCGAGCAGGCCCACGGTGGTGACCTTGTGCGGCATGGTGATCAGCGCGCCACGGATGTTCTCCAGCGTGAACACCGACTTCAAAAACTGGGGGTAGTTCTCGGGCTTGCAGCCCATGGGCACCACCACGGCGTTGATGCCCGCAGACTCGAAATACGGGTTGTAGATCATCGGCGACTTGAAGGTGTGCGTGGGGTAGCCGATGTGGGCGATGATTTCGGTGTTGCCGTTGATCATGGGGTCAATTTTTTTCGGTAATGTTCAGGCCAAAACAGCGCTGGCCTGCTGGGGCCAGCCGTGTGTCAGATCAAGCCGCTTGCGCAGCGGACACGCCAGCGCGCAGGGCCAGCAAATAGCTATCGGCGCCAAAGCCGCAGATCTGGCCTTTGACGATCTCGGCAAACACCGAGTGGTGACGGAATTCTTCGCGGGCGTGGATGTTGGACATATGCAACTCCACGATGGGGCACGTCAGCACGGCCAGGGCATCGCGGATGGCGTAGCTGTAATGCGTCCAGGCACCGGCATTGATCAGCACTGCATCGACGTTATCAAAGTAGGCTTGGTGAATGCGCTCGCACATGTCACCTTCATGGTTGGTCTGATAGCACTCGACCTCGGCACCCAACTCTTTACCCAGCTTGTGCAGGCTGGCATTGATCTCATCGAGGGTGATGGTGCCGTATTGCTTGGGGTCGCGTTTGCCGAACATGTTGTGGTTCACACCGTGCAGCATCAAGACTTTCATGACAAATCCTTTAGATCAACAAAGAAGGCTTCGCCGCACGTGCGGCGAAGCCTCGGGGTGCAATTACTTGCCCGACTTCTTGGCAGGCGCTGCAGCTGCGGTGCGCACCTTGTCGATTTCAGCTTGCAATTCCTTGACCAGGTCCTGACCCACAGTCACACCGTACTTGGCGGTCACAGGGCGCATCTTGTCGCGCAGTTTGGCCATTTCGGCTTCTGGCAACTGGGTCACTTGCATGCCGTTCTTCTTCAAGTTGTCGGTGATGCTGGCTTCCAGAGCACGGGCTTTTTCGCGTTGGAACTTGGCCGATTCGGTGGCCGCATCGGCCACGATTTTCTTCTCGGCAGCCGACAGCTTTTCCCAGAACTTTTTGCTGATGATGACCGACTGGGGGTTGTACTGGTGGCCCGTCAAAGCCAGGTGCTTTTGCACTTCGTACAACTTGGCACCGTTGATGGTGGCCACAGGGTTTTCCTGGCCGTCCACGGCTTTTTGTTCCAGCGCGGCATACAGCTCAGGGAATGGCAGCGGTGTGGGGTTGGCGCCCAAAGCCTTGACCCAGTCCACGTTGATCGGGTTGGGGATCACGCGCAACTTCAGGCCTTCCAGGTCTTCGACCTTGTTGATGGCGCGCTTGCTGTTGGTGATGTTGCGAAAACCCAGCTCGTAATAAGCCAGGCCGATCATGCCTTTGTCTTCCAGTTTGGCGTGCAGCTTTTTGCCGAAAGGGCCGTCCACAGCCGCGTCGGCTTCTTTACCGGTGCCGAACATGAAGGGGAAGTCAAAAATCGCGAATTCCTTGACCTGTGCTGCAAAGATGCCCGAGTTCATCGACGCCATTTCCAAAGTGCCGCCCTGGATGGCCGACACGTTGGCCTGGTCGCTGCCCAAGGCACCGCCAGGGAACACGTTGACCTTGATCTTGCCGCCCGAGTTTTTCTCGACGATTTCCTTGAACTTTTCCATGCCCAACACGATGGGGTGACCCGCTGCGTTCTGGTTGGCGAACTTGATGGTTTTGTCTTGTGCGGACGCCACACCGGCTGCGGCCAGGGCCACGCTGGCGATCAAGGTCTTGATAAATACACGTTTCATGAGTTGTCTCCAGAAAAAAATAGAAGGACGTACGCTGTGCATCAAGCGGCAAGTCGTCAGGCGTACCCGATCAGACGACCTCACCAGAAATCAATAGAACCAGCGCGCGGGCACCATCACCAGCGCAGGGAAGGCCACCATGGCAAACATGATGATGAACTGGGCGATCATGAAAGGCATCACGCCCCGGGTCACCTCGTCCATGCTCACTTTGCCCACACCCGCCACCGCATTCAGCACGGTGCCCACAGGCGGGGTGATCAATCCAATGGCATTGTTGATGATGAACAACACACCAAAATAAACCGGGTCAATGCCTGCGGCTTTGACCACGGGCATCAGCACCGGGGTCAGCAGCAAAATGGTGGGCGTCATATCGAGCGCCGTGCCCACCACCATAGTGATGACCATGATGGTCAACATGAGCAAGCGAGGACTGTCCAACAGGGGCTGCAACAGCTCAATCAACTGGGCCGGCAAATTGGCCACCGTGATCAACCAGGCCGACACCATGGCGGCGGCCACCAAAAACATCACGATCGCACTGGTCTTGGCCGAGCTCACAAACAGCGGGTACAAGTCTTTCAGGCTCAACTCGCGGTAGATGAAAGTCGAGATCAGCAAGGCATAGACCGCCGCCACCACCGCCGCTTCCGTCGGGGTGAACACACCAAACTTCAGGCCAAACACCACGATGAGCGGCAACACCAAAGCCCAGGTCGCCTCGCGCATGGCCACCATGATTTCACCCATGGATTTGCGCGGCGGCACCTGCACCACTTCGCGCCGCGCCAACCACCACCAGGTGATCCACAGCGATGCGCCCAGCAGGATGCCGGGCACGATGCCCGCCATGAACAATTTGGAAATGGACACATTGCCCGCCACGCCAAAGATCACAAAACCAATACTGGGCGGGATCACCGGTGCGATGATGCCCGCCGATGCGATCAGGCCAGCTGATCGGGCCTTGTCGTGGCCCGCAGCCACCATCATGGGCAAGAGCAGCGAGGCCAGGGCCGCCGCATCGGCCACAGCCGAGCCGGACAGCGCCGCCATGATCACGGCGGCCATGATGGTCACGTAACCCAGACCGCCTTTGATGTGGCCCACGCAGGCCATGGCAAAGTTCACGATGCGGCGAGACAAGCCGCCCGCGTTCATGATCTCGCCCGCGAGCATGAAAAACGGCACAGCCAACAATGGAAAGCTGTTGGACCCTTCGAGCAGGTTTTGCGCCAGGATCTGGGCATCGAACATGTCCATGTGCCACATCAGCGCCACACCACAAATCAACAGCGAAAACGCGATCGGGATGCCAATGGCCATGGCACCGAGCAAGGAAAAAACAAAAATAGCGATCGTCATGTCAGTCTCTCTTGCGCTCAGGCTTTGTGGGTGCCATGAGGCGACTCTTCGGATTCCTGGATCATGACCAGGTCTTCATCGCGCACCTGACCGGTGAGCAGGCGAAACAACTCGGTCAGCAAGATCAAGCCGCCCAGCACCGCGAACACCACACCGGGGGCATAAATCCAGGCCATGGACACTTCCATCACCGCGCTGGTGCTGCCCAGATTGATCAAGGTCTGCTGGTAAGCGCCGCTGAACAACAACCAGCAAATGAACAACATGGCCAGGTAAGACAAGGCCAGGCAAACCTTCTTGCCCGCAGGGCCCAACTTGCCCACCAACATGTCGGTGCCCAGATGCCCATGTTCCTTCAGGGCGATGACCGCACCCATGAAAGTCATCCAGACAAACAACCAACGCGATAGCTCTTCCGACAAGGTGATGCCCGAGTTGAAGCCATAGCGCATGACCACGTTGCCAAACACCAGCACCACCATCACGGCCAAACACGCCGCAATCACAACGTCAAGGGCTTTGCAAAACCCGTCAATGAATTTTTGAACCACCACAGACCTCCTGATTAACATTGCCCATAATGTACGAACCGGTTAGTTTTCCAGATACAGGGATAACCCGTACATGCCAAAACCATCAGGTCCTAGCTGTTATGCCGAAATTTGATGACTGACAAAACGCAAGATCAAGTCCACCACATGCTCGCGTTTGAGGGTGTTGGCCTTGTCAGGACTGGCTCGGTCCTGAAAGATCAAGCCAAAGGTGTGGCGGTTCGAGACGTTGAAGAAGGTGAACGCCGAGATCGCCGAGTGGATGTCCACCGGATCGAGCCCTGACCTGAACACACCCTGCGCCACGCCCCGGTCGTACACCGCCCTCACGGACTGGATGGCATTGCTGTTCATCGCCTGAATGCTTTGGCTCTGGCGCAAATAGTCGCCGCGCTGGATGTTTTCGTTCATCACCAGGCGGATGAAGTCTTCGTTGTCGCGGTGGTGGTCATAGGTGAACGCCACCAACTTTTGCAGGGCCTCCACCGGCGGCAGATCGCCCAGATGCAAATCCGACTCGATGGCCCGCATGCGGCGGTAGGCCTCTTCGAGCACCGCCAGGTACAGGCCATCCTTGCTGCCGAAGTAGTAATAGATCATGCGCTTGCTGGTGCGCGTGGCAGCCGCAATCTCGTCGATGCGTGCGCCGGTCAAACCCTTGTCCGCAAACTCGTGCGTGGCCACCGTGAGGATCTCGGCCATGGTGCGGGCCGGGTCGTTGGTGCGCCCTGACTCACGGGCGGTGGGCACCTCGGTTGGCTTGAGCTTTGCAGAATGTACCAGTTGGTTCATTTTGCAAGTATAGGCGGTCCGCTGTCACGTTCTGATCAGGGCAAGCCCTGATAGGGCCGTTGCGGAAAAGTTCACAGCCTGCCGATGCAGGCTGCCACATCACTCACGCTTCAGACGCGTCTTCCTCAGGGGCAGCACGGTCAATTCTTTCCATGTTGTCCAGCAGCTTCAGAAAGTAATGCAGGGTGTGGGCCATGTCGCCCATCGAGAAATCCTGCAAGACCTGCTCGTAATAAGCCTTGATCTTGGGCTGGGCCTGATCCAACCAGACATGGCGGCCTGTATCGGTCATCACCACCAAACGCGAGCGGCGATCGCGTCCGTCGGTGCTCATGGCAATGTGCCCATCCCGCGTCATGCGCGTGATCAAACCCGACAAGTTCTGCCGACTGACCATCAGGTAACGCGCCAGCTCACCAACGCCCATGCCTTGTGCAGCCTCGGGCCTGGACAGCGCGCCCAAGACCGCCCATTGCTGCGTGGTCAAGCCTTCGTCTTGCACCGCCCTGCTGCCCGTCTTATGCAACATATTGGCACATTGATAGAGCTTGAAAAAAATTCGGTTAGCCAATTCCATACGCGCATCAACAGCTTTATTCATAGGGGAAAACGATAGGTGATTGAACAACAAAAGACCTTGATAGGCAAGATGTGGAAACCCTAGAATACGTCAACATGTTGTCATATGTGCAGCAAACCAAGTTTCCTAACCCATTTCATCTGACGGAGAAAAGCATGAAAAACCTCAATGACAAAACCGTGATTGTGACCGGTGGCGGCGGCGGCATCGGCGGGGCCACCTGCCGCCGTTTTGCAGCCGAAGGCGCCAAAGTCGCCGTCTTTGACATGAACATGGACGCAGCGCAAAAAGTCGCCACCGAGATCAACGCAGCAGGTGGCTCCGCTGCCGCCTTTGCCTGCAACATCACCGACCGCGCCCAAGTGGACGCTGCAGTGGCGGCGACAGAAGCCCAATTGGGCCCCGTCGATGTGCTGGTCAACAACGCTGGCTGGGATGTGTTCAAGCCATTCGTCAAAACCGTTCCGGCCGAGTGGGACAAACTGATCGCCATCAACCTGACAGGCGCCCTGCACATGCACCACGCCGTGTTGCCGGGCATGGTGGCGCGCAACTACGGCCGCATCGTCAACATCGCCTCGGACGCCGCACGCGGCGGCTCGTCGGGCGAAGCGGTCTATGCCGCTTGCAAGGGCGGTCTGGTGGCCTTGTCCAAAACCCTGGCCCGCGAGCACGCCCGCCACAACATCACCGTCAACGTGGTCTGCCCCGGCCCGACCGACACCGCCTTGCTGGCCGGTGTGGCCGAAGGCGCCCGCGACCCCGCCAAGCTGATCGAAGCCTTCCGCAGCGCCATTCCCTTGGGCCGTCTGGGCCAACCCGACGACCTGGCCAGCGCGATCGCCTTCTTTGGCAGCGACGACGCATCCTTCATCACCGGCCAGGTCATCAGCGTGTCTGGTGGCTTGACCATGCACGGCTGATCGGCCTCACCTCACCTTTTTGGAGAACCCCATGCAATTCGAAGACATCCTGTACGAAAACCGCAACGGCGTGGCCTGGATCACGATCAACCGCCCAGAGAAAATGAACGCGTTTCGCGGCACCACCTGCGACGAAATCATCAAGGCCCTGAACAAAGCCGGTTACGACAAGAGCGTGGGCGCCATCGTGCTGGCAGGCGCTGGCGACCGCGCCTTCTGCACAGGCGGCGACCAGTCGGCCCACGACGGCAACTACGACGGCCGCGGCACCATTGGCCTGCCCATGGAGGAACTCCACACCGCCATCCGCGATGTGCCCAAGCCCGTGATCGCCCGCGTGCAAGGCTTTGCGATTGGCGGCGGCAACGTGCTGTGCACCATCTGCGATCTGACCATCTGCTCTGACAAAGCCATCTTCGGCCAGGTCGGCCCCAAGATGGGTTCGGTCGATCCGGGCTACGGCACCGCTTTCCTGGCCCGCGTGGTCGGCGAGAAAAAAGCCCGCGAAATTTGGTACCTCAACAAGCGCTACTCCGGCCAGGAAGCCGTGGACATGGGCCTGGCCAACATCTGCGTGCCGCACGAGCAACTCGACGCCACCGTGCAAGAGTGGGCCGAGACCATCTGCGAACGAAGCCCCACCGCGATTGCCATTGCCAAGCGCAGTTTCAACATGGACACAGCGCACCAGTCGGGCATCGCGGGAATGGGCATGTACGCGCTCAAGCTGTACTACGACACCGAAGAGTCGCGTGAAGGCGTGAAGGCCTTGCAGGAAAAGCGCAAGCCCGATTTCCGCAAGTACGCCAAGTAAACGCGCAGCCCAAGGAGACAAGATGAACCCCAACCCGTACATCAACGAAGACCTGCAGGCGCTGGCCGAGACCGTGCGCCGCTTTGCCGATGAAAAAATCAAACCTGGCTTTCTGGAACGTGACAAGACGCGCGAGTTTGACCTTGCGCTGCTGCGCGAGATGGGCGAGTTGGGCTTCATCTGTCCCGAAGTGCCTGAAGCGTTTGGTGGTCTGGGCATGGGTTGCGTGGCCGCAGGCGTGATCCACGAGGAAATCGCCCGCGCCGACCTGAGCTTTTCTTACCTGAAC
>NZ_JAOASQ010000067.1 GCF_030158565.1 Limnohabitans sp. | reverse complement strand
TGAAAGACCCGGCCGCTGGCATCAACATGATCCAGACCGCCGAGAACCTGGCCAAAAAATACAACATCACCCGCGAAGAGGTGGACCAGTTCGCCTCTGACTCATTTGCCAAGGCCGTGGCCGCGCAAGAAGCGGGTTTCCACGCAGGCGAGATCGTGCCCGTGGTCACCGAAAAGTTCGAACTCGACGGCTACAAAGCCCGTGGCATCAAGTTGCAAGGCAAGGTGACCGAAGTGGCCACCGACACGCACCCCCGCATTTCGCCACCCGAAGTGCTAGCCAAGCTCAAGTCGGTGTACGAAGGCGGCGTGCAGACCGGTGGCAACAGCTCGGCTTTGGTCGATGCGGCGGCCGCTTGCGTGGTGACTTCTGGCGCGTATGCCAAAGCGCAAGGCAAAAAGCCTCTGGCCCGCGTGGTGGCTGCGGCCGCCGTGGGCGTGCCGCCCGAGATCATGGGCATTGGCCCTGCGCCAGCCATTCGCTTGTTGCTGGAGCGCACAGGCCTGAAATTGTCCGACATCGGCCGCTTTGAAATCAACGAAGCGCAAGGCGCACAAACCCTGGCCGTGGGCCGCGAGCTGGGTCTGGACTTGTCCAAGCTCAACGTCAACGGCGGCGCGATTGCGCTGGGCCATCCACTTGCAGCCACCGGCGTGCGCCTGACCATCACCCTGGCGCGCGAACTCAAGCGCTCGGGTCTGCGTTACGGCATCTCCAGCGCCTGCGTGGGCGGTGGGCAAGGCATTGCGCTGCTGATTGAGAACCCTGAAGGCACTGTGGCGTGATTGACCAATGCGTCATGGCGTCAAAACGTGGGCACGCATCTTTATTTGTCCTCATTCCCGCGAACGCGGGAATCCATGCCTTCGATGCGCATGGATGCCCGATCAAGTCGGGCATGACAAAACCCCATCGAGACACAACAAAAAGGAACTGACATGAACATCCAAGGACAAGCAGCACTGGTCACCGGCGGTGGCTCCGGCTTGGGCGAAGCCACAGCCCGCGAACTGGCCCGGTTGGGCGCCAAGGTCGCGGTGCTCGACCTCAACATGGACAACGCCGAGCGCGTGGCCAAAGACATCGGTGGCCTGGCGGTCAAATGCAATGTGAGCGATCCGGACAGCATGCAGCATGCCATCGAGACCGCAGCGGCCGCGCACGGCCCCGCCCGCATCCTGATGCAGATCGCGGGCATCGGCTCGGCCAAGCGCGTGGTCGGCAAGGACGGCAATGCCGCCCCGCTGGAAGACTTTGCCAAGGTGATCAACGTCAACCTGATCGGCACCTACAACGCTGCGCGACTGTTTGCCGCCGCTTGCGCCAAGCTCGACCCCATGGAAGATGGCGCTCGTGGTGTGATGGTCTTCACGGCATCGGTCGCGGCTTTTGACGGCCAAGTGGGCCAGCAGGCCTACAGCGCATCCAAGGCCGGTGTGGCAGGCATGACCCTGCCCATGGCCCGCGACTTGGCACAACACGGCATCCGTGTGTGCACCATCGCCCCCGGTCTGTTCAAAACGCCTTTGATGGAAACTTTGCCCGAGCCCATCCAGCAGTCGCTGGCCGCCAGCATCCCCTTCCCGGCACGTTTGGGCAAGCCCAGTGAGTTTGCCGAATTGGCTTGCCACATCGTCAGCAACGACCACCTGAACGGCGAGACGATTCGCCTGGACGGCGCGCTGCGCATGGCCCCCCGCTGAAACCACCACGACATGCGTGCACCTCACACATTTGTCATACCCGCGCAGGCGGGTATCCATGCCTTCGATGCGCGTGGATGCCCGATCAAGTCGGGCATGACAAATGAAAAACCTGTTCACGCCAACCTAGAGACCCCAGATGAGTAAAACCGTTGTTTACGAAGTGCAAGTGATGTTCGGTGACTGCGATCCCGCAGGCATCGTCTTCTTCCCCAACTTCTCCAAATGGATGGACGCTTCGTCGCTGAACTTTTTCGTCAAGTGCGGTGTGCCGCCTTGGCGCGAACTGGTCAAGACGCGCGGCATCATTGGCACGCCGCTCCTGGAGATCAACACCAAGTTCATCCGCCCCGCCACCTATGGCGAAACCATTCAGGTGCACACCAGCGTGCAGGAGTGGCGCGAGAAAGTCATCGTGCACAAGCACGTGGTCATGCGGGGCGACACCGTGCTGTGCGAAGGCACCGAAGTGCGCGCCTTTTGCATCAAGCACCCCGAAGACCCGGACCGCATCAAGGCGATCCCGGTGCCCGAAGACATCAAAGCGCTGTGCAGCTGAACACCCCAAAGGACTGAGCATGTATTACGAACCCGGCGTCACCCCCCATGGATTGCCGCACGACCCGTTCAAGTCGTGCGTGATCCCGCGCCCGATCGGCTGGATCTCGACGGTGGATGCCCAAGGCCGCCACAACCTGGCGCCTTACAGCCAGTTCCAGAATGTGAGCTTTGATCCGCCCATCGTCATGTTCAGCGCCAACCAGACCACGCAAGGCGAGCGCAAGGACTCGGTGCGCAACGCCGAGCAAACCGGCGAGTTCGTCTGGAACATGGCCACCTATGCGCTGCGCGATGCGGTCAACATCTCAGCCGAAGAAGTCCCCCACGGCGTGGATGAGTTCGAGCGGGCAGGCCTTGAGAAACTGCCCAGCCGCTTGGTCAAGCCCATGCGCGTCAAGGGTTCACCCATCCAGTTTGAGTGTGTGTACCTCAACAGTCTGCGCTTTCCCGGCAAACCGCCCATGGGCACGGCCGATGTGGTGTTTGGCCGCGTGGTGGCGATCCACATCGACGACGAAGTCATCAACGGCCAAGGCCTGATCGATGTGCTCAAGATCCAGCCGCTGGCGCGTATGGGTTACTACGACTACACCTTTGTAGACAATCAATTTCAAATGGTCATCCCTGGCAACAGCAAAGCTTTGCTGGCCGGGCTGGAAGGCTCAGCGGACAAAGCCGCACAGTCGTCCAAACTCCGTTGACTGCACGACCACCCCACGGCTCAACATTTTTTCAACCCGTTTTCCAACCACCCCTCCGAGGAGACAAGCATGAAACTCAAGAAAACCCTGCTGGCTTTGGCCATCACCGCCGTGTCCAGCACCGCTGCACTGGCCGATATCAAGATTGGCGTGAGCCTGTCCTTGACCGGCCCTGGCTCCGGCCTGGGCATCCCGATGCAAAAACAGCTGCAGCTGTTCCCCAAGACCTTGGGCGGTGAAAAAGTCCAGCTGATCATCCTGGACGATGCCACCGATCCCGGCAAAGGCGCTGCCAACGCACGCCGCTTTGTGACCGAAGACAAGGTCGACCTGATTTTTGGCTCCTGCATCACCGCCGTGGCTGCCGCCATGACCGACATCGCTGCTGAAGCCGGTACCGTCCAGATCGCCGGTTCACCCGTGGGTGTGCCCCCTGGCAAAGACAAGTGGCTGTTCCGCCTGCCCCAGTCCAACACCGTGATGGGCCACGCCGTGGTCGAGCACATGAAAAAGCAAGGCGTCAAGACCGTCGGCTTTTTGGGCTACACCGACGCCTATGGCCAGCAGTGGCTGGACGCAGTTGGCCCCATGCTGGACAAAGCCGGCATCAAGCTGGTGGGCACCGAGCGTTTTGCCCGCACCGACACCAGCGTGACGCCGCAAGCACTCAAGCTGACCTCGGCCAACCCCGATGCGATGCTGGTCGTGGCTTCGGGCTCCGGCGCCGCCATGCCACAAATGGGCCTGGTCGAGCGCGGCTACAAAGGCAAGGTCTACCAGACACACGCTGCGGCCACGCCAGACCTGTCCCGCGTGGGCGGCAAGTCGGTCGAAGGCACTTTTGTGGTGTCCGGCCCTGCACTGTTGGGCGACCAACTGCCCGACAACCACCCCTCCAAGAAACTGGCTTTGGACTTCGTGCAGAAGTTCGAAAAAGAGTTCGGCGCGAACTCACGCAACCAGTTTGCCGGTCACTCCTACGACTTCCAGGTAGCGGTCGAAAAAGCCGTCCCCATGGCCCTCAAGAAAGCCAAACCTGGCACACCCGAGTTCCGCGCCGCTGTGCGTGACAGCCTGGAAACCATGGGCCGCACCGTGTTTGCACACGGCGTGATGAACTGGACGCCTGCCGACCACTGGGGTTACACGCTGGAAACCGGCGTGATGACCAAAGTGGTAGATGGCAAGTTCAAGGTCGAATAAGACCTGACCCCGTCCACAGGGGGCCCACTTTGCGGGCGCCCACCCCTGTGAATGCTTGAGCGATTGCCGTGCGCCCGTCCCTGGGGCGGCGCACGGCAACTGTTCACTCGGGCTCCCGCTGTTTTTCCCCCAAGGCTTCCCATGGACTTTTCCATCGCCAGCATCTTGCTGCTTGACGGTGTCACCAATGGTGCGATCTATGCCCTGCTCGGGCTGGCCACTGTGCTGGTGTTCACCGTCACCCGCGTGATCTTCATCCCCCAAGGCGAATTCGTTGCCTATGGCGCACTCACCCTCGCCATGCTGCAAACCGGCAAGACGCCCGGCACGGTCTGGTTGTTGCTGATACTGGCCGGAGTGGCCTCCCTGATGGAGTTGGTTGAACGCTGGCGTCACCACGGCAAGCCCTTGCGCGCCCTGCGCTCGGCCTTGAAAACCCTGGTGTTTCCCGTGATCGTCTCGCTGGCCGCCATTTGGGCGGCACCGCACATGTTCCCGCTTTGGGTGCAAGCCTTGCTCAGCGTGGCCATCGTCACCGCTTTTGGTCCGCTGGTTTACCGCGTGGCCTACCAGTCGCTCGAAGCGGCCACGCCATTGGTGCTGCTGATTGTGTCGGTCGGCGTGCACTTTGCCATGACAGGCCTGGGCCTGTTGTTCTTTGGCGCAGAGGGCTTTCGCAACCCGCCGTTCTGGGACGAGCGCTTTGCCCTCGGCCCCGTCATGCTCTCGGGTCAGACCGTGATCATCTTCGGCGTCTCGCTGGCCCTGATCGTCTTGCTCTGGCTCTACTTTGAGCGCTCCTTGCGCGGCAAGGCCCTGCGCGCCACCGCCGTCAACCGCACGGGAGCGCGCCTGATGGGCATCTCCAGCCACACCTCGGGCCAGCTGACCTTCCTCATGGCCGCCCTCATTGGCGCGCTGTCGGGCCTGCTGATTGGCCCCACCACCACCGTGTTTTACGACTCGGGTTTCCTGATTGGCCTCAAAGGCTTTGTCGCCGCCGTGATCGGTGGCCTGGCCAGCTACCCCGGCGCGCTCGTGGGTGCCCTGTTCGTGGGCATCGTCGAATCGTTTGGCGCTTTCTGGGCCAGCGCCTTCAAAGAGGTGATCGTCTTCACCCTGATCCTGCCCATCCTCCTCGTGCGCTCGCTGCGCAGTGGCCACTCGGACGAGGAACACTGACATGAACAAACAAAAACTCTCCATCTGGCTGTTGGCCGCAGCGGTCCCTCTGATCGCCCTGGCCCCCCTGCCCGACTTCTGGATTGCCCAGCTCAACTATATCGGTCTGTATGCACTGGTGTGTCTGGGCCTGGTGCTGCTGACCGGTGTGGGCGGGCTCACTTCTTTCGGCCAAGCGGCCTTTGTGGGCATCGGTGCCTACACCACCGCCTGGCTCACGCTCAACACCGGCATGTCGCCGTGGCTGACCTTGTTCGTGGGCTTGGCCTTGACCGCCGTCAGCGCGCTGATCGTGGGTTTCATCACGCTGCGCATGTCGGGCCACTACCTGCCGCTGGCCACCATCGCCTGGGGCCTGGCCTTGTACTACCTCATGGGCAACCTCGACGCTTTGGGCAAATACGACGGCTTGCTGGGGCTCAAAAGCCTGTCCATCGCTGGCACAGACATCGGGCAGGGTCGCCTGTTCTTTGTGCTGACCTGGGCCATCTTGATAGCCGGTGCTGTGGCCTTGCTCAACTTGCTGGATTCACGTCCGGGACGTGCCATCCGTTCGCTCAAGGGCGGCTCGCAAATGGCCGAGGCCATGGGCATCAGCACCTTCCGCTACAA
>NZ_JAOASQ010000066.1 GCF_030158565.1 Limnohabitans sp. | reverse complement strand
GCCTTGCTCGCGCACGGATTGCAAGATGGCAATTTGTCTGGGGTTCAGGGCCATGAGTGTGCTCGTTGGGGTGCGGGAGTAGGGGTCTTCACTAGGCTGACAAGAATAACGCAATTTGCGCGCATGGGCTCTATACAATCAAAAACGAATCGAATAAATCATAAATTGTTGATTGTTTAGGGCCTTATTTTGAAAAATCAGGGTTTGGGTGGTGAGGCAAAAGACGCCGTGTGGGATCTCTTGGTCATCGGCGGTGGCGCCACGGGCTTGGGTGTGGCGGTGCAAGCCGCGCTGGAAGGCCGCCGCGTGACCCTGGTGGAAGCGCGGGACTTTGCCGCTGGAACTTCTTCGCGATCCACCAAATTGCTGCACGGCGGCGTGCGTTATTTGGCGCAGGGCCGTTGGCGTTTGGTGCGCGGGGCTTTGCGTGAGCGGGCCACGGTCTTGGCGCTGGCGCCGCATCTGGCGCAGCCCTTGGCATTTGTGGTGCCGGGCAGGGGCTGGTGGTCTTGGGCGTGGACGGGGCTGGGGCTCAAGGCTTACCAATGGTTGTCTGGCCGCATGAGCTTGGGGCCCACGACAGCTTTGTCAAAGGCGGCATTGCTGCGCTGTTTGCCGGGTTTGCCGCGCATGTTGGCGGGGGCTGTGGCGGGCATGCGTTACTGGGATGGCCAGTTTGAAGACGCCCGGCTGGCCCTGGCCTTGGCCAAAACGGCGCGCCAGGCCGGGGCCAGCGTGCACAACCACATGCGGGTCACGGCTTTGGCGCCCTCGGCGCAAGGCTGGCAAGTCAGCTTGTTCAACGAACGGGATGGCCAGACCTCGACCCTGCAGGCCCGTTGCGTGGTCAACGCCACCGGGGTTTGGGTGGACGCTTTGCGGCAAATGGTTTTGCAGCCTTGGGCGGGCCAAGAGCCGGTCAAAGCGCTGGTCAAGCCCAGCCAGGGCGTGCACATGGTGGTGGCGCGGGAGAGTTTGCCCATTCAAGAGGCGGTCTTGATTCCCCGCACCGCCGATGGCCGGGTCTTGTTTGCGGTCCCCTGGTTGGGCGCCACCGTGATCGGCACCACCGACACACCACGCAGCGATGCGCCGCTGGAGCCTTTGCCGATGCAAGAGGAGCTGGATTTTCTGTTTCGCGAAACGCGCCAGGCTCTGGGCGTGGACTTGACGCGGGCTGATGTGCGCAGTGTTTGGGTGGGGCTTCGCCCCTTGGTCGATAAAGTCCAGGGTGGCGTGACCAGCCAGATGTCGAGGGAGCACCTCATTCGCCGCGAAGCGCCCGGGCTGTTCACCGTGACCGGCGGCAAATGGACGACCTACCGCAGCATGGCCGCGCAGGTCATGCACGCGATGCTGGAACACCACGATTTGCCGTCTGCCGCGCAAGGGCCGGCCAAAACAGGGCAGCACCGGCTGGTCGGTGCGCCCGAGGCGGGCCAAGCCGTGCATGCGATCAGCGAAGCGCCCGGCTTGCATTTGTGGGGCAGCGAAGCCGCTTTGGTGCAGGCGCTGCCGGGTGCCGAGCGCGATCTGGGCATGGGCCTGACCGAGGCGATGGTGCGTTTTGCCGCACGCAACGAGTGGGCCCTGACGGTTGAGGATATGCTTGCGCGTCGCTGGCGTGCGCTGTTTCTGGATGCGCGGCAAGCGGCCCGGATGGCGCCAGCGGTGGCAGCCTTGCTGCAAGCAGAAACCGGGATCGATCCCCAGCTGGATGCATTTTTGGCTTTGTGCCAGCGCTACACGCTGGCCGACTGAATTTTTAAACTTGAATTGAACACAGAACGGGCTTTGAACACGATGACAACGGCAAGCATCAGCACCACACGTTACGGCATCATCGGCTGCGGCATGATGGGCCAAGAGCATTTGCGCAACATCGCCTTGCTGCCTGGGGCGCAGGTGACGCGCATTTTTGAACCCGATGCCGCCATGCTGGCGAGCAGTTTGGCCTTGGTGCCGGGCGCGCAAAGTGCCGCGAGCCTGGCCGAGGTGGTGCAGTCGCCCGATGTGGATTGCCTGCTGATCGCCAGCCCCAACTTTTGCCATGCCGAGCAGTTGCGCGAGATCGCCCGCCTGCGCCCACTGCCGGTGCTGCTGGAAAAGCCCGCCTGCACCAGCTTGGACGATGTGCGCAGCCTGGCGGCCTTGCAGGCCAGCTACCCTGCGCCGATCTGGGTGGCCATGGAATACCGTTACATGCCCCCCGTGACCGCCTTGGCGGGCGAGGTCCATGGTCAGCACAACACCGGCCCGGTCAAGATGATCACCATCCGGGAGCACCGGTTTCCGTTTCTGGTCAAGGTGGGCGACTGGAACCGTTTCAACCGTTACACCGGCGGCACGCTGGTCGAAAAGTGCTGCCACTTCTTCGACCTGATGCGCCACCTGACCCAAAGCGAGCCGGTGCGCGTTTACGCCTCGGCCGGGGTGGACCACAACCACCTCGATGAAACCTATGCCGATGGCACGCCGGACATTCTGGACAACGCCTATGTGATCGTGGATTTCGCATCGGGGCAGCGGGCCATGCTGGAGCTGTGCATGTTTGCAGAAGGCGCCCGGTATCAGGAAGAAATCTCGGTCGTGGGCCCCAAGGGCAAAGCCGAATGTTTCGTGCCGGGCCCGGGTCGCTTTTGGCCCGAGCACCTGGGCGACGCGCCCGTGCCCAAGCTGGTCATCAGCCCCCGCGAGCCCAAAGGCCCGCGCGAGCTGGATGTGCCGGTCGACCCCCAGGCCTTGGCCGCAGGCGACCACAACGGGTCGACCTTGTACCAGCACCAAAAGTTCAACGCCGTGGTGAGGGGGCAGGGCGCGGTCGAGGTGGGCTTGCGCGATGGCTTGGCAGCCGTGATCATGGGCCTGGCTGCGCAGGAGTCAGCCCGAACCGGTCAGGCGGTCGATCTGACCCGGGGCGATTTCTCTTGGGCGCAGTTGCTCAAATTTTAAGCGTTTGGGTCCTGGCCTTCGCGATAACCCCAACATCTTTATTGACTCAAGTCATCTATTATTCATTCACGCCACAGCGGCGGCTTGTTTTCCAATATCACCAGAGTTAAAAGCACATGGCATCGGTCCAGCTTCGTCAAGTTCAGAAATCCTACGACGGGAAAAACAAGGTCATCCACGGCATTGATCTGGACATCCGCCATGGCGAGTTCGTGGTGTTTGTCGGTCCATCGGGCTGCGGCAAGTCCACCTTGCTGCGCATGATCGCGGGCCTGGAAACCATCACCGAGGGCGATGTGCTGATCGATGGCAAGCGTGTGAACGATGAGCCGCCTCGCAACCGGGACATCGCCATGGTGTTTCAAGACTATGCGCTGTATCCGCACAAGAGCCTTTATGACAACATGGCGTTCGGCTTGCGTTTGCGAAAGACACCTGAAGAAGAAATCAAAACGCGCGTGATGGATGCGGCTCGTTTGCTGCGCATCGACCACATGCTGGACCGCAAACCAGCGGCTTTGTCTGGCGGACAGCGCCAACGGGTTGCCATTGGCCGGGCCATCGTTCGACAACCCAAGGTTTTTTTGTTTGACGAGCCTTTGTCGAATTTGGACGCTCAGTTGCGCAACGAAATGCGCAGCGAAATCAAAAAGCTCCATCAGCGCCTGGGTGCCACCATCATTTATGTGACGCACGACCAAGTCGAAGCCATGACCTTGGCCGACCGCATTGCCGTGCTCAGTGCTGGGCACAAAATGCAATACGCCAGCCCTGACGAGATCTACAACCGTCCTGCCGCGCAGTTTGTGGCGGGCTTTACGGGCAGCCCGCCCATGAATCTGGTGGCCTGTCACATCGATGCTTTGGGCGCCGATCTTGGCTTGGGTGCCCGAATCGCATTGCCTGCCGAGTTGCTGGCGCGTGCTGGCAGCTCTGCGGGGCATGTTTTTGGTATCCGCCCGGAAAACCTGGCGCTGGCGCCTCGGCATGTGCCCGGCGAGGTGGCCGTGCCTGCCAAGGTGGTCATCAGCGAGCCCTTGGGTGCAGAGACACTGGTCACATTCCAAGTGGGGCAGGTGGAGTTGGTCGCGCGGTGTGCGGCCAGTTTCAAGTCCCCTTCAGGCACTGCGCAAACACTCTACCTCGATCCCTCGGCCATGCATTTGTTTTGTCAGGCCTCGGGGCAGGCGATTTGACAAAGTTTTTTTGTAAGTCCATTTGATTTCAACCCCAAGGAGACATCCATGAAGAAGCGTCACGCCATCAAACTGGCTGCTGTGGCCCTGGCCAGCACACTGGCCGCAGGTGCAGTCTGGGCTCAGCAAACCACCTTGCGTGTGTTCGTTGGCCCCAACCAGCGCCCCGATTTGCAAGCCAAATTGTTCGAGCAGTACAACAAGGCCAATCCGGGTGTCAAAGTCGAGATCGAAACCGGCGGCGCAACGTCCGAATTGCAGCGCCAGTACCTGTCCACCGTGCTCAACGCCAAGGACTCGGCCATCGACCTGTTCCTGATCGACATCGTCAACCCCGCGCAATACGCCTCCAAAGGCTGGATCGAACCTTTGGACAAGTACGTCGGTGGGGCCGCTGTGCTCAAAAATGACTACCTGCCGGTCTATCAAAATGCCAACGTGATCGGTGGCAAGCTCTATGCCATGCCCAGCCAGGGCGATGCCATGTTCATGTATTACCGCAAGGACTTGCTGACCAAACACGGTGTGGCCGAACCGAAAACCTGGGATGAGTTGGCCGCAGCAGCCAAGAAGGTCATGGCTGCAGAAAATGCCCCCAATCTTCAAGGCCTGTCCATTCAGGGTGCGCCCATTGAAGGTGCTGTTTGCACTTTCTTGTTGCCTTATTGGGGGCAGGGCAAACAATTCAACGATGCCGGTGGCAAGTTGACCCTCGACAAGGCGGCGGCTGTCAAAGGTTTGAACAACTGGCTGAGCATGGTCGATCAAGGCGTGATCAAAAAGAACGTCGCTGAAGTCACCACCCCGGTTACTGTCAACGAATTCAAAGCCGGTCAGGCTGTGTTCGCGATCAACTGGGGCTTTGCCTTCGACCGCTTCAAGGACGATGCTGACTCCAAGGTCAAAGGCAACGTGGGCGTGATGCCTTTGCCCGCCATGACCGGTGGCAAGTCGGCGACCTGCATGGGTGGTTGGCAGTGGGCCATGAATGCCTATGGCAAAAACAAGGATGCGGCGGGCAAGCTCATCCAGTACCTGTCGTCCAAAGAGGCCAGCGCCTTCATCGCTCGCGAGGGCTCGATCTTGCCGGTGTTCCAAAGCGTGTATTCGGATCCAGCGGTCAACAAAGCCGTGCCATGGTTCAAGGACGCTTTGCCCGTGGTCTTGGGCGCTCAGAGTCGCCCGATGGTCGAAGATTACGGCCAAGTGTCGGACATCATCCGGACCACCACCAGCGCCATTTTGGCCCGCACCAAGACGCCTGAGGCCGGTGTGGATGAAATCGCAGCCCGTGTTGGCAGACTGATGCGCTGAAGGCTCTTTGAGCCGATCTGACGCCGGACCCCTCAGGGTCCGGCGCAGTTGCCCCCAAATCTATTGAACGTTGCCATGTTGTCCAAATTGCGCGATCCCAGTGAAAAAACGCTTGCAGTGCTGCTTTTGGCACCCGCATTTTTGTTGCTGCTGATGATCGTGGTTTATCCGATCGGCAAGCTGGTTTACAACAGCCTGTATGCGGTGGACAAGAACGGGGCGTTTCTGGGTTTGCAAAATTACATCGATGTCGTGCAGGACCCTTTGTTCTGGAACGCCACGAAAAACACCTTGCTGATCACCCTGATCACGGTGCCTGGTGCATTGATCGCCGGGCTGGCATTGGCCATGTTGGCCAACTTGCCCTTCAAGCGCAAATGGCCCGTGCGTTTGTCTTTGCTCTTGCCCTGGGCCTTGCCGCTGTCTTTTGCCGGGCTGATTTTTGCTTGGTTTTTTCACACCGAGTACGGCGTTGTCAACGATGTGATGAACCGGCTGGGCT
>NZ_JAOASQ010000065.1 GCF_030158565.1 Limnohabitans sp. | reverse complement strand
ACCAAGAGCCCATGCTCATGAGCACCAGGATCAGCAGCGTGCCTTTGGCCACGGCATCGCCTTGGGCCCACAGCGCGCTCAGGCCGTAGGGGTTTTCTTCAGCAGGCGCTGCGGCTGCAGCAGGTGCGGCCACAGGCGCAGAAGCCACTTCGGCGGGGGCAGCGGCAGGAGCTACAGCAGGCGCGGGGGCGGTGGCTGCTGGGGCAGCCTCTTTGGGTTTGGCCGCCAACACGGCGCCAGCAGACAAGAGACCGGCCAGCAGGCCAGCGCAAACAACGAGGGTTTTGAAGGGTTTGAACATGATGAGGTTCTCCTCTGGGTTCTTTAAAAACGGTTAACTGTGAATTCGGAACTGAACGGCCGGATCATTCCAGACGCCAGGTGTATTTCATGGTCGCCCAGCCTTGCTCAGGCTTGCCGTCCACGGTGGCGGGCTTGAACGCGCAACGCGACAAACCAGCACGGGCTGCTTCGTCCAGACGCTTGTAGCCCGAAGATTTTTCGACCTCGGCTTGAATCACCTTGCCATCGGTGCCCACAAGGAAACGCAGGCTGACAGTGCCTTCTTCTTCCAAGCGGCGCGAAGCGCTGGGGTACTCGGGTTTCTCGCAATTGGCCGAGTTAACCACAGCGGCGGTGCGTACAGGTTCAGCTTTAACCACAGGCGGTGCTGGCGGTGCAGGCGGCGCCACCGGTTGGGGCGTGGCGGACACTGCGGCAATCGCGTTGGCTGCAGGAGCTGCGTTAGATACAGGCACATCCACTGGCGGCACATACGCCGGTGGAGGCGGCAGATTCTTGGGCGGTGGCGGCGGAGGGGGTGGCGGAATATCGGGTTTTGCATCTTCGAGCAAAACGGCTTCCACAGGGCCCTTGATCTTTTTGACAAAAGCGCGGGCCAAGCCCGAGCTGATGGCCCAAAAGAGCAAGAGGTGCAACACCACCACCAGCCCCAGCCCGATCAGGTGCTTGGTCGGCTTGCGTTGCCGGCTGGCGTAATCGTCCATTGTTTGTGCTCTCCTTATCGTGAGTGATTTTTTGCAATCGTTTGCATGATACGCACTTGCCAAAGAATTTCCACCTAGGGAAAGCCCTAGCATTCCATGCGTGTTCGCAAACAAATGTTTGAATCACTAGGAATAAACCGCTCAATCGCAAAGAATTGAGCTTGGCGTTTCACCCAAATTTTCACTTCTACCGACCTGTGCGACCGGCCCACCGATCAATATGCAATCGTTTTCAATTGAATGAAAAGTCTCTGCGCATCAAGAACATTGGGGCCAGACGACTTCAGCACCCGCAGAGGGTGTGCAAACATCGATCTGGGCGGTCTCTCCTTGAGGTGAACGGTACTGCGTTTCTATGGCTTGACGCACTTTGGCGACTTTCGAGCTGGGCACCAAGGCCACAACGCAGCCGCCAAAGCCACCGCCGGTCATGCGCGCCCCCCCTTCCCATCCAATGGCGTTTTGCGCCATTTCGACCAAGGCATCAATCGCAGGCACTGTGATCTGAAAGTCATCGCGCATGGACGCATGCGACTGCGCCATGAGTTGTCCCATGCGCTTCATGTCTTGTGCAGCCAATGCGGCGGCCGCATCCACCGTACGCTGATTTTCAGTCACCACATGACGCGCACGGCGGTAGGCCACCGGGTCAAGTCCGTGCAGGCCTTGCTCCAACGCAGACAGGCTCAAATCGCGCAACGCAGCCACCCCATAATGCCGAGCAGCCAACTCACACTGCATGCGCCGCGTGTTGTACTCACTCTCGACCAGCCCCCTTCGAATCCGCGAATGGATGATCATCACGGCCATATCCGGCGGCATCAGAACAGTTTGCGCATCCAATGTTCGGCAATCGATCAGCAGCGCGTGCCCTGCCTGGCCACGCGCTGAAATCAACTGATCCATGATGCCGCAGTTGCATCCCACAAACTGGTTCTCGGCTTGTTGTCCAATCAAGGCCAAATCGGTTGGGCTGAGGCCATCCAAGGCAAACACACGCTTGAAAGCCTGCCCCACGGCCACTTCCAGCGATGCAGAAGAGGACAAACCTGCGCCCTGGGGCACGTTGCCGGCGATCGCCAAATCCACGCCCCCCAAAGCCAAACCCTTGGACAAGAGCACCTTGACAACGCCTCGCACATAGTTGGCCCAATGGGCGTCAGGACGCGGCACGATCGGTGCATCCAGACTGAATTCATCCAGCGCACCACCGCAGTCTGAAGCCACGACGCGCACAAGCCGGTCTAGACGCGCACGCACTGCGACCAAGGTGTGAAAGTCAATCGCACAAGGCAACACATACCCATCGTTGTAATCGGTGTGCTCGCCAATCAGATTCACGCGCCCTGGTGCCTTGACCCAAAAATCGGGAGCGGTTTGGAAATGGCGTTCAAAAACCGCCTGCAGAGAAGTCATCAAAGGGGATGTCATGAGAACTCGATTCTTCAAATTAATTCAACGACCGCTGTAATGCACATCGCTCACAAGACGCAATCGTTCAGCGGCTTGCTCTGGCGTCAAATCCCGTTGGGCTTCAGCCAACATTTCAAAACCCACCATGAACTTGCGCACAGAAGCCGAGCGCAACAAAGGTGGATAAAAATGCGCATGCAATTGCCAAGGACGCGCATCGCTTCCATCAAAGGGGGCACCATGCCAGCCCATCGAATAGGGGAATGAACAGCCAAACAGGTTGTCGTAACGTGAAGTCAATTGTTTGAGCGCCACAGCAAGATCTTGTCGCTGTGCATGGCTCAGCTGCGGCATTTTCTGGACTGCAAATCGTGGCAACAAAAGCGTTTCAAAAGGCCACGTCGCCCAAAACGGCACCACCGCCACCCAGTGTTCGGTCAAAACGACCACACGGTCCTTCTGTTCAATTTCGCGCTCGGCCACGTCCAGCAACAGCGGACGTTGGTACTGCGAAAAATACGCACGCTGATGAACGTCTTCTGCCGTCGCCTCATTGGGCAAATGGCCTGTGGCCCAAATTTGTCCATGGGGGTGTGGCTGCGAGCACCCCATCAATGCCCCCTTGTTTTCAAACACCTGAACCCAAGCGTGTTTCTGCCCCAGTTCAGCTGTTTGTTCACACCAGGTGTCCACCACACCGACGATGGCATGGAGACTCAACTCGGGCAAGGTACGCGCATGGTCGGGCGAAAAGCAGATGACACGGCTGGTGCCAACCGCCTCATGCAACTGGTAGAGCGGATCGGTCGATGCAGGAGCCGATGGCACATCGGGCATCAAAGCGGCATGGTCATTGGTGAACACATACGTGCCGGTATAGGCTGGATTCACATCGCCACTCACACGGGGATTGCCCGCGCACAAATAGCATGTTGGCTCGTAGCGGGGCAGAGACACCGACTGAATTTCTTCTTGCTGCCCTTGCCAAGGACGCTTGGCACGATGCGGTGAAACCAGAACCCATTGGCCCGTCAAAGGGTTGCGACGGCGGTGAGAATGGTCTGCGATATCAAATGTTGGCTGGTTCATGCGTCGTACCCGTTGGGATTATTGGATTGCCAATGCCAAGTGTCAGAACACATGGTTTGCAAAGAGCGTTGTACGCGCCAGCCCAAGACCTTTTCGGCCAAAGCGGGGTCGGCCCAGAAAGCTGCCAAATCGCCCGCACGGCGTGGCACAAACTCATGTGGCAGTGCATGGCCGCAAGCCTGACCAAAGGCGGCCAGCATGTCCAAAACGCTGTGCCCTTGCCCGGAGCCCAGGTTGAACACATGGTGCCCTGCCCGCCCGTGTGCATGGCGCAACGCGGCCACATGGCCATCGGCCAAATCCATCACATGGATGTAGTCGCGCACACCTGTTCCATCAGGCGTTGGATAGTCCCGACCAAAGATGCGCAAACTCGGCCTGCGCCCCACCGCCACTTGCGCAATGAAAGGCATGAGGTTGTTGGGCACGCCCTGAGGGTCTTCACCCAAGAGCCCACTGGAGTGGGCCCCCACCGGGTTGAAATAGCGCAAGGCCGTCATGGACCATGAAGGGTCAGAGGCCACCACATCGGCAAGCATCTGCTCGACCATCAGTTTGCTGCGACCATAGGGATTGCTGGCACCCAAGGGAGCGTCTTCCCGCAAGGGCATGTCCTGCGTTTCGGCATACACGGTGGCCGAGGAACTGAACACCAGCGTCTTGACACCCGCTTCGCGCATGGCGTCGATCAGCACCAGCGAACCCTGCACATTGTTGTCGTAATAGCGCAAGGGTTGGGCAACAGATTCCCCCACCGCCTTGAGGCCCGCAAAGTGGATCACCGCATCGATGGCGTGCTCACGCAGCACGCGCAACACACGTGCGCGGTCGCGCACATCGGCTTCGATGAAATCCGGGCGATGCCCACTGACCTGCTCAATGCGGTCCAGCACAGCGGCTTTGGCATTGACCAGCGAATCGAGGATCACCGGGCGAAAGCCTGCGGCGATCAGTTGCACGCAGGTGATGCTGCCAATGTAGCCCGCACCACCGGTCACCAGAATGTTCATGCCAGCCCCCTCAAACCCGTGTCAGTCTGACGATGAAAGCGGTCTCGGCTTGCGCCCGTGGCAAGGGCAGGCCTGCGTGACGCAACCAGCCGCCATCCAGCACCACGCCATCCGCCGTGTTCAGGGCGTCAAAAAACGGGGCGGTGTTGTGCGCCCCGCTGGGCAGCACCGTGCCTGCAGGCAAGACCTGCTTCACGTGGTAGTGGGCCTGGGTGTCGAGCATGGGCAGAGGCAATCGGGGCGTGTAACGGTGGTTGGTGGGCTGGGTGCGGTACACCAGCAGCAACACATCGGTGGCCACATCCGCCGCATCCATATCGCCATGGGCCTGCCAGACGATCCCGTCGTCTATGCGCCCCTGCCAGACCGAGCCATGGTGCAGGCGGTCGCGCAAATCCTTGTACATCTGGATCCAGGCCTTGAGTTCGGCGGCATCGGCATCGCTGAGCACGCGGGCGTCCAGCTCCACGCCCAAATGCCCCGGCAAGGCCACGGCTGCACGAAACGCCATGCTCTGGGTGCGACCCGTGGTGTGCGCCCTTGCACTGCCCACGTGCGCCCCCATGATCTCGGGTGGAAAGAACTGCAAAAAGCCGCGCTGAATGTCCACACGCGACATCGCATCGATGCAGTCGCTGGTCCAGACGCGGTGGGTATGCCGCAGGACACCAAAGTCGATGCGACCGCCCCCACCTGAGCAACTTTCGATCTCCACCTCAGGGTGCGCTGCACGGATGCGCGCAAACAGTGCGTAAGCCGCGTGCACCTGCGCCCGGTAACCGGCTGTGCCGTCTTGCAAACCTGCAGTCGTCAGATCACGGTTGTGATCCCACTTGATGTAACGGATCGGTTGAGCCGACAGCAGTGCATCGATTTTGGCGAACAGGTAGTCACTGACTTCTGGACGCGAAATGTCCAACACCAGCTGATTGCGCGCCGTGATCAAAGGACGCCCCGCCAATTGCAGCGCCCAATCCGGGTGCGCCCGGTACAGGTCGCTGTCGGGGTTGATCATCTCAGGCTCGAACCACAAACCGAACTCCATGCCCAAAGCATTGACATGTGCGACGAGATCGCCCAGTCCTTGCGGAAACTTGCTTGCATCGGGCCACCAGTCACCCAGTGCGGCGCGGTCATGGTGGCGGCCGTGGAACCAGCCGTCATCAAGCACAAAACGCTCAACGCCCACTGCGGCAGCCGCCGTGGCCAGCTCCTTGACTTTGTCAGGGTACACATCGAAGTAAAAACCCTCCCATGTGTTCAGGTGCACGGGCCTTGGGCGCATCTGGCCACCCGGCCAATTCAGGCGCTGACGCAGCTCGGCGTGGAAATTGGCCGCCAGCCCATTGAGGCCTTTCGTCGAACAACTGGCCACCACTTCGGGTGTTTGCAAGGTGGCACCTGCTGCGAGCCGACCTTCACCCGGCGCCAGCCACTCGCCCAACTGCCACTGGTACTGTGCGTCGTGCAGCCACTCGATGGTTTGCTGGTGGTTGCCCGACCAAGCCAGATGGGCACCGTAGACCAAGCCCGAACTTTCCGTGGTGCCCGCTGTGGTGACCACCGCCCCCGGAAAGCAATCGTGCGACGTGCGTCCGCGTCGGCTCTCGCGTCGCCAGATGCTGCGCGAGAGTTTGTCGGTCTGCAGCAAAAACTCATGGTTGTGCTGGCCCGCATAAGATCGCACGCTCTGCGCCTGCGCAGGCAACAGCAATGTACCCGCGGCCAGCCACTGCACATCGAGCGCTGTATCGCCCACATTGCGCAAGCTGCTCTTCATGGTCAGCACATCGCTCATGATGTCCATGCTCAGATGCACTGTCAGCTCGATGGCCGCCATCGGATCGGTCAGCACCACCCGCACCGACTGCCCTGGCACAACCCAATGCACATCGCACTGCGTGAAGGCCTGCGCAAACGCTTGACCTTGGCGATGCGCCAGCAAAGCGCTTTGTCCAAACCAGCCCACTCCGAAGGTGGGGGCCAATGTCAGCGGCTGATCGAAGTCGAGCATGAACGAAGGCAAGGGACGAGACTCGCGCAAGCCATGGGGTGATTCGTCTCGAAGTTTGGGGCCCCAATAGCGCCAGATGGGCGCCTCGCCCGCAGGCAGTTCCAACACCAGGCTGGTGTTTTGCCCATGCAGGCTCAAGTATTTCAATGGTTTTTCCACAGTCACAAGGAGTCTCCTTATTGAATTTTCGATGATCTAACGCGAGTTAGATTCAAGTTTATACTAGATTTATGACCTTACCAAGCCAAAAACCGCCGACCAGCGCTGAGGTCGCCCGCCAAGCGGCTGTTTCCCGGACGACGGTGTCCTTTGTCCTCAATGGCGTGCTCAACCGCGGCATCAGTGAGGCCACGCGCGAACGCGTGTTAGCGGTGGCCCGGTCAATGGGTTACCAACCCAATGCCGCAGCCCGCAGTCTGGCCAGCGGACAAACCGGAACCGTGGGCGTGGTCATCCCCAAAGCGGCGCATTTGTATGTCGATGCTTTTTTGGCGCAACTTGTGGCCACGGTGAACGAACAGTGCCATGCACTGGGCTTGAAAATGTTGATCGAGACCACCGATGACGAGGGCCGTGAACCGGGCGGCTTTGTCAATCTCGTGCGCGGGCGCAGCATTGACGGCCTGATCGTGGCCAACCTGCGTACCTCCGAACACGCGCACCTGGACAAAATCACCGAAGCAGGCATTCCCTTGGTGGTGCTGACTTCCAGGCCTCGCGAACTGCCCCACCTGGCGACCGTCTTGAGCGACACGGCCAAAGCGGCCTGCACGGCCGTCCAACACCTGATCAAGCTGGGCCACCAAGACATCGCCTTCATCAGCTTCGCGCAACCCGAATACGAGTCTGTTCATGAACGGGAACTGGGTTGGCAGCAAGCACTGAAACAAGCCAATTTGGCCGTACGACGAGACTTGGTCGAATACGCCGACATCAGCGCACAAAGCGGCTACGACGCCGCCCGACGTTTGTTGGCCAGAGGTGTCAAGTTCACAGCCCTTTTTGCGGGCAACGACACCATCGCCTTTGGTGCATTGCGCGCTTTGCATGAAGCGAGCTTGCGCGTTCCCCAAGATGTGGCGGTGGTGGGCTACGACGATATTCCGATGGCTGCGTTTGCCACGCCACCACTGACCACCATGCACTCAGATCCGATTGGGCAGGCGCAAATGGCTCTGAAGCTGCTGATGGCACAGATCAACGCCGACACAAGCGCTGAACCCGTGCAGCACGAGGTGAGCCCGCAATTGCTCATTCGGGCTTCCTGCGGCGCGCTCACTTGATCACCACTGATGCTGCAGGTTCAAAACTGCACTTCTAAAATTCCATGCCATGAACACCACCGAGATATTTCTGATCGCCATGGCGATCATCTTCACTGTGCCTTACCTGATCTGGCGTGTGGGCAAAACCGACTATTACGCGCCGCTGGTGGTGGTTCAAATCCTCACGGGCATCTTGCTCGGGCCTGGGATCTTGGGCAAGGCGTTTCCCGAGTACTACCAATTCGTTTTTTCCGCCCCAGTCATCCAATCGCTCAATGGCATTGCCTGGTGGGCCGTCATGCTGTTTGTCATGATCGCAGGCATTGAGTTGGACTTGAGCAAAGCCTGGGCCTATCGCCGTGAAAGCAGCGTCACGGCAGGCTTGGCACTGGGCACGCCGCTGCTGTTCGGTTGCGCAGCTGCACTTTTACTCTTGAACGGATCAAGCTGGATGGGCCCCAAAGCCTTAAGTTGGCAGTTTGTGCTGGGCGTCGGCATGGCCTGCGCGGTCACGGCACTGCCCATCTTGATCTTGCTGATGGAAAAACTCGACATCCTGCGCCAGCCACTGGGCCAACGCATCTTGCGCTATGCGAGCCTGGACGACATCGCCATTTGGGGCGTTCTGGCGCTGATCCTCATGGACTGGGACCGCGTAGGCCGACAAGTCGTCTTTTTGCTGACATTCACGCTGGTCTGCGTCTTTTTCCGAAAAGGCATGCGGTGTCTGCAAGAACGCGACCGCTGGTATGTGGCCCTGATCTGGCTGGCCGTGGTCGCCTTTGGCGCGGACTGGGCTGGATTGCATTTCATGGTCGGCGCTTTTCTGGCCGGAGCCGTCATGGACAGTGACTGGTTTGATCAGGAAAAAATGGACTTGCTGCGCCACCATGTCCTGCTGGTGCTGATGCCGGTGTTTTTCTTGTCCACTGGCCTGCGCACCAACTGGGACGTGGGCGGCGTGGCCGTTTTTGGTGTAGCCGCCTTGCTCTTGGTCGCTTCAGTCTCCGGCAAATTGCTGGGCATTCGGTTGGCTGGCCGCATCCTGAATTGGCCTGCAGGCGAAGCCAGCATCATTGGCTGGCTGCTGCAGACCAAGGCCCTGATCATGATCATCTTTGCCAACATCTTGCTGGACAAACAGATCATCACCCACGAAACCTTCACCGCCCTGCTCCTGATGGCCGTGGCCAGCACCATGCTCACCGTGCCCATGGTGGCGCCGCAATTGCAAGGGCTCAAGGCCCTGATGACCAAGGCAGCTTGATCTCTTTTCAATCCTCAACGGGTGCCGGCCAGGTCGCCAGGCAATATGCACTCGCCTCCCATGGCTGAAGTTGGTTCTGAGAATCAGACCAAGTCAAATCAGGCAGATTACTTATCAGCGCAATAGACCCCTTCAGATCTGGCAGTTGTGAACAGCGCAAAGACTGTGTCTGCCCACTGAAGTTGCACAACACCAGCACGCGGTGAACACCGTCGTCGCGCAGATACGCGAACACATGCGAATGGTCGGGCAGCAGCAGTTCGTAGCGGCCATGCACCAGCACCGGGTGTTGCTTGCGCAGCGCGATCAGCTGGCGGTAATGGTGGAACACCGAGTTCGGATCAGCCAGCGCCGCTTCGGCGTTGATGTGGGTGTGGTTGTCGTGTGCAGCCAACCAAGGTTGACCTGTGGTAAAGCCACCATGCAATGCCGCTGACCACTGCATGGGCGTGCGGGCGTTGTCGCGGCCTTTGGCGTGGATGCTGCGCAGCACATCCTCAGGCGCTTGCCCGCGTTCTTGTGTGGCCACGCGGTACATGTTGCGTGTTTCGATGTCCTGGTAGTGCTCGATGCCGGGCCAAGCCACATTGCCCATGCCCAGCTCTTCACCTTGGTACACATACGGCGTGCCCTGCATCAGGTGCAGGCAAGTCGCCAGCATCTTGGCCGAGCGTTCGCGGTAAGCCGGGCTGTCATCGCCAAAGCGCGAGACGATGCGCGGCTGGTCGTGGTTGTTCCAATAGAGACTGTTCCAGCCCTGACCGTGCAGGCTGCTTTGCCAGCGGCTCAGGCTGGCCTTCAGGTCAGGCAAGTGCAGCGGTTTGATCGCCCATTTACCTTTGCCTGGCTGGCAGTCGAGGTCCATGTGCTCGAACTGAAAAACCATGCTGAGCGCCCCGGCCTCGGGGTGGGTGATCTCGCGAGCTTCCTGTACTGTGGCGCACGGGGCTTCGCCCACGGTGATGCTGTCGTAATGGTCCAGCACCTCGCGGCGCATTTCACGCATGAATTCCATGAAACGCGGGCCGTGCTTGACCATCTCGAAGGCCGGCTGCAAAAAGCCATCCTGCACCACGGGCGCGTTGGGCAGACGGCCATCGGCCAGCCACGGTTTGGAGATCAGGTTGATCACGTCCATGCGAAAGCCGCGCACACCCTTCTTGAACCAGAAGTGCATCAGCTCATAAACCTCGGCGCGCACCTTGGGGTTCTCCCAGTTCAGATCCGGTTGCTTGGGCGAGAACATGTGGAGGTAGTACTCGCCCGTGGCTTCGTTGAAGCTCCAGGCCGAGCCGCTAAACGCCGATTCCCAATTGGTGGGTGCGCGGCCATCGATGGGTTCTTGCCAGATGTAATAGTCGTGGTACGGGTTGTCTCGCGAAGTCCGTGCTTGCTTGAACCACTCGTGCTCGTCCGAGGTGTGGTTGACCACCAGGTCCATCATCAGTGCAATGCCACGCTCGGTCATGCCTGCGAGCATGGCGTCGAAGTCGGCCATGGTGCCGAACTCGCCCATGATGGCGCGGTAGTCGCTGATGTCGTAGCCGTTGTCGTCGTTGGGCGACTGGTAAACCGGCGAGAGCCAGACCACGTCCACACCCAGTGTTTTCAGGTGATCCAGCTTGGCGGTGATGCCGGGGATGTCGCCGATGCCGTCACCGTTGCTGTCGCAAAAGCTGCGGGGGTAGATTTGGTAAACGGTGCTGTTTTGCCACCAGGCCAGTTTGTGTGAGGTCATGGCGAACTCTGAAAAATTTACTCAGGCAATTCAACAGTCCGATGGCAGGCGATGCCCTGGCTGTCAAACAGATGCAGCTGATCAGGCAATAAGCGCAGCGTCAGCGCTGAACCTGCGGCCATGGCTGCACTGCCTTCCACTTTGACGGTGGCGATGGGCTGGCCTGAAATCTGAACGTACAAAAGCGATGAATCGCCCAGGCGCTCGATGTGCTGCAGCTGTGCGGCCACACCCGTGCCTTCGCCCGCTGTGCCCAGAGGGATGTGTTCCGGGCGAATGCCCACTTGTACCGACTCACCTGCTTTCAGGTGACGGGCATCCACAGACACCGTGAGCGTCTGGCCGCCCACATCCACGCTGGCATGCTGCGCTTCAGCACTGCGCAAAGTGCCCTGGAGCAGGTTCATTTTGGGCGAGCCGATGAACTCGGCCACAAACAGGCTGGCTGGGCGGTGGTACAGGTTCATGGGCGAGCCCACCTGGGCCACGCTGCCGCGCTCCTGAATGAGTGCCCCCGTGTGCAGCAGCACGATCTTGTTGGCCAGCGTCATGGCTTCAACCTGATCGTGCGTCACATAGATCATGCTGGCCGAGCCCATGTCCTTGTGCAGCTTGGCAATCTCAAGCCGGGTCTGCACGCGCAAGGCGGCGTCGAGGTTGGACAAGGGCTCGTCAAACAAAAACACCTTGGGCTGTTTGACGATGGCGCGGCCAATGGCCACGCGTTGGCGCTGGCCGCCAGACAGGGCTTTGGGCAGGCGGTCTAGCAGCGGGGTCAGTTGCAGAATTTCAGCAGCCTCTTTGACCTTGCGGTCGATCTCGGCCTTGTCCGAGCCCAGCACACGCAGGCCAAAAGCCATGTTTTCGCCCACGGTCATGTGGGGATAGAGCGCATAGCTCTGGAACACCATGGCCACACCACGCTTGGCCGGTGGCAGGTCGTTCACACGCTGGTCGCCGATCAGCAGGTCGCCCGAGCTGATGTCTTCCAGACCCGCCACCATGCGCAGCAAGGTGGATTTGCCACAGCCCGAGGGGCCAACAAAAACGCAGAACTCGCCATGCTCGATGGTCAGGTTGGCGTTGTGGATGGTCATCGGCAAATGGGGCGCATAGCGCTTGCAGATGTTCTTGAATTCAATGCGGGACATGGGTTGGCTCCAGCGCGGGGGATTTCTAATTGATTCGGATCAGAGCAGCTGCACGAGCAGGCCGCCGAAGGGCTCAAAGGCCAAAGTTTTGGCAGACAAACAGCCACCAGTCAGGCCCGGAACCGGCAGGGTATGGGTGGGCACAAGCGCATCGCTCAAATGCAAGCTGGCCACCTGGTCGCTGAAGTTGAAGGCGCACAAAATCCGCTGACCTTCATGCTCGCGGACAAAGGCCATCACTTGGGGGTGCACGGGCAGCAAGGTTTGCTCACCGTGGATGAGCGCCGGCTTGGTGCGCCGCCATTTCAGCAGCTGACGGTAAAAATTCAGATGCGAATTGGCGTCCTGGTCTTGCAGGTCCACCGCCAGTGGACGATAGGCCTCGGTGAACGGCAACCAGGCCTGGGTTTGTCCATCGCCAAAGCCGATGTCAGCCGCTTGGCTGTTCCAGGGCATGGGCGTGCGGCAACCGTCGCGGCCCTTGAACTCCGGCCACATGGTGATGCCATAAGGGTCTTGCAAATCCTCAAAAGCCACATCGGCTTCGGGCAGCCCCAGCTCATCGCCCTGGTAGAGGCAAGGCGAACCCCGCAAGCACATCTGAAAGACAGCCGCCAAACGCAGCATCTGCAGATTACGCTCGGGGCCACCCCACCGCGAACCCACACGCTCTACATCGTGGTTGGCCAAGGCCCACGATGGCCAGCCACCGTTGCTTTTGTCTGCGAATTTTTGCATCAGGCCATGCAGGTACGGCGCACTGCAGTCTTTGCCCAACAAGTCAAAGCTGTAGGCCATGTGCAACTTGTCGCCACCGCTGGTGTACTCGGCCATGGTCGCGATGCTGTCGTCGGTGCCGATTTCGCCCACCATGGTGGTGTCGGGATACTGATTGAGCAATTCACGCAGTTGTTTCAAGAATCCCAGGTTTTCTGGGCGCTCCTTGTCGTAGATGTGCCGCTGCCAGCCATAAGGGTTGGCATCGCTCAAGGCCGGGTCCGCCGCAACCGTGTTGTCGCGTGGCGGGTTGCTGCGCAGCTGCTGGTCGTGAAAGTAAAAGGGCGTGGTGTCCAACCGGTAACCATCCACCCCCATCTCCAACCAGAACTGAACGGTGCCGAGGATGGCGTCCACCACTTCGGGGTTGTGGAAGTTCAGGTCGGGCTGGCTGGCCAGAAAGTTGTGCAGGTAGTACTGCTTGCGTCGCGTGTCCCATTGCCAGGAGCTGCCACCAAAAACGCTCAACCAATTGTTGGGCGGGTTGCCATCGGGCAAGGCATCGGCCCAGACGTACCAATCGGCTTTGGGGTTGTCACGCGAAGCGCGACTTTCGACAAACCAGGGGTGCTGGTCCGAGGTGTGCGAGAGCACTTGGTCGATCACCACCTTCAGCCCTTTGGTGTGTGCGGTCTGCACCAAAGTGCGGAAATCATCGAGCGTGCCAAACAGGGGATCGATGTCGCAGTAGTCGCTGACGTCGTAGCCAAAGTCCTTCATGGGACTTTTGAAAATGGGCGACAACCAGATCGCATCGGCGCCCAGTTGGGCCACATGGTCCAGCTTGGCCGTGATGCCCGGCAAGTCGCCCACGCCGTCGCTGTTGCTGTCGGCAAAAGAGCGGGGGTAGATTTGGTAAATGACGCCACCGCGCCACCATTTGTTGTTGGGTGCTTTGCTCATGTGTGTGCAGCCATCAGCCTTTGACCGCGCCCGCCGTCAAGCCGGACACGATGCGTTTTTGGAAGAAGAACACCAGCAACAACAGCGGCACGGTGACGATCACCGAGCCAGCCATGATGGTGCCCCAAGGGATTTCAAATGCCGTGGCCCCTGCAATCAGCGAGATGGCCACGGGCACGGTGCGCTCGGTGTCGCTGACGACAAAGGTCAAGGCAAACATGAATTCGTTCCAGGCCCCGATGAAGGCCAACAAGCCTGTGGACACCAATGCGGGCCACAACAGTGGCATGAAAACCTGAAAAATGATGCGCAGCGGGCCGCAACCGTCCATGATGGCGGCCTCTTCAAGCTCACCAGGTAACTCGCGCATGAAGGTGGTCAAGATCCAGACCGTAAAAGGCAATGTGAAAATGGTGTAAGGCACCACCAGGCCCAACACCTTGTTGTAAAGGCCGAGCGACTGGATCAACTCGAACATGCCCGAGAGCACGGCCACCTGAGGAAACATGGACACGCCCAGCAAGCTCACGAGCAGCAAGCCTTTGCCTTTGAAACGAATACGGCCCAAGGCATAAGCGGCTGTGATGCCCATCAACATGGCAAATGCCACCGTTAGAAAGCACACAACGATTGAATTGACCAGGCTTTTGCCGAAGGGCTGGACGCCTTCAAACAATGCGCGGTAATTGCGCAGATCGGCATTGCTGGGCAAGAGGTCTGCGGTGAACAAGGCATTGCCGGTTTTGAGCGATGTCGAGATCGCATACACAAACGGGTAAAGCGACAAGATGACGACGACGGCCGAGATCAGGTACAGCAGGACCGTGGCCAATGTGGAGCGTTGCTTCATGGGTTGTCCTCAGCCAATTTCACACGGGTCAGGCGCAAGAAGATCACCGCAGTCAGCATGATGATCAGGAACAAGGAGGTGGAGGCGGCAGAGCCAAAACCCATGTTGCCGTACTCCACCATTTCACGGCGCACAAAGCCCGACATGCTGATGGTGCTGCTACCGTTGGAGGTCAGCACATAAATCAGGTCAAACACGCGCAGCGAGTCGAGCAAGCGGAACACGATGGCCACCATCAAGGGCTGGCGGATCAAGGGCAAGGTGATGCGCCAGAACACGCGCAGCGGGTGCACGCCATCGACGCGGGCCGCTTCGTAACAGTCTTTGGGCACGGTTTGCAGTGCGGCCAAGACCAAGAGTGCCATGAAGGGCGTAGTTTTCCACACGTCCACCAGCACCACGGTCCACAAGGCATAGCTGGGCTCAGCAGTCCAGGCGATCTTGCTGCCGATCAACCCGGCATTCAAAAGCAAGGTGTTGATCACACCAAACTGGTCATTGAGCATCCAGCCCCACATCTTGGCCGACACGATGGTCGGGATCGCCCAAGGCACCAGCACAGCAGTGCGCACCAGTGCACGGCCTTTGAAGTCCTGGTTGAGCAGCAAAGCCACACCCAGTCCCGTGAGGGTTTCCAGAACAACCGAGACCACCGCAAAGCCAAAGGTGTTGCGGATGGAAATTCCCCAGTCGCCTGACCAAAAGCCTTCTTCATCGTTGGGATTGAAAAACAGGCCGTATTCACCGAAGTAGTTTTCCAGACCGACCCATTGGCCCGCAGAAATGTCGTTGATGTTGGTATCGGTAAAACTGAACCAAATGGATCGGGCCAATGGCCAGACCGCCACGATCAGCATGAGCACGATCATGGGGGTCAAAAACAGCCAGGCCGTGCGTGTTCTTGAATGCATGGATTTCACCAGTGTTTGCGACGAATTTTCTTGAGGCGCTGCTCCAGCCGTTTCACAGCCTCTTCGCCTGTGGCACGCTTGGACAGGACTTCATGCGCAGCGCTGAAAACGCTTTGACTGACTTGCGGGTACTTCAGGCCCGTCAATGTGGCCGGTCTGGCCACACTGTTGGCAAACACATCCGACAAATTAGCCATGAACGCATTGGCGGCGATCACATCCTTGTCTTTGTAAAGCTCAGGTAGCGTCGGGTTCAGGGAGTTGCCGATGGCTCTGGCCTTTTGCACTTTGGCGCTGGTCATGTACATCACCAGATCGGCCGCCTCTGCCGGGTGTTGGCTGTATTTGGACACCGCCAATTGCCAACCACCCAAGGCCGCAGTGCTGGGCTGCCCGGGCAATTTGGCAATGCCCACTTTGCCTTTGACGGGACTGTCGTCTTTTTCCATCAAGGCCCAGGCATAGGGCCAATTGCGCATGAACAAGGCGTTGGCATTTTGAAAGACGCCTCGCGCCTCTTCTTCTTCGTAATTCAGAACCCCGATGGGCGAGATGGTGCCGATCCAGGACGCCGCCAGATCCAAGGCTTTGGCCGCTTGTGGGTTGTTGATGGTGATGGTGCCATCGGCATCCATGATCGTGCCACCGCCATGACCGCCCACCAACTCGAGGGTGAAGCAGGTCAGTGCTTCATAGGCCTTGCCTTGAAAAACAAAGCCGTGGAAATCTTGACGTCCTTTGTGGCGCTCAGCCGTCTGAATTTTTTGTGCCATGCGGGTCAGCTCAGCCCATGTGGTGGGGACGGCTTCCCCATACTGGGCCAGCAGGTCTTTGCGGTAATACAAGAGCCCCGAATCGGTGAACCATGGCATGGCCAGCAAACGTCCGTTGACGGTGTTGTTGGCCACCATGGCTGGAAAATGCTGGTTTTCCCAGCCCTTGCTGTAGGGCTTGAGGTCGGTCAAGTGGTCTTTCAAAATACCTGGCCAAGTGCCATCCACGATCAGCACATCCACATCGCTGGACTTGGCGGCGAACAACTGGCGGTACAGCGCAATCTTTTCTCCAAAACCACCTGGTGGTGAAAAATTGCGGACGGTGTTGCCCGTTTTGGCAGCCCAGGCCTGGGCATGCTTGAGGCAAAACTCGACATCGCTGCCACCCGGGCCGCAAGTGATGGTGACCTCAACAGCCTGCGCCGGTGCACTCATGCCCAGCCACACGCTCAGGGTGATCAACCAAAATGCAAAAGAGAATTTCATGCGCGCTTCGTCCTTGATGCCATCAACATGGCCGTGCAAGACAAAATTAGGAAATATCTGAGGCAAGAGCTTGCCTGAAAAAAATTGGCCGGCGACATTCGCATGTCGTCGGCCGGTTCAAGTGACAGAGTGCACACCTGAACATGTTTCCGCAGAAACAGCAGACCGCGTCCCTGACGTCGGCCTGCTTGGCAAGTTGGATTAGAACTTGTACTTCACAGTGGCACTGATGGTGCGACCGGTTTCAACACCAGCACCATACACGTTGCCGCTGATCAGGCCAGCTGTGCTCGATGGGTACAGTTTGTTGAACAGGTTGTTCACGTTCAAAGAACCAATGACGCCGTTGCCGAAGTTGTGGTTCACGAAAGCACTCACGATGTAATGGCCATTCACCGATGACGTATTGGCATCGTTCAGGTACATCTTGCCAACACCACGTGCTGTTGCACCGATCACAGTGTCACCCAAGGTGTAGCGTGGGGAAATGGTGTAGCGCCACTTTGTAGAACCAGCAGGTGTTTTACCGATATAGGTGTTGCTCGCGGTGTTTTTGGTGAACGATTCATCGCTGTACACAGCGTTGGCGTTCAGAGCAAAGTTGCCAATGGAGTAGCCCGATTCGAATTCAACACCGTCAGCCTTGTAGCCCAGCTCGCGCAGGTAAGGACCATCACGCTGGATGTTGCGGGTTGGATCGTAGTCAAACTCTTTGGTCGTGGAGTGGAAGTAAGTTGCAGACAAAGCGTAACGACCGCCACCCACATTGCCACGGGTCTTCGTACCAAATTCAAGCTGCGCAACAGGTGCCACAGCGATGTCACCCGCGCCAGCAGCCAGACCACCCATGGCGTTGAAGTTGTTCGACGTGGTCAACAGACGGTCAGAAATGGCGCGGTGGCCCAAGCTGTAGCGGCCGAAGACGCTCAGGTCTTTGTTGACGCGGTAGTTGGCACCTGCAGAATAGTTGTTGTAGCTGACCTTGTAGTCAGCCAAGATACGGTTAGTGGCCATCGTGGTTGACAAGCCATTCACAGTCGGACCGGCTGCACCCACATCAGCATAGCCGTAGCCACGGAAGTGCTCATTACGGATACCGGCATCCAAATCCCAGTTGCCGGTTTCGAGGTTCAGACCCAAGTAAGGAGCAGTTGTGGTGAACTGTTCATTGATGTTCTTGGCACTGTCAGCACCCCAGCTGTTGTTGTAGCCGGTCAAACCTTGGTTGGTCAATGCAGCGTTTTGAGCGTTGAAAACGTCAATCACAGCACCGTTGTATGCGGCTTCAACCACGCGTGTGCTGATGCTCCATTTCTGAACCACGTTCTGGCGCGAGTAGAACAGACCAGTCTTGGCGTTCAGTTTGTTGCCATTGCCCAAGTCAAATGCTTTGCTGACTGAGAAGTCGTTGACAAAGTTGCCCATGTCAGGTGTTTGCACGTTGATTGCGCCACCTGTCGAGACCAAGCCAGAAGCCAAGTTTGCATCTGTCACAACTTGACCCGCTTTAGGACCGTTCAAGTACTTCGCGTACGAGGCTCCTGTGATGCCACCAAGAGCACTGCTCAATGTCTTGACATCCCAGAATTGAGTCTGGAAAGCACCTGCGTTTTGCGACACGCGGAACTTGTTGTCCACCGTGAAGCCGTTGTTCAACTCATTGTGGAACTCAAAGCCAACCGATTTGGACTTCGAGGTGATGCCATTCGTCAAAGACGATTGAGAAATCTGACCGGTCACAGGGTCCATCGCGGGGAACGAGCTGTTGAACTTCGAATACTGCGAGTCATACAGGCCATTGAAACCGCGTGCATTACCGAATCCAGACAAAACACCATTGCTCGATGTTGCTGTCAAGAATGTCTGTGGCGTTGTGGGAGCAGTCTCGTCCAATGCCTTGAGGTTCAATCGGATGTAGCCTTTGGTGCCGTTGAATTCTTTGGTCACATTGGCCTTGATCTGGTAGCCATGCAAAGCACCAGGAGCTGCCTGACGAGCACCTTCACCGTCACGGAAGTAGCCACCAACGTGGTAGTACATGTCGGTACCAATGCGGCCGCCCACATCACCATCCACACGGGTTTCATTGAAGTTCAAACCCTTGGTCAGACCAATCGAGCCGCCTGCTTCTTTACCGGTTTTGCTCATGTAGTTGATCACAGCGCCTGGGGCGTGCGATGCATACACGGATGAAGAGCCACCACGCAGCGTTTGAATGCTGTCAACGTTGTTGTCAAAACGTGTCCAATAATCGTTGTTCGAGAACATCATGTCACCGAACTGAACGGTGGGCAGACCGTCTTCCTGGATCTGGACGTATTTGGAGCCGCCAGAAGAAATTGGCAGACCGCGAACGGAGATGTTGGCGTTACCGCCTGGGCCTGCTGTGGCTTCCGTACGGATACCAGGGATCAGCAACAACACTTCGGATTCGGTGCGGGCGCCGAAATCTTTGATGGCATCACCATCCACGTCGGTCACAGAAACCGAGCTGCGCATTTTGGATTTGGCGGTCGAAGAGCTGGTCACAACCACTTCGTCGAGCTTCAGGCTTTCTTGGGCCTGTGCGGCGCCAGCTTGCAGCAAAGCTGCCACAGCAAATGCTACAGGGGTGTAGCTGGGGATCTTTTTCATCGTATCTCCTGGTGTTAATGAATGGACTAGTCGAATCGTCCAACTAGACATGTGAATTAAAGCCCGATTGCAATCGATTGCAATTTGGTAAAAACCCTAGGCTGTTGCGGAAATATGACGGTTTTGTTGGTTACAAATCAGTTTCGTTTCCGACTGAAATGCTTTTGTTTACAGGCCAGAGAAGCTCATCGTCAAATTCCCCTGCACAAACACAGCTGTCCAAGGCGAATCAGGAAAAACGAGGCTTGTGATGGACGTCAAACCTTGATCAGCAATCGTTTCCATTGAGATGGCATCGACGTAAACCGCCACTTCGCACGTTTCAGAATAGCTCAGTCGCGGTGCCCGATGCGCTACCGCAAACTCAGGCGTCACACACTTGGACTGAGACTGACTTCGGTCAACTTCGTAGAGGGCTTTTTCCGGATCAAAACTCAACCGCCACTGCTGACCGTCCTCATTTTGCAATTGCACAAACCACGATGAACGCGCATCAGCAAGAATATTCAGTCGAAAGCCCGATTGCGCAGCCTTCAACCATGCGCTCAGTTCCGGGTGATTGTTTTCACCTTGCTCTCCATACGACAGAGGGTGAAAGGCTTGCGCCACTTCAGCCGCCACGGGCGAACACAAGTATGTTTGGCCCCCCACATCCTGCAATTGCAAATCACGCGGCAAGGTCATGACGCCTCGCCCTGGCGCCGCCGGAACCTGGTGCGCATACTGCCAATTGCTCATCCAGGCGATGAAAAGGCATCGCCCGGGTGTATTGCTCCAAGTCACCCCAGCGTAGTTGTCTGCACCCCAATCGACCCATCGGGTATCGGTATGCTCAGGCGTGAAGGTCACCCCATCAAAGTCACCGACAAAATACTGCGTCGCAGAGCCGCCTTGCGGACCGCCTGGATTGAGGCTGACCAAAAGCACCCAGCGCTCACGGCCATTCAAGGACAAGGCCACGAGGTCAGGGCATTCCCAAACACCGCCATGTGCGCCTGCACTGTGACCAAAGTTGCTGAGCCAGCGCCACGACTTGAGGTCTGTGGAAGCGTAAAAAGCAATGTGGTCACCACAAGCCAGACTCATCACCCAACGCGAAGATGCCGCGTGCCAGAACACCTTGGGGTCGCGAAAGTCCTTCAAACCCGGATTGCTGATGACAGGATTGCCAGCATATTTTTGCCAAGTCAAGCCTGCATCCACGCTGTAGGCCAGGCTTTGTTGCTGCAGTGCACGCCCTGGCTCTGCTGAGTCAGGAAGGCTGTGAGTGAACACAGCCACCAAAGGCGCTTGCCCTGCAGGGGACAGGCCTGAAGTATTGTGTGCATCGAATACGGCACTGCCCGAGAAGATCATCCCCAGATCATCGGGCTCTAACGCGACCTCATGCTCCTGCCAATGAAGCAGATCTGTGCTGGTGGCGTGACCCCAGTGCATGGGCCCCCACTCCGTGCTGTAGGGGTGGTACTGGTAAAACAGGTGATAAACACCCTCGTGACAAACAAGCCCATTGGGATCGTTCATCCAATGGGCTTGCGGCGTGAAATGGTAGGCTGGCCGAGCGTGCTTTTCGGTTTCTTTTTTCATGCCTTGACAATCATTGCGCCGCGCAGTGACGTCGAATGAAGGCCATGTGCGTGGGCATGGCGTCTGCAGCCGCATTCATGGCCTTGCGCAGTTGCTTGAGTGTGCTGTCACCGTCCACACGGCGGTGATCCACAAGCGGGTCATGGCGTTCGGGCATGTTGAGCTGCCCCAGTTGAACAGCCAACCAGCTGGAGGGCCCGAACAAGTCATAGCCATCGGTCACGATGCGGCCATAGCGCTTGAAGTGCGTCATCTTGTGCTGCAGCGAATCCGGAATGCTCATGGCGGAGGTGTAGCGCCACAAAGGCGAATCTTCGCGTGTCGTGAGCTTGTAATGCAGGATCAGGAAATCACGGATGCGTTCAAATTCTGCATTGCCCAAGCGGTTGTATTCATCTGCAATGATCGGATCGAAATCACGATCTGGGAAAAAGGCCAACAATTTGGAAATACCCGATTGCACCAGGTGCAAACTGGTGGACTCCAAGGGCTCCATGAAACCGCTGGACAGACCCAGTGCAACAACGTTTTTGTTCCAGAATTTTTTGCGTCGACCCGTGGTGAATCGCAAGGGACGAGGATCGGCCAAGGCCTTGCCATCCAGACGCTGCAAGAGCAGAGATGCGGCCTCGTCTTCGCTCATGAATTGGCTGCAGAACACATAGCCATTGCCAATGCGGTGCTGCAAAGGGATGCGCCATTGCCAGCCGGCTTCACGGGCCGTGGCACGCGTATAGGGCAAAGGATCGCCTGCCGACTCGCAGGGCACCGCCATCGCGCGGTCACAGGGCAACCAGTGACTCCAATCTTCGTAGCCCGTCTGCAAGGCTTCTTCAATCAAGAGGCCACGAAAGCCAGAGCAATCGATGAACAAGTCACCCACAATTTCTCGGCCGTCGGTCAGCCGCACCTTCTCGACAAAGCCATCGCCGTCGCGCAATCCGACATGAACGATCTTGCCCTCGAGACGCTTGACACCACGTTTTTCAGAGACTTCACGCAGGTATTTGGCATAAAGGCCTGCATCGAAGTGGTACGCGTAGTCGTACATCGATGTGACCTGCCGAGGATCTTGGCTGGGACGATCAAACTTGCCACGGCTGGCTGCGGCCCAGGCCATGGAATATTCGTCGATGGTCGGCATCTCTTGATACTGGCGGCTTTTGAGCCAGAACTGGTGCAAGGGCGAATAGTCAAACTGCACACCATGCGGGCCGAACTGGTGAAAGTAGCTGTGGCCTTGTTTGGCCCAGTCAATGAACTGGATGCCCAGCTTGAAGGTGCCTTGCGTTCGCCGCATGAATTCGGCTTCGTCCAGGCCCATCGTGCGGTTGAGTGTTTTGATGGGCGGAATGGTGGCCTCGCCCACACCGACGGTGCCAATTTCGTCGGACTCAATCAAAGTGATCTGACAGCCTTGAGTCAACGCATTGGACAGCGAGGCTGCTGCCATCCATCCAGCAGAGCCGCCTCCAACAATGACGATGTTTCGGATCTGACGATTGCTGTTTTCCATGCTTAGCTCCATTGGGACAAAAAGCCGGTCATGTCGCTGACCGGCTTGATTGCTTGATTTTTTGAGTCCGATACTTTTTCAACGCAATTCAAATTGCTGCTCACCCGTTGGCGAACTGAAATGGATCACGCCCGACTTCGCCTTCAAATCCACCACCAAACGAATGGCATCAGCGCCCTGAGTCCAAGACAGCGTCAACGCATGTTCGGCATCAGCGGCATGGCTGAATTGACCATTGAATGCCGGGTGCTCATTGCGCAGACGGATCAAATCCAGCAGACGTGCCACCACCGGTTTCTGAATCGCTTGCAAGACTTCATCGCGTGGGTAGTAGTGGCGATTGATGTCTCGGCCCACTTTGGTTTCAGCCAGCAGCGCCATGTCGTTCTCGCCCGCCAGAAGGCCCACGTAATAGACCTGAGGGATGCCCGGCACAAAAAACTGAATGGCGCGCCCGATCAGGTAGGCGGCTTCATTGCGACCCATGGCATCAAAGAACGTGCAGTTGACCTGGTACAGATCCAGATTGGACGCGGCTGCACCTGTGGCCTGACGGCTTTGCCCTTGTGAATTGCGGTGCATGCGCTCCACCAATTCATCCAGCTCATTCGGAGGCACCAAGCCTGGGTTGTTGGCACGATCTGCCGCATCTGCGCCGATGTCGATGATGCCGATGCCGTCGTGCGTGTCGAGCACGGTGATGGCGTTGTTGGGGCGTTGGTCCAGCCAGGCACGCAGCGGCGCACTGCGGCCGAATTCCAGCGCATGCAACACCAAAGGTGGCAAGGCAAAGTCGTACACCCAATCGACCTGCTTGGCGATTTCCATCTGCCGCTTGTAGTACGAATGGATTTCCACCAGCACTTCCAGGCCCAATTCCCGACCCCGTTGCGCAAAGGCTTTGATGAAATCAAACGTCTCGGGCATCATGAAGCAGTTGGCACCGGCCTTCTTGATGGCATAGCCCACAGCATCCAGTCGCACCATGGTCACACCGCTTTGCGAGAGCTTTTGCAAGATCGATTCCAAATAGGCTTTGCCTGCTGGTGTGTGCACATCGATGTCGATTTGCTGGGGTGTGAAGGTGGTCCACAGCAAACGACGCTCGCCGTTGGCCAAGGTGGTGACCGTGAACGGCATACCGGGACGTGGACGGTACACGGCCAGCAAGTCTTGCTCGGTTGCCCCATTTGGAAACACCGACTCCATGGTCAGGAACAAGCCGTCGAATGCCGATGCACTGCCTTTTTCCGAGTAATCCATGAACTGAGGAGACTCGGATGACATGTGGTTGACGATCACATCAGCCATCACATCTGCGCTGTGCGTCAGTTGCTTGATGTCATGCCAGCTTCCAAGACGTTCATCCACGCGGGTGTGGTCAATCGGATCGAATCCGGCATCTGCGCCATCGATTTTGTGAAAGAAGGGCAGCAGATGCACGCCACCAAACACGCCTTTCAAAGGCCCATCCAGCAACTCCTGAAGTTGCGGGATTGTCGATCCTCCGAATCGGTCGACATAAGTGATCAGTTGAACCTTGTTTTTCATTTTTTCATCATTCACGGAACATATTCGAAGATGCACTTGCACCTTTTTTGAGACACCAGCTCTCACCGACGATCAAGAACTTTCAATCTGGAACTTTCACGCGCAAAGTGGCCAGCGCAGCGCACACCATCAACACGCCGGACATCATCAGCACATTGCGCGGGTCACCCGCAAACACCGTGTCGTAAAGCTGGCTGACGATCAAGCCACCCAACAACAATGGAATCACGATGAACATGTTGAAAATGCCCATGTACACCCCCGTGCGTTCAGGCGGCACACTGCGTGCCAACATGACATAGGGATTGCCCATGATGCTGGCCCAACCCAAACCCACCCCCACGGCCGGCAAGAAGAGCCAGGCCTGGGTTTGAATTTGGGGTATGCACCACATGCCCATGCCGGACAACACCAAGCACAGTGCATGCACTTTGGGTGCGCCATACCGTTTGGTGTAGCCCACCATCAACAAGGCTGTCACAAAGGACACCGCGTTATAGAAACCACCGATTTGTCCATTGACCAAAACAGCATCGCGAAAGCCAGTGGATGTGGGGTCCGAGGTGTCGAACAAACTGCGGGCAATGGAGTACGAAACGTACTGCCAATACCAGCCCATGGCCATCCACTGGAACAATTTCATCCAGGCCATTTGCCGCATGGGCACAGGCATTTCACGGATCGCGTCCCATATTTCCTTCAATGTGGCGACCAAGCCTTGTTTTTGACTCTCTATTCGTTTTTTATCTTCTGCCGACAGTGGCAACTCAGGCACACGCCAAATGGACCAAAAGATGGTGGTCACGGAAATCACACCACCAATCAAAAATGAGGCCAGTGTGATCTGCGGGATATGGTTGTCACCCACCGCGTCTTTGTTCATGCCAAACCACACCAAAATGGATGGCATCAAGTACGCCAGTGTTTGCGCCAAACCTGTGAAGGCGCTTTGGATGATGTAACCCGCTGCATGCTGGTCTTTGGGCAGTCGATCACCCACATAGGCACGGTAGGGCTCCATGGTCACGTTGTTGGCTGCATCCAAAATCCAAAGCAAGGAGGCGGCCATCCACAACGCCGAGCTGTAGGGCATGGCAAACAAACTGAGCGAGCAAAGGATCGCGCCAATCAAAAAATACGGGGTACGCCGTCCGTACCGAGAGGTGGTGCGGTCACTCATGGCCCCGACGATGGGCTGCACAAGAAGGCCTGTGATCGGCCCCGCCAGGCTCAACAAGGGCAACTCGGCCTCATTCGCCCCCAGATAACTGTAAATGGGACCCATGCTGCTTTGCTGCAAGCCAAAGCTGAATTGCAGGCCCAAAAAGCCGATGTTCATTTGAACGATCTGTGAGATCGACAGACGAGGCGGCGATGCGTGTGAAAGTGGATTCATGTGGCTGCGTCACATGTGCAAACGGATGCACAGTTGATGGAATTGCTGCAATTTATCCGACTTTGCAATCGATTGCAATAGGGTTTCTACTCGGTCCAAGATCGCCATCACCACAGCATCAAATCAAAACGGCGCACAGGCTCTCAAACCTGTGCGCCGTGAGGCACGGTTGCAATGAAATGGTGATCGTGTTTCCGCTCAGCGGGCCAAAATGCCCCACAAATGAGCGATCTCGGACCACGCCGCATCGCCCTGAATGGCCGCCAATTGCTGTCGTGCAGACTCTTTCTGTCCCAACTGGAACAAGCTGATGGCATCGTGCAATCGCAAATCGTTTTCACGCCGCGAACCACCCAATTCCAGGGCCTTGGCATAGGCGGTGTGTGCAGCCGTCCAGTTTTGCTGAGAGAAGTACACATCGGCCACAGCAGTCCAGGTCACCGCGTCTTTGGCTGATTTTTCCAATTGAGCAAACCCCTTGGCATCTTCCTGGGTCTTTTTAAGCGCATCAGCACGCAACTTGGTCTGCGCTGGCGCATCTGCGCCCTTGCCCAAAATGCCTTGCTCAAAGCCTTTGTTCAGTACACGCAAGGCCTCGGCAGGCAGACCAGCCTTGATCGCCAAATTGGCCATTTCGGTGTATTCATCCACCTCTTCCATGTTGCCTGTTTGCTCCAGCAGGCGGTACAGATTGAGTTCCTGACGTGAATTGAGGCCGGGCTGCTGGGCCATGCGCGCGATCACTTCCGCCCAATAGGCTTTGGAGGGGTAGTCACTGACCAAGCGCTTGAGCGTGCGCGTATAACCTGCATCGTCCTTGAGTTGGCGGTAACTGATGGCCATCAGACGCAGATCCTGCTCTGGCGTCTTTTGTCCCGCAGCCGCATCCAGCCGCATCTTTTCCTGGACTTCTTGCAACACTTGCTTGTGTTCGCCCATGACAGACAAAGTCTGAATCATGGCCAAGCGAATGCCCGGGTTGGTCCCGCCTTCTTGCAGGTATTGACGCCCCCACTTGACGGCACGGGCGTTGTCTTTCTTTTGCAAGCTGGCGTTCATCAGGGACTCCAGCATGGAGCGCTTATCTGTCTGCGGCACATCCGATGAGTTCACCAAATATTCCAGCGACTCGATGGCCAAGTCCCAGTTCTTGCTGCGCACTGCCGCAGCCGCTTGCGTTCGCATGACGAAGGCACGCTCCACCGGCGTGAGCTGGTTCACCGACAGCGCTTCTCGTGTCAGGTTCAGCGCCTGATCCGTTTGGTTGTTTTTGAGTGCCTCTTGCGCGGCCGTCAAGGGCTTGTGCACTTCGGCGCGCAATGTGGCGGGGGCAGTGGCTTGCGCATGAACTGACGCCATGCAGAACAACAAACCCGTCAAAAGAATCAATTGGTTGGCCCAGTGGGCTTGGCTTGAGCGCTGTTTTTTCATGGAAATTTTCTCCTCGCGTGATTGTGATCAGAATTCGATGCGGCGGGTGCCCGTCAGTGAATTTGGTAACCCGATTGAAACCTCAAGAGGCATGCTCAGGGCTGACGAAATCGCTGATCACGCAAGCGGGCATGGGTGGTCTTCGCATGCGGCAACCAGCCCAAACTGAGCCATCTGCGCCACATCAGCATGCCCCGAATCCATTCATCTGCGGCATAGGCCACCCATACGCCCGCCAGGCCCCACTGGAAATGGACACCGAGCAACCAGCTGCCCCCAGCCAGCACGATGGCCATGGATCCCGCGCCAGCGTAAAAGGGATACCGAGAATCCCCCGTGGCGCGAAGCGCTGCAATCACGATCAAATTGAACGTGCGGCCCGTTTCCAAAAGAATGGACAACCAAAGCAGCTTGACACCGTCTTCAATGATCTTCGGATCCTGAGTCAGAAAGCTCAGCAACCAAGGCGCCCCCAGAGCCATCGCACAAGCGACCAGCAAGGTGATGAAAAAGCCCATTTTTTGCGCACGTCTGACCAGCTCATGCGCTTGCCGCAGTTGCCTGGCCCCGACCATGTGGCCCACCAGCATTTCGACCGTGATGCCGATCGCTGCGCCACTGATCAAGATCCACATGTTGAACTGCAACACATAGGCTTGCGTGGCCAGTGCCTGGGTGCCCATGACGCCGACTGCAGCCACACTGCACATGAAAGCCAGCTCCCACGCCATGTTTTCAGCGGCCCCAGGCAAGCCAATGTGCAGCACGGGCCACAGTCGAGTCTTCTCTACACGCCACCAATCTGCCCAACGGGGTCGCAAGTCCAGTCGCTTGCGCCACAGCCACAGATGCAAGGCCATGCCGACCCCGCGACTGACGACCAAGGCCACCGCAAACCCTGTCAAGCCCAACGCGGGAATGGAACCCCAGCCCCTCATCAGCGGCCAAGCCATCAACACATGGCACAAATGCATAAGTACCACCACCAGCAAGGTGTCTCGGTTGCGCAAATGGGCGCGCATGACACTGGCCATGCAGGCGTTCCAAGCATCCAGGAGCAGGGCAAGCGCCAGGGCTTGCAACAGGGGCACGGCCAACACCTCCACATCGGCGGGCGCATTGAGCAAGCTGACCAGCACCGCCGCACCGAAACCCGCGCACAGGGCCACCAGTCCGCCCATCCAAGTGCCCCACGCCAATGCAGCACGGGCAATGCGGTCAGCTTCGCGCCGATCACCTGCCCCCAGGTTTTGCGAAATGACCACGCTCACACCAGCGCCCACAAGACGAAACACCATGAACAAGAAACCAAAGACATGGTTGGTCAATGCAAAACTACCGCCTGCAGCATCCGAGATGCGCGCCGCCCAGATGGTTCCCGCCAAGCCGACGACAAGTCCCAAAGACAATTCCACCAGCAGGGGCAGGACCAGCGTAGCTACGGCGGGACGTTGGAAGTTGGAAGGTGAATTCAATGCAGGCATCCGGTTCAGGCAAGCAGCGATTGTCATGGGCATTCATGTCCACTTGACCGCCCGTTGGATTCATTCGGGTTACAGCACATTCACACCCCGCATTGCCGCTCTGTGGATACCGAGGCTGAGTACACACCCAACTACAATCAATGCCCGCAGCACTCCGGTCGGTGCTGACCTGACTCGGAGGACAAAGCACATGGACGATTACGCCAGTCGGCAAAGAAAACCGAGCAAGCACTTGTTGGGATTTGGCCTGGTGGTGGTTTTGCATCTTTTGCTTTTCTGGGCCATCAATTCCGGTTTGGCCCGTGCTTTTGTAAAAAAAATCAAAGGGCCTGTCGAAGCCGTTTTGCTGGAAGAAACCAAGCCCGACATTCCGCCCCCGCCGCCGCCTCCTCCGCCGCCTAAAGCATCCACGCCCCCACCGCCAGCTTATATACCGCCCGTCGAGGTGGCTGTTGCGCCCAGTGCGCCATCGGTCAATGCCATTGCAGCGGTTGCCGCAACACCACTACCGCCCGCACCACCGACACCCCCTGCACCTGTCGTCAAGGCAGAACCTGTGAGAACAGGCGCGGTGGTCAACTCAGCCAACTGTGAAAAGCCCGAATACCCCAGCGCATCACGTCGCATGGAAGAAGAAGGCACGGTGAGTCTGCGATTTCTGATCGGGCCCGACGGAAAAGTGCTCCAGTCAGAAATCGACAAATCTTCCGGTTACAAGCGACTGGATGAAGCCGCTCGCGCAGGCTTGTCACGCTGTCAATTCAAGCCCGCGACGGTGGACGGCAAACCTGAACAGGCTTGGGCCAGCATGAAATACACCTGGCGTCTGGAATGACGCAAACCGTTCAATCTTTCAAACACCTTCAAGAATTTTCAGAGGAGACCCTCACCATGTTCAAAACCAATATCAAACACATCACCATCGCCAGCATTTGGGCCAGCTTGCTGATGGCGGGCTCAGTCATGGCGCAAGCTGCAGATGCCGCCGCCACGGCCGTTGTTGAAGAAAACCCCTACGGCTTGTCCGCGCTGTGGGGCCAAGGTGACGCCGTGGCCAAAGGCACGCTGCTGATCCTGGTGCTCATGAGCATGGGCTCTTGGT
>NZ_JAOASQ010000064.1 GCF_030158565.1 Limnohabitans sp. | reverse complement strand
TGGTTTTTTCACACCGAGTACGGCGTTGTCAACGATGTGATGAACCGGCTGGGCTTGCAAGACGAGCCCACCAGCTGGCTGCTCAAGCCCAATTGGGCGTTTGCCGCCATTTGCCTGACGGTGATCTGGAAAACATCGTCTTTCATGGCTTTGATTTTGCTGGCGGGTTTGCAAATGATCCCGAAGTCGCTCTATGAAGCGGCTGAAGTCGATGGCGCCAGCCGTTGGCAGCAGTTCTGGCAGATCACCATCCCCATGCTCATGCCCAGCATTGTGGTGGCCTTGATTTTCCGCACCATCACGGCTTTGCAGACTTTTGACATCCCCTACACCATGACGCGTGGCGGGCCCGGTGAGGCCACCGAGACCTTGGCCATGCTGATCCACAAATACACCATCGATTATTCGGACATCAGTTTCGGCTCGACCCTGGCCGTGTTCATGTTCGTGATTTCGCTTTTTGTGACCGGCTTTTACTTGAAACAGATCGGAAAGAACGCCGCATGAACCCCACAGGACTTTGGAGCTCGCCCATGTTGCGTTGGGTGGCCGCAGGCATGGTGGTCGTCAATGGCTTTTTCCCGGCGGTCTGGATTTTGTTCACCTCGCTCAAAAGCGAGGCCGAACTGGTGCAAAAGCCCATCACCTGGTGGCCCGCCAAGCCGATGCTGGACAACTACGTGCGGGCGTTCACCGACCAACCGCTGTTGACCTATTTGAAAAACAGTTTGCTGATCGCGTGTGGTGCCACGGCCTTGTCTTTGGTGGTGGCGGCGTTTGCGGCTTATGCGATTGCCCGCTTGAACCTGAAACGACGCCAGTTCATCTTGACGTGCATCGTGGCTTCCAGCATGTTCCCGCTGGTGACCTTGCTGGTGCCGATTTTCGAGACCATGCGCGCCCTGGGCTGGTTGAACACCTACATCGCTTTGATCTTGCCCTACGTGGTGCTCAACTTGCCAGTCTGTACCCTGGTGCTGGTGAGCTTCTTTCAGAGCATCCCGCGCGATCTGGAGAATGCCGCCATGATCGACGGCTGCACGCGCATGGGGGCGCTCTGGCAGGTGGTGGTGCCTTTGGCAGCGCCGGGTGTGTTCACGGCGGGCATTTTGGCTTTTGTGAATTCCTGGGACGAATTCCTGCTGGCACTGTCCCTCAATTCCAACCCGGCTGTGCGCACCTTGCCGGTGGGCATCGCGCTGTACCAAGGGGAATTCACATTCCCCTGGCCCATCATTTCGGCGGCCTTGATTGTGGCGATCGTGCCGGTGGCGATTTTGATTGCGCTGTTTCAGGAGCGGGTGGTGGGCGGACTCACCCAGGGCGGCCTCAAGGGCTGATCACAAAACCGCTGCAAGGGGGCTGTTGGCTGCGGTGCTTTGCAGCACCGCAGCGAGCTGCTTGGCTCAGGCCAAAGCCTGAAATTGGCCGAACTGGCTGCGGCAAAAAGCCAGGGGCGCCGCGTCTTGCCAGCCAAAGTCCCTGACCTGGCCAATGATGATGTGGTGATCGCCCGCGTCCACTAGCTGGTGAACGGTGCAATCGAACCAGGCCACGCACGCATCCAGTCGCAGGCGCTGGCTGGCTTGCCGGTGAACCGGCACGCCCGCAAAGCGCTCGGCCATGGCACCTTTGGCAAACTGGTTGGCTATTGATGCTTGCGAGTCAGCCAGCACACTGACCGTGAAGCCGCCCGATTGCGTGAACGCAGACAAGCTGCTGGCTTCTTTGCGGATGCTCCACAGCACCAAGCGGGGGTTCAAGGAGACCGAGCTGAACGAGTTGCAGGTCATGCCCCAATCTTGTCCCTCGTGGTGGGCGGTGACCACTGTGACGCCTGTGCCAAAGCAGCCCAGGGCTTTGCGGTAATCGGCAGGGTCGCTCACAGGGGCAAGTCCGGCAGCGGTTGAAGTGATGTCATCAGGCATGTGGCGCATGGGCTCTTTCTTCAAGGCACTTCATGGCCATTGGCCAATTCATACAGTTCAAACCAGGTCTGTCGGTCCATTGGGACGCGTGCTGCATCGGCAAAACGCTGGATGCGCTCGATCTGGTTGGAGCCCATGACCGGCAAGACGCCCACAGGGTGGTGCATCAGCCAAGCCATGGCCACAGCGGTGGTGTCGGTGCCCGATGCCAGCGCCAGTTTGGCCAGCTTGGGGGCCAGGCGAGCGGCCGCAGTGCCTGCGGTGTGCGCTTGCGAATGCAGACGGCCACCGCCCAAAGGCGACCAAGCCATCACCGGCATGCGGTGCTGTTGGGCATGGGCGATCTGGCCGTTGGTGAAGGGCGCGGTGTTCAAGAGGCTCAGCTCGATCTGGTTGGTTTGCAGCTTGTGCTTCATGCACGACTGCAGCAGGTCCACATCCCAGGGCATGAAGTTGGACACGCCCACGCCGCGCAGTTTGCCGCTGTCGATCAAGCCGTCCAGGCATGCGCCCAGTGCCTGCGCATCCATCAGCGGGTCAGGGCGGTGGATCAGCAGCAGATCAATCACATCCACGCCAATGCGCGACAGCGAGCGGTCCACGCTGGCGGTGACGTGGGCGGGGCTGGTGTCGTAGTGCTTGACGCGGGTGTCTGCCCATTGGCCTGACAGCAGCATGATGTCGGTCTTGGTGACGATCTCGATCTGGTCTTTCAGGCTGGGGCGGGCCTTGATGGCTTGGCCAAACAGCGCTTCGCAGCTGTAGTCGCCGTAAATGTCGGCATGGTCGAAGGTGGTGATGCCCTGAGCCAGGCAGGCATCGATGCGGGCCAGATTGGCGTCAACCGAGCTGTCCTGTGCTTCGGACAGGCGCCAGACGCCATAGGCCATGCGACTGAGGCTGCGCCCGTTGGGCAGCGCCATGCGGCCGATGTGTTTTGAACTCATTTGCGAACTCCTGTGCCCAGCGGTGTGGGCGGTGTTTGGGCCGGAACGCGGCCATATTCTTGTGCGAGAGAAACCGTCTTGAGCTGTGGCAAGACTTTGGTGCCAAAAATCTCGCACTCTTGCAGGTGAGGGTAACCGGAAAAGATGAAGGCCCGGATGCCCATCTTTTGATAGGCCTCTATTTCACTGAGCACCTGATCGACGCTGCCCACCAAAGCGGCCCCACAGCCGCTGCGGGCGCGGCCCACACCGGTCCACAAATGGGGCTCGACGTAGCCTTCGTCATCGGCACGGTCGCGGTTGGCGCTTTGCAGCGAGACACCCAGGCTCTTTGCATCCAGTGCGCGTTGGCGGATTTCGCGGCCTTTTTCATCGTCCAGTTGCGACACCAGCTCGGCGGCGTATTCACGCGCTTCGGCTTCGGTGTCGCGCACGATCATGTGCACGCGCAAGCCATAGTCCAGCAAGCGGCCGTATTTCTCAGCCTGGGCATGCACGTCGCGCATGCGCTGGGCCAGCATGTCCTTCGGTTCGGGCCACATCAGGTAGGTGTCGCAGTGCGCACCGCACAGGGCCAAGGCGTCTGGGCTGTAGCCCCCAAAGTAGAGCAGGGGGCCGCCGTTGGTTTGGTAGGGGCGCACGGGGTCGGTGGACAAACCCTTGAGCTTGTAGATCTCGCCATCGTAGTTGATCTCGTCTTGGGTCCAGGCTTGTTTGAGGATCTCGACCACTTCCCAGGACCGGCGGTAACGGTAAGCGCTGTCTTCTTGTTGGCCGGGAAAGTCAGACGAAATCACGTTCAGCGTGAGGCGGCCTTCCAGAATGTGGTCCAGCGTGGCCACGGTGCGCGCCAGCATGGCCGGGTGCACTTCACCGCAACGGATGGCCGCCAGCAAGTTCATGCGTTTCGTCATCGGTGCCACAGCGGCGGCAAAGGTCAGGGTGTCCTGGCCCACTTGGTAAGACGAGGGGCACAAAATGTTGCGGTAGCCCAGCTCTTCGGCTTTTTGCACGATGCGGCTGGTGTTGGCCCAGCTGCTGCGCAAGTCGCCATCGGGTACACCCAGGTGGCGAAAGTCATCCGAGCACAGGGGCGCAAACCAAGCGACTTCAGCGCCTTGGATGTCTTGACCTTTGACGGGAACGATGCTCATATCAAACCTCACAATTAAGTGAATGAATGGTATATGAATTGACGCATGTTGGCTTGGGGGTTTCCACTTATTTGTCATACTGTGGGGCATGAACTCTGTAAATCACGCCCAACCCTTGCCGGTCTACCAGCAAATCGCAGAGCTGTTGGTCAGGCAAATCAAGGCCGGTTATTGGCACGCGGGCGAGCGTTTGCCGACCGAGGCCGCCTTGGCCCAAACGCTGTCGGTGGCGGTGGGCACCTTGCGAAAATCATTGGCGCTCTTGGAAAAGCAAGGCGTTTTGGAGCGCATACAGGGCTCGGGCACCTATGTGAAAAGCGTGCAAGGCACGCAGCAGATTTACGAGTTGTTCCGCTTGGAACTGACCAACGGGCCGGGTTTGCCCACGGCACAGATTCTGGATGTGGCGCAAGCCAGGCCCGAACCTGGGATGCCCAATTGGGATGGAGCCGTTTGCTGGCGGGTGCGGCGTTTGCGGTTTTCAAGTCAAGTGCCGGTCGCATTGGAAGAGATCTGGTTTCCTGGCACGCGCATCGTCAACTTGAGTGCCCCTGAGTTGGGCGACTCGATGTACTTGTTCTACCAACAGCGCTTGAATGTGTGGATTTCACGCGTGGAAGACCAGATCAGTGCCGCCACCGCACCCGACTGGGCCCCCGCCACATCGCCGCTGCAAACAGGCGATTGGGCTGGATACATCAAGCGGCAGTCTTGGACCGCCAGCAACGAGTTGGCCGAGTTTTCCAAAACATGGTTTGACCCGAAGGTCTGTCGATACTCCTCTCGACTGAGCCAGTGAGCAGGCTTTGGCGTGGGCTCAGGTCGCTTGCAGGGCCTGCAGCAATTCGGTTTCGATTTCGATTTGCGCCTTGTTTTGCTGCAGGGCCGGGCCGCTGATCAAGAAGGTGTCTTCCACCCGCTCGCCCAAGGTGCTGATCTTGGCCAACTGCAGGTCGATGCCATGCTTGCCAAGCACTGTGGCGATGCCATACAGCAAACCGATGCGGTCGCTGGCCGAGACGCTGAGCAGCCAGTTTTGCGCTTTGTCATCGGGCTTGAGGGTCACGCGTGGCGTCATCGGGAAGCTCTTGACACGGCGAGACACCCGTCCGCGGCTTGGAGCGGGCAGGGGGCCTTGCTGTTCGATGGTCCGGCTCAGACCGGACTCGACCATGGTGATCAGTTCGCGGTAATGCTCGGGCAGCATGGACGTGACGATCTGGAAGGTGTCCAGCGCCCAGCCCGTGCGGGTGGTGTGCACCTTGGCGTCCAGAATGCTGAAGCCGGCTTGGTCAAAGTGACCGCAAATGCGGGCGAACAAGTCGGGCTGGTCGGGGGTGAAGACCAGCACCTGCAAGCCTTCGCCCACCGGTGAAATGCGCGCCCGAACGATGGTGCGCGGTCCGGCCGGGTCGGGTTTGGCCACATGGCGCGACAGCTGGCGGGCATGCCAGGCGATGTCGCTGGCATCGTGGCGCATGAAATAACCCACATCCAGCGTTTCCCACAAGGCCTTGTGGCCTTCGTGGGGCTCGGCATGGCGGGCCAGCTCGACCAATGCATCGCGTTTGCGCGCTTCCACCACGGCGTTGGCGTCCGGGGCGCGACCGCCCAACACCCGCAAGGTGGATTTGTAGAGGTCTTCCAGCAGTTTGCCTTTCCAAGCGTTCCAGACTTTGGGGCTGGTGCCCCGGATGTCGGCCACCGTCAGCAAATACAAGGCCGTCAGGTTGCGCTCGTTGCCCACGCGCTGGGCGAACCGTCCGATCACATCGGGATCGCTCAGGTCTTCTTTTTGGGCCACATGGCTCATGGTCAGGTGCTCACCGACCAAAAACTCGATCAGCTGTGCATCGGCTTTGTCCAGTCGGTGCTGGCGGGCAAAGGTGCGCACTTCGGCCTTGCCCAGTTGCGAATGGTCGCCGCCCCGGCCTTTGGCGATGTCGTGGAACAGCGCCGCCGCGTAGAGGATCCAGGGCTTGTCCCAGCCTGCGGCCAGTTGCGAGCAAAACGGGTATTCATGGGCATGCTCGGCCATGAAAAAGCGCCGCACATTGCGCAGCACCATCAGGATGTGCTGGTCCACCGTGTAGGCATGGAACAGGTCGTGCTGCATCTGCCC
>NZ_JAOASQ010000063.1 GCF_030158565.1 Limnohabitans sp. | reverse complement strand
TCAGGATGTGCTGGTCCACCGTGTAGGCATGGAACAGGTCGTGCTGCATCTGCCCCACGATGCGGCGGAACACCCACAGGTAGCGGCCCAGCACCGAGGTCTGGTTCATCAAGCGCATCGCGTGCGTGATGCCAAAAGGCTGCTGCAAGATCTGCATGAAGGTCTGGCGGTTGACCGGATCGGCGCGGAACTGCCCGTTCATGATCGGTCGCACGTTGTACAGCGCCCGAAGGGTGCGGGCCGAGAGGCCGGTGATGCCCGTGGTGGCCTGGTACAGCAAAAAGGTCTCGAGAATGGCGTGCGGGTGCTTTTCGTACAGGTCATCGCTGGCCACTTCGATGAGGCCCGCTTTTTCAAAAAAGCGCTCGTTGATCGGGCGGAAGGTGTCCAGGCCTTCGCCCCGGTCGCTCTTGAGCCGGTCTTCGATGTTGAGCAGCAAGATCTGGTTGAGTTGCGTGACCGCCTTGGCCGCCCAGTAGTACTGGCGCATCAGCTTTTCGCTGGCCCGCATGGCCAGACGGCCATCGCTGGTGGTGTCAGACTGGTAGCCAAAGGACTCGGCCACGCCGGTTTGCAGGTCGAACACCAGACGGTCTTCGCGGCGGCGCGCTTGCAAGTGCAGGCGCGTGCGAATCAAGCTGAGCAAAGCTTCATTGCGTTTGATCTGGCGAATTTCCAGGGGCGTAGCCAATCCCTTGCGCGCCAGATCTTCCCAGCTTTGGCCCAAGCTTGCCGCTCGGGCCACCCACAAAATGATCTGCAAATCGCGCAAGCCGCCGGGCGACTCCTTGCAATTGGGCTCCAAGGCGTAGGGCGTGTCTTCAAACTTGGTGTGGCGCTGGCGCATCTCCAGCGTTTTGGCCACAAAAAATGCTTGCGGGTCCATCGCCGATTGGTATTGCGCCTGGAACGCCTCAAACAGCTTCAGGTCACCGGTGATGGGGCGCGACTCCAGCAAGGAGGTCTGCACCGTGATGTCTTTGGCCGACTCGGCCAGGCACTCGCTCAGGGTGCGAACGCTGGAGCCGATTTCCAGCCCCGTGTCCCAGCAGCTGCCAATGAATCGCTCCAGCTGCGATTGCAGCGCGGGGTTGTTTTCGGGCGACTGGCCATCGGGCAAAAGCACCAGCACGTCCACATCGGAGTAGGGCAGCAACTCGCCCCGTCCAAAACCGCCCACCGCCACCAGACACACATCGGCCGAAAAACCGGCGTTTTGCCACAGCTGGATCAGCAAGGCATCGGCCAGGCCCGCCAAATGGTGCAAGGTTTTTTGCAGACCTCGGGTGCTGGCACCATTGGCAGCCAGGTTTTGCAGCACCGCTGCCTTGTCGCGTTTGTACGCTTCGCGCAGCGGGGCCAGCTCGGTCATGTCAAGCCGCTTTGGCGGTGATGAAGTCGGGAATGGCCGGGCTGCCTGCTGACAGGGTCAGCACTTCGTAGCCGGTTTCGGTCACCACCACGGTGTGTTCCCACTGGGCCGACAAGGAGTGGTCCTTGGTCACGATGGTCCAGCCATCGCCCAGCTCCTTGATCTCTTTGCGGCCGGCGTTGATCATCGGCTCGATCGTGAAAATCATGCCGGGCACCAGCTCCACCAGGGTGCCGGGCTTGCCGTAGTGCAGCACTTGGGGCTCTTCGTGAAAGCCCCGGCCAATGCCATGACCGCAAAACTCGCGCACCACCGAGAAGCCGTGGCCCTCGGCAAACTTCTGAATGGCATGGCCAATGTCGCCCAGATGGGCGCCGGGCTTGACCTGCTCGATGCCTTTCCACATGGCGTCGTACGTCAGCTTGGCCAGGCGTTTGGCCGCAATCGAGGCTTCGCCCACCATGAACATGCGGCTCGTGTCGCCGTGCCAGCCATCTTTGATGGTGGTGATGTCGATGTTGAGCGAATCGCCTTTTTTGAGCGGCTTGTCGTTCGGAATGCCATGGCAGACTTGGTGGTTGATCGAGGTGCAGATCGACTTGGGGTAGGGCTTGTAGCCCCCGGGGGCGTAGTTCAGCGGTGCAGGGATGCACTGCTGCACATCGACCATGTAGTCGTGGCACAGCTTGTCAATCTCGTTGGTGGTGATGCCCGGCTTGATGAAGGGCTCGATGTAGTCGAGGACTTCCGAAGCCAGGCGGCAAGCGATGCGCATGCCTTCGATGTCTTCGGCGGTTTTGATGGTGATCGTCATGGGACAGGATTATCCCATTGGGCCTTTAGTCGGTCGAAGCTCAGGGTTTCCACGGTTAAAATACCGCCTTTGCCGGTCAGCCCCAGTCAGCGGCCCCGGCGCTACGGTTTCCCGTCTCTTTACAAGGCCACCCCGTGTCCCTGCACATCACGACTTTCGAAGGCGCCAGCGCCCTCAGCGATTTCCGAATGGCCCAGCTTTTGCCCCGCCTGGCCACCGTTTCACCTCAAATTCAAGGCATTTCTGCCCGTTTTGTCCACCTGGTGGCCACCACGGCGCCCTTGCAGGATGCCCAGAAAAAAACGCTTTCAGCCCTGCTGACCTATGGCGAACCTTATGCCGGCCCCACCGATGGCCCCGTGATCGTGGTCAGCCCGCGCATCGGCACCGTCTCGCCCTGGGCGTCCAAGGCCACCGACATTGCCCACAACTGCGGCTTTGAGGTGCGCCGCGTGGAGCGCCTGACCGAATACCGCTTTGTGATGAAGTCCGGCTTGCTGGGCACCGCCAAATTGAGCGCCGAGCAACTGGGCCAGGTCGCCGCTGTACTGCACGACCGCATGACCGAGTCGGCCATGCCCAGTCGGGACGAAGCGGCTGCCCTGTTCACCGCCCTGGACCCCGCGCCCATGGACCATGTGGATGTGTTGGGCGGAGGTCGCGCTGCGCTTGAGGACGCCAACAAGGCTTGGGGCCTGGCCCTGGCCGAAGACGAAATCGATTATTTGGTCACCGCCTTCACGGGCCTCCAGCGCAACCCCACCGATGTGGAGTTGATGATGTTTGCCCAGGCCAACAGCGAGCACTGCCGCCACAAGATTTTCAACGCCGAGTTCACCATCGACGGCGTGGCCCAGCCCAAGAGCCTGTTCGGCATGATCCGCAACACGCACCAGCTGAGCCCCCAGCACACGGTGGTGGCGTATTCGGACAACGCCTCGGTGATGGAAGGCCATACCGTGGAGCGTTTTGTCGCCAGAACTTCGGCTCAAGGCGCAGCGTATCAAAGCGAACAAGCCTTGCACCATGTGCTGATGAAGGTCGAGACCCACAACCACCCGACCGCGATTTCGCCTTTCCCCGGCGCATCGACCGGCGCGGGCGGCGAGATCCGCGACGAGGGCGCCACAGGCCGTGGCTCCAAGCCCAAGGCGGGTTTGTCGGGCTTCACTGTGTCCAAACTCTGGGGCGGCATGTCGGACCAAGAGGGCGGCAAGCCCGAGCACATCGCCAGCCCCTTGCAGATCATGACCGAAGGACCGCTTGGCGGCGCGGCGTTCAACAACGAGTTTGGCCGCCCCAATTTGCTGGGCTATTTCCGCGAATACGAACAGACCGTGGATGGCGTGGTGCGCGGTTACCACAAGCCCATCATGATCGCCGGCGGTCTGGGCCAGATCGACGCCGAGCAAACGAAAAAGATTGAGTTCCCTGCAGGAAGCTTGCTCATTCAACTGGGCGGCCCCGGCATGCGCATTGGCATGGGCGGCAGTGCGGCCAGCTCCATGGCCACTGGCACCAACGCGGCCGATCTGGACTTTGACTCGGTCCAGCGCGGCAACCCCGAGATTGAGCGCCGTGCGCAAGAGGTCATCAACCACTGCTGGGCGCAAGGTGACAACAACCCGATTTTGGCCATCCACGACGTGGGCGCAGGCGGTTTGTCCAACGCCTTCCCCGAGCTGACCAACGATGCGGGCCGTGGCGCACGCTTTGATTTGCGCGCCGTCAAGCTCGAAGAATCCGGCCTGTCGCCCAAAGAAATTTGGTCCAACGAGAGCCAGGAACGCTATGTGATGGCGATTGCGCCCGAATCGCTGGATCAGTTCACGGCGTTTTGTGAGCGCGAGCGCTGCCCGTTTGCGGTGATCGGCGTGGCGACCGAAGAGCGCCAACTGGTGCTGGAAGACAAAGGCAGTGAATCCCCAGTCGACATGCCCATGGACGTGCTGCTGGGCAAGCCGCCCAAGATGCACCGCGATGTGAGCACCGTGACCCGCCAGTCGCCCGCCATGAACCTGACCGGTGTGTCCTTGCAAAAAGCCGTGATCGACGTGCTGAGCCACCCGACTGTGGCGTCCAAGCGCTTTTTGATCACCATCGGTGACCGTGCTGTGGGGGGCCTGACGCACCGCGACCAGATGGTCGGCCCTTGGCAAGTGCCGGTGGCCGATGTGGCCGTGACCCTGGCCGACTACCAAGGCTTTGCCGGTGAAGCCATGAGCATGGGCGAGCGCACGCCGCTGGCCTCGCTCAACGCCGCCGCCTCGGGCCGCATGGCCGTGGCCGAGGCCATCACCAATTTGCTGGCCGCACCTATCGAGCTGCCTCGCGTCAAGATGTCGGCCAACTGGATGGCTGCTTGCGGCGAGCCAGGCGAAGACGCCGCCTTGTACGAAACCGTCAAAGCCGTGGGCATGGAACTGTGCCCGGCGCTGGACATCTCGATCCCTGTGGGCAAAGACAGCTTGTCGATGCGCACGCAGTGGCAGGCTGACGGAGAGACCCTCAAAGTCACCTCGCCCGTGAGCCTGATCATCACCGCCTTCGCCAGCTTGCCCGATGTGCGAGGCACGCTGACGCCGCAGCTGGACGCGCAAACCGATGACACCAGCTTGCTGCTGATCGACCTGGGCCAAGGCCAAAACCGCATGGGCGGCAGCGTGTTGGGCCAAGTGTTGGACCAGTTTGGCGACCAAGTGCCTGATCTGGAAGACCCGAAAAGCCTGGTGAATCTGGTCAACGCCGTCAACGATTTGCGTGCCAAGGGTCAGATCCTGGCCTACCACGACCGCAGCGACGGTGGCTTGCTGGCCGCTGTGGCCGAGATGGCTTTTGCAGGCCATGTGGGCGTGGCGCTCAATGTGGACATGCTGGTCACCGAAGGCGACGGCATCACCGACAGCCGTGCTGACCATGGCGACGCCAAGAACTGGGCGGGCCAGGTCAGCGCCCGCCGCGAAGAACTCACCCTCAAAGCCCTGTTCAACGAAGAATTGGGTGTGGTGATCCAGGTACGTACGGCAGACCGCAACGCGGTGCTGCAAACCTTGCGCGAGCACGGCCTGTCCAAACACACGCACGTCATTGGCAAGACCCGTCCGACTCAATCGACCATTCAAAAAGGCGTGGGCGAACTGAGCATCTGGCGCGACACCAAAGAGGTGTTTGCCGCCAAGCTCGAAGACCTGCACCAAGTCTGGGACAGCGTGAGCTGGAAGATTTGCCAGCAGCGGGACAACCCCGCTTGTGCCGACGCCGAACACGCCGCCGCTGGCCAGGCCAGCGACCCCGGCATGCATGTGGCGCTGAGCTTTGACCCGGCTGAAAACGTGGCTGCGCCATTCCTGAATTTGTCGCGCCCCAAAGTGGCGATCTTGCGCGAGCAGGGCGTCAACTCGCATGTGGAAATGGCCTACGCCTTCCACAAAGCGGGCTTCGAGTCGCACGACGTGCACATGACCGATTTGCAGTCTGGCCGTGCCAACTTGGCCGACTTCCAGGGCTTGGTGGCTTGTGGCGGTTTCAGCTACGGCGACACACTGGGCGCTGGCATCGGCTGGGCGCGCAGCATCACCTTCAACCCGGCGCTGTCTGACCAGTTCAAAGGCTTCTTTGGCCGCACCGACACCTTTGGTCTGGGCGTGTGCAACGGCTGCCAGATGTTTGCCGAACTCGCCGACATCATCCCCGGCGCCGAGGCCTGGCCGCGCTTCACGACCAACCAGAGCGAGCGCTTTGAAGCCCGTCTGTCGATGGTCGAAGTGCTGGATTCGCCCAGCTTGTTCTTGCAAGGCATGGCGGGCAGCCGCTTGCCGATTGCGGTGGCGCACGGCGAAGGCTTTGCCAACTTCAAGCACCGTGGCAACGCGGCCCAGGCCATTGGCGCCATGCGCTTTGTGGACAACCACGGCCAGGCGACTGAGCAGTACCCGTTCAACCCCAACGGCAGCGCGGGCGGCCTCACGGCCGTGACCACCGCCGACGGGCGCTTCACGGCCATGATGCCGCACCCCGAGCGCGTGTTCCGCAATGTGCAGATGAGCTGGACGAGCGGTGACATCGCCGCCACCAGCCCCTGGCTGCGCGTGTGGCAAAACGCCCGCAAGTGGGTGGGTTGACCGTCTGTGCGTGTGAGAACCGAAGTGTCTGAGCAGTGGTTTCCACCGTCTCAGCTGGCGTTTTACTTTGACTCGAATGCCTGGGCCAAGGGCACGGCGCTGTACCTGCAAAACGATGACATCGTCGCCCAACTGAGCCTGCAAGCCGATGGCTGGAAGTTGGTCGCCCAGGTGCCTGAATTGCAGGCGTCACCCTTCACCGTCACAGCGCATTTGCGCGTGTCCGAGGGCGGTAACTTGCAAGCTTGGCGCTCCACCTGCAGCTGCGCGGTGGGACGCATGTGCAAACACGGCGCCGCCTTGGGCATCCATGTGGCCATGCAAGGGCGTTCTCTGCGCGAAGATGTTCGTGATGAGGATGAAACGGGTGAGTTGTCTGAACAGCAATTGCAAGCCCGTCAAGAGCGGGCCATGCAGCAATCTGAATACCAGGTGCGCGACTGGCTTGGGCGACTCGAAACGGCGGATGTGGCACAACACTTCAGCCTGCCCAGCAGCACGCCCGAACATTTTTTGTACTGCATGTCGGTGGACACCGCGGGCCAAAGGCCCGTGTTTCACCTGACCATCAAACGGGCCATCCTCAAGCGTGAGGGCCTCTGGGGCAAGCCCAAAAAAGTGACCACGGAACCCTTCGCGCACGACCCGATCTGGCAGGGCAGTGCGGCCAACGAGCGCGGTATTTTTGACCTTTTCAAAGCGTGCCCAGCCACCAACAGTTTTGGCTCGTATGGTTTTCACAGCGCGGTCAAGCTGCAAGGCTTGGCGGCTGAACTGCTGCTGCAAAAATGCAGCGAAACCGGTCGCCTGTTGTGGGAAGACGACAAGGCCATGACGCCTTTGCAGTGGACCGACGATGCCCTGCCCATCTCCGGCAGCTGGCAGGCCGTGCCCGAGCAAGACGGCGCCCCTGCAGGCTGGAGGCTGCACATGCAGGCCGGGCCAGAAGGGGTGGTTCACGGGCTGAACGAGCCGCCGATTTTTGTGGATGTCGCGCGTGGCCGCTGCGGTCGCCTCGACACCCAAGGCCTGAGTGCCGAGCGCTTGCTGCTGCTGACGCAGTCGCCTGTCGTGCCCGAGCGCGTGGCGCTCAAGTTCCAGCAGCAGTTGATGGAGCGACTCGGCCCCATGCCGCTGCCGCCCGTCATTGAACAGCTGCCCGAAATTCGGGGCGTAGAGCCTGTGGGCGTGCTGCGGATTTCGGCGGTGCCCTTGCAAAAGCGCATGGACCACGGGATTTTCCAGGCGCAATTGACTTTTGATTACGACGGCCAACAAGGCCACTGGACGCATGCCCAAAGGCGTGTGGCGCTGGGCAAAGGAGCGTCTGCCCGCATGCTGCTGCGCGACTTGGCGGCCGAACAGCGCATTGTCGAGACGCTGGAGGATTTGGGCTTCGATGTGGCGCAGGGCGCCACACTCAGCCTGACCGGCTCGCAAAGTGCGGCGCTGTGGCTCGAATGGCTGGAAAGCGACTTTGAACCGCTGCGCGAAGCGGGCCTGGAAGTCCACACCGACAGTGGCTTGAACACTTGGCTGCGTTTGGCCGATGACGTGCACATTGACCTGTCGGGCGAAGACGGCTTCGATGAAACATCGCCATGGTTCAACTTGTCGCTGGGCATGGACATCGATGGCCAGCGGGTCAACATCTTGCCCTGGGTGCCCGCCATTTTGGCGGCCTTGGCAGGCGTTAAGAATGCGGGTGATCCGACCGACATGCAGGGGCTTCCGGCCCATTTGTACCTGCCGGACTTGCAAGGCCCAGGCTACGTGAGGCTGCCCACGGCCCGCATCAAACCCTGGTTGAGCATGCTGATGGAGCTGCACGGCGAGCGCGGCCACGACTGGGATGGCGATGCCTTGCGCCTGTCGCGCATGGACGCATTGCGCACAGCCACATCCTTGGGTGAGGGGGCACGCTGGCAGGGGGCCAACAGCTTGTTGAGTCTTGTGCAGCAAATGCGCGGCCAAGCGGCCTTGACGCCCGTGCCAACACCGGAAGGCTTGCAAGCCACCTTGCGGCCTTATCAGCAGCAAGGCCTCAATTGGTTGCAGTTTTTGCGCGAGCACCGCCTGGCGGGCATCCTGGCCGACGACATGGGCCTGGGCAAAACACTGCAGACCTTGGCCCACATCCTGACCGAAAAGCAAGCGGGTCGACTGACGAAACCGGCCTTGATCGTCGCCCCCGTCAGCTTGTTGGGCAATTGGCAGCGCGAGGCAGCCCGCTTTTGCCCGGCCTTGACCACGCACATCCACCACGGCCTGTCGCGCCACGAAACCCCGCAGGAGCTGTGCCGCTACGACGTGGTCATCACTGCGTATTCGCTGCTCTCGCGTGACCGCGACATGTGGCTGGAAGTGCCTTGGCACCTGCTGGTGCTGGATGAAGCGCAAAACATCAAGAACGCCAACACCAACGCGGCGCAAGTCGTCACCGAGATCCCGGCCGTGCACCGCCTGTGCCTGTCTGGCACGCCCATTGAAAACCATTTGGGCGAGTTGTGGAGCCAGTTTCACTTCTTGATGCCCGGATTTCTGGGCAGCCAAAAGCGTTTCACCGAACTGTTCCGCAACCCGATCGAGCGTCAGGGCAGCGTTGAAAAACTCGCCCAGTTGCGTGCACGCGTAACGCCCTTCATGTTGCGCCGAACCAAAGACCTGGTGGCCAGCGAGTTGCCGCCCAAGATCGAAACCCTGATGCCTGTGCCCCTGCAAGGCCAGCAGGCGGACTTGTACGAGACGATTCGCCTGGGCATGGAAAAAACCGTGCGCGAAGCGTTGCACACCCAGGGCCTGGGGCGCTCGCAAATCACCATCCTCGATGCTTTGCTCAAGCTGCGTCAGGTGTGCTGCGATCCGCGTTTGCTCAAGCTGAGTGCGGCGAGCCAGGTGCAGCAGTCGGCCAAGCTGGAGCAGCTGCTCGACATGCTGCCCGAGATGGTTGCGGAAGGTCGCATGATTTTGTTGTTTTCACAGTTCACCGAAATGCTGGGCTTGATCGAAAAAGCCTTGCCTGCGTTGGGCATCCCGTGGGTCAAACTCACCGGCCAAAGCAAAAACCGCGATGCGATCATCGACAAATTCACCAGCGGTGAGGTGCCGCTGTTCTTGATCAGCCTGAAAGCCGGTGGCGTGGGCCTGAACTTGCCGCAGGCCGATACCGTCATCCACTACGACCCGTGGTGGAACCCTGCGGTGGAAAACCAGGCCACCGACCGTGCACACCGCATCGGCCAAAAGCAAAGTGTCTGGGTGGTCAAACTGGTGGCGCAAGGCACCATCGAAGAGCGCATGCTGGCCCTGCAAGAGCGCAAAGCCCAGTTGGCACAAGACATGTACGAAGGCGCCGTGCAGCGCAAAGAGCCCCTGTTTGGCGAGGCCGATCTGAACGAGTTGCTCAAGCCGCTGGGCTGAGCCGGGCAGGGGATACTGACACCTTGTGACGCAGACGCCGACGCAAGTCTTGAGCGCTCAGCGCAGCGCTCTTCGTGTCATTGCCAGCCAATGATGTCCAGGCCTTTTTCGCCAGCGCAGCGCTGAACAAACTGGCGGTAAGTCCCGCTGGGCTGCTGGCTCATGGCGCCGCGAGTTCCGCCCGCAGCAGCACCGACCACGGCACTTTGCGCGCCATATTTGATGGCCTGGTTCAAATCGCCACGGCCAAACACCAAGCCACCAACGGCGCCCGTGACCCCGGCCACGGCAGCGCCCATGGTCGCACCCGATGCCACCGAATTGTTGCTGTCCAACGGATGCAGACCGCTGGACTGGGCCAGGCTCAGGCATTGGTTCAGGTGCTGGTTGGCGGCGGCTTCGCCCATGGATTTGTAGGCCGTGTTGGGGTAGAGAACGGGCCTGGCTGCACCTTCTCCCATGCCCGCACAACCTGCGAAGGTCAAGACACCGAGCAGGCCAAGGACAGCGCTCAGGCGAATAAAACGGGTGGGTAAAGTTGTGGCGGTCATTGAATGCATCTCGGTGAATGGGACAGCGGGATGCTAGCAGTAGACCTCTAAAAACTTCAAAAATGACAACGTCAGTTTGTAACAAGAAACAGCTGAATCAGTGCAGACCGACCACAGGCCGCGTCTTGTAAAACTGCAGCGGGCTTTCCGGCACGGCGTTGAGCACCGATTTCTTGATCTTGCCGACCACATGCATTTCGCAGGGTTTGCAGTCAAAGCGCAGGGTGAGTTTTTCCTTGCCGTTGATCAGTTGCAGCGGCTCGGCTTTCACCGTGCCTTGCACGCCAGTCACACCTTTGGCTTGCTTGGGGCACAGGCTCAAGCTGAAACGCACGCAGTGCTTGGTGATCATCAGGCTGACTTCGCCCAGTTCTTCTTGCGCTTCGTAGGCGGCGGCGATCACTTTCACGCCGTGTTTGGCGTAAAAATCACGCGCTTTTTGGTTGAACACATTGGCCAGATAGCTCAGCGTGTCTTCGGGATACTGGGCTGGTGGCTCTACAGGCACGGCACGCGGCAGGCGGTGCAGGCCTTGGGCGCGGGCGGTTTCGAGTGCTTGCACGGCATCGCGGCGCAAGGCGTTGAGCTGTGAGGGCGGCACAAACCAGGGGCGGGGCAGGGCCACTTGCACATCCAGCGGCTCAAACAGGGTGTCGCCCAGTTTGCCCAAAGCGGTTTTGAGTTTGTCCTCGGCCTGGGCCGCGTCTTTGGGGGCTTGCCAAGCGATGGCCAGCTCGGCCGTGCCGGTGTGGCCGGCCTCGTCGGTCAGGGTCAGCTGTAAGCCATCAGCGCTTTCAGCCAATTGCATCCACACGCCCATGCGCCGCTCGGCCGATTTTTTGTCCAACGTGCGCACCCAGCTCATGTCGCGGTTGCGGTTGACCTGCACGCCTTTGCGCAAGTCCTTGAAGCCATCCATCGGGTCTTTGGGAAAGAGCTTCCACACACCTTGGGCTTTTTGCGCTTCGGCGCGGTTGATCTGCAGGCCCACCAGTTCTTTTTGCAGGTCGTAGTAGCACAGGCCGTCGCCGTTGTGCAGTTCGGTGGCGGGGTCGTCGGTGGTGATCTCGACGTGTTCGGGCGTGACTTTGCTGACCCAGCCAATGGGCTGTCCCGGGTTTTTGGGGGTGTCAAACGCACCGATGTCCTCTTTGCGGCCTTGCACAAAATAGTCGGTGAACTCGCGGTTGAAGTTCTGGTTCGGGTCCGGCTCGAAGCTGAAGGTGGTGCGGCCATGCGAGGCGGGAGCCAACTCGGGTCGCTCGGTCAGCACTTCGTCAAACAGCTTGCGGTAATGGGCCGTGATGTTCTTCACATAGGCCATGTCCTTGTAGCGGCCTTCGATCTTGAAGCTGCGGATGCCCGCATCCACCAGCGCGCGCAGGTTGTCGCTCTGGTTGTTGTCCTTCATGCTGAGCACATGTTTGTCGTGCGCGATGATGCGGCCTTGGGCGTCTTTGACTTCATACGGCAGGCGGCAAGCCTGCGAGCAGTCGCCACGGTTGGCGCTACGGCCAGTGTGCGCGTGGCTGATGAAGCATTGACCGCTGTAGGCCACGCACAAAGCGCCGTGCACAAAAAACTCGATCACGGTGCGCTCGGTGTCGATCACGTCGCGGATCGCGCTGATCTGGGGAAGGGTCAGTTCACGGGCCAGCACGATCTGGCTCAAACCGGCGTCTTGCAAAAACTTCGCCTTCTCGGGTGTGCGGATGTCGGTCTGGGTGCTGGCGTGCAGCTGGATCGGGGGCAGGTCGATCTCCAGCAGGCCCATGTCTTGCACGATCAAGGCGTCCACTCCCGCGTCGTACAGCTGCCAGGCGAGTTTGCGGGCACCTTCCAGTTCGTCGTCGCGCAAGATGGTGTTGAGCGTGACAAAAATGCGGCTGTGAAACCGGTGGGCGTATTGCACCAGCTTGGCAATGTCTTGTACCGTGTTGTCGGCCGTGGACCGGGCACCAAACGAGGGGCCGCCAATGTAGACCGCATCCGCGCCATGGTTGATGGCTTCAATGCCAATGTCAAAGGTGCGGGCGGGGGCGAGGAGTTCGAGTTGGTGAGGCTGCATGGGTTGGGATTATCCCAGCTTGTGAAGTTGGCCACTCATGCAGACCAACAGCTCTGGGCCAGCGCTCACAGCCCCAGAGCGTACGTCACAGCAATGCGCACCAACAAAAAACGCGGCCGAAGCCGCGTTTGGGATTCAAGCACCGGGCTCAGATCACTGGATCTTGGCTTTGGAGCGCAAGCTTTCCTGGAAGCCGCTGAGCTTTTGCTGTTGCAACTGCTGGGCGATCTGGGGCTTGACTTCTTCCAGCTTGGGCAATTGGGCTTCACGCACATCGTCCACGCGGATGATGTGGAAACCGAACTGGCTCTTGACCGGGGTTTCTGTCATCTGGCCTTTGTCCAGTTTGACCATGGCACCGGAAAACTCGGGCACATAGCTGCTAGCCGCTGCCCAGTCGAGGTCACCACCGTTGGCACCGGAGCCTGGGTCTTTGGAGGCCTTCTTGGCCAGGTCTTCAAACTTGGCGCCTTTCTTGATGTCAGCAATCAAAGCTTTGGCTTCGTCTTCTTTTTCCACCAGGATGTGGCGAGCGCGGTATTCCTTGCCACCATTGGCGGCCACGAACTTGTCGTATTCAGCCTTGATGTCGGCATCGGTCACAGGGTTTTTCTTCTGGAAGTCGGCAAACAGCTGGCGGATCAGGATGGTCTGGCGGGCCAGTTCAATCTGGTTTTTGTACTCGTCGGAAGCATCCAAGCCACGCTTTTTGGCTTCTTGCATGAACACTTCGCGGGCAACCAATTCTTCCTTGATTTGCGCCAGGACTTCGGGAGTCACTGGGCGGCCAGAAGCTTCCACTTGTTGCTTGAGCACTTCCACGCGGGAGGAGGGCACGGGTTTGCCGTTGACCACAGCAAGGTTTTGGGCGAAAGCTGGCGCAGCCATCAATGCCAAAACGGCGGTCGCGGCGCTGAGCATTTGCTTTTTCATGGATTCTTTCCTCAATGACGGTTCGTCAGGTATGAAACAAGGGGGGGAAGTTCAGATCAGCTCAATGGCCAAGGCATGCAAACCTTGGTCGATGAAATCTTGCAGCGCATCATACACAAGGCGGTGACGCTGAACGCGTGACAGGGGTGTAAACAAAGGTGAAGCAATGCACACACGCATGTGGCTGCCTTGGCCTGTGGCGCTGGCACCGGCATGGCCGGCGTGCGAAGCGCTTTCATCGATCACCTTCAACGCCGTCGGCTGCAGGCGCTCGGACAGGCGAGCGTGAATTTGTTCGGCAACGGAGCTCATGGGTTTTATTGGTCCTTGGGCAGGTGACGGGCCACGTAAATGCCTTGCGCCACGATGAACACCAAGGGGAACACGTAACCCCAGACCTTGAAGTTGACCCAGTCTTCGGTCGAAAAATAGGTGGCGACATAGGCATTGATGGCGGCCATGAACAGGCAATACAGCATCCAGGCGATGTTCAGTCGGTGCCAAACGCGGCCAGGCAGTTGCAGTTGTTGGCCCAGCATCATTTGCAGGAAGTTCTTCTTCATCGCCCAATGCGCGATGGCCAAAGCCACGGCCAAGCCGGTGTAAAGCAAGGTGGGCTTCCATTTGATGAAGCGCTCATCGTGCAGGCCCAGTGTCAAGGCGCCAAAGCCCAGCACCAACACCAGCGTGATCTTGTGCATGGTTTGCAGCTTGCCGTCCAACTTGTAAACCAGGGCGGTTTGCACCACGGTGGCGGCCATCAACACCGCTGTGGCGGTGTAGATGTCGGCCATTTTGTAGGCCCCAAAAAACAATGCAATGGGGAAAAAGTCGATCAGGAATTTCATGAAATCAATCGTTGGCCGGGTTCGTCACAGAGGCTCGAAGTCTAACGAAGCTGAGTTCATGCAGTAGCGCAGGCCGGTGGGGGCTGGGCCGTCTTCGAACACATGACCGAGGTGCGCGCCGCATTGGGCGCACACGGTTTCAACCCGTGTCATGCCGTGGCTGCGGTCCACATGCTCCTGAATGGCCGTGTCGGTGATGGCCTGCGAAAAGCTCGGCCAGCCACAACCGGCGTCAAATTTGGTGTCCGACTTGAACAGCTCGGCATCGCAGCAGACGCAGCGGTAGGTGCCGGGCTCCCAGTGGGCTTCGTATTTGCCGGTGTAGGGGCGCTCGGTGGCGGCTTGGCGGGTCACGGCGTAGGCCACAGGCTCGGCGCCTTTGGCTTGCAAAATGTCGCGCCATTCTTGTTCGGTTTTGATGAGGCTCATGATGAACAGCTGATTTCCAGTTGGCTGGCCCAGTCGGGCGGCAAGTCGGCATAGGCTTCAAAGCCCGGATGCTCGTCGAAGGGGGACTTTAGCAAGTTGTGAAGGGTCTCGATTTCCGAGTAGTCACCCGTCTGCGCTTGGCGGATCGCAAGCTCTGCCAGGTGGTTGCGCAAAACAAACTTGGGGTTGGTGCGCAACATGGTTTGTCCGATCCGGCCCAAGTCAGCCTGGCCCAGGCGCACTTGATAACGGCTGAGCCAAGCTTGCCAGCGATGGCGGTCGATGAACAGGTCTTGGACGTCGGTGGCAGGGGCTTGTGGCTTATGCTGACCCCATCCGTTGACCACCGCATGGCTCAGGCGTCGCCAAAACAGGGTGTAGTCCACCCGCTCTGAGGCCAGCACTTGCAGCAAGTCCTCGACCAGTTGCCAGTCGGCTTCGCGCAGGTCTTCGGTGGCCAACTCGCCCGTCAGCCCCAGCTTGGCCCGCATGGCATCGCCCAGTGCGCGAGGGAACCCGCTTTTGTAGCCCTCCAGCACTTGCAAAGTCAGGTCCTGGTCTTCGATCAATGGCAGCAGGGCTTGCGCCAGGCAAAAGAGGTTCCAGTAAGCGATGTTGGGCTGGCGGCTGTAGGCGTAGCGGCCCTGGGTGTCGGTGTGGTTGCAGATGTGGCCGGGGTCAAAACCGTCCATGAACTGGAAGGGGCCGTAGTCGATGGTCAGGCCCAGCAGGCTCATGTTGTCGGTGTTCATCACGCCGTGGCAAAAGCCCACCGCTTGCCACTGCGCCAGCAAATGCGCCGTGCGCTCCTGCACCACTTGCAGCAAAGCCGCATAGACATTGCCGTTCAGGTGTTCTGCACGCGCATGGCATTCGGGCAGGTGGTGAGCGATCGCGTGGTCTGCCAACGTCCGCAGGCTGTCCACATCGCCTTGTGCAGCAAAGTGCTCAAAATGCCCAAAGCGCAAAAAGCTGGGCGCCAAGCGGGTCACAAGGGCGGCGGTCTCAAGGGTTTCGCGCCGGACCGGCTCGGGCGAGGCCACCAGGCACAGGGCCCGGGTGGTGGCAATGCCCAGACCGTGCATGGCTTCGCTGCACAGGTATTCACGGATGCTCGATCGCAACACCGCACGGCCATCGCCACCACGAGAGTAGGGGGTTCTGCCCGCGCCCTTGAGCTGGATTTCTTGCGGACCCAGCCGAGACGGCGCTTCGCCCAGCCAAATGGCGCGGCCGTCGCCCAGCTGGCCTGCCCATTGGCCGAATTGGTGACCGCTGTACACCGTGGCCATGGGGTCCGAGCCGGGCAGCACGCTGTTGCCGGCAAAGGCGCTCAGGTGCGCGTCGTCCAGCAAGGCCGATGACCAGCCCAGCTCGTCCAGCAAGGCGCGGTTGCGCATGGCCCAGACCGGCGCGGCCAAAGGCGTGGGCTGCAGCCGGGTGAAAAAACGCGGGCCCAATTGGGTCAGGCGGTGTGTCCAATCCCAGCTGGGCGATGGGGCAGAAGAAGGCGCGGAGGCTGAAAACATGGCTCGATTGTCACGCCCTTGACAAGGACACATGGTTTGACGGGTCTTCGTTCGAGCCGGCGCGCAAGGCGGGTGCAAAATGAAAGCATCCAATCCACCACCAACAGGAGACCCCCATGCTGGGACTGATGCAACAGCAATCTTTGCTGATTTCTTCCTTGATCGAATTTGCCGAGCGTCACCATGGCGATGGCGAGATCGTCTCGCGCCGCGTTGAAGGCGACATCCACCGCTACAACTGGTCCGCCGCCGCCAAGCGCTCGCGCCAGGTCGCCAACACACTGGACGGCATGCAGATTGAAAAAGGCAGCCGCGTGGCCACGCTGGCTTGGAACGGTTATCGACACCTGGAGCTGTACTTTGGCGTGAGCGGCTCGGGTCGCGTTCTCCACACCATCAACCCGCGTCTCCACCCCGACCAGATCGCCTGGATCGCCAACCACGCCGAAGACCAGGTGCTGTGCTTTGACATGAGCTTTTTGCCCTTGGTGCAAGCGGTGCATGCCAAGTGCCCCACGATCCGCCAATACGTGGCGCTGTGCGATGCCGACAAGCTGCCGGCTGACACGGGCATCCCCGGTTTGGTCAGCTACGAAGCCTGGATCGGCCAGCAGTCCGACCGCTACACCTGGCCCGAATTGGATGAAAACACCGCTTGCACCCTGTGTTACACCAGCGGCACCACGGGCAACCCCAAGGGCGCGCTGTACAGCCACCGATCGACCATCTTGCATGCCTACGCCGCGGCTTTGCCTGATGTGATGTGCATGTCCGCACGTGACTCGATCTTGCCCGTTGTGCCCATGTTCCACGTCAATGCATGGGGCATCCCTTACAGCGCGGCCATGGTGGGTGCCAAGTTGGTCTTCCCAGGACCCGCCTTGGACGGCAAATCGGTGTACGAATTGATCGAAGCCGAAGGCGTGACCTTTGCAGCCGGTGTGCCCACCGTCTGGCAAATGCTGCTGGGTCACATGAAGCCTGCTGGTTTGAAGTTCTCCAAGCTCAACCGCACCGTCATTGGCGGCTCGGCTTGCCCGCCGGCCATGATCACCGCCTTCCGCGAAGACTACGGCGTGGATGTGCTGCACGCCTGGGGCATGACCGAGCTCAGCCCCTTGGGTACCCTGTGCACACTCAAAAACAAGCACCAGAATTTGCCCGAAGCCGAGCAAATGAAGCTGCGTATGAAGCAGGGCCGTTGCATCTTTGGCATCGAGATGAAGATCGTGGACGAGCAGGGCAAAGAGCTGCCACATGATGGCAAAGCCGCAGGGGACTTGCTGGTGCAAGGGCCGTGGGTCATCGCCTCGTATTTCAAACAAGAAGGCGCCAGCCCTTTGGTGGACGGCTGGTTCCCTACAGGTGATGTGGCCACCATCGATGCCGATGGCTTCATGCAGATCACTGACCGCAGCAAGGACGTGATCAAGTCTGGCGGCGAGTGGATCAGCTCGATCGATGTGGAAAACATCGCCATGGCACACCCCGCCGTGGCCATGGCTGCTTGCATTGGCATTCGCCACCCCAAGTGGGATGAGCGCCCCATCGTGTGCGTGGTCAAGAAACCAGGCGCTGAAGTCACTCGCGATGAATTGATTCAGTTTTACGACGGCAAAACCGCGAAGTGGCAGATCCCCGATGACGTCGTGTTTGTCGATGCCATCCCGCTGGGTGCTACCGGCAAGATGCTCAAAACCCGCCTGCGCGAACAACTGACAGACTACGTCTTGCCTGGCCTTTGATGAGCATCAAGTCACCCGTGCGGCACTGAAGTCGCACGGGTGATACGGCTTAGGTGCAAACCCCGAGCGTGTTTGTGAAATCAGCGGTTACGCTGACATCGTCTGATTCACAAACGCAGGAGACTTTGAATGAAATTCACCACCCGCTTGATCGCTGCAGCCGCATTGACCACCTGTGCCTTTGGCGCGTTTGCCCAAAAAGGCGAGACCGTCAAAATCGCCTGGATTGACCCCTTGTCTGGCCTGATGGCCCCGGTCGGCAGCAACCAGCTCAAGAGCTTTCAGTTCTTTGCCGAGAAATTCAGCAAAACCAATCCAGCGGGCGTCAAGTTCGAAGTCATCGGTATCGACAACAAATTGAGCCCCGCTGAAAGCCTGAACGCGCTCAAAGCCGCCATGGACCAAGGTGTGCGTTACATCACCCAAGGCAACGGCTCTTCGGTGGCCGGTGCTCTGATCGAGGCGGTGAACAAACACAACGAGCGCAACCCCGGCAAGGAAATCATTTTCCTGAACCACTCGGCCGTGGATCCTGACTTCACCAACAGCAAGTGCAGCTACTGGCACTTCCGCTTTGATGCCGACACCTCGATGAAGATCGAAGCCATGACCACCTTCATGGCCGATCAAAAAGACATCAAGAAGGTCTACCTGTTCAATCAGAACTATTCACACGGTCACCAGGTCGCCAAGTTTGCCAAGGAAAACCTGGCCCGCAAGCGTCCTGACATCCAGATCGTGGGCGAAGACCTGCATCCATTGGCCCAGGTGCGTGACTTCTCGCCCTACATCGCCAAGATCAAGGCTTCGGGCGCTGACACCGTGATCACCGGCAACTGGGGCTCCGACTTGGCACTGCTGGTCAAGGCCGCCAACGAGGCGGGCTACAACGGCAAGTTCTACACCTACTACACCGGCGTGACCGGCACGCCCACAGCGCTGGGTCAAGGTGGTGCAGGCCGCGTCTACCAGATCGCCTACAACCACTACAACATGGGTGGCGACATCGGCAAATGGATGGCCGAGTTCAAGACCAAGTTCAACGATGACTTCTACACCGGCTCGGTCATCTCGATCTACAACGCTTTGGGTGAGGCCATGGCCAAAGCCAAATCCACTGATCCGGCCAAAGTGGCGGCGGCTCTGGAAGGCCTGAAGTACAAGAACTACAACGGTGAAGTCGAAATGCGCAAGACCGACCACCAGTTGCAGCAGCCGCTGTACATGACGGTGTGGCAAAAGGCGGACAAGAAGTACCCTTACAGCCCTGAAAACACCGGCATGACCTTGGCCCCAGTCAAGGAGTTCCCATCCTACGTGTCCAGCACACCGACCAGCTGCCAGATGAAGCGTCCCGGCTGATCGGGGTTTGGCTCGCGGGCCCGATGACCTCATCCGTTGTCGGGCCTTTTTCTTGGGTGTTCGCGCACCCGCATCACTCGGGTTGACATGACCCACTTTCGGTAACGAAGTTAGGCTCTCGCAGCCTGGAAAGTAGCAGTACCTATGGAGTTTTTCATCATCTCCATGCTCAACGGCCTCAGTTACGGGTTGTTGCTCTTCATGCTCAGCTCTGGGCTGACCTTGATTTTCAGCATGATGGGTGTGCTCAATTTTGCGCACGCCAGTTTTTACATGATCGGCGCCTATTTCGGATACACCCTGTCCGGGTGGATCGGATTTTGGCCAGCACTCGTGTTGGCACCGCTTTTTGTGGGGGCATGCGGCGCATTGTTCGAACGCGTGACCCTTCGCAAGGTGCACCCCTTTGGCCACGTGCCAGAACTGCTGGTCACCTTTGGTTTGTCTTATGTGGTGCTCGAGTTGATTCAGCTGGTGTGGGGGCGCACGGCGGTCGAATTCACGCCCCCTGAAATTTTGCGCAGCTCGGCATTCACCTTGATCACCCATTCCATCAATGGCTTGAGTCTGGTCTGGGGCGCAGCACCCGCAGATTTGTGCAACGCCACTGACGCGGCTGTTCGTGTCGTCTGTTCTCCATTTCCAGCCACGCGTGCCTTCATGATGTTGGTGGCTTTGTTGATGCTGGTGTCCTTGTGGCTTTTGCTCACACGCACCCGCATTGGCCTGGTGATTCAAGCGGCATTGACCCACCCTGAAATGGCCGAGGCGCTCGGGCACAACGTGCCGCGTGTCTTCATGCTGGTGTTTGGCGCGGGCACGGGCCTGGCTGGTCTGGCTGGCGTCATCGGTGGCAGCACCTTTGTCACTGAACCCGCCATGGCTGCTACCGTGGGCTCTGTGATCTTTGTCGTCGTCGTCGTTGGTGGTATGGGTTCTTTGTCTGGTGCGTTTTTGGCGTCGGTCTTGATTGGTGTGATCCAGACCTTTGCTGTGGCCATCGATTACTCCTTCCTGGCTTTGGCCAAGGACATGGGCTGGGCGGTTTCGGCAGCGATGCAGGACAACACCTTTGCCAAACTCACGGTGTCGCAAGTCGCGCCGATCTTGCCGTACCTGTTCCTGGTGCTGATCCTGATCTTCCGGCCCAAGGGTCTTTTGGGTACACGCGAGGGTTAAGCCATGTCTGCTGTTTACAAATTCAAACCCTACAACGTTGGCCGCTGGGTCATCTGGAGCCTGTTTGCGCTGGTCTTGATCGCTGCGCCACTGGTCTTCACCAGCAACTTGTCCACCACCATGCTGGCCCAAATGGGCATCGCCATCATTGCCTGCCTGTCCTATAACCTGTTGTTGGGTCAGGGGGGCATGCTCAGTTTTGGTCATGCGGTGTACACGGGCTTGGGCTCCTACATGGCCATCCACGCACTCAACGCGGTCAGTGCTGGCCAGTGGAACCTTCCGGTCAGCCTCTTGCCCATCATCGGCGGCGTGGCCGGCATGGGCTTTGCCATCTTGCTGGGCTATGTGACCACCCGAAAGTCGGGCACACCCTTTGCCATGATCACGCTGGGTGTGGCCGAACTGGTGTTCGCCATGTCGCTCATGTTCTCCGAGTTCTTCGGAGGCGAGGCCGGTGTGTCAGGCAACCGCGTGGCCGGTCAAGCTTTCTTTGGCATCAACTACGGCCCGCAAATTCAGGTGTATTACCTGATCGCGGCATACACCTTTGTGTGTGTGGCGCTCATGTACGCTTTCACCCAAACGCCTTTGGGCCGCATCCTGAACGCGGTGCGTGACAACCCGGAGCGGGTGGAGTTCATCGGCTACAACACCCAGCGTGTGCGTTACATCGCCTTCATCATCGCCGGTTTCTTTGCCGGTATCGCGGGCGGTCTGGGGGCACTCAACTTCGAGATCGTCACGGCCGAAGTGGTGGGGGCAGGGCGCTCGGGCGCTTATTTACTGTTCACTTTCCTGGGGGGCGCGACCTTCTTCTTTGGCCCCATCATCGGTGCCATCCTGATGGTCATCGCCTTTGTTTTGCTGTCGGAGCTGACCAAAGCCTGGCTGCTTTACCTGGGCTTGGTGTTCCTGTTCATGGTCATGTACGCCCCAGGCGGCATTGCCAGCCTGATCATGATGAACTTGCGGGTAGCCAAGTTTGGCAAGCTCAAACAGATATGGACGAGCTACCTTGGCCTGGCTTTGACGGCATTGGTCATGTTGGCCGGTGCTGGTGCCATGATCGAAATGGTCTACCACTTGCAGCTGAATTCGGCCCTCGGGGATACCGTCAAATTCATGGGCGTCAGTCTGAATGCCAAAGGACTGGACAGTTGGTTTGGCTGCGCCTTCGTCATGCTGACCGGTCTGGGCTTGTTTGAGTTGACTCGCCGACAGTACATGCTCGAATGGGGTGAAATCCAAACCGAGATCGAAAAAGAAATCAAGCGCCGGGAGACTGCAGTATGAGTACGACCTACGCACTGGAACTGAAAGACGTTCGCAAGAATTTCGGCAAGACCGAAATCATCCGTGGTGTGAACCTGGCTGTGCAGTCCGGTGAACGTGTGGCCGTGATTGGCCCCAACGGCGCGGGCAAGTCCACTTTGTTCAACCTGATCAGCGGCCGCTTTGGCCCGACCAGTGGTGACATCTTGCTCAATGGCCAGGCCATCCAGCACAAAAAGCCCTACGAAATCAACCGCATGGGTTTGTCACGCAGCTTCCAGATCACCAACATCTTTCCCAAGTTGAGTGTGTTTGAAAACCTGCGCTGTGCGGTGCTCTGGAGCCTGGGCTACAAGTACACCTTCTTCAAGTTCCTCTCGGGCCTGAAAGATGCCAACGCACGTGCTGAGCAGCTGATGGACATGATCCACCTCGACAAGAAACGCGATGTGCTGGCGATGAACCTGACCTATGCCGAGCAGCGAGCCCTTGAGATTGGGGTGACGATTGCGGGTGGTTCCGACGTGATTTTGCTGGACGAGCCCACAGCGGGCATGAGCAAGAGCGAGACCTCGCGCTTCATCCGCCTCATCAAGGAAGTCACCGTGGGCAAAACCTTGCTGACGGTGGAGCACGACATGGGCGTGGTGTTCGGCCTGGCCGACAAAATCGCCGTGGTGGTCTATGGCGAAGTGATCGCCTTTGACACGCCCGAGGCTGTGCGTGCCAACGCAAAAGTACAAGAGGCTTATCTGGGCTCCAGTGTGGCCGACAGCCAGGCGGGAGGCCACTGAGATGCTCAAAGTCGACAACCTTCACGCCTATTACGGCAAAAGCCATGTGCTCCATGGCGTCAGCTTTGGGGTGGGCCAAGGCGAAATTGTGGCCTTGCTGGGTCGCAACGGCTCTGGCCGCTCGACCACGGCCAAGGCCATCATGGGCCTGGTCGATTGCCAGGGCAGCATCGACTGGCAGGGCCAGCCCATTCAGGGCAAGAAAGCCTACGAAGTGGCGCATCTGGGCATTGGCTATGTGCCCGAAAACCGCGACATTTTCCCCAAGCTCACCGTCAGCCAGAACCTGCAGCTGGGTCAGAAATCGGGGGCCAAAAACAGCCGCTGGTCGTTTGACGACATGTACGCCATGTTCCCGCGCCTCAAGGAGCGCGAGCACACCGAGGCCGGGGTCTTGTCGGGCGGCGAGCAGCAAATGCTGACGCTTTGCCGCACCCTGATGGGCGACCCGGACCTGATCATCATCGATGAGCCCACCGAAGGCTTGGCCCCCAAGATCGTTGAGCTGGTGGGGCAATACCTGCAGCAACTCAAGAGCCGGGGCATTTCCGTGCTCTTGATCGAGCAAAAGCTCACCATCGCGATGAACATCTCGGACCGCGCCTTGGTCATGGGCCATGGCAGCATTGTGTTTGAGGGCACACCCGACGAGCTTCGCCAGAACACCTACATCCGCAAGGAGTGGCTGGAAGTTTGAGCGCCGTCCCGGTTGAGACAGTCCGGGCTGTCATTCCTCCAATCAGCCACTACAATCTTTAAAAACGAACGACCGTTCTTTTTTATTCCACGCTCCATTTCACGCAAAGGAAACCAGCATGACAGCTGAATACAAAGTCCAAGGTGATGTCGCGGTCATCACCCTGATGAACCCGCCCGTCAACGGTTTGGGTCTGTCCACCCGCATCGGCATCACCGATGGGCTGGAGAAAGCCAACAACGATGCAGCAGTCAAGGCCATCGTCATCACCGGTGGTGGCAAGGCCTTTTCGGGCGGCGCGGACATTCGTGAATTTGGCTCGCCCAAGGCGATCCAGGAACCCAATTTGCTGAGCGTCATCCGCGCTTGCGAAAACTCGGCCAAGCCGGTGGTGGCCGCCATCCACTCGGTCGCCATGGGCGGCGGTCTGGAGCTGGCTCTGGGCTGCCACTACCGCATTGCAGCGCCTGGCACCTCGATTGCCTTGCCTGAAGTCAAGCTGGGCCTGATCCCCGGCGCGGGCGGCACGCAGCGTCTGCCCCGCGTGATCGGTGTGGAAGCGGCGCTCAACATGATCGTCAGCGGCGAAGCCATCAAGAGCGAGATGCTGGCCATGTTGCCCGGCCAGAAACTGTTTGACGCGATGGCCCAATCAGCCGAAAGCCTGCCCGAAGAAGCCCTGGCGCTGGCCCGCAAAGTGGCGGCCGCCCATGCAGACGGCTCGCCGCTGCCTCTGGTGAAAAACCTGCCTTGCAAGCACCCCCAAGGCGATGCTTATTTCCAGTTCACGCGAAACATGGTCAAGGGCATGGCCAAAAACCTGCCAGCCCCAGGCAAATGCGTGGACGCGGTCGAAGCGGCCACCAAGAAGAAGTTTGAAGACGGCATGGTCTTCGAGCGCGAAATCTTCATGGCCCTGATGATGACGCCCGAATGCCGCGCACTGCGCCACATCTTCATGGCCGACCGTGCGGCCTCCAAGATCCCCGATGTGCCCGAGGACACGCCCAAGCGCGATGTCAAATCCGTGGCCGTCATCGGTGCTGGCACCATGGGCGGCGGCATCTCCATGAACTTCCTGAACGCGGGCATCCCGGTCAAGATCCTGGAGATGAAGCAGGACGCGCTGGACCGTGGCGTGGCCACCATCCGCAAGAACTACGAAGCGCAAGTCAAAAAAGGCAAGCTCAAGCAAGAAAAATACGACGAGCGCATGGCGCTCTTGTCCACCACGCTGAGCTACGACGACATCGGTCAGGCCGACCTGGTGATCGAAGCCGTGTTCGAAGAAATGGGCGTGAAGGAAGCCGTCTTCAAGAAGCTCGACGAAGTGATGAAGCCCGGCGCGATCCTGGCGTCCAACACCTCGACGCTCGACGTGAACAAGATCGCCTCCTTCACCAAGCGTCCGCAAGACGTGGTGGGCATGCACTTCTTCAGCCCCGCCAACGTCATGAAGCTGCTCGAAGTGGTGCGTGGCGCCCAAACCGGCAAGGACGTGCTGGCCACCGTGATGGCCATCGGCAAGAAGATCAAGAAGACCTCGGTGGTCTCCGGCGTGTGCGACGGCTTCATCGGCAACCGCATGATCGAGCAGTACAGCCGCCAAGCTGGTTTCCTGATCGAAGAAGGCTGCACCCCCGCGCAAGTGGACAAGGCCGTCGAGAAATTCGGTTTTGCCATGGGGCCGTTCCGCATGGGCGATTTGGCAGGCAACGACATTGGCTGGGCAATCCGCAAGCGGCGCTACACGGAAAAGCCGAACCTCAAGTACAGCAAAACCGCTGACTTGCTGTGCGAGATGGGCCGTTATGGCCAAAAGACCGGCGCAGGCTGGTACGACTACCAGGCCGGCAAGCGCGACGCGATCCCGAGCGCAGTGGTGGTCGAGATGATCGAGAAGCACCGCGCCGCGCAAGGCATCACGCCCCGCAAGATTTCCGATGACGAGATCGTGCAGCGCCTGGTGTACTCGCTGGTCAACGAGGCCTGCCACATCCTGGAAGAAGGCATTGCCAGCAAGGCCAGCGACATCGACATGGTCTACATCACCGGTTACGGCTTCCCGTTCTGGCGCGGTGGCCCCATGAACTACGCCGACACCATTGGCCTGTTCAACGTGGCCGAAGCCATGAAACGCTTTGCCAAAAATCCGCATGACGACGCCCAATTCTGGCAACCCGCGCCTTTGTTGGCACGTTTGGTGGCCGAAGGCAAGACATTCAACTGATTTTTTAAATTTTTGGCGGGACAGATCTTTAGCTCTGTCTCCCACATGAAAGGACCATCATGACGAATGCTGTCATCGTATCCACCGCCCGCACCCCTCTGGCCAAGAGCTGGAAGGGCGCTTTCAACATGACCCACGGTGCCACGCTGGGTGGCCACGCCGTGCAACACGCCGTGGCCCGCGCCGGCATTGATGCCGCCGAAGTCGAAGACGTGATCATGGGTTGCGCCACACCTGAAGGCGCCACAGGCGCCAACATCGCCCGCCAGATCGCCCTCAAGGCCGGTCTGCCGATCTCGGTGTCGGGCCTGACCGTGAACCGTTTTTGCTCGTCGGGTCTGCAAACCATTGCCTTGGCTGCGCAGCGCATCATCGCGGGCGAAGGCCAGGTCTATGTGGCCGGTGGCGTGGAAAGCATCTCCTGCGTGCAGCAAGAGATGAACACCCACATGCTGCAAGACCTGTCTTTGGCCAAGATGAAGCCCGAGATTTACTGGAACATGCTGCAAACCGCCGAGCAAGTGGCCAAGCGCTACAAGATCGGCCGCGACGTGATGGACGCGTATGGCGCGGCCAGCCAGCAAAAAGCCTGCGCTGCGCAAGCTGCTGGCCTTTTCAACGACGAGATCGCGCCCATCACCGTGACGCAAGGCGTGATTGACAAGGTCATGGGCATGACCACCAAACAAGTGACCGTGAGCGTGGACGAAGGTCTGCGCGAAGGCACCACCGTGGAAGCCATCAGCGGCTTGCGCTCGGCTTTGCCTGGTGGTTTGGTGTCGGCGGGCAACGCCAGCCAGTTCTCGGACGGCGCAGGCGCTTGCGTGCTGATGGACGAAAAGCTGGCCGAGCAACGCGGCATGAAGCCCCTGGGCCGATTCCTCGGTTTTGCCGTGGCCGGTTGCGAGCCTGACGAAATGGGCATTGGCCCCGTGTACGCCGTGCCCAAAGCGCTGGCGCGTCTGGGTCTTACCGTGAACGACATCGACCTGTGGGAACTCAACGAAGCGTTTGCCGTGCAGGTGCTGTACTGCCGCGACAAGCTGGGCATTCCGGCAGATCGCCTGAACGTCAACGGCGGCGCGATCGCGGTGGGCCACCCCTACGGCGTGTCGGGCCAGCGCCTGACAGGTCACGCCCTGATCGAAGGCAAACGCCGTGGCGCCAAGCGCGTGGCGGTGACCATGTGCATTGGCGGCGGCATGGGCGCTTGCGGCATTTTTGAAGTGCTGTGAACGTGACCGGCATCGGCTGTCGCCTGGATGGCTGATCCGAACAGGGGCAAGAGGCATGATGCTTCTTGCCCTTTTTCATTTGGAAGAGATGAACTGACATGAGCCTGCGCCCCACCGTTGATTTTTTGCTCCACGACTGGTTGAAAGTCGAATGCCTGCAAAGCCGCGAGCGTTTTGCCGACCACAGTCGCGAAACCTTTGATGCGGTGCTCGATACCTGCGAGCGCATTGCGCGTGAGAAGTACGCGCCGTTCAACCGCCTGGTCGACACGCAAGAGCCTCATTTCGATGGCGAAAAAGTCACGCTGCCGCAAGCCACGCACGAGGCCTACAAAGCCTATGCCGAGTCGGGCATGTTGAGTGCCGCGCAAGACTACGAAGTGGGCGGCATGCAGCTGCCCTACACGGTCGAAGCCGCAGCCAACGCCTTTTTTGCGATGGCCTCGGTCAGCATCGGCTCGGGCATGCTCACCAGCGGCAACGCCAATTTGCTCATGGTGCACGGCACCGAGTTGCAAAAGCAGGTCTTTGCCTTGAACGAATTCAGTGGCCGTTTCTCCGGCACCATGTGCCTATCCGAGCCGCAAGCGGGCTCGTCGCTGAGCGACGTGATGACCCGCGCCACGCCCGATGGGGCCGACTTCGAAGCCGATGCTTTGGGCGCACGCTACCGCCTCAAGGGCAACAAGATGTGGATTTCGTCGGGCGAGCACGAACTCTCCGAGAACATCATCCATTTGGTGCTGGCCAAGATCCCCGACAGCTCAGGCCAACTGGTGCCGGGCGTCAAAGGCATTTCGCTGTTCATCGTGCCCAAAAAGATGGTTGGCGTGGATGGGCAGTTGACCGGCGAGCGCAACGATGTGGCGCTGGCGGGCCTGAACCACAAGTGCGGCTGGCGCGGCACCACCAACACGCTGCTGAACTTTGGCGAGGGCAAGTACCCGGTCAGAGGTGATACAGGTGGGGGCCTGGACGGCGCTGTAGGCTACCTCGTCGGCAAGCCTGGCGAAGGCCTGCGCTGCATGTTCCACATGATGAACGAAGCCCGCATCGGCGTGGGCATGGCCGCCACCATGCTGGGCATGGCCGGTTATTACGCCAGCCTCGACTACGCCAAAAACCGCCCACAAGGCCGGCCCACCGGGGCAGGGGGCAAGGATGCGAGCCAGCCCCAGGTGCGCATCATCGAACACGCCGACATCAAGCGCATGCTGCTGGCTCAAAAAGCCTACAGCGAAGGCGCTTTGGCACTGGCTTTTTACAGCGCCCGCTTGGTCGACGAGCAGCACACCGGCACCGCCGAAGACGCCGATGTGGCGCGCCTGCTGCTGGAAGTGCTGACGCCCATCGTCAAGAGCTTCCCCAGCGAATGGTGTCTCGAAGCCAACAGTCTGGCCATCCAGATCCACGGCGGCTATGGCTACACGCGTGACTTCCCGGTCGAGCAGTACTGGCGCGACAACCGCCTGAACATGATCCACGAGGGAACGCACGGCATCCAGGCCATGGACCTGCTGGGCCGCAAGGTGCTGATGGAAAACGGACGCGGCCTGCAACTGCTCGCCGAGCGCATGCTGGCCACGGCCACCAAAGCCGAATCGGCTTGGGGACCGGAAGCGGCGGCCTTGCGCGATGCATTGAAACAAATCGGCCAAGCCACCCAGCAAGCCTGGGCCGGTGCCGAGCCCGCACAGGCCCTGGCCAATGCCGTGCCCTATTTGCAGGCCTTTGGCCACACGGTGATCGCCTGGATCTGGCTCGACGTGGCCAGCAGCCTGGGCGATGACAACAGCCCGGCAGCCCAAGGCCGCCGCGCCGCTTGCCGCTATTTCTTCCGTTATGAATTGCCCAAGATCGGCGCTTGGCTCAACGTGGTCAAAAGCCGCGACCCCACTTGCGCCGACTTGCACGAGGAGGCTTTCTGATGATCCGACACATCGTGATGTGGAACCTGCAAGACCATGCCGCAGGGGCCGACAAAGCCACCAACCTCGTCAAAGCCAAAGCTTTGCTCTTGTCGTGCGCCCAGGTGGTGCCCGGCATTCAGACTTTTGAAGTGGCCACGGCCACACCCGGCATGGACTGCACCAACGATCTGGTGCTGCACATGCTGGTCGATGACGCGCAGGTGCTAGCGGCTTACCAAAATCACCCTGATCATGTGGCCATCAAGCCTTTCATGAAGTCGGTGGTCAAAGAACGACGCTGCATGGATTACACGGTCTGAATTCACATTCCATTTTCAAAGGAGCCCCGACATGGCACGCACAGTCCAACAACTTTTTGATTTGACCGGCCAAGTGGCCTTGGTCACCGGCGGCTCGCGCGGCCTGGGCCTGCAAATGGCCCATGCGCTGGGTGAGGCGGGCGCCAAGATCATGCTCAGCTCACGCAAAGCAGCCGATCTGGAAGAGGCCGCCGCCGAGTTGCAAGCTGCAGGCATCGACGCCCGCTGGATCGCTGCCGATTGTGGCAAAGAAGAAGACATTCGCCGTCTGGCGGCAGAGACCATCGAACGCATGGGCCCGATCGACATCCTGGTCAACAACGCCGGTGCCAGCTGGGGCGCGCCCGCCGAAGAGCACCCGGTCGAGGCCTGGGACAAGGTCATGAACCTGAACGTGCGCGGCTATTTCATCTTGTCGCAGGAAGTGGCCAAGCGCTGCATGATCCCGCGCAAAAAAGGCCGCATCCTGAACGTGGCCTCCATTGCGGGTTTGGCTGGCAACCCGTCCGAGATGAAGACGATTGCCTACAACACCTCCAAAGGTGCGGTGGTCAACTTCACCCGAGCACTGGCAGGTGAGTGGGGCGAGCATGGCATCACTGTCAACGCGATTTGTCCCGGCTTTTTCCCCAGCAAGATGACCTATGGCCTGTTGGAAAAATTGGGCGCAGACAACATGGCCAAAGGCGCACCGCTGCGCCGATTGGGCGATGACGAAGACCTCAAAGGCTTGGCCTTGCTTTACGCCTCGGACGCAGGCAAGCACATCACAGGCCAATGGATGGCGGTGGATGGTGGCGTGAGCGCCATCATCGGCGGCTGATGCGAAAGTCCTTGAGCATGAGCATCCCTTTCGGCGCCAAGATTCCCTTCGTTGACCATTTGGGTTTCTCTCTGGAGAAATTTGAAGGCGGCGAGTCCGAGCTGCATTTCGCGCCACGACCCGAACATCTCAATTCATTCGATGTCACGCACGGCGGTGCGGTCATGACTTTTCTGGATGTGATCATGGCCACTGCTGCGCGCAGCGTAGACCCAGAAATGGGCGTGGTCACCATCGAGATGAAAACCACCTTCATGCGCCCCGCCAAAGTGCCCGCCGGACAAGCGCTGGTGGGCAAAGGCCACTTGCAACACCGCACCCGCAGCATGGCCTTCACCGAGGGCAGTGTGTTCGATGCCCAAGGGCAGCTGTGCGCCCACGCCACCGGCACCTTCAAATACGTGAGCCGCCGCCAATCCCCTTCGCCTTCCACCGATTAACGCTTTCAAATTCACTGGAGACACACATGCCCATCAACCACCGCATCGTTCTGGACAACCGCCCGCAAGGCGAAGCCACTGTGAACAACTTCAAAATGGTCGAGCTGCCATTGCCCGAACTCAAAGACGGTCAAGTGCTGGTTTGCCACCATTACCTGAGCCTGGACCCCTACATGCGTGGCCGCATGAACGAGAGTAAGAGCTATGCCGTGCCCCAGCCCTTGGGCGAAGTCATGATTGGCGGCACCGTGGGTGAGGTGGTGGACAGCCGTCATCCCAAATTCAAAGCTGGTGACTCGGTGGTCGGCATGGGCGGCTGGCAGGAGTACAGCGTGGTCGATGCCAACGTGATCGGCGCCCTGCGCAAGGTAGACACCACCCATGTGCCGCTGTCGCACTACTTGGGCGCGGTGGGCATGCCCGGCGTGACCGCCTGGTATGGCTTGGTCAAGATCATCAACCCCAAAGCTGGCGAAACCGTGACCGTGAGCGCCGCCAGCGGTGCGGTGGGCAGCGCTTACGGCGCGCTGGCCAAGGCACGTGGTTGTCGCGTGGTGGGCATCGCGGGTGGCAAAGACAAATGCGACTACGTGGTCAAGGAGCTGGGCTTTGACGCCTGCATCGACTACAAGGAACACAAGGACTACATCTCATTGTCCAAAGCCCTGCGCGAAGCTTGCCCGAACGGCATTGACGGCCACTTTGAAAACGTGGGCGGCATGGTGCTCGACGCCGTGATGCTGCGTACCAACGCGTTTGCACGCATCGCCGTGTGCGGCATGATCGCTGGCTACGATGGCGCGCCGCTGCCCATGAGCAACCCGGCGCTGATCCTCATCAACCGCATGAAGATCGAAGGCTTCATCGTCAGCGAGCACATGGAAGTCTGGCCCGAGGCCCTGCAAGAGTTGGGCACCTTGGTGGGCACCGGCAAGCTGCGCCCCCGCGAAACGGTCGCGCAAGGCCTGGCTGCTGCGCCTGAGGCTTTCCTCGGTCTGCTCAAGGGTAAAAACTTCGGCAAACAACTGGTCAAGCTGATCTGAGGCGAGCCACATGTCCGAGCTGATCCTCCACCATTACCCGACCTCGCCGTTTGCCGAAAAGGTCCGTCTGATTCTGGGCCACAAGCAGTTGGCCTGGAAAAGCGTGTTCATCCCGATGATCATGCCCAAGCCCGATCTGACGGCGCTCACGGGCGGTTACCGCAAAACCCCGGTGCTCCAGATCGGCGCGGACATTTACTGCGACACCGCGCTCATTTGCGACGTGCTGGAGCACATGGCGCCCAAGCCCACGATCTACCCTGAAGCCGTCAAAGGCGCGGCGCGCATCGTGGCGCAGTGGGCCGACAGTGCCTTGTTCACCGCAGTCATGGCGTATAACTTTCAGCCCGCTGGCGTGGCGCAGGTCTTTGCGGGCGCACCGGCTGAGGTCGTGCAGGCCTTTGTGGCCGACCGCGCCGCCATGCGCAGTGGCGCTGCGCGCATGTCCTCCACCGATGCCGCCGCCACTTACAAAAGCTACCTGCGCCGCATTGCCAACATGCTGCATGGGCAAGACTTTTTGTTCGGTGCCCAGCCTTGCGTGGCCGACTTTGCGGCTTACCACCCGCTGTGGTTCACGCAAGAACGCACGCCAGCTTTGGCGGGCATTCTGGATGCGACGCCCGAAGTCAAAAGCTGGATGGTCCGCATGAAGGCCATTGGCCACGGCACGCCCAGCAAATGCAGCGCAGAAGAAGCCTTGCAAACCGCCCGCAGTTCAACACCTGCGGTAGTGCAGGGCGAGGTCTTCCAGGACGAGCACGGCATCGCGCTGGGCAGTCAAGTGGTGATCGCTGCCGACAACTTTGGTCTTGAGCCGACCGAAGGTGAGCTGATCGCCGCCACCCGCACCCGTTACACCTTGCGCCGCAGCGATGAGCGTGCGGGCACGGTTCATGTTCATTTCCCGCGCGTCGGGTTCACACTCAAAAAGGCAGCCGCATGATCGACAACTTTCAAGGCAAAACCGCCGTGCTGACCGGCGCAGGCTCGGGCTTCGGGCTGGAATGCGCCCGCATTGGCGCCAAGCTGGGCATGAACCTGGTGTTGGTCGATGTGCAGCAAGACGCGCTGGACAAGGCCGAAGCTGAAATGAAGGCCCAAGGCGTTCAGGTGCTGGCCCGCAAGGTCGATGTGTCCAACGCCCAGGCCATGGAACAGCTGGCCGCCGATGTGAAGCAGCGCTTTGGCGCACCACATTTCGTGTTCAACAATGCGGGCGTGGGGGCAGGGGGCTTGGTCTGGGAAAACTCGGTGGCCGACTGGGAATGGGTGCTGGGCGTCAACCTCTGGGGCGTGGTGCACGGCGTGCGCCTGTTCACCCCCATGATGCTCGAAGCCGCCAAGGCCGATCCGGCTTACCGTGGCCACATCGTCAACACCGCCAGCATGGCGGGTTTGCTGACGCCGCCCAACATGGGCATCTACAACGTCAGCAAACATGCGGTGGTGTCCCTGACCGAAACCCTGTACCAGGACTTGCAGTTGGTGAGCGACCAGGTCAGCGCCAGTGTCCTGTGTCCTTATTTTGTGGCCACAGGCATCAGCCAAAGCGAACGTAATCGTCCATCTGCACTGGCTGCGGACAAGCCAACGGCCAGTCAATTGATAGGTCAGGCGCAAACCGACAAGGCGGTAGGCAGTGGCAAGGTCTCAGCCCAGGATGTGGCCCAGAAGGTGTTTGACGCGGTGGCCTCGGGCCAGTTTTATATCTACAGCCACCCACATGCTTTGGGCAATGTGCAAAGCCGCATGGAAGCCATTGTGCAGGGACTTAACCCACCTGACCCGTTTGAGGCTCGCCCTGATGTAGGCGAAAAATTGCGCGCAGCCTTACGAGCTTCTTGAGCTCGGGTGCCGGGCGATCTACAAATCGCCCAGCTCAGCTTCACTTGCTGAACCTGGCTGGTTCACTGGACCATTCGCGCTCATCGCGGCTGTTGGTCAAGTTCCACAAGGTCTGTGCTTTGTTCAGGCGCGCACCGCCATCCCTGATCAGCGGTTGCCAGGTGAAGCTCATGGTTTGGGTTGACCACGCCGTCAGGAAAGCATCAAAGGGAATCGAAAAGAACACACCTTTGTCAAAGCTGCCTTCACCAAAACTTGCAGAGGACACATTGGTTTTGGTCACCCAAGCCCCCATCCTGGTCCCATTTTTGAAGCGTCTTGAGACTTCCAATGTGGCACCTTTGTCGCCAGCCAAATACTGACCGACCATCAGCTTGGCTTCGACCCCTTTCCATCGCGTGTCCCAATACGCGGTGATGTGACCACTGTTGACACGGTAATCCCGCAAACTGAAGCGCTGGTCAAAATCTCTTTGGGCCAACTTGTTCATGTCGGCGCCAAGAGCCAACTGGCTCCCTGCAGGTCGCCACATGACCTCTGCACCCACGCCTGCAAACATCGACTCCAACGCGCCGGCATAAACCAAGCTGTACACGCTGTCACCCCATTGGTTCAATTGGTTGAGCTGAGCGTTGGGCAAGGTGACGCGTTGCTTGGTCAAGTACTCACGCACCAGTGTTCTGACCCGCGGCAAGTCACTTTGTGCGGTGTAGTGGTACTTCTCATAGTTGTCGACCAAGCGGGCCTTCAATGTACCCTGGACCCAGGCGCCTTTCCACAAAGGCCATTGCCCCTCTGTGGTCGCATTCAGCGAATACAAATAACCATCGGGGCCACCCAGATGTTGCTGGTAACCCAGTCCCATGCTGGCTGAGGGTTTTCTGTTGGATGATTCTGCGGTTGGTGTCAGATCGGTTGGTGCGTGTACAGAAGCATGGCTGGGCGATTGTCCCCGCCATGCATAACGGGTGTCAGCCCAAGTGCCCCTGTCGATCAATCGACTGCTGACTGGAACTCCTTGCTGCATCAAAACAAAACGTACTGAACGGACATGTGCGGGCGCCGTTTCATGCACAACGCTCATGCCGCGATCAATTCGCTCAGGTAATGAAAAGCCTTGCACATTGTCAAGTTCAACGATCCAAGTGTTTTCTTCCTGACGCAGATCACGAACAAGCCAACCCGTTTGGGCCTCAATGGCACCTGCCACAGCAGGACTTGGCGTCAATGCAGCGGAAGATGTCCCCATCACAGAGGGGGAAAAATGAGAAGGCGCTATTTGCGCTGCTCGTTTGACTGGCCAAGCGGCTGGTTCGCTGCGTTTGGACTGCGTGAGTTTGGTCAGATCGGTGCTCAATGAGAGCCCCAGCATCCACTGTTTGCCGCGCTCGTAGCCCACGCTCAGGCTCAACGGACCGTTTTGCCATGCAAGACCCCAATTCAATGGTGAGCGAGCACCGCCCACGTCATTGTTGGAAGGTTCGTTTTTGTAGTTGTTGCCGTCGACTTCAACTTTCACGACCAATTGCGGGATGGGTGTTTGCCATTGGACGCCGCCGAACAGCGCTGTTCGTCCCGTGAACAGAGGAGAAAGTTGGGCAGTTCCGCCTGAGCCAACAGTGCTGTTTTGTCTTGTTGTGAACCTTTGGCCCAGAAAACCCAATGGATTGCCCAAGTTGCCACGTGAGCCTAGATAGCCCCAGCCAAGGCCCATGCTCACATCCAAGTTTTGCCAGCGCTTCGAAGCGACCAAATACTCTCCTGCAAAAAGACCTGTACCACCCAGGTCACGCAAGCCTACTGCCAATGCGGGACGAGAGGCCGTTTCTTCGAGCATGCGCCATTTGATTTCTGATGACTTGTCCTTGTATGACTGATTTCCAGCGATGTCAGGGCCGTAGAGCCGATTGGCGATGTCGGTGTATCTGAAACCCAGTTCCAGACTGTCAAATGGACTGATGGCCAAAGTGGTGTGGGTGTAAGGCCAGACTCGGTTGGCTGTTAACGCGACATGCCCAGCACTGGGTGATCTGGCTGTTGCGGTTTGAAGCAAACCTGTCACACCCCAATCATTGGCGAAAATTGCCAAGTCTTTGGGCTCGTTGGCGGACGTGCTCGGAAGTGGCGCCATAGGTTCCGCCCCTTGAGCCAAACCCTGAGTGGACATGATTTTGGCGATACGCTCACTCAAGTCATGCGAAGCGATGACTGGGGGAACCCAAAGCCACGCGCCAGGTGCTGGCGCTTCTTGTGCGTGTTGATTCCAAGTGCCGACACCCAATCGGGTAACTTGCCCATCTGGCTGGATCAGCCAAGCGGTGTCGACTTCGGAATCCATGCCACAGGCACGGAAGTAATCGATGGCCCAGGTGGCCGATTTCACAGGAACATCGCAAGATTGCGAATCTGCATTGATGACTCGCACGCGGTCTGTACGACCTGCGATGAGCAGGCTATCACCCTCACTGATGACGGGCTCCAGGTGACTGTGCGCTTGCATGAGCCAAGGATCCTGCAACAACAAGGGCTTACGACCGGTGATCGGCATGGCAGACAACAGTGCTGTCAACTTGTCCAGCTGAGGTGCTGCATCGGTGTTGCCCGCGGCAAGTTTTGCCAGTTCATTGACCAATTGTTTCTTGTCGGATGACTGTTTGTTTGCCTCCAAAGTATTGAGCCACATTGTCCCTGGCCAATACATCGATTCGGCAAGCGCGGTGTGGTTTTGCGTCAGCCATGCGCCAAGCCTCAATCCGGCGGGCGGAGACAGTTTGACAGACGTGGATGCCGTGAGCTGTTTAGCGTCTTGCGCATTGGCAAGCACTGGCGCCACAAAAATCAGTGCACCAACACACGGCAAAAAAAAATACTTCATAAAAGAGGATCAGAGGCTTTGGCCGGCCATGTTTGCCAACGCAAACACCATTGAGCACTCATGCAACGGTGTCCAGCTGTAATTTGGTTGCTGCTGTTCAAACCATACAAAGCGGTGCGCTCACCTGTATTTGAATCAACCTCTTCCTGCCAGCGCAGAGCAAGAGAATGGTCAACCCAAGCCATGGCTTGCTCGCTTGCAGGTAAAACTTTTTGGTCGACGGTACGCATCACCCCCATGCGATAGCCGGGTTGAGCATCGCTCGTTTGCGTGAGCCGCGTGATTGATGAACCAGGGGGCGGCGAGGTGACGATGGATTCCGAAATCAATTGCCAGTGTCGGCGAGGCTCGGATACCCCGACAAGCTTGCCATTGACGAGACGAATGATCACGCCGTCTGAACTGACCCAGACACTGGCCTGTCCGAGTCTGTGGGGTTCATTGCCAATCCAGACCATGAGGGCTTCTTGGCCGTCTGTTTCCACCAGCAGGTAACGGTAATCAGGTTGAAGTGCTGTTTTTCGCACATCCGATCGGCTGGGCATGACTTCGTCTTTCAGAGTCATGAACCCAGCTTTCATGCCAGAACTGCAACCTGACAAGAACAGACTTGCTAAAACAGCCAATCCGGTCTTGATCAGGTGCATCTTGAATACTTCAGGAATCAATCAACGAGTGGTGCCTGTAGTGCCAGTTGTGCCGGTATCACCGTTGTTGTGGACCAAAATTGCGCCAACGGCCAACACACCGGCAACGCCCAGCGCTTCTTTCCAACCCAATGAACCCTGAGCTGCACCAATGGCCGCTGAAACAGGTGCTGGTGCAACTGGTGCCACGACAGCAGCAGGTGCTGTGGCGACTGTTGCCGCAGGCACGTTAGCAGCAGGTGCAACGGCTGCTTTCATCGCCACAGGTGTCTGTGGGATGGGGCGTGGCATGTTGGCGGCAAAACGGTTGTCGCATTGCTTCATGGTTGCACGAACTGGCTGGCCCATTTTGTTGAAATAAACGTTCACAGGCATGTCTGGGCTGTAAGGCACATATTTACCTTGCAAAGACTGCGAGACACCATTTTGACCAGCCTTGGGACCGAGACCGATTTCGCAAGCGCCGCGCTTGTAGTCGTTGGCTTGGTAGCTCATTGATTTCACGGTGTCTTGTGGAATCACCAAATCTTTCAAGGTCATCACCTGGGTGCGGGTTTCACCGGCACGCAGTACTGCAGGTTTTTTGGTGAAAGGCTGATAAAACTTGGCAGTGCCAGCGTTCACAGCGGCATCGCATTCGGCGAGCGTGTCATAGCCAACGTTGCCATGGCTGTCTTTGACCATGCCGGCAAATGCGCCTTGGCTTGCCAACAGGGATGCCAACAAAGCGCTGGCAGCAAAATAGTTTTGATTGGACATGATGATCTCCTGAGGATGTTCTAGAACCAATTCATTCTAGCTCTAAAAAAAATGAAATAGATGCTAAAGAAATTTTTCAGATGTAAATATTGTTTGAAAGTTCTCTTGCCTCTCAATGAAAGTGGCCTTCAAAACAGTGGCGAACTTCATGTCCCAGAGCCACATGAGATGTGCGGGTACCCGTGACCACTGTGCATTCTTTGAGCGGGGTGTTCCAGATCGCGCACGCAACAGGCGGTGTCAGGAACGCTTGTTCCTTGCCCATGCCCTTGGCCTTGGCACAAAAATCGGCTACATCGTCACGCACCTCCCAACTGACCTTCACCTGATTCAGAATGCGTTTGCTTGGGATGGCCGGACTGAACTGCGCATACTCTTCCATGGGGAGTGTGTTGCAGCCTGTGGTCAGGATGATCAGGCTGCTGATGCCCAACAGGCGCGCCAGAGCACCGGACTTGGTGGCTTTCATGTTCATTCCTCCGCTCAGTTGCTTTTTGCAACTTGAATTGTCAATATTGATAATTAATGTAAATAAGCGGACTTAAACAGTCAATACCAACCAAATCGACAACTGTTAAATTTTTAGCATCTAATTATTATTTTTCTGGAATTTCAATCGAAAATTTGTAACTGAGGGCTGAAAACAAGCCTGCAGTGGGCTCCAGGAGTCGACAGGGGCACTGTGGCAAACTTGCCCGCTTCGTCTCTCTTTACCGAATTGCGCATGCAGAAAATCCTGGCCCAACTGGCCGCAGAAATCCGTATACGGCCTGATCAGGTCAACACCGCCGTTGAGCTGCTTGATGGCGGTGCCACTGTCCCCTTCATCGCCCGTTACCGCAAGGAAGTGACCGGTGGCCTGGACGACATCCAGCTGCGCGAACTGGAAGCACGACTGGACTATCTGCGTGAGCTGGAAGACCGCCGCGCTGCCGTGATCAAGAGCATCCAGGAGCAGGGCAAGCTGACCCCAGAACTGCTCGCCGCCATCGAGGCCGCGCCCACCAAGCAGGAACTCGAAGACATTTACCTGCCCTACAAACCCAAGCGCCGCACCAAGGGCATGATCGCCCGCGAAGCAGGGCTGGAGCCGCTGGCCGACAAGCTGTTTGCCGATCCCACGCTCGACCCGCATGCCGAAGCTGCCAACTTTGTGCTGGCTGCAGGCGCGATTGAAGGCGCCGACTTCACCACCACAGCGGCCGTACTGGACGGTGTTCGTGACCTGCTGAGTGAGCGCTGGGCCGAAGACGCCTCGCTGGTGCAAGCCCTGCGCGAATGGCTGTGGAACGAAGGCCTCTTCAAAAGCAAGCTGGCCGACGGCAAGGACGAGAACAACGCCGACGTGGCCAAGTTCCGCGATTACTTTGACTACGACGAGCCGATTGGCCGCGTGCCTTCTCACCGTGCATTGGCGGTATTCCGTGGCCGTGCATTGGAAATGCTGGACGCTAAATTGGTTCTCCCGGTCGAGCCCGAACCCGGCAAACCCAGCATCGCCGAAGGCAAGATCGCCATGCACCTGGGCTGGAGCCATGCGGCCCGCCCCTCGGACGACCTGATCCGCAAATGCGTGGCCTGGACCTGGCGCGTGAAACTCAGCCTGTCCACCGAGCGCGACCTGTTTGCCCGCCTGCGCGAAGAAGCCGAAAAAGTCGCCATCAAAGTGTTCAGCGACAACCTGCGCGACCTGCTGTTGGCCGCGCCTGCGGGTCCCCGTGTGGTCATGGGCCTGGACCCGGGCATCCGCACCGGCGTGAAAGTCGCTGTGGTCGATGCCACCGGCAAGCTGGTGGACACATCGACCGTGTACCCGCACGAGCCGCGCAAGGACTGGGAGGGTTCACTCTTCACCCTGGCCAAGCTCTGCGAAAAGCACAACGTCAACCTGATCGCCATTGGCAACGGCACCGCCAGCCGCGAGACCGACAAATTGGCCGGAGATCTGATCAAGCAGCTGGCCCGCCTGCGGGATGGCCTTGAGATCCAGAAGGTGGTGGTCAGTGAAGCGGGTGCGTCGGTGTACTCGGCCAGCGAATTCGCAAGCCAAGAAATGCCCGATGTGGACGTGAGCCTGCGCGGTGCGGCCTCCATTGCCCGCCGCCTGCAAGATCCACTGTCTGAATTGGTCAAGATCGACCCCAAAGCGATTGGCGTGGGCCAGTACCAGCACGATGTGAACCAAAGCGAGCTGGCCAAAACTTTGGACGCGGTGGTCGAAGACTGCGTGAACTCGGTGGGCGTGGACCTGAACACGGCAAGCGTTCCCTTGCTCACCCGCGTGTCGGGCCTGTCGGGCAGCGTGGCCAAGGCCGTGGTGCGCTGGCGCGATGCCAATGGCGTGTTCAAAACGCGGCAAGATTTGCTCAAAGTCACTGGCCTCGGGGCCAAAACCTTCGAGCAAAGCGCGGGCTTTTTGCGCATTCGCGGCGGCGACAACCCGCTCGACATGACGGGCGTGCACCCCGAAACCTACCCGGTGGTCGAGCAGATCATTGTCAAAACCGGCAAGCCGATTCAGGAGATCATGGGCCGCAGCGATGTGCTCAAAACCCTCAAGCCCGAGCTGTTTGCCAACGACAAATTTGGCGCGATCACCATCAAGGACATCTTGGGCGAGCTGGAAAAACCCGGCCGCGACCCGCGCCCCGACTTCAAGGTGGCCCGCCTGGCCGATGGCGTGGAAGACATCAAAGACCTGAAAGAAGGCATGACCTTGGAGGGCACTGTGAGCAACGTGGCCCAGTTCGGCGCGTTTGTCGATTTGGGCGTGCAACAGGATGGCCTGGTGCATGTGAGCCAGCTGGCGAATAAGTTCGTGAGCGACGCCCGCGAGGTGGTCAAGACCGGCGACATCGTCAAAGTGAAGGTGCTCGAAGTTGACGTGGCCCGCAAGCGCATCAGCCTGACCATGAAGCTGGACGCAGCACCTGCTAGGCGCGATGGCCCGCGTGACAACAAGTTTGAAGGGGCAGGGCGCGACAACCGGCAGCGTGGCGGTGGCGGCTACACCTCCCCACCAGCCGCTGGCTCGGGTTCGGCCATGGCCAGCGCCTTTGCCAAGCTGCAGGGCCTGAAAAAATGAGCCCGCTGGACTGCCACGCTGCGCTCGCAGTGACATATCGACTTGTCATCGCGAGGAGCGCAGCGACGCGGCGATCCAGTGTGAACACCTGATCCCATGCAAGCCCTCCACATCCACGCTGGCCCCAAGGCCTTGGCCCATATCCGAGAACACGGCTTGCGGCCCGAGCACATTGGGGTGATTCCGGGCGCAGCGGGCGGCCCCAAAGGGCTGATCCTCGGGGCGCTGGACCGCTTCATCTTTGGAGAGTGGTTGGCCCAGAGCCAGCAGCCAGTGGACTTGGTGGGCGCGTCGATTGGGGCGTGGCGCATGTCGACCGCCTGCCTGAACGACCCCGTGAGTGCCTTCGAGCGCCTGGAGCACGATTACATCCACCAGCACTACGAACCTTTGCCGGGGCAAAAGCGTGTGACTGCACAGCAGGTCAGCGAGGCCTTTGGCCACAGCCTCCAAGCCTTTTACGGCGGGCGTATCCAAGAGGCGCTGAGCCACCCACGCTACCGCTTGCACATCGTCACCTCGCGCGGGCAGCACGTCTTGCACCGCGAACACCTCTTGGCCACGCCCTTGGGTTACGCCGGGGCTTATCTGAGCAACGCCGTGAGCCGCCGTGCCCTGGGCGCTTGGCTGGAGCGGGTGGTGTTCTCTGCGCAGAGCGCCGCCTTGCCCTTTGACACGCAAGACTTCCGCACCCGCGCCGTGGCCCTGACCGAAGGCAATTTCATGCTCGCGTTGCAAGCGAGTTGCTCGATCCCGTTCGCGCTCAAAGCCGTGCACGACATCCCCGGTGCACCCGCTGGCGCGTATTGGGACGGCGGCATCACCGACTACCACCTGCACCTGAACTGGTCAGCCCCTACCGATGGCCCCGAACGCGCCATCGTGCTGTACCCGCACTTTCAGCAAAACGTGGTGCCCGGCTGGCTCGACAAAGCGCTCAAGTGGCGCCATGGCGCGACGGCCTTCTTGGACAACACCATCGTCCTGGCCCCCAACCCCGAATGGGTGAAAACCTTGCCCAATGGCAAGCTGCCCGACCGCAAGGATTTCATGAGCTACGACCGCGATTTGGCGGGGCGGGTTAAGGTGTGGACGGCTGCAGCCAAGGCCAGCGAGCAGTTGGCCGATGAATTTGACCAGTGGTTGGCACAGCCCGACCTGGCCCGACTGCAGCCCTTGTGATCAGGCTGGGATAATCCCTTCATGAATTCCGCGACCCCGTACCTCACCGCCGCCCTCTACAAATTCGTCGACCTGCCCGACTTCGTCGACTTGCAAGCGCCTTTGCAAGCCTGTTGCGAGGCCAACGATGTGAAGGGCACGCTGCTGTTGGCCCACGAAGGCATCAACGGCACGATTGCCGGCCCTGAGGCTGGCATCCGTGCCGTGCTGGCTTTTTTGCACGCCGACCCGCGCCTGGCCACGTTGCAACACAAAGAATCCTGGAGCCCCAAGCCCCCGTTCACTCGCATGAAGGTCAAGCTCAAAAAAGAGATCGTCACCTTGCGCGTGCCCGAGTTGGACCCGAACAAAACTGTGGGCCAGTACGTCAAACCCGCCGACTGGAACGCCTTGCTGGCCGACCCGAACGTGGTGGTCATCGACACGCGCAACGACTACGAGGTGGCCATTGGCACCTTCAAGGGCGCGGTCAACCCGAACATCAAGACCTTTGTGCAGCTACCCGCCTGGCTGGACGCGCAGGAAAACCTGCAAGGCGAAGCCGCCAAAAAGACCAAAGTGGCCATGTTCTGCACCGGTGGCATCCGCTGCGAAAAATCCACCGCGCTCATGAAAATGCGCGGCTTTGAAGAGGTCTACCACCTCGAAGGCGGCATCCTCAAATACCTCGAAGAAATCCCGCCCGAGCAAAGCACCTGGGAAGGCGATTGCTTTGTGTTCGACGAACGCGTGAGCGTGGGCCATGGCTTGGGTGTCGGCCACCACGAGCTGTGCCGCTCTTGCCGCTGGCCATTGAGCGCGCAAGACAAGCAGTCACCGCATTACGTGTTGGGCGTGAGCTGCGCACACTGTCACGACCAGCGCACCCCTGAGCAAAAAGAAAAATTGGCCGAACGCCAGCGCCAAGTGGAATTGGCCGAGGCGCGGGGCGGGGTGCATGTGGGGGCCAAGATGCCCGCGCACGACTGACACAGGCGTCAGGCATGGCCAGCTCCAAGGAGTTCATCGAGTTTCTGCACGAGGTCTTCGAGTCTTTCGGTCCGATCCAGGCCAAGCGCATGTTTGGCGGCTACGGCATTTACCACGATGGTTTGATGTTTGGCCTGGTGATCGACAACCAGCTGTACCTCAAGAGCGACGCGGAAAACCTGGCTTTTTTTGAGGCCGAGGGCCTGGGGCCATTCATCTACAACATGAAGGGCAAAGCGGTTCAGCTGTCCTACCACCAGGGCCCCGAAGCCATGCTCGATGAACGCGAGCTGGCTGCGCAGTGGGCCAGGCGATCATGGGATGCCGCTTTGCGTGCCCAAGCTGCCAAAATGCAGCAAGCCGAGCGTGCCAAGGCACGCCAGCGCAGCCGTCGCGCCTGAGACCCAAAGCATTAACGTCTGCTCACAACTGCCTACGGCCCAGTGCGTGAGTGCAGCGCTTTGGCCGCAAAAATAGCGGCCCATGTTCTGCCCCCGCGCACAGGTGATGCCTTGAATGATTTGCCCCATGTTTTTAGTGCCGCCCCTTGGCGGCAAGCCACTGCTTATCTGGCCACTGCCCTGGCCTTGCTCGGTATGAGTGCCTGTGAACCGACTTCAGCGGGACCACGCCCCCAGCAAACGCCTGTGGTCGGGGCCGATGCCGACGCACACGGCTGCAAGGGCTCGGCAGGCTATGTGTGGTCCGATGCGCAGCAGCGCTGCATGCGTTTGTTTGAAGAGGCCTTGTCTTTTGACCCCTATGTGGACAACCCGGATCAAACGCTCAAAGCCTTTGTCGTGCTGGGCCCCGATACCACCCAAGCTCAGAAAGCCGAACTGTTTTTGCCTCAATCACCCAAGCCTCTGCCGCTGGAAGTGGTCAAAACGCCCGAAGGCGACATCCGTCCCACCGTGCTGCGCAATTCGGCCGAGCAGATCGAAGTCGTCCGCGTCAAAGACATGTATGTGCTGTCCATCAAGGGGCAAGTCAAATTCACCCATGACGCGCTGATCGACAGCCCTCTGGGCAAAATTTGATCGCTTCAGCTGGCCATCACAAGCTCGTTTGCAGCATGTCCCGGTATTCCTCGGCGCTGGCGATGCGCGGGTTGGTCTTGTGGCAGTGGTCGGCCAGCGCACCGGTGATGACCTGATCGAACAGGCTTTCGGTCACACCCATCGCCCCCAGCCCGGTGGGCAGGCCCAGGCGGGCGTTCATGTCTTTGATGGCGTCGGGGATGTCCGAGCCGCTTTGCAAGCCCATGGCCTGCGCCATTCGGGCCAGGCGCTTGTCTTTTTGCACGGTTTCAGCGGCAGCGTTGAAGGTCACCACCGCAGGCAAAAACATGGCGTTCAAAGTGCCGTGGTGCAGGCGCGGGTTCACGCCACCCAGGCTGTGGCTCAAGGAATGCACGCAGCCCAAACCCTTTTGAAAGGCCATGGCGCCTTGCATGCTGGCGCTCATCATGTTCAGACGGGCTTCGCGGTCTTGGCCGTTGGTGGTGGCGCGTTCGATGTGCGCCCAGGCGCGTTGCAGGCCGTCGAGCGCAATGCCGTCGGCAGGCGGGTTGAAGGGCGCGGCCATGAAGGTTTCCATGCAGTGCGCCACCGCGTCCATGCCCGTGGCGGCCGTCAGCATGGGCGGCAAGCCCAGCGTGAGTTCGGGGTCGCAAATGGCGGCACGGGGCACGATGAACCAGCTGTGAAAACCCAGTTTGCGGCCGTCATCCACGATCAAGATGGCCCCCCGAGCCACTTCGGAGCCCGTGCCTGCGGTGGTGGGTACGGCAATCAAGGGCGCCACCCGGTCTGTGATCTTGAGCGAGCCGCCTTCGATGGTGGCGTAGGTCTTGAGCGGGCCTTCGTGTGTGGCGGCAATGGCCACGCCCTTGGCGCAGTCGATGGACGAGCCGCCGCCCAGCGCGATCAGACCGTCGCAGTTGTTTTGTTTGTAGACGGCGGCAGCGGCGCGCACAGCGGCCTCGGTCGGGTTGGACGGTGTCTGGTCGAACACGCTGACCTGCAGGCCGGGCAGGGCGGCAAGGGCCTTGTCCAGGATGCCCACGGCCTTGACGCCCGCATCGGTCACGATCAAGGGTCGGGTGATGCCCACGCGTTCGCATTCGGCCTTGAGCAAGCTGATCGCGCCAAAGTCGATCTGGATTTGGGTGACGTAATTGATGAATGACATGCAAAGTTCTCCAGGATGTGTGCAGGTGACAGACCCCTGCTGCGGGGCGTTGTACGATTTGCGTTCATTTTGATTCAGGAACCGGCTTTGTCCACCCGGTGCAAGGCCCCAGCCGTCACGTTGGCAACACCCGAACCCCACCAACTCCAGTTTTCATGAGCAGCCACCACAGCAACCCCAGATCCCTGTTGAACCCGGCCACGCGCACGCTGATCGACCGTGTGCAGAAGGCAGGACGACCGCCCATGCACGCCATGACGGCAGAGCAAGCCCGCGCGTTTTACGACATCGGCGGCCCCATCCTGGACCTGCAGCCTGCACCCCATGTGGACCGGGTGCAGGACATCACCATCCCCGCACGCGATGGCCACCCCATGCCCGCGCGCCTGTACGCCCCCCACAGCGACAGCGCTTTGCCGGTGTTGCTCTACCTGCACGGCGGCGGTTTCACCGTGGGCGGCCTCACCACCCACGATGTGCTGTGCCGCCAACTGAGCCGCCAGGGCCACTGCGCTGTGGTGTCGCTGGACTACCGGCTGGCCCCCGAGCACCGCTTTCCGACAGCCGTGCACGACGCTTGGGACGCGCTGAACTGGCTGCACCAGCAGGGCCACACCTTGGGCCTGGACTCCACGCGCCTGGCCATTGGCGGCGACAGCGCAGGCGGCACTTTGTCTGCCGTGTGCGCCCTGATGGCCCGCGATGCCGGTCTGAAGCTCGCCTTGCAGCTGCTGTTTTACCCCGGCTGCGGCTCCAAGCAAGACACGGCCTCGCACCACAGCTTTGGCGAAGGCTTCATGCTCGACAAAGACACCATCGCCTGGTTTTTTGACGGCTACATCGACCAAGCCGACCGTGACGACTGGCGTTTTGCCCCCGGCAACGCCCCCGATCACTCTGGCCTGGCCCCGGCCTGGATGGGCCTGGCCGAATGCGACCCATTGGTGGACGAAGGCGTGCGCTACGCCGACACGCTGCGCATGGCGGGCGTGCCGGTCGATCTGGAAATTTACCGGGGCGTGATCCATGGCTTCATCACCATGGGCCGCGCCATCCCTGATGCCCTGAAGGCCCACGCCGATGCGGGCCGGGCTTTGAAACACGCTTTTGAAAGTTGAACCCATGAAACGCCAGGACTTCCGTTTTTCTCACCGCATGCGCGTGCGCTGGGTCGAGGTGGACATGCAAAAGATCGTCTTCAACGGTCACTACCTCATGTACTTCGACACCGCCGTGACCGACTACTGGCGCAATCTGGCCATGCCTTACGCCGACACCATGCACCAGCTCGGCGGCGACCTGTATGTCAAAAAAGCCAGCGTTGAGTACCACGCCAGCGCCGAGATGGACGACTACATGGATGTGTGCATGCGCTGCGACCGCATCGGCAACTCGTCCATGACCTTCGCCGGAGCGATCTTCCGCGGCGACGAACTGCTGATCACCAGCGAGTTGGTCTATGTCTACGCTGACCCGGTGGCCAAAAAGAGCCAGCCCATCCCGCCCCAGCTGCGTGAAATGCTGGAAGGATTTGAGCGCGGCGAAGACATGGTGCAGCTGCACCTGGGCTCTTGGCACGACTTCCAGAAGCTGGCCGCACCGCTGCGCACCGAAGTGTTCGTGGATGAACAAAAAGTGCCCGCCGACATGGAGTGGGACCACGACGACGAAACCGCTTTGCACTGCGTGGCCATCAACCGCATGGGCATGGTGCTGGCCACGGGCCGCTTGCTCCAACACGCCCCGGGCGTGGCCCGCATTGGCCGCATGGCCGTCAAAAAGCAGATGCGCGGCAGCGATTTGGGCCGGCGCATCTTGAACGCACTGATGGACGCGGCCAAAGCGCGAGGCGACACGCAAATGGTGCTGCATGCCCAATGCAGTGCCGAAGGCTTTTACAAACGTTCGGGTTTCGAGCCGCACGGGGCCATTTTTGAAGAGGCGGGCATTGCGCACATCGAGATGGTGCGCACGCTGTAGGCCCGGCGCCTGAGGCGGGATTGGCGCACGCAAAGCGACGACATGGGCGCCAAGGGCTGTGCTTCTGTGGGCCTCCGCTCAGATGTCTTCAAGCAAAGCGTAGGGCAAAGGCAGCAGCGCCAGAACAGCGCCGTCGACACTGCCCACTCGCCAGCCAGTCTGTTGGCTCTCCAGCGTACCGCTGACCAGCGCATCAAAGCCTTGACCATCGGGCCTGGCCGCGGTCAGCACCACGGTGGCGCAAGGCTGCTCGGGATTGGTGGGGGTGAACACCTCTTGCCCAGCCGTCAACGCCACAGGGCTGTGCACCAGCGCCATGCGGCGCTTCAATGTGCCGCGAAACTGGCTGCGGGCCACGACTTCCTGACCGGGGTAGCAGCCTTTTTTGAAGTTCACGCCGCCCACCGATTCGTAATTGAGCATTTGGGGCACGAAGGCCTCGAACAAGGGCTGGCTGAGCAGGGGCACACCGCTCATGACTTCGGACCATGACCAGATCGCAGTCGAAACTTCAGGGGCTTGGGGCAAGGCCTGAGTTGGCGGCGCCAGCCAAAGAGCGCGGGGCACTTGAACGTCAGCCACGACGGCCGGGTAGAGCGCGACCGCGTGGGCCGCATCGGCCGATGCGGTGTGCCAGGGTGAGGCATCGCCGAGCAAGGCACGAGCGCTGTCGCCCAGCAAACCACGCAACTGCCATTGCTCACTGGCATCGCTGAGCTTGACCTTGGCACGCAGAACGAACATGGACAGGCGCTTGAGCGTCTGGGCCAGCAAATCCTGGCTCATGACCAGCAGCACCGTATCGGGGGCTGTTTTGATCACCACAAAACTGGCCTGCATGCGTCCTTTGGCCGAGCAAAAAGCCGCCAGACGGGCCTGGCCCACGGGCAAGAGCAGCACATCGTTGGTCAATTGGTTGTGCAAGAAGTTGGCGGCATCTTCGCCCTGGGCCTGAATCACGCCCCAATGGGGCAGAGCGGCCAAGCCGTTGAGCAAGCGGGGATCTGCTGGAGAAAAGGTCTGGGTGGACATGGTGCGCTTTGACAAATGGAGCCCAAGGTCAGGGGCGAGGGTGCAGGGTAAGCCCTGAATTATGATCAAGCCTCGTTTTGACGGGGCCGACACGGCTATTTTTCACGGTATTTTGCAAAAGGCCTCGGGTGATCAAAAGTTTGTTCAAGGGTGTGGTGGTGTTGCTTTTGCTGGCCGGGGCTTTGGCCGCCGGGGCCTACCACTGGCTCCAACAGCCGATGGGGTCCCGCATGGGCGGGATGGAAGCACTGGATTTGTCGATTGAACCCGGGACCTCGCCCAAAGCGATTGCCCAAATGGCGGTGGATGCCGGGGCCGATGTGCCGCCTCTGGCTTTGTACGCTTGGTTCCGCTTGTCGGGCCAATCGCGCCAAATCCGGGCCGGCAGCTACGAGTTCAACGCGCAGACCACGCCCGTGCGGCTGTTGTCCATGCTGGTTCGCGGCGAAGAAAGCCTGCGCACCCTCACGCTGGTGGAAGGCTGGAACATCCGCCAGCTGCGCCAGGCGCTGGCCCGAGCCGACCAGCTCAAACCCGACAGCCAAGCCTTGGACGATGAGGCCTTGATGGTGCAATTGGGGCGCCCTGGCGTGCATCCCGAAGGCCGGTTTTTTCCGGACACCTACAGCTACGCCAAGGGTTCCAGCGATCTGGCGGTCCTCAAACGCGCCATGAAAGCCATGGACAAACAGCTGGACAAGGCTTGGCAAGCCCGCTCGGCCCTGGCCGCAGTCAAGTCGCCCGAAGAAGCGCTGATTTTGGCAAGCATTGTAGAAAAGGAAACCGGCAGAGCCTCTGACCGCCCTCAGATTTCAGGGGTGTTCAACAACCGCCTGCGCATCGGCATGCTGTTGCAGACCGACCCGACGGTGATTTATGGATTGGGCGCTGCTTTTGACGGCAATTTGCGCCGCAGCGATTTGCGCACCGACACGCATTACAACACCTACACCCGCGGGGGCTTGCCCCCCACGCCGATCGCCATGCCCGGCAAGTCGGCCATGCTGGCTGCTGTGCAACCGGCCGACACGCGTGCCGTGTATTTTGTGGCCAAAGGCGATGGCAGCAGCCACTTCAGTGCCACCTTGGACGAGCACAACCGTGCGGTCAATCGCTTCCAGCGGGGGCGCTGACGGGATGGCACGCGCTTGGCTTAGGCGACAATCGACGATTCACTTCACACCTCTATGACACGCGGCACATTCATCAGTTTTGAAGGCATCGATGGTGCGGGCAAATCCACCCACATCGAGCGCGTGGCTGCGCTTTTTCGTCAAGCGGGCAGGGCGGTGGTGTTGACCCGTGAGCCCGGTGGCACCGCCTTGTCCGAAAAGTTGCGCGAACTGGTGCTGCACGAGCCCATGGATGCGCTGACCGAGGCGCTGTTGATGTTCGCCGCCAGGCGCGAGCACCTGGTGCAGGTCATCGAGCCAGCGCTGGCCCGTGGCGATGTGGTGCTGTGTGACCGATTCACCGACGCCACCTTTGCCTACCAAGGCGGTGGCCGTGGTTTTGACTGGCAAGTGCTCCTTCAGCTGGAGCGCATGGTGCAAGCCACGCCTGAAGGCCTTCTGTGCCAACCCGAACTCACGGTCTGGTTCGACCTGGACCCACAGATTGCGGCCGAGCGACTGGCCTCGGCCCGCGTGCCCGACAAATTTGAATCCCAACCGACGGCCTTTTTTGCGGCGGTGCGTGCCGGTTATGCCCGCCGTCAAACCGATATGCCCGAGCGTTTTGCCCGCATTGATGCCGCGCAGACCCGCGAGGCAGTGGGGGCCGATGTGGCGCGGGCCGTGCAAGCTTTCTTAGAAAGGGGCCATGCATGAGCGTTGTCTTGAATGCCCCTTGGATCACCCGCCAGACCACCGAATTGCTGACCCAGCGTGGCCACGCGTGGTTGCTGCAAGGGCCTTCGGGTTTGGGGCAGTACGAACTGGCGCTGGCCCTGGCATCGGCCTGGTTGTGCGAAAAACCGACCGAGCAGGGCGCTTGTGGCGAATGCCCCAGCTGTCATGCCATTGCCGTGCGCACCCATGCCGACCTGGCCGTGCTGATGCCCGAAACCCAAATGATGGAGCTGGGCTGGCCACTGTCTGAAAAGGCGCAAGCCGAGATCGACGACAAAAAGCGCAAGCCCAGCAAGGAAATCCGGGTGGAAGCCATGCGCGATGCGGTGGAGTTTTCGCAGCGCACCGATGCCCGTGGTCGCGGCAAGGCGGTGCTGGTCTTCCCGGCCGAGCGCATGAACACCGTGACAGCCAACGCTTTGCTCAAGACACTCGAAGAGCCGCCCGGCGATGTGCGCTTTGTGCTGGCCACCGAGGCCAGCCATTTGCTGCTGCCCACCATACGCAGTCGTTGCTTGGCCCACACCATGAAGTGGCCTCAAGCCGATGAAGCCATGACCTGGCTCAAGGCACAGGGTGTGCCCGATGCGGTGGCGCAAGCCCTGTTGCGCAGCGCAGGCGGACGCCCAACCGATGTTTTGCGGCAGGCCGAAAGTGGCTTGTCACCTGACTGGTGGGCCGCTTTGCCCAAGGCCATGCTGCAAGGCGATGCCCGTCATCTGGCCGATTTGAGTCCGGCCCAAGCCATCGACGCCCTGCAGAAGCTTTGCCATGACCTGGTTTTGCGCCAAGCCGGTGCAGATCCGAGGTTTTTTGAGGTCAGTCAACTGCCCACCAGCCAGGCATCGGTGACGGTTCTGACCGACTGGTTCAAACGCCTGATGCTGTCGGCACGCAGTGCAGAACACCCCTTCAATGCCGGTCTGATGCTGGAAGCTTTGACCGCCGATGCCCAACAAACCCTGCGCACGCAGGGCTGATCCATGTACACCGACTCCCATTGCCATCTGAATTTTCCTGAACTGATGAGCCAGCTGGACACCATCCAGCATGCCATGCTGGCCGCCAAGGTCACCCGTGCTCTGTGCATTTGCACCACACTGGAAGACTTTGACAGTGTTCATGGCCTGGCCATGGCCCACGACAACATGTGGGCGACGGTGGGCGTGCACCCCGACAACGAAGGCGTGCGCGAACCCAGCTTGCAAGACCTGCTGGACGGCGCAGCGCGACCCAAAGTGGTGGCCATTGGCGAGACGGGCCTGGATTATTACCAGATGGAAGAACGCAAGGGTGGGCGAACCGTGGCCGACATGGAATGGCAGCGTGAGCGATTTCGCACCCACATCCGTGCCGCAAGGCAGACACAATTGCCGTTGGTGATCCATACCCGGCAGGCTTCTGACGACACCATCGCGATATTGAAAGAAGAGGGCGAAACCGGCGGTGCCGCTTGCGCGGGAGGGGTGTTTCACTGCTTCACCGAAAGCCAGCAGGTGGCGCGGGCGGCCTTGGATCTGGGCTTTTACATCTCGTTTTCCGGGATACTGACTTTCAAGACCGCCGCCGATCTGCGAGAGGTGGCCAAGTTCGTGCCCGATGACCGTTTGCTGATCGAGACCGACAGCCCTTATTTGGCACCGGTGCCTTACCGGGGCAAGACCAACAACCCGTCCTACGTGCCCTTTGTTGCCAAGCAATTGGCCGAGCTGCGAGGATCTACCGCCGAGGCGATCGGTGAATTGACCAGCTTCAATTTCAATCAGTTGTTCTCTAAAATATCAGCAACTTAAAGCTATGTCTAACTTTAAAAAAGTCAAATATATCCTTGTTTTTATTGGTTTTTTTTCATTTTTACATACTTCATTTGCGGGCTCTTATGAGGATTTCTTCAGAGCCCTGATGGTGGACGATGACAAGGGTATTGAGCGTTTGCTGAGCCGCGGGTTTGACCCCAATACACACGATGAAAAAGGCCGTCCCGCTTTGCTTTTTGCGTTGCAAGTACCAGCGCCCAAATCGGCCGAAGTCTTGATCCGTGCAGAAAAAACCCAAGTTGAGCTGCGCAACGACAAGGATGAGAGCCCCTTGATGCTGGCTGCTTTACGGGGCGAAAAAGCATTGGTTGAATTGTTGATCTGGCGCGATGCAGATGTGAACAAGTCTGGCTGGACGCCTTTGCATTACGCAGCCAGTTCGGGACAGGTGGGCATTGCCAAATTGCTGTTGGAGCACAGCGCTTACATCGACGCTGAATCGCCCAATGCCACCACGCCCTTGATGATGGCCGCGATGTACGGCACACCCGAGGTGGTCAAATTGTTGATTGAGGAAGGTGCTGATCTTTCTTTGAAAAACCAGCTTGGCATGACCGCATTGGATTTCGCCAAGCAAGCCAGCCGCAAAGACGCTATCCAACTGCTTCAAACTTTGCCACGTACTCGCAAGGCGCCTTTGCCTGTGCCATCTGATAACGGCTTGCTTGAAATTCGTTCTGGTGACAAGGGCACTGGGGTTCTTCGCGTCGAATAAGGGACTGTCTTGGAGTGTCACACTCCTTCTATCAACAAGTTCGTACGATGTATATTATGTTAAGTCATTCAGATATGCATTCAAAGATGAATCCAATGAAGCATGAATGAGCGCCAACGCACCGTCCATTCTGGTTTGAAAAGCTATCTTCTGAGCTGACGATCGACAACTGTGCTGAGTACACAGAAACCGTCTCAGAAGGAAAACGCCATGAAAAACACATCTGCGATCATTTCGGCTTTGCTGGCTGTGACGCAAGCGTGCTGGATGCTGGAGCCCGCCAATGCCCAACCGGGCCACGACAAACGCGACAAACCTCACAAGCCTCAAACGCACCAAGGCCAACAGCAGCAGCGGGAAGATCGTCAAGCAGGTCGCGACATGCCTTACCGTGAAGGCAGGCACCCGCCCTCTTACAACGGACCCGTTCAGATCGGTTCCTATTTTCAGTCGCACCACCGCGAAGCGGCCCAGGAGTATTACGGGCGCCCCGAAAACAGAGGCTATTGCCCGCCTGGGCTCGCCAAAAAAGGGGGCAGTTGCATGCCGCCTGGACAAGCCCGAAAGTGGCAGCGCGGCCATCCCTTGCCTGCAGGCTTGGTCTATTACGAAGTGCCCCGCAGCGTGGTGCTGACCTTGGGTGTACCGCCCTCGGGCTACCGCTACGTCAGGGTCGCCTCCGACATCTTGCTCTTGGCTGTGGGCACCAACATGGTGGTCGATGCCATCGAGGACCTGGTTCGATGAGCCATCTGCGGCCAAGCTCAAGGGGTCAATATCAGGGTGTGTTGGGGTTTGCTTTGGGATTTCAAGGACCTGTAATGCCCCGAGGCCCAAGCTTTGGCCATGTCTCGGCTGCGCGGGTCAAAGGCATGGCCTGATTGACCCGTTTGGTAAATGAACACCGATTGCTCGGGTTCGGCCAGGTCGTAGACCGCCCGCATCGACGCCGCATGGCGGTTGGCAAAGAGTTCTTTGGGGTCGTTGGCCCAGTATTGGCCCACATTCACCGTGAACAAGTCCCCTGCACTCTCAGTGCGCACATCAAACACGGCGTTCAAATAAGGCACTTTGCCAAAGGGTTTGTGGCTGCTGATGGCCGGGTGCCAAGCACCCCATCGCCAGGTGCGCATGTCCTTGCCATGTTGGGGGGCAATGCGGGTCAAAGCACGATCGAGCGCAGCAGACACTTGCACCGGGCAGCCTGCAGCGCCGCACCAAAAAGCGTCCGAGCGTTTCACAATGCCTTCCACCGCCGCACGGAAATGGCGTTTGCCATACAGCGCCTGAAAACGCTCGGCCCCCAGATGCGGCACCAGCAAACCGCGTGTCAACTCGTCGGCCCAGACGTTGAACACCAGCGCAGCAGCGCTGTCTGCTGTCATTTGCCCGTCAAAAGTGGCCAGCATTTTCAGGGCTTGATCGCCCAGCGGGTGTTGAGCTTTGGCGGTCAGAACCACCGGCAGCAGGGCTTTCGCACCCAGCGACATGACGTCGTTTTGTATGGCTTGCAGGCTTTCCCGGCTGTGTTGAGGGCTGGCGGCCAGCAGTTGTTCGATGCGGTCAAAGCGTTCAGGCGTGGTCCAGTCGCCGCCCACAAAATGTGCATAGCCCGGAGGCAGGACGTTTTGGTTGGCGGTGGCGTGCCAGCCTTTGGATTCGATGGTTGGGCGATCGACTGTGGGGTTTTCCGAGGCGGGCAGCCAGCCGGTCCAGTCGTATTGGGCCAGCCATCCGGGGGCAGGCGCCACGCCCCGAATGTCGTTTTGAGGTGAGCGAATAGGCAGCTTGCCCACGGCCTGAAACGCCACATCGCCCAACGTGTCGGCCATGACCACGCTTTGCATGGGCGCATGGTTGTCGGTGAAGGCTTTTTGCAACTCGGGCACGGTTTGCGCCCAGTTGGTCAGCATGCCCGCTTCGACTGTTTTGTTGTCTTCGGTCAAAGCCGACCAGCGCAGGCTGATGGCGTAGCGCTGCTTGTTGATGAGTTTGCCGTACTGAGCTTGTACGTCGCTGATGACCGGCCCGTGGCGCGTACTGCGCACTTGCAGGGTCACATCGCCCTGCCCTTTGATGCGGATGGTTTCGGCGCGCTGTTCAAATGCAGCCCATCCGGTGGGCGTGCGGTATTGGCCGGGTTGGGCTGCGTCCAGCTGCTCCAGGTACAAATCCTGAACATCCGGGCCGGTGTTGGTAAAGCCCCAGGCCACGCCTTGGGTACGGCCCAGCACCACAAAGGGCAAACCAGGCAAGGTGGCCCCGATCACATCCAGCGCGGGGTGTTTGTGTCCACCGGGCAACTCGCCCGCAGGCGCTTTGAGGTGCGCGAAATACCAAATGGCGGGCGAACTCAAAGCCAAGTGCGGGTCGTTGGCCAGCAGGGGTTTGCCGCTGACGGTGCGGCTGCCGGGCACCACCCAATTGTTGCTGCCCTTGCCTTCCAGAACGCCAACATCGCGCACCCAGTCGGCTGACCATTGGGCCAGGGCGGTGGGCGCCGGCTCGATGGCCAATGCGTTTTTGTCCTTGGGGGTGTAGACGCCCAACTCGGCATACAAGGCGGGCAAATCCACTGCGGTGGCGGGTTTTTCGCCCGGGTACGGTGGCAAAAGTTGCCACAGCTGCTCACGGTTGAGCACCTGCGAGGCCGACAAACGGGCGAATTCCTGCCCCCAGTTGCCCCCCAAATCAAGCGCCATCATCAGCGCCCAGCCCAGGCTGTCTTCGGGTGACCAAGCTTGACCTTTGGGGCCACCGGCCACGGTGCCGAGCAGCTTGAATTCGGGCGATGGCCGCACAGCGCCACTGGCCCAGGCGTTTTGAATGCCTTCGCTGTAGGCCTGCAGGGCCGCTTGTGTTGCAGGCGATAAACCCTTCAACTGTTTTTGGGCCATGCCGATGATGCCCAGCGTGCGCATGAGTTTGTCGGTGTCCAGCGTGGCCGCACCCAACATTTCAGACAACTCGCCGCGCATCAGGCGGCGGTTGAATTCGAGCTGCCAGCCGCGTTCTTGCGCATGCACAAAGCCCAGCGCACGCCAAGTATCCAAGGCGGTGGCACCTTCGATGTGCGTCACATCAGCGGCATCGCGGGTGATGCTGGCCGGGGCACTCAAGCCCGCCAGTTTGAGCTGTCCGTCTAGTTGCGGCATGCTGCGCAGCAAGTGCACGGCCAATGCGCCGCCTGACACCAACACGGCGGCCAGCAGCAGCAAAACGAGTCTTCCAATCCATTTCATGGGTGTCTCCTGTTGGGCGTTGGGCACGCCTCTTGTCTGGCCTGTTCAGGCTTTGATGCTTTTTTAAATATGGCCCCAAACCATCAGCGCGTCACGCCCTTCGGTGACAAGGTCCACCTTGGCGCCCACGGGCAGCAGCACCTTGGTTTCGACATGGCCAAAGGGCAAGCTGGTGAGCACAGGCGCCTTTATCTGGGTGCGCAGCCATTCGACCACCGTGGCCAGCTTGAAGCCTTTGTCGTGCGCGGGCACCAGCTTGTAATTGGTGAACTGCCCCATCAACACCGCTTTTTGCTGAGCCAACACGCCCGCATGCAACAGCTGCGTGAGCATGCGCTCGATGCGGTAAGGGTGCTCTCCCACGTCCTCAAGAAAGAGCACGCCACCCTTGACTTGCGGGAAGTACGGTGTGCCCAACAGCGAGGTCAGCACCGTCAGGTTGCCGCCCCACAGCGCCGCGTCTTTGACCAACACGCGGCGCTCGGCCTCCAGCTTGGGCAGTTGCCAGCCGGTGCCCTCGCCCTGCTCCAGCAGCAAGTCGTCAAAGCAGGCTTGCATGATGTCGTCGGGCTGCTGTTCGGGACCGAAGTCTTCGCCCAATGCGGGGCCTTGCCAGCTGATGCGGCCAGTCTTGGCATACACCGCCTGGTTGACGGCGGTGAAATCGCTCAAGCCCACAAACTGCGTGCCTCCATCGATGGCTTTGGCGATCTGTTTGTAGGGCAAGGCGGACAGGATGCGCGTGAGGCCGTAACCACCACGCGAAATCAGCGCCACATCGGCCCCGCTGGCGGCTGCTCGCGTGATGGCCGCGATGCGTGTCGCGTCGTCGCCCGCAAAGCGCATGTGGCTGGCCAACGCCGCTTCGTCCACCTCGACTTCATGGCCTTGGGCTTGCAGGCGCTTCACGCCACGGCGGAAAGCGGCTTTGTCGCGCACCGCGCTGGAGGGGGAAAAAATGTAGATATGGGCCATGATCTTTGTTCAATTGCGGTCACGCTTCGCTGCGCTTTGGTGCTCGGCAAGGGCCGTGCGCAAGCGAATCAAGGCCTGAAGTGTCGCACAGCCGCTTCGGCAATCGCCCTGCCCTGCTCCTGTACAAAATGCCCCGCATCGGGCAGCAGCATGGGCTCTGGGCAGCCATGGATCTGGCTTTGCAAATGGCGCATCACCGGCTCGCCCAGCACCGGGTCTTGTTGGCCAATGGCCATGAAGCTTTGGCCTTGCCAGTCGTTGCGCCAAAAGTCACGCGCTTGCCGCGAGATGGCCGCGCCGGGCGAATCGGCGAACTCCGGCACCATGGGTGGAAAGGCGCGCAGTGCGGCGCGGTAGCCCTTGTCCGGAAATGGCGCGTTGTAGGCGGCCGTCTCGGCAGACGTCATGTGGCGGTTGCCCCGCGCAAACAACTTGCCCACGTCAAACAGCGGCTGGCTTTGGCACCAATCGCGCCAAGCCAAAAAGCCGTCGCTCAGCGGCTGCTCGCCGGTGGCCAATGTCGTGTTCATGACCAGCAGGCCCTTGTAACGCTCGGGCGCAGCCATCGGCAAAGTCAGCCCCAAAATGCCACCCCAGTCCTGTACCACCAGCACCACGCGCGGCAGATCAAGCCGCTCGATCAAATCGAGCAAGGACTGGCGATGGGTTTCAAACTGGTGAAAACTGTCCTTCTTGGGCTTATCGCTCTTGCCAAAGCCGATCAGGTCGGGCGCCACCACGCGGTGCCCCGCCGCCAGCCAAATCGGAATCATCTTGCGGTACAGGTAGCTCCAGGCCGGGTTGCCATGCAAGCACAGCCAGGTCAAAGGGGCATTCACATCGCCTTCGTCCAGATAGTGCATGCGCAGCCCGGCGATGCTGGGCAGGTCGTTCACGTAGCGGGGCAGCCAGGGGTAATCGGGCAAACCGGCAAAGGCTGCATCTGGCGTGCGCAAGGCGTCTTCGCGCACCGGGTCGGCGTTGATGCGCCGGGGCTTGAAAAAGTCTTTGAGCAACTGACCGCATTCATCGGCCAGCACACCGCCCGTGACTTGGGTCTGGTGGTTCAACTGCGTGTGCTCAAAAAGGTTGAGCACGGAACCCGCCACCCCGGTGCGCGGGTCGGCCGCGCCAAACACCACGCGGTCAACCCGGGCATGCAGCATGGCCCCGCTGCACATGGCGCAAGGCTCCAGCGTTACATACAGCGTGCAGCCATCCAGCCGGTAGTTGCCCAATACGCGGGCCGCTTCGCGCAGCGCCATCACCTCGGCGTGCGCGGTGGGGTCGTGGCTGCCAATGGGGGCGTTACGACCGGTGGCAATTACCTGGCCGTCTTTGACAACCACCGCGCCCACAGGCACCTCGTCCGCTGCAGCGGCTTCGTGGGCCTGCTCCAGGGCCAGGCGCATGCCCTGCTCATCGCGCCAGCCGTTCATGCGTCAACGTCCTCTTCGATGTGAAAGCGGTGCAAAAACCGGTGCAACACGGGTGCGCCCAACACGCCCACACAAATCAGCGCCACAAAACCACTGTACAGCGCGTAGGTGCCTGCAAACAATTTGCCCGCAGTGCTCAGTGGTTCGCCCACCGGACCCATGCCAGACAAGATCATGGCGGCGCTCAGGTAAGCATCGATCCAGGGCATGCCCTCAATCGCGTGATAACCGACCATGCCCACCCCCAATGAAACGCCAATCAGCAGCAAAGCCAAGCCTGCGGCGCCAACCAATCGGCGGTGGTAGTCCGCCTTGGGAATCAGCGGTTTGCTGTAGTGTTCAAACACGCTGCGTCATCCTTGGGGCTGTGCAGGCGGCACCAGCCCGATGTGTTCCATCCAGCGGGCCAGTGCTTGGGCATTCGCCGGACCGGCCGCATATGCCGCGTGCATGGCGGCATGCGCTTCGGGGCGGTGTTGGTTGAGCTTGACCGCGCAGTGCATTTCAACAATGCGCATTTCAAATGCGACGATGCCGTTGAGCATACCGGTGGTGTAGCTTTCGGGCAGTTCGCGCCACTGCTGGGCATAAGACGGCTCGTGGTCCGCGATCAGGCATTTGAGCAGGCGGTCCCGGTCGGTGTGCGGGTCGATGATCCGCGTTTGAACCTTGGCTTGCACCGCCAGATAAGTCCAGGTCGGCACACGCTGCTTGTCGGCATAAACGCCGGGCGACATGTAAGCCTGCGGCCCCATGAAGCTCACCAAAGCGTGAGGCTGCGAAGCCAGCAACTGCGCATGCGGGTTCGCCCGCGCGCAGTGCCCCAGCAAAACGCCGTGCTCGGGTGCGTCTTCGCCCCACAAAGACACGGCTTGCCAGTGCATTGGAATGTGACTGAGTACCGGAAACCCGTCATCCCCCACCGATACGATGCAGGCCAAAGGGTGCTCGCGCATGATGCGCTGAGCGATGACGGGGTCGGTGTTGTGGAACTGTTTGGGCAGGTACATGGTGGGGTGAATGTACCAAACCACTGAACGCATTGGCACTCCACAAAACACGTTCATAGAAAGACTCAATACCCGTTGACGTTTAACGTCTGACGTTATACGATAGCCAGCATGATTCAGTCGTTTCGCTGCAAAGACACATGGGCCTTGTATTCGGGCCAGTCCGTTGCACGATTCGTCAACATCCGCACGGTTGCTGAACGCAAACTGGCCATGCTGCAACGCTCTGCCCGGCTCGATGACTTGCGAATCCCACCCAACAACCGGCTCGAAGCACTCAAAGGCAACCGCAAAGATCAATACAGCATCCGCATCAATGACCAGTGGCGTATTTGCTTCCGTTTTGAAAGCGGCCATGTGTTCGATGTCGAAATCGTGGACTACCACTGAAAGGAATAGCGATGAAAGTTGAAGAAGCCACCCCGCCTTATCTCGTCCCCTCCAACGGCATGCGGCCGATTCATCCCGGCGAGGTGCTGCGCGAAGAGTTTTTGATTCCCTACCAACTCACGGCACACGCGCTGTCCATGGCGCTGCAAGTGCCCGCCCCGCGCATCAATGACATCGTGCGTGAAAAACGTGCCATTACCGTGGACACCGCACTGCGCCTAGCCAAGTTTTTTGGCAACAGCGCCGAATTCTGGATGGGTCTGCAAACTGACTTTGACATGGCCGTGGCACGAATGTCGATGCAAGATGCGCTGGACAGGATTCGGGAATATCAACCTGTGCAGGCCCGTTAACAACAAAGGCACCCTCGGGTTCCTTTGTTTTTATTCCCACTCAATCGTCGCCGGTGGTTTGGAACTCACGTCGTAAGTGACGCGGTTAATCCCCCGCACCTCATTGATGATGCGCCCCGACACTTTCTTGAGCAGCGCATAAGGCAGCTCGGCCCAGTCGGCGGTCATGAAGTCGCTGGTTTGCACGGCGCGCAGGGCGACCACATAGTCGTAAGTGCGGCCGTCGCCCATCACGCCCACGCTTTTCACCGGCAGGAAGACGGTGAAGGCCTGGCTGGTCAGGTCGTACCAGGTCTTGCCGTTATCGCCCGTGAAGTTGCGCAGCTCTTCGATGAAGATCGCGTCCGCACGGCGCAGCAGGTCGGCGTATTCTTTTTTGACTTCGCCCAAAATCCGCACGCCCAGGCCCGGGCCTGGGAAGGGGTGGCGGTAGACCATTTCGCGGGGCAAGCCCAGCGCCACGCCCAACTCGCGCACTTCGTCTTTGAACAGTTCGCGCAGGGGCTCCAGCAGTTTCAGGCCCAGTTGCTCGGGCAAGCCGCCCACGTTGTGGTGGCTCTTGATGGTGACGGCCTTTTTGCTCTTGGCACCGCCCGACTCGATCACGTCGGGGTAGATGGTGCCTTGGGCCAGGAAGGTCGCGCCCTTGTGGCCGCCGTCGCCTGCCTTGAGTTTGGCCGCTTGTTCTTTGAACACGTCCACAAACAGGCCGCCAATGATCTTGCGTTTGGCTTCGGGCTCGCTCACGCCAGCCAGTTTGCCCAGGAACAATTCACTGGCATCCACGCGAATCACATGCGCGTGCAGCTTGCCCACAAACATGTCCATCACCATGTCGCCTTCGTTCAGTCGCAGCAGGCCGTGGTCCACAAACACGCAGGTCAGCTTGTCGCCGATGGCGCGGTGGATCAGGGCCGCAGCCACGGACGAATCCACACCGCCCGACAGGCCGAGGATGACTTCTTCGTCACCCACTTGCTCGCGGATTTTGGCCACAGCCTCTTCGATGTAGTCGCCCATGATCCAGTCAGGGCGGGCTTTGCAAATGTCGAGCACGAAGCGGTTGAGCAGTGCCTGACCTTGCACGGTGTGCGTGACTTCGGGATGGAACTGCACCGCATAGAACTTGCGGGCCTCATCGGCCATGCCGGCAATGGGGCAAGCCGGGGTCGAGGCCATGACCTTGAAGCCTTCGGGCAGCTGGGTGACTTTGTCGCCGTGGCTCATCCAGACCTTGAGCATGCCGTGGCCTTCGGCCGTGGCGAAGTCTTCAATGCCTTTGAGCAGTTGGGTGTGGCCGTGGGCGCGGACTTCGGCGTAGCCAAACTCGCGCGTGGTGCCCGCCTCCACCTTGCCACCCAGCTGCTGGGCCATGGTCTGCATGCCGTAGCAAATGCCCAAGACCGGCACGCCCAGCTCAAACACCGCATCGGGCGCTTTGTCGTCCACCTCGTACACGCTGGCGTGTGAGCCGGACAAGATCACGCCCTTGAGGTTGCCGTCCTTGGCGTACTCACGCACCCAGTCGCTGCTCACATCGCAGGGATGGACTTCGCAAAAGACATGCGCTTCGCGCACACGGCGTGCGATGAGCTGGGTGACTTGCGAGCCGAAGTCGAGGATCAGGATCTTGGAATGCTGCATGGCAAACGTCGTTCTATAAGAAATGAAAAGGCGTCTGGGTGTCCAGACGCCTTGGTGATCAACTGGAGATTTTACTCAGCTCGGTAGTTCGGCGCTTCTTTGGTGATCTGCACATCATGCACATGGCTTTCGCGGATGCCCGCAGCCGTGATTTCGACGAACTCGGCACGTGCGTGCATGTCGTCGATCGTGGCGCAACCGCAGTAGCCCATGCTGGCACGCAAGCCGCCGGCCATTTGGTAAATGATGGAGACGACCGAGCCTTTGTAGGGCACGCGGCCTTCGATGCCTTCGGGCACCAGCTTGTCGGCATTGGGATTGCCAGTGCTGGATTCCTGGAAATAGCGGTCGGCGCTGCCTTGCTGCATGGCACCGATCGAGCCCATGCCGCGGTAGCTCTTGTAGCTGCGGCCCTGGAACAAAACGATTTCGCCGGGCGCTTCTTCGGTGCCTGCAAACATGCCGCCCATCATCACCGTGCCTGCGCCTGCGGCGATGGCCTTGGCGATGTCGCCGCTATAGCGGATGCCGCCGTCAGCGATCAATGGCACGCCCGTGCCTTGGAGGGCCGTAGCCACAGAGTCCACCGCCATGATTTGCGGTACGCCCACACCCGCCACGATGCGGGTGGTGCAAATGGAGCCGGGGCCAATGCCGACCTTGACGCCGTCAGCGCCCGCCTCAACCAGGGCCAATGCCGCTGCGCCGGTGGCGATGTTGCCGCCGATGACTTCGATGTGCGGGTAGTTTTGTTTGACCCAGCGCACACGGTCGATGACGCCTTTGCTGTGGCCGTGCGCGGTGTCCACCACGATGGCGTCCACACCGGCACGGGCCAGCGCTTCGACGCGCTCTTCGGTGCCCTCGCCCACGCCCACGGCAGCGCCCACGCGCAGCTTGCCTGCGGCGTCGCGTGCCGCGTTGGGGAAGTTCAGCTGTTTGGTGATGTCTTTGACGGTGATCAGGCCCTTGAGTTCAAAGGCATCGTTGACCACCAGCAGGCGCTCAAGCTTGTGTTTGTTGAGCAGGTGCTTGGCTTGCTCGGGCGTGGTGCCTTCGGGCACGGTGACCAGGCGCTCGCGCGGCGTCATGATTTCGCTGACCTTTTGGTCGTAGCGGGTCTCAAAGCGCAGATCGCGGCCCGTGACGATGCCGACCACTTGGCGGCCATCGCAGACCGGGAAACCGGACACACCCAGCTCATCGCTCAAGGCCATGACTTGGCGCACGGTGGTGTCGGGGGTGATGACGACCGGGTCGCGCAGCACGCCGGATTCGTAGCGCTTGACCTTGGCCACTTGAGCGGCCTGCTCTTGCGCGGTGAGGTTTTTGTGCACGATGCCGATGCCGCCTTCTTGCGCGATGGCAATGGCCAAACGTGCTTCGGTGACCGTGTCCATGGCGGCGGACACCAGTGGCAGGTTCAGGCGGATGTTGCGTGTGAATTGCGTCGCCAGCGACGTGTCCTTGGGCAGGACTTGGGAGTAGGCAGGGACGAGGAGAACGTCGTCAAAAGTAAGGGCTTTACCGAGTAGGCGCATAAGCTAAGGCTCCAAAAAATGGATTGTACCCGTGCCGGGCAAGGGATTTCCCTGCCTGCGTGCCAAAAAATGGCCTGAGCTGAAGCTTTTCAGGACGGGTCAGGCATTCTGGTAATGCAGCACTTTGAGGGATTTTTCGGGTGAAACATCGACAAATGCGGCCGGATTGGCCAAGCGCTCCACAAAGCGCAGGCTGGGTGCAGCCTCGGTCACCTGGCTGTGCAAAAACTGCGTGTCCAACTCCGGCGCGTTCAGGCACAGCAGCACATGGCCTTGCGGCTCCAGCAGATCGGGCAGGCGGCGGATCAGCTTGATGTAGTCCTTGGTCGCGATGAAGCTGCCTTTTTGGTAGCTGGGCGGGTCGATCACGACCACACCGTAAGGGCCCATCTTGTTGATCTTGCCCCAAGTCTTGAAGATGTCGTGCCCCAAAAACCGGGCTTTGGGCGGCAAATCGTTGAGGCGGTGGTTTTGCTGCCCCACCGCCAGTGCACCCTGGCTCATGTCCACATTGACGACTTGCGCCGCCCCGCCCTGCAGGGCCACCACCGAAAAGGCACAGGTGTAGGCAAACAGGTTCAAGATGTTTTCGTGCTTGGCGTGGTTTTTGAGCCATTCACGCCCATTGGCCATGTCCAGAAACAGACCGTGGTTTTGCCCCCGCAAGACATGCACCAGGTATTGCGCGCCCTGCTCTGTCACCACGTGTTTTTCGGGCACGCTGCCGGCCATCAAGCGGGTTTCGGTCTGACCGGTGGCACGGCACTGGAACACCCAGTTGAGCGGCTCACCAGGCGCCAGCGTTTGCCACCGTTGTTCGAGCGCGCTGTGGCACTGCGCCAGTTCTTCGTCGGTGACGGGCTTGAAGCTCGTCAAGACCCAGACCGGCGCAAACCAATCGAGCGTCCACTGTTCGCTGTCGGGATAAACACCCCCACGACCGTGGAAAACACGGCGCGCATCGGTGGTCTTGTCCATCTGGGCGATGGCGTTCAAAAGGGATTGCATGGCCTTGATCAATAAACGGTTCAGTAACCCGCGGCAGAACCGCTTTTGCGGTTGGCAAACAAGCCGGTGCGGCCTTTGCCCTGACGCTTGAAGCGTTGGCGGCGTGCCACTTTGGGGTCCACCTTGAGTTCGCGGTACAGCTCAATGCGGTCGCCGTCGTGCACCTTGGCCGTCCAAGCCACCTTGTGGCCCCAGATGCCTGGGTGCATGAAAGGCAGTTGGACCAGGTCAGCCGCCGACACCTGAGGCAAGTCTGCAGCCAAAACATGCGCCATCAGCGACTGTACCGTGCTGCCCGCGGGCACTTGCATGGTGTGTTCATGCACCTGGCGAGGCTGCAGGCTCCAACACAGCGTGATCTGAATCATCGGCTCAGCCATAAACGGCTTCTGCACGCTTGACGAAGGCATCGACCAGGCTGGCCGCGATCTTGTCAAACACCGGGCCGATCAGCGCTGCCAAAGTGGCGCTGGAAAAACCGTATTGCAAGTCCAGCTCGACTTTGCAAGCCCGCTGCGTGCCATCGCCCACCGGCAAAAAGCGCCAGGTGCCGCTGAGCTGAGAAAAGGGTCCCTTGACCAACGCCATGCCCACAGAGCGGCCCTCTTCGTGGGTGTTGCGGGTGGTGAATGTTTGGTGGATGCCGCCCAGGCTGATGCCCACTTCGGCCAGCATGCCCTGGGCATCTGACTCCAGCACACGCGACTGGTCGCACCAAGGCAAAAACTCGGGGTAGTGGGCCACATCGGTGACTAGGCGAAACATTTCCTCGGGGGCATACCAGATGAGGACGGACTTGTGGATATTCTTCATACAATGGTGCGATTGTAGTTTTCCGAATCGGCGCTTTTCTTTACAGCCGTTTGGACTTCCTTGAGAACGGCCAGGCCGTCCCTATCTGTTGACCATGGCCACCACCAAAAAAACAAGCGCAGCCCCCACCTTTGCCAAGATTGCCGAGAATAAAAAGGCGGCCTTCGACTATTTCTTCGAAGAGCGCTACGAGGCAGGCATGGTGCTGGAAGGCTGGGAAGTCAAAGCCATTCGAGAAGGCAAGGTGCAGCTCACGGACGGTTATGTGGTCATTCGCAATGGCGAACTTTTCATCATTGGCTGCCTGATCAATCCGCTCAAAACGGCATCGACCCACATCAACCCCGAAGCCGCACGCACGCGCAAGCTGCTGCTGAACAAGGAAGAGATCAAGCGGCTGATCGGCAAGATCGAACAAAAGGGCTACACCCTGGTGCCGATCAATTTGCACTGGAAATCGGGCAAGGTCAAATGCGACATCGCGCTGGCCAAGGGCAAGGCCGAGCACGACAAACGCGACACCATCAAGGACCGCGAAGGCAAGCGCGAAGTCGAACGCGCCATGAAGAGCCGTCACCGCTGAAAGCGGCTTGTGGGAGTGCCGCCTTTCGGGCGATCAAGCGCAAGCCGCCAATGAATGCCCCACCGCAGCGGGGCACCACACTCAGAATAAATCGCGCAGCGGGTGGTGGTCTGAAGGCCAAGGGCTGACAAAGAACCGTGCCACTTCGGATGCATCCACTTCTTCCACTCGCGCAGGCTTCCATTTCGGCAAGTGGTCTTTGTCCACCGCCATGGCGCGAATGCCTTCGACGGTGTCGCTGTCGGCCACCGATCGCAGGTGGAAACAGTGGTGAACCATGTCACGCTCCATGCGCAAGTCATCGGCCAGGCTCATCTGACGCGCACGGCGGATTTGCTCGAGGACCACATGCAGCATCAAAGGCGAGCGGTGACGCAAGGCGTCCGCCGTTTTCTGGCTCCATTCGTCGGTCGCCGATTCCAGCTTGTTCAGCATGTCGGCAATGGTGGGCATGCCAAAAACTTCATCGATCTGAGGCTGTGGCGTCAGTTTTTCCGGCGTCATGGCACCTGCTTGGGCCAGCACCCAGCGCTCCACTGATTCAGCATTTTCAAAAGGGCTGCTGATCAAGGTCTGCCAGATCGGCTCCAGCATGCCGCTGGGCAAGGCGATGTCGGCCAGCTTGGCGGCCACCGCTTGTGCCCCTCCCAGCATGTGCCCGGTCAGGCCCAGGTATTCCCCCAGGCGACCTGGACAACGGCTCAGAAAATAGCCGCCGCCCACATCGGGAAAGAGCCCAATATTGGTTTCGGGCATGGCCATCTTGGTGCGTTCGGTGACCACACGCACACTGGCGCCTTGGCTGATGCCCATGCCACCGCCCATGACGATGCCGTCCATGAAGGCGATGTAGGGCTTGCTGTAGGTGTGGATCAGGTGGTTGAGGCGGTACTCTTCGGTGAAAAAATCACCCAAGGCGGTGTCGCCTGCGTGTGCGGCTTGATGGAAGAAACGAATGTCCCCGCCTGCACAAAAAGCGCCAAAGGGTCCCTCTTTGCCCGTTCCGCGAACGGCCACCGCCAACACCTGAGGGTTGTCCTGCCATGCGAGCAGCGCTTGGGTCAATGAACGCACCATGTCAAGCGACAAGGCATTCAGCGCCTTGGGGCGGTTCAAGGTGATGCAGCCGATGCGGCCTTCAATTTGCGCGATGACATCAGACATTGTTTTGTCTCCAGCCTAACCATTCATTGAGAAGCAAGGCACCCAGGACAAGGGTGCCTCCCAAAAGTACGCTCAGCAGCGGCGCTTCATTCGCGCCCCACCAAGCCAAAGCGATGCCAAAAACGATTTCAAGCAAAGCGAGCAACGCCACTTCAGGTGCTTTGAGCACCTGAGCACACACCACCGACAAAGCGCAGGGGATGGCCAATTGAAACAAGCCCAGCATGGCCAGCAAACCCACATCATGAACTGAGGCCTGAAACGGCATGGACAAAGGCAAGGTCAGCAACGTTGAGAGGATGGCCCCCAGCATGACCGAGGGCACGAGATCCAGATTTTGGCCTTCGCTCTGGCTTTTTTGCACCAGCGTCCATTGCACGGAACCCGCAATGGGCACGCACAAGGCGACCAGAGAACCGATCAGGAAATGGGGATCGCCCAGACTGAGTTGCGAGCCATACATCCAGCCAATGCCAACGCCAGCCAACACAATGGCCACCCAAGTGCGCCCTGGCAGGCGGTGGCCCAAAAACACCCGGGTGATCAGCGCCGTCAGCAAAGGCCCCACCGCCATGGTGATCAGCACATTGGCCACAGCGGTCAGGGTGAGCGCCACCATGAAGGCGGTGAACATGACACTCCAGCAAATGCCGGAGTACCAAAAGTAACGGCTGCGCAAAGGCAGCCGTGACCAAACACTTCGGCCCTGCCACAAAGGCAAGATGACCAGCAAGGACACCACAGTGAAGAAGCTGCGCCAGAAGGTGACTTCAAAGCTGCGCGCTTGCTCCAAATGCCGCGTCACCACCCCGGCCATGGACCACAGGGCAGTGACGCCCACCATGGTCCAGACGGCCATGCCGTGCGATAAACGCATGGTCGTCAGCCGATCACTTGTTGCGCTTGCGGTCGCTTTCCTTGAGGAAGCGCTTGCGCAGACGCACACTCTTGGGCGTGATCTCGACCAGTTCGTCGTCCTCGATGAACTCGACGCCGTATTCCAGAGTCAGGTCGATCGGAGGTGTGATCTTGATCGCGTCTTCCTTGCCGGACACGCGGAAGTTGGTCAGCTGCTTGGTGCGCGTGGCGTTGACCACCAGGTCGTTGTCACGGCTGTGGATACCCACAATCATGCCTTCGTACACGGGATCGTTCGCCTTGACGAACATGCGGCCACGGTCGTCCAGCTTGCCCAGGGCGTAGGTGAAGATTTCACCATCGTCCATGGAGATCAGCACGCCGTTCTTGCGGCCACCGATTTCACCCTTGTGCGGCTCGTAGCCGTCAAAGATGTTGGAGATCAGACCGGAACCACGGGTCAGGTTCAGGAATTCGTTGGTGAAACCGATCAGGCCACGGGCCGGAATGCGGTATTCCAAACGGACACGACCGCGGCCATCGGGTTCCATGTTGACCAGTTCGCCCTTGCGCTCGCCCAAGGCTTGCATCACGCCACCCTGGTGGTTTTCTTCGATGTCGGCAGTGACCAGCTCGATAGGCTCGTGGCGCTCACCGTCGATGTCGCGGAACAGCACGCGGGGCTTGGACACCGCCAGCTCGTAGCCTTCGCGGCGCATGTTTTCCAGCAAGATGGTCAGGTGCAATTCACCGCGACCGGCCACTTCAAAGATACCGTCTTCGTCGGTTTCTTTCACGCGCAGGGCCACGTTGTGCTGGAGTTCTTTTTGCAGACGGTCCCAGATCTGACGGCTGGTCACGTACTTGCCTTCACGACCGGCCAATGGCGAGGTGTTCACGCAGAAGTTCATGGTCAGCGTGGGCTCGTCCACCTTGAGCATGGGCAAGGGTGCAGGGTTGGTGGGATCAGTCACAGTCACGCCAATGTTCAGGTCGGCAATGCCGTTGATCAAGACGATGTCGCCAGGACCGGCTTCGGTCACTTGCACGCGGTCCAGACCTTGGAAAGTCAAGACCTGGTTGACACGGCCTTTGATGGCGGAGCCGTCCGGGCCTTCCATGACAACCACATCCATGTTGGGCTTGACGGTACCCTGGCTGATGCGGCCCACACCGATGCGGCCCACGAAGGTCGAGAAGTCGAGTGCAGAAATCTGCAATTGCAGCGGTGCTGCTGGGTCGCCCGCGTTGGGCTTGACGTGCTTGAGCACGGTGTTGAACAGGGCCGACATGTCGGGGCCCCACTGCTCACCAGGAGCGCCCTCTTCCATCGAGGTCCAGCCGTTGATGCCAGAGGCGTACACCACTGGGAAGTCCAGCTGCTCGTCGTTCGCACCGAGTTTGTCGAACAAATCGAAAGCGGCGTTCACGACTTTGTCGGGGTTCGCGCCGGGCTTGTCCACTTTGTTGACGACCACGATGGGCTTGAGGCCCAGGGCCAAGGCCTTTTTGGTGACGAAGCGGGTCTGAGGCATGGGGCCTTCTTGCGCATCGATCAACAGCACCACGCCGTCGACCATGGACAAGGCGCGTTCCACTTCGCCGCCGAAGTCCGCGTGTCCGGGGGTGTCCACGATGTTGATGTGGGTGCCTTCCCAGCTCACGGCGCAGTTTTTGGCCAAGATGGTGATGCCACGCTCGCGTTCGATGGCGTTGTTGTCCATCACGGTGTCGACCACTTTTTCGTGGTCAGCGAAGGTGCCCGACTGGCGCAGCAGCTGGTCGACCATGGTGGTTTTACCGTGGTCAACGTGCGCGATGATGGCGATGTTGCGAATTTGCTTGCTCATGCTTTCTCTTCCTTTAAACCTGCTCGGCCAGCAAAGGCTCGTTGACAGGTGATTTTTCCAAAATCTGTTGAATTTCGATCGGGCTCAACAATCGACCCGGAATCAATTCGCCGCCACGCACATGTGCTGTTCCCAGCAATGCCCGAGGATGTTCTCCATAGACGGCCACATGATCACAATCAACCCAAGGGCCGCGTCGGCGCACCCCACTCAAAAATCTTCCGGCGTTCTCGCTATCCAGGCTCACTTCGGTGTAGCTTGGCAACAAGACCTCCACTGGCTGCAGCGCGCTCAAGCGCTCGTCTTCAGCCATCGCTTCCAGCTCCGTAAGGCTCACGCATTGCGCCTCATCGAACGGTCCAGTGACCACCCGGCGCAAAGCGCTCAAGTGACCGCCACAGTCCAAAGCCTCGGCGATGTCTTCGCCCAAGGTACGGATGTAAGTGCCCTTGCTGCAGGCCACGCGCAAACGCAAAAACGGCACGTCGCCCTGCAGCTGCATGTCCAGCAACTCCAGGTCATGGATCACGACGTGACGCGCTTCGCGCTCCACGGTTTCACCTTGCCGGGCATACTCGTACAAAGCCTTGCCATCCTTTTTCAAGGCACTGTGCATCGGTGGCACCTGGCTGATCGGTCCCATGAACCGGTCCAGCACTTCCACCACCATGCCTGGCGTGCAACGCACTTCACGCGTTTGAATCACTTCACCTTCGGCATCGGCCGTGCTGGTTTTCAAACCCAGGCGCACGGTCGTTTCGTAAACCTTGTCGGCATCCAGATGCTGCTGACTGAACTTGGTCGCTGCACCAAAACACAAAGGCAAGACGCCTGTGGCCAAAGGGTCCAGAGTCCCGGTGTGACCGGCCTTTTCAGCGCGCAGCAACCACTTGGCTTTTTGCAAAGCCTGGTTGCTGGACAGTCCCAGCGGTTTATCGAGCAACAACACCCCGTGCACAGGGCGCCGCTGCACCCTGGTGCGTGGCGCGTTCATGGCTCAGTCGTCCTGTGCGCGTGAAGAAACGGCTTTGGCAATCAAGGCATTCATGTCCGAAGCACGCTCTGTTGTGCGGTCAAACATGAAGTGCAATGTCGGCACGGTGTGGATGTGCAAACGCTTGAACAAACCATTGCGCAAGAAACCGGCGGCTGCGTTCAGGCCTTCCGTCGCCTCTTCGGGGTTACCCGTCAAGACGCTGAAAAACACTTTCGCATGGGCATAGTCAGGTGTCACCTCGACCGCGTTGATCGTGACCATGCCCACGCGTGGGTCTTTCAACTCACGCGCGATCAACTCGGCCAGATCGCGCTGGATCTGGTCGGCCACGCGGAAACCGCGGTTCGGTACGGATGAAACCTTCTTGCGGGCCATTTACAGCGTTCTCGCAATTTCCTTGACGTCGAAGAATTCGAGGTAATCGCCTTCTTTGATGTCGTTGTAGTTCTTGAGCTTGATACCGCACTCGAAGCCTTCTTTGACTTCGCGCACATCGTCCTTGAGGCGCTTGAGCGAGTCGAGCTCGCCCGTGTAGATGACCACGTTGTCGCGCAGGAGGCGGAATTTGGCGTTGCGGGTGACTTGACCCGAAGTGACCATACAACCTGCAACGGTACCGATCTTGGAAGCCACGAACACGGTCCGGATTTCGGCCATACCCATGATTTCTTCGCGTTGCTCAGGAGCCAACATGCCCGACATGGCGGCTTTGAGCTCATCCACAGCGTCATAAATGATGTTGTAGTAGTGAACGTCAACGCCATTGCCTTCGGCCAGCTTGCGGGCACCGGCATCGGCGCGCACGTTGAAACCGATCACGATGGCCTTGGAGGCGATCGCCAGGTTGATGTCGGACTCGCTGATGCCGCCCACACCGGAGTAAACCAGTTGAACTTTGACTTCTTCGGTCGACAGCTTGAGCAAGGAGGCACCCAGGGCTTCTTGCGAGCCCTGCACATCGGCCTTGATGATGATCGGCAGCATCTTGACTTCGCCCGCAGACATGTCGGTGAACATGTTCTCCAGCTTGGCCGCTTGTTGCTTGGCCAGTTTGGTGTTGCGGAATTTACCGGCGCGGTAAGTGGCGATTTCGCGGGCACGGCGCTCGTCGCCCATGACCATGAATTCATCACCGGCTTGCGGCACTTCGGTCAGACCCTGAATTTCGACCGGGATCGAAGGGCCTGCCGATTTGATGGCAGCACCGTTTTCATCCAGCATGGCGCGCACGCGGCCAAAAGTCTGGCCTGCCAGCACCACGTCGCCGGTGTTCAAAGTTCCCGACTGCACCAGGATGGTGGCCACAGGACCACGGCCCTTGTCCAGACGCGCTTCGATGACCAGACCCTTGGCAGCGGCTTGCACCGGGGCCTTGAGTTCCAGCACTTCGGCTTGCAAGAGCACTTGCTCCAGCAAGTCGTCGATGCCCATGCCAGTTTTGGCCGATACGGACACGAAAGGCGAATCGCCGCCGAACTCTTCGGGCACAACTTCTTCAGAAATCAGCTCGGCACGGACGCGTTCGATGTTCGAATCGGGTTTGTCCATCTTGTTGATGGCGACCACGATAGGAACACCTGCGGCTTTGGCGTGCTTGATGGCTTCCTTGGTCTGGGGCATGACGCCGTCGTCACCCGCCACCACCAGGATGACGATGTCGGTGGCTTGTGCACCACGGGCACGCATGGCCGTGAAGGCCTCGTGACCGGGGGTGTCCAGGAAAGAGATCATGCCGCGGGGTGTTTCCACGTGGTAAGCACCAATGTGCTGCGTGATGCCACCGGCTTCGCCAGAAGCCACTTTGGCACGGCGGATGTAATCCAGCAGCGAGGTCTTGCCGTGGTCCACGTGACCCATGACCGTGACCACAGGCGCACGGGGCAAGGCCTCGGCGTGCTGATCGGACACTTCTTCGTCGGTGAAGGCTTCAGGATCGTCCAGCGCTGCGATCACGGCTTTGTGGCCCATTTCTTCCACCACGATCATGGCGGTGTCTTGGTCCAGCGGCTGGTTCATGGTGGCCATCTGGCCGAGCTTCATCAGGTGCTTGATGACCTCGGATGCCTTGATCGCCATCTTGTGTGCCAATTCGGCCACGGTGATGGTTTCTGGCACGTGGACTTCGAGCACACGCACTTCCTGTGGTGCCGATTGGCCGTGTGAGTCGTTGCGATCACGGTCGTTGCCGCGACGGCCTTTAGGGCCAGCGCGCCAACTGTTGCGCCCGACACCGCCGCTGGAATCACCACGCGTCGGAATGGCCTTTTTCTTGGCCGGATCCCCTGCCCAGCTGGAGGACAGCTTGGCTGATTTGACTTCCTTGTTGCCACCAGGCGCGGCTGCTTCGCCGGCCTTGGCTGCAGCTGCACGAGCGCCTGGCGCAGGTGTGCCTGCTGGCTTGTGCAGCGTGCCCTTGACAGCCGCTTTGGGCTCGACTTTGGGTTCTTCTTTTTTAGCGACAAGCACCTTCTTGGGCGCATTCATCATGGCGCGAATGGCTTCAGCCTCGGCCAAAGCCTTGCGACGGCGTTCATCCAGATCGCGGGCACGGGCAGTTTCTTCGTCTGCACGTGCTTTGGAATCCGCAGCGGCTTGGGCCGCAGCGGCTTCACGGGCCTCCTGATCGGCCGTGGCTTTGTCTGCAGCTTTGGCAGCTGCAGTCACTTCCGGGGCCTCAGCAGGCGTGGCTGGTGCGGCCGGTTTGGCTTGTGATGCATTGATGCTGGCGGCTTCTGCACGAGCGAGTTGCTCACGCTCATCGCGGCTCAAAACTGGTTTGGCAGCCAGAGCCGCCTGCGCTGCCTGAGCAGAGGCCTCGGCTTGCGCTTGCAGCGCTTCTGCTTGCGCGGCGGCTCGTTGTTTGGCTTCTTGCTCTTCGCGGAGTCGACGCTTTTCAGCCAGCTCTTCTTCCTGACGGCGAATCAACTCAGCCTGACGGCGAGCTTCTTCTTCGCGTCGCGCCAATTCCGCGTGATCAATCAAGGGCTCTTGAGGCTCTTCGACGGGTGACTCAGTCACCACTTCGTCATCGCGTTTGATCAAAGTGCGTTTCTTGCGCACTTCCACCTGGATCGTGCGGGCCTTGCCCGTGGCGTCGGCCTGCTTGATTTCACTGGTCGATTTCTTGACCAGGGTGATTTTCTTGCGATCACCGGCTTGGGTGCCGTGACTGGTTTGCAAATAGCTCAGCAGCTTTTGCTTGTCGGCGTCGGAAAGCGCATCGCTGTCCGATTGTTTGGCCACGCCTGCTGCGCTCAATTGTTGCAACAAGACATCGGCGGATTTTTTGAGTTCATTGGCGAACTCGGCAACTGTGGTGCTGGACATAATGGTGTTCAAGCCTCCGTTAAGTTCAGGCCTGGCCTGCGAACCAATGTTCGCGGGCTTTCATGATCAGGGCGGTGGCCTCTTCGGCAGTTTGACCCGTGATGTCGGTCAATTCGTCGGTGGCCAGGTCAGCCAGGTCGTCACGGGTGTGGACACCCGCTTCCACCAGCTTGGAAATCAGCTCAGGCGTCAAGCCTGGCAGGTCACGCAGATCTTGAGAAACGTCTTCAACGCTTTCTTCAATCGCGATCTCCATGGTCAACAAAGCGTCTTTGGCGCGTGAACGCAGCTCGTTGATCGTGTCTTCGTCGAAGCTTTCAATCTCCAGCATTTCCTGGATCGGCACATAGGCCACTTCTTCCAGGCTGGTGAAACCTTCTTCGATCAGGATGTCGGCGATTTCCTGGTCCACGTCCAGCTTTTCCATGAACAGCTGACGGATGCCGGAGCTTTCTTCGGCCTGCTTTTGTGCAGACTCGGCGGCATCCATGATGTTGATCTTCCAGCCGGTCAGGTCAGATGCCAAGCGGACGTTTTGACCACCACGGCCAATCGCGATCGCCAGGTTTTCTTCGTCCACCACCACATCCATGGCGTGCTTTTCTTCGTCCACCACGATGGACTGCACGTTGGCAGGAGCCAGCGCACCGATCACGAACTGGGCTGGGTCTTCGCTCCACAGCACGATGTCCACGCGCTCACCGGCCAACTCGTTGGTCACGGCGTTCACACGGGTGCCACGCACACCGACGCAAGTGCCGATGGGGTCCACGCGCTTGTCGTGCGACAGCACGGCAATCTTGGCGCGCGAGCCGGGATCACGGGCGCAGGTTTTGATCTCCAGCAGACCTTGTTCGATCTCGGGCACTTCCTGACGGAACAGCTCGATCATGAATTCAGGGGCAGAACGCGACAAGATGATGGGGGCGCCGCGCAAGGTCAGGTCCACGTCCATGATCATGGCGCGCACACGGTCACCGCTGCGCAGGTTTTCCTTGGGGATCATCTCGCTGCGACGCAGACGGCCTTCAACGCGGCCTGCTTCGCAGATGATGTCACCCTTGTCCATGCGCTTGACGGTGCCCACAAAGATCTTTTCGCCACGCGACATGAAGTCGTTGAGCAGCATTTCACGTTCGGCGTCGCGGATTTTTTGCAAGATCACCTGCTTGGCCGCCATCGCGCCAATGCGGCCAATGGGCAATGACTCGATCGGCTCTTCGATGTACTCGTCAACTTCGATGTCCGGGATTTGTTCTTTGGCTTCGAACAAGAGGATTTCTTGCTCGGGCAATTGCAGGCCAGCTTCATCGGGCACCACGTGCCAGCGGCGGAAAGTTTCATAGCTGCCGCTGTCGCGGTCGACCGACACGCGGATATCCACTTCGCCGGGATACAGCTTTTTGGTGGCTTGGGCCAAGGCGGCTTCCACGGCACCAAACACCACGTCGCGCTCCACGTTCTTTTCACGTGAGATGGCATCGACCAACATCAACATTTCGCGATTCATGACTCGACTCTCCTAATCCAGTAGGACTGCTGTGCAGCCCCGATTCACATATTCAACAGCCGACACAAGGTCAGGCTTGCGCCTTGGGCTTGCGCCCTTTGAAATCCACAACAGGTGCCAAACGGGCTTCACGCAGTTCATCCAGCGTGAAACCCAGTGCATGCAAGGGGGCTGGCACGCGTTTTTTACTGATCCTTTGGCCTGGTTTGACGGCTGGCTCGTCGCTCCAGACGATTTGCCAGCCTGTGCCTGCGGCGTCACGCTCGAGCGTGCCGCGGAATTTTTTGCGGTTGGCACTGACCATGCCTTGGGCGCTTTCACCCATGGGGGCTTTGAGCGTCAGGTCGATCAACTCGCCTGCAAAACGTTCAAAGTCTTTTTCGTGGCGCAGTGGCCGGTCAATACCTGGGGATGAGATTTCAAGGCGGTTGTAGGTCACGCCGTCGACTTCGAGGGCGAACTGCAACTGCCGATTGACTTTTTCGCAGTCTTCTACCGTGATGAAGGCATCAGAGCCAGGCTGCCATGGCCAATCGATCGTGATGCGCAGCAAGCCGCCCGCAGAGCGTTCAATTTCGACCAGGTCATAGCCCAGGCCGATCACGGTTTCTTCAACGATTTGTTGCAGTGCCACAGAACTTCGAAATGTCAAACTTAAAAATGAAAGACCAAAAAAAACGGGCGGTGAAAACCCGCCCGTTTGGTCGTGAAGCCGGTATTCTATCCGATAAATGCGCTAAGTGTGTGATTTTTAAGAGAAATATGAGCATGAAAGCGCATCGGGCCAGGCTAGGGCATCCCGGGGCCGACGGCAAGGCACAATGGGCCGTCAAAAGCATTCACAGGGGCATGTTTTGAATACGGTATCACGTTGGATGGACGAGAACGTCTGGTCTTTGGGTCGCGACATGCGCTGGTCCTATTTGCCGCCACTCATGGTTTATATGGCCGCTGGCGTGCAGGGCCTCACCGGCATCGTGGGCACATTTTTCGTCAAAGAGCACCTGGGTTTGCCGGCAGAATTTCTGGCAGCACTGGCCTTTTGGACCGGCTTGCCATGGGCGCTCAAAATGCCGATTGGGCATTTGGTGGATATTTTCTGGCGCTACAAAGCGGGTTTCATCGTTTTAGGGGCCAGCCTGATCACAGCCAGCTTGCTCATTATGGCCGGGCTGGTGGGGCAGCGCGAGGCCATGGCCTCGGTGTGGAGTGTCAATTCCTGGTTCGTTCTGGCCGCACTGCTCAGTCCGGTGGGCTATGTGCTGCAAGACGCGACCGCAGACGCCATGACCGTTGAGGCGGTACCCAAGTGCCACGCAGACGGCACGCCGGTCGATGCCGCCTCGCTCAAACGGATGCACACCACCATGCAAACCCTGGGACGCGTGGCGATCGTGGGCGGCACCATCCTCGTGGCGCTGATCAATCTGAGCATGTTCGCCGATGTGCAAACCCTGAGTGCGGCCGAAAAAACGCTCACCTACCGCAACCTTTACCTGATGGCCCTGGTCATTCCTTTGCTGTCGGTGATTGGTTTGCTGGTGGCACGCGTGCAGCGCAACGCCCAAGTCAAGCAACACATGGCGCGGGGACTGAGTCGGGCCCAGGCCATGGCCTTGTTCCAGCCGGAAGATGGCGACACGACGCCCAATGCGGTGCTGCTCGGCGGCAGCCTGGTGTTTGTGACCTTGACCATTGGTCTGGGTTTGTCAGGCTGGCGTTTCAGCCAGGAACTGATTTTTGTGAGTTCCATGCTCATCATCGGCGTACTCATGGCACGCCTGATGCGTGAGCTGGAACCTGCTGCACGTCACACCCTGCTGGGCACAGCTTTGGTGATCTTCATGTTTCGCGCCGTACCCGGCACCGGGGCCGGCATGTCATGGTGGATGATCGATCAACTGGGCTTTGATCAGCCCTTTTTCTCGGTCTTGTCGCTGATTGGCAGCACCCTGGCACTCGCTGGCATGTTCGTGTTTCGCCGCTTCATGACGGACCGCTCGATTTTTTATGTGGTCGGTTCGCTCACGGTGCTGGGCACCTTGCTCAGCTTGCCCACCCTGGGCATGAGCTTGGGTCTGCACGAATGGACGGCCGCACACACGGGCGGCGTGGTCGATGCACGGTTTATCGCCATCGTCGATACCGCTTTGGAGTCGCCACTGGGCCAAATCAGCATGATTCCGATGCTGGTCTGGATTGCCAACTCCGCCCCACCCCACCTGAAGGCCACCTACTTCGCGGTCATGGCCAGCTTCACCAACCTGGCGCTGTCGGCCGCACAGTTGGGCACCAAGTACCTCAATCAGATTTTTACGCTGACACGCCAAGTGCGTGACGCCGCTGGAAGCGTGACCGTTCCGGCCAATTACGCCGATCTGAGCGGCTTGCTGCTCAGCACCTTGCTGATCGGTCTGCTGATGCCGATGGCAGCCATCGCCTTTGCACGCTGGCGCGGCTGGGGCAGCGCCTGAAACCACAGGGTGGCGCGTGCGACAATCCCACCCAGATTTTTTTCCGAAAGAAGACTTCCATGACCACCCAAACAGGTTTCCTCGCAGGCAAAAAACTGCTGATCACCGGCGTTTTGTCCAACCGCTCGATCGCCTATGGCATCGCCAAGGCCTGCCATGCCCAAGGGGCCGAGCTGGCGTTCAGCTATGTCGGCGAGCGTTTCAAGGACCGCATCACCGAATTCGCAGCCGACTTTGGCTCCAAGTTGGTGTTCGATTGCGATGTCGGCAGCGACGAGCAAATTGAAAAGCTGTTCACCGATCTGTCGGCCCACTGGCCCAAGTTCGACGGCTTCGTGCACGCCATCGGCTACGCTCCCCGCGAAGCCATCGCCGGCGACTTTCTCGACGGTCTGTCGCGTGAAGGTTTCAAGATCGCCCACGACATCAGCGCCTACAGCTTCCCTGCGATGGCCAAGGCTTGCTTGCCCTACCTGAACGACAAGTCGTCTGTACTGACCCTCACCTACTTGGGTGCCATCCGCAACGTGCCCAACTACAACACCATGGGCCTGGCCAAAGCCAGCCTGGAAGCCTCAGTGCGTTACCTGGCCGAATCTCTGGGCAGCCAAGGCCGCGGCATGCGTGCCAACGGCATCTCGGCCGGCCCCATCAAAACCCTGGCGGCCAGCGGCATCAAGGGCTTCGGCAAAATCCTGTCGGTGGTGGCCGAAACGTCACCCATCCGCCGCAACGTGACCATCGATGACGTGGGCAATGTGGCCGCTTTCTTGCTGAGCGATCTGGCCGCAGGCGTGACCGCGGAGATCACCTATGTGGACGGTGGCTTCAGCCAAGTCGTGGGCGGCATTGCCGAACCTGCCGAAGCGGCCTGATTGCGCTGCGCCCAACAAAAAAGCGGCCTTGGCCGCTTTTTTGTTGTCCGAACCTTGGCGTCTGCCCAGGGCCAAACCGATCAGGACTCCCGCACGCAATCAGCGTAGTAACGCTTCTTGCCGTCTTCGTCCTTGATCTCAACCAAGCCGTGGATGTCGGTCTCAAAGCCAGGGCACTTCTCGTTGAACTCGCGGGCGAACTTGAGGTAGTCCACGATTTTCTTGTTGAAAACCTCGCCAGGAATCAGCAAAGGAATGCCTGGTGGGTAAGGCGTCACCAAGCCCACGGTGATACGGCCTTCCAGGTGATCAATTTCCACGCGCTCGGTCTTGCGCTGGGCAATGTGCGCGTAGGCATCCGAAGGCTTCATGGCTGGCGCGAGGTCTGACAGATACATGTCGGTGGTCAGGCGCGCGATGTCGTACTTGGCGTACATCTCGTGCACATGCTGACACAGGTCTCGCAAACCCATGCGCTCGTAGCGGGGGTGCTTCTGGCAGAACTCGGGCAGGATTTTCCACATCGGCTGGTTCTTGGCGTAATCGTCCTTGAACTGTTGCAAAGCCGTCAACAGCGTGTTCCAGCGGCCCTTGGTGATGCCGATGGTGAACATGATGAAGAAGCTGTAGAGGCCTGTCTTTTCGACCACCACGCCGTGCTCGGTCAGGAACTTGCTGACGATCGAAGCCGGGATGCCGGTCTTGTCGAACTTGCCATCTAGGTCCAGGCCGGGCGTCACGATGGTCGATTTGATCGGGTCGAGCATGTTGAAGCCATCGGCCAGCTGCTGGCCAAAGCCGTGCCATTTGCTGGCCTTCTTGCGCGGGTCGTTGCGCAAAATCCAATCATCGGCGCGGCCAATGCCCTCCTCGCCAAACTTCTCCGGTCCCCAGACCTTGAACCACCAATCCTTGCCGTATTCGGCATCCACCTTGCGCATGGCACGGCGAAAATCCAAAGCCTCGGCAATGCTCTCTTCCACCAGCGCGGTGCCGCCAGGTGGCTCCATCATGGCGGCTGCCACATCGCAGCTGGCGATGATGCTGTACTGCGGGCTGGTCGAGGTGTGCATCAGGTACGCCTCGTTGAACAACGGGCGGTCCAGCTTGGTGTTTTGCGCATCCTGCACCAGCACATGGCTGGCCTGGCTGATGCCCGCCAACAGCTTGTGAATGGATTGGGTGGCATAAACCATCGACTCTTTGGGACGGGCGCGCTTTTTGCCCATGGCATGGTACGGACCATAAAACGGGTGGAATGCTGCGTGTGGCAACCAGGCCTCGTCAAAGTGCAGGTTCTCCACATAACCGTCGAGCATGCCCTTGATGGTCTCGGTGTTGTAGAGCACGCCGTCGTACGTTGACTGCGTCAGGGTCAGGATGCGTGGCTTGACCTTTTTGGCGTCCACACCCTTGAGCAACGGGTTCTTCTTGATCTTGGCCTGGATGGCTGCGGGTTCGAATTCGCTCTTGGGGATCGGGCCGATGATGCCGAAATGGTTGCGTGTGGGCTTCAAGAACACGGGAATCGCCCCGGTCATGATGATCGAGTGCAGGATGGATTTGTGGCAATTGCGGTCCACCACCACCACATCACCAGGGGCCACGGCATGGTGCCAGACCATCTTGTTGGAGGTGCTGGTGCCATTGGTCACAAAGAAGCAATGGTCGGCATTGAAAATGCGCGCCGCATTGCGCTCGCTTTCGCCAATGGCGCCGTTGTGGTCCAACAGCTGGCCGAGTTCTTCCACCGCATTGCACACGTCGGCGCGCAGCATGTTCTCGCCATAAAACTGGTGGTACATCTGGCCCACCGGGCTTTTCAGGAAAGCCACGCCACCCGAATGACCGGGGCAGTGCCAAGAGTACGAGCCGTCTTCGGCGTAATCGAGCAAGGCCTTGAAGAACGGTGGCTGCAGACCTTCCAGGTAGCTCTTGGCTTCGCGGATGATGTGACGCGCCATGAATTCGGGCGTGTCTTCGTACATGTGGATGAAGCCATGCAACTCACGCAGGATGTCGTTGGGCAAGTGCTGGCTGGTCTTGGTCTCGCCGTAGATGTAGATCGGCACATCGGCATTCTTGCGGCGCACTTCATCGATGAAGGCACGCAAACTGATGACAGCGGGGTCGAGATCCGGACCGGGCGAAAACTCTTCGTCATCGATCGACAGGATGAACGCACTGGCACGGCTTTGCTGCTGCGCAAACTGCGACAAGTCACCATAACTGGTTACACCCAAAACCTCGAAGCCTTCGCTGACGATGGCGTCCGCCAAAGCGCGGATACCCAAGCCTGAAGTGTTTTCAGAACGGTAGTCTTCGTCAATGATGACGATGGGAAAGCGAAATTTCATGGCGGAGGTGGGCTCAAGCCCCAAAGAGGGAGAAACAGGCGCGAAGTTTAAGGATAAAAAGTGACTTCCACGCGACAAAGATCAGATTTCCTGAAAAAACCTGCACCCGATCCACCCTGCGATTTGCCCAAGGCTCTCAAAAACGGGTATTTCCACTGCTACAATCAGAGGCTCTGGAACGGTGGATGAGTGGTTTAAGTCGCACGCCTGGAAAGCGTGTGTGGGTTAATAGCCCACCGCGGGTTCGAATCCCGCCTGTTCCGCCAGAAACGAAAAAGCCTGCACGCAAGTGCAGGCTTTTTTTATGCCCAAACACCCCCGTTAGGGGGCGGGTTGCTTCAGCGAACCACGGCCAACTGGGCGCGTTCGCCACCTTTGTAGGTGTACAGGGTCAAAGCGCCGTTCTTGATGTCGCCTTTTTCGTCAAACACGATGTCACCGGTCACGCCTTTGTATTTGATGGCTTTCAGAGCGGGCAAATACTTGGCTGGATCGGCAGAACCGGCGTTCACCATGGCGGTCGCCATGACTTTCACGGCGTCGTACACATAAGGTGCATAGACCTGCACATCAGCGTTGAACTTGGCTTTGAAGTCTGCACGGAACTTGTCCATGCCAGCTTTTTGCTCGCCTTCCACACCGCCGGCTTCAGCGCAGAAAACGGTCTCGTCTTTCATGGCATCACCAGCCAGCTTGGCCAACTCGGTGGTGCAGATGCCATCGCCGCCCATGAATTTGGCGTTGATGCCCAGGGATTTCATCTGGCGCAGCATCGGGCCAGCCACAGCGTCCATACCGCCGAAGAAGACGACATCCGGTTTTTTGGCCTTCAAGGTGGTCAAAATGGCGTTGAAGTCAGAAGCCTTGTCGGTCGTGAACTCATGGCCCACGATGGTGCCGCCAGCAGCGGTCGCGCCCTTTTTGAATTCTTCGGCCACACCCTGGCCGTAAGCGGTACGGTCGTCGATCACGGCAATGTTTTTGCCTTTGAGGGTTTCCACCGCGTATTTGCCCAGCGTGCCGCCCAAGTGCACGTCGTCAGCCACCACGCGGAAAGCGCCGGTGTAGCCCTGACGGGTGTATTTGGGGTTGGTCGCCGATGGCGAAATCTGGGGAATACCTGCCGTGTTGTAAATCTGTGAGGCAGGAATGGTCGTGCCAGAGTTCAGGTGGCCAATCACGCCGTTGACTTTGGCGTCCACCAGCTTTTGCGCGGCCGCCGTACCCTGCTTGGGGTCAGCGGCATCATCTTCAGCCAGCAATTCAAACTTGACAACTTTCTCACCCATTTTCAGGCCGGCAGCATTGAGTTCTTCAATCGCCATCCGGGCGCCGTTTTCGTTGTCTTTACCCAAGTGAGCGATGGCACCACTGACCGGGCCCACGTGGCCAATTTTGATCACAAGCGCATCCGATGCGGCTTCTTTCTTGCCGCAGCCCGCCAAAAGCACGGCAGCGACGGCCACAGCGACCACAGACAAAGAACGATGACCTGAAAATTTCATAAGAACTCCGAATTAGAAATTGCTTCAATCAAGCAACGCTGAACCATACTGCAATTGATGCAATTTGTGACTCAGGGAAAACCTAAATCACCTGTCCTCGTCAGGTGATCGGCTGATGTTTTTGTAGATTTCAGCGCGTTTGGCCCACATGCCTTCAACGCTTCGCTGCACCAGCTCCGAGGCCATGCGGTCGAGCTCGGGTCGCAGGTTTTGCATCAGTTCCGCAGACAGCGCCAACACAGAGGCTTTCTCGGCCATACGGGCATCCAATGCGACCAGAACAGCGGCCGGGATATCGGACGTGGGCACGACATGGGTCAGCACTGGAATGGCTGCGGATGCTGCGCCAGAGGGTGAATCCATGTTCATGACGCGCTCCGTTTGGATAAATCGTGTTGCAACAAATCATAGCCCTGGGCGGTGTAATGCTTCCATCGCTGGCGCGCCGTCATGCGGCCATGGTCGTCCACCGCCACGATTTCAATCAAGCGCTCAAAGCGCTCAAAACCTGCTGGCACCTCATCGCCCAAATTGACCAGCACTTGCCGCCCGGCGCACAGGTCGGCATCTTCACTCAACAAAATCGGCGAGGCGTTTTGCACTTCTGGGCTGTCAGCTGCCGTGCTGTGTGGCAAAAAATCCGCTGCGGAAAAGGTCCACAGAGCCGAATCGAGTTGGCGCAAAGCCGCCGCCGAGCCCAGCACCCCAATGCGCAAGTTTTGTGCATTGGCTTTGCGCAGCAGGCGACAGGCGTATTGCAAGCGCTCTGGCGCGTTGAAATGGAATTCAATTCGGGTCATGGCCACAGTCATCGACGACGAGGGGCTCGGGCTGGCGTGCTCGCCTTGGACAAGAGGTAATGCATCAGCAAGGCCACCGGGCGGCCTGTGGCGCCTTTGGCGGCCCCACTGCGCCAAGCTGTGCCAGCAATGTCAAGATGCGCCCAGGGGTATTTCTTGGCAAAACGCTGCAAGAACTTGGCAGCGGTCACCGATCCGGCTTGTCGGCCGGCCACATTGGCCACATCGGCAAAACGGGTTTTCAGGCCCTCGGCGTATTCATCGTCCATCGGCATGCGCCAGCACAAGTCGCCAGCGTTGTCACCCGCTTGCTGCAGCTGTTGCGCTAATTCGTCGTCGCTGGTGAACAAGCCTGATCGAACCCCTCCCAAGGCGATGACACAAGCGCCTGTCAAGGTGGCGATGTCGATCACGGCCTGGGGCTTGAAGCGCTCGGCATAGGTCAATGCATCGCACAAGACCAAGCGCCCTTCTGCATCGGTGTTCAGGATTTCGATGGTTTGACCGCTCATGCTGGTGACCACATCACCGGGCTTGACTGCCAGGCCATCGGGCATGTTCTCAGTCGCGGGGATCAGGCCCACCACGTTGATCTCTGGCTTGAGTTCCCCCAAAGCCTTGAACACACCCAGCACACTGGCCGCGCCGCTCATGTCGTATTTCATTTCATCCATTTCAGCCGCAGGCTTCATCGAGATGCCTCCGGTGTCGAAGGTGATGCCCTTGCCCACCAGCACGACCGGTGCCTGTGTGCTGGACGCGCCGTTGTAGCGCATCACGATGAAACGCAAAGGCTCAGCAGCACCCCGAGCCACCGCCATGAAAGAGCCCATGCCCAGTTTGGCGACCTCTTTGGGTCCCAAGACTTCACATTTGAATGCCGCACCTTTGGCTATGGCTTGAGCCGCCTGGGCCAGCATGGTGGGCGTGGCGTGGTTGGCCGGGCGATTGGCCCATTCTTTGGCCAATTCAACACCCGCCGACAGGGCTTGTGCCTGCGCCAGAGCCGTTTTGTGCGCCGCATTGACTTCTGATGCACTGAACGTGATCTGCTTCAAAGACCTGTATGAAGGTTTGCTCAAAGTCGTGGTGTAGATGTAACTGGCGTCAGCCAGCGCCGCTGCCGCCGACTGCAGGCTGTTGGCCGACCATTGGCCATGTGCGTAAACACCGAGGTGCTTGACCTTGGCGGACTTCAGCGCAGCCCAAGCGGCCGTCGCGGCGATTCGAATCTGTGTCGCTTTGTTTTCACCTGTGCATGCCACGATCACATGGCGTGCCTTGGTGCCCGCCTGTCCGTAGGTGCTCAAAACAGAACCTGTTTTGAGCTCGAAGTCACCCTTTTGGACCGCTTGCTGTACCAGGGTGCTGATGGGATCTTTTTCTGTGGAAGTCGCATCTGGTTGCGAGGGCCAGAAAACAATCAAAGCATCAAGATCGTCACGAATGACACGGGACAAGGCACGTTTTTGGATTTCGAAGTTCATAATTCAGTTTTTCCTTCCTGCCAATGTTATTCCATTCCTCTTTACGCAAGGACCTTGCGCGCAATTTCGGTGCCACGCTGGTGATATTGATCACCATCGTGATGACCGTCATTTTGATCAGGACTCTGGGGCAAGCCAGCCGAGGCAGCGTCAACCCCTCCGAAGTCTTGCTGGTCATGGGCTTCAGTGTTTTGAGCCAAATGACCACCATCATCACGCTGAGCTTGTTCATTGCAGTGGTTTCCACACTTTCTCGCATGTACAGCGACAGCGAGATGGTGATCTGGTTCTCCAGTGGTCAGGGGCTGGCCAATTTCGTCAAGCCACTGTTGCGTTTTGCTTGGCCTGTGTTGCTGATCATCGTCTTGTTGGCGCTGTTCGCATGGCCATGGAGCAACCTTCAAATCCAGGAACTGCAACACCGCTACGAACAACGCAATGACCTTGAGCGGATAGCCCCTGGGCAATTTCAGGAGTCTTCAGGAGGCAAGCGCGTTTTTTTCATCGACAAAGACAGCCCGGACAACCGTTTTGGCAAAAACGTCTTTGTGTCCAGCATCGAAGCCGGTCTGGAAATCGTCACCACGGCACAACAAGGACGCATCGACTTGGTGGGTAACGAACGATTTTTGAAGCTGGAAAAAGGCCGACAATGGTCCACCAACCTCGCCACGGGTGAAACACGCCTGACACAGTTTGAGCATTACGAAGTGCTGGTGGATGACGATGTTTTGCCGTCCAACGAATCGCTCAGCAGCCGACACACCGCCAGTTGGGACTTGTTGAAGAATCCGACACGTGAAAACCTGGGTGAGCTCGGTTGGCGATTGGGCTTGGGCCTGGCGGCCATCAACTTGGTGTTGCTCGCATTGGCCGTCTCGGCCATCAACCCACGTGTCGGCAAAAGCTACCACCTAGGACTGGCCCTGTTCATTTTCATCGCCTACTACAACATGCTGAACGTGGGTCAAAGCTGGGTGGCAACCGGTCGCGTGCAGCTCTTGTCTTTCCTGATTGCCCTGCATGGCTGCGTCTTTTTGCTTGCGGCAAGCTGGTTGTGGGCTCGCCACATGAATGGGTCCTGGCGTTCTTTCTGGGTGCGTAAAACCGACGCCAAGGGAGGGCTGAAATGAAAACCGTCCGGCGTCTTTTGCATGGAGAGATCATCACAGCCGTGGCTTTTGTGGCTGTCGGATTTTTGGCCTTGTTCATGTTTTTCGACCTCGTCGATGAGCTGCAAGCTGTCGCGAAACACGCGGCTCAAGGCTATCAATTGCAACAAGCCTTGTTCTACATTGCGTTGAAGGTTCCCGAGCATCTGTACCAATTGCTGCCTTTGTCGGTGCTGATTGGTTGTATTTTCGTGATGGCGCGCTTGGCTCAAAGTTCCGAATTCACCATTTTGCGAACGGGTGGGCTTGACCCATTGCGCGCATTGGTCACCTTGCTGCGCCTTGGGGTGATTTTTGTGGGTCTGACCTTTGTGATCGGTGATTACATCGCCCCGTGGGCCGATCGGCAGGCCATACAAGTCAAAGCGCTGTACCAGGGTCATTTGACCATTGGCCAAACCGGCGCGTGGCTCAAAGAAAAACAAAATGAGCGTCATTTCGCGGTCAATGTGCGCAGTTTCGATGGCATCGCGCACATGCGCAATGTGCGCATCCACGAGTTCAACGAGGCAGGCCAATTGCTGGGCATCACCACCGCCGAGCAAGCTGACATACACAACGGGCAATGGGCTTTGCAGCAAGTTGCCCAAAAAACGGTCGGTATAGAAAAGCCATCAAGCACGCTGAAATACGTCTCCCAAAAGCATCAAGAGCTGCTTTGGCCTACCGAGATCAGCGCTGACATGGTGGCGGCAGCGTTGCTCACCCCCGATCGCATGCGGACTTGGGAGCTGTTCAAATACATGCGGCATTTGTCCAGCAACAATCAAAACTCCCAGCGCTACGAAATTGAATTCTGGCGCAAAGTGTTCTACCCCTTGAGCTGCTTGGTGATGCTGGTTCTGGCTTTGCCGTTTGCCTATTTGCACTTTCGCACAGGACAAATTGCAGGCCATGTGTTTTTGGGTGTGCTGGCAGGCATCAGTTTTTCATTGCTCAACAACGTCTTCCGCTTTGTTGGTGACTTGCAAAACTGGGAGCCTTGGCTCACGTCAGCAGCGCCCTCCTTGATTTACAGCGCCATATCCTTGGCCGCATTTTGGTGGATGGTCTTACGGCGATGACACAACAACTTCCTGTCGGCACTGGTGTTATTTTGTTTGCCCACGGATCACGCGATCCCTTGTGGCGCCTGCCCATCGATGCCGTCGCCCAAAGCATGCGCCAGCGCTGGCCGGATCTTCCTGTCGCATGTGCATTTCTGGAATTGACCACGCCCGATCTGGCCACGGTGGTCGAGCAACTCATGGCTCAGAACTTGACCCGACTGCGCATCGTGCCCATGTTTCTGGGCGTAGGCCGACATGCCAGAGAAGATCTGCCCAAACTGGTCGATGAGCTGCGCTTGGCTTATCCACAGATGGCGTTTGAACTCACCCCATCGGTGGGCGAGCATCCAGCCATGACGGCGCTGTTGGCTGACATCGCCGCAGCATCCGCATAGACTCATAAAGCATAATGATGGTGATCAATATGACATCAAGCATATGAACCTTCACCAATTTCGCTTCGTTCAAGAAGCTGCCCGACGTAACCTGAACCTCACCGAAACAGCCAAGGCCTTACACACCTCGCAACCGGGCGTGTCCAAAGCCATCATTGAACTCGAAGAGGAGCTGGGCATCGAGATTTTTGCCCGGCATGGCAAACGCCTCAAACGCATCACCGAGCCTGGCCAGCATGTCCTGCAGAGCATCGAAGTGATCCTGCGTGAAGTGGGCAATTTGCGCAAAATAGGTGACCAATACAGTGCCCAGGACAGTGGCACCCTGTCCATTGCCACCACCCACACCCAAGCGCGTTACGTCTTGCCTTTGCCGGTGGCCAAGCTGCGCGATAAATACCCGCTGGTCAACATCAGTCTGCACCAAGGCGCCCCCGACCAGGTGGCCAAAATGCTGCTCGATGACACCGCTGAAATTGGCATCGCTACAGAATCTTTGTCCGCTTATGAAGAGCTGGTGACCCTGCCCTGCTATGAATGGCAACATGTGTTGGTCCTGCCCCTGGATCATCCTTTGGCGGCAAAAGAACACATATCGCTGGAAGACATTGCCGCTCAACCCTTGATCACTTACCACCCGTCGTTTACGGGTCGAAGCCGAATCGACCACGCTTTTGCAGCCCGAAAACTTGAGCCACGCATCGCGCTAGAGGCCATCGATTCTGACGTCATCAAAACTTACGTGCGGCTGGGTCTGGGCATTGGCATCGTGGCCGAGATGGCCGTCAAGGACGATCTGGTTCAGGACCTGGCCGTCAGACCCTTGGGCAATCTGCTGGGCATGAACGTGGCCCGCGTGGCTTTCAAGCGCGGCGCCTACCTGCGCCACTTTGTCTACCATTTCGCACAATTGCTCAGTGATCGACTGACTGCACCGCTGATCGCCAAAGCCATGACCGGTCATGTCAACGATTACGAACTCTGACCCCTCGTATTCCACACCTTTCTTTGTTAAACGCCATGAACGCACGCACACCGAACCTGGTCTCCAAAGCCCCCAACATGGGCACCACCATCTTCACCGTCATGTCTGCCTTGGCAGCCGAAAAAGGCGCTGTCAACCTGGGGCAGGGTTTTCCGGACTTCCACTGCGATCCGCGCTTGCTGGATCTGGTCGACGACGCCATGCGTGAGGGCCTGAACCAATACCCGCCCATGACGGGTGTCGCGCCCTTGCGCGAAGCGGTCTCTCAAAAGATCGAAACTTTGTATGGTCGCCACTATGACCCGGTCAGCGAAATCACCGTCACGGCAGGGGCCACACAAGCCATCCTGACGACCATCCTGGCCATCGTGCATCCCGGTGATGAAGTCATTGTGCTGGAGCCGTGCTACGACAGCTATGTGCCCAACATCGAACTGGCTGGTGGCGTGGTCGTGCGCGTTCCCCTGACCCCTGGCACGTTCCGTCCGGACTTTGACAAGATCCGTGCGGCCATCAGCCCCAAAACACGCGCCATCCTGATCAACTCACCCCACAACCCCAGCGGCATGATCTGGTCTCGCCAGGACATGCTCACCCTGCAGGAAATTCTGGACCCGACCGACATCATCCTGATCAGTGACGAGGTTTATGAGCACATGGTCTATGCCCCCAACCAGCACTGGAGTGCCGCCCATTTTGCAGGTCTGGCGGCACGGGCTTTCATCGTCTCAAGCTTTGGCAAAACCTACCATGTGACCGGCTGGAAAATTGGCACCGTGGCCGCACCGGCAGCACTGACGGCGGAATTTCGAAAAGTGCACCAGTTCAACGTGTTCACCGTGAACACCCCCATGCAGCACGCATTGGCGCGTTACATGGCAGACCCCAAACCCTATCTTGAATTGCCAGCGTTCTACCAGCGCAAGCGGGACCTGTTCCGAGAGGGTTTGGCCCACACCAAGTTCAAACTGCTGCCAGGCGAAGGCACCTACTTCCAGTGCGTGGACATTTCGGCGCTGTCCGTGCCGGAAAAGAACCTGAGTGAAGCTGATTTTTGCAAATGGCTGACCACCGAGATCGGTGTGGCCGCGATTCCGCTGTCGGCTTTTTATGGCGGCGGTTTTGACCAGAAAGTCATCCGGTTTTGTTTCGCCAAGCAAGACACCACTTTGCTGTCGGCCCTGAAAAAACTCAAAGGACTTTGAGTTTTCAATCGTCGGTGTTGTCGTCCAAGCCCGGAAACAACACCGAGGTGAAGCCAAATCGGCTGAAGTCACGCACCCGCATGGGGTACAGCTTGCCGATCAGGTGGTCGCATTCATGCTGCACCACCCGGGCGTGAAAACCATCGGCGGTACGGTCAATCACCTGACCCTGGACGTCGAAACCCGTGTAACGGATGCGTTGCCAGCGCGGCACGATGGCCCGCATGCCGGGCACGGACAAGCAGCCCTCCCAGCCCTCTTGCTCTTCAGCGCCCAATGGGGTGATCACGGGGTTGATGAGCACGGTTTGCGCAAACGCTGGCTCATGCGGATAGCGTGGATTGATGGCACCCGTGCCAAAGATCACCACCTGCAGGTTCACACCAATCTGGGGCGCAGCCAGGCCTGCGCCATTCGCAGCCGCCATGGTCTCCAGCATGTCGGCCACCAAGGCATGCAACTCAGGCGTATCAAATTGCGTCACCGCAGGGGCCACACGCAACAGGCGCTCATCGCCCATTTTGAGAATGTCACGCACCGTCATGGTTTTTCTCCGTTCAACAACATGGCCAAGCCTGCATCGTCCAGCACCTGGATGCCCAGCGCTTGCGCCTTGTCGAGCTTGCTGCCCGCTTCGGCGCCGGCCACCACATAGCTGGTTTTTTTGCTGACCGAGCCCGCCACTTTGGCGCCCAAAGCTTCGAGTTTGTCCTTGGCCTCATCCCGGCCCATGCTTTGCAGAGAGCCTGTGAGGACCACGGTCAGACCGGCCAAGGGCATTTCGGTCGGCGCCAAGGCATCGCCCTCGGCCCAATGGATGCCGGCATCGCGCAGGGCCTGCACCACTTCGCGGTTGTGCGCTTGCGCAAAGAATGTGTGGATGCTGTGCGCCACGATGGGGCCCACATCGGGGACCTGCAACAAAGCATCTTCGCTGGCGTCCATGATGGCGGCCAGCTGGCCAAAATGACGGGCCAGTTCCTTGGCCGTGGCTTCGCCCACATGGCGAATGCCCAGACCAAACACAAAGCGCGGCAAGGTCGCTTGTTTGGATTTTTCCAGCGCGTCCAGCAGGTTCTGGGCCGACTTCTCGGCCATGCGGTCCATGCCCGCCAAGTCCTGCAGTTGCAAGCTGTACAGATCAGCCAGGGTGTTGACGCGACCCGAGTCGACCAATTGGTCCACCAGTTTGTCGCCCAAGCCCTCAATGTCCATGGCGCGGCGGTGCGCAAAATGCCAGACCGCCTGCTTGCGCTGGGCGCTGCAAAATAGTCCACCCGTGCAGCGGTGGTCGGCCTCGCCTTCTTCGCGTTCGGCCAAGCTGCCGCACACGGGGCAGTGGCTCATCATGGTGAATTGCGGCCCATCGGGTGGGCGGCGGTCGAGCACCACCGACACCACCTCGGGGATCACATCGCCCGCACGGCGCACGATCACGGTGTCGCCCACCCGCACGTCTTTGCGTCGGGCTTCGAGTTCGTTGTGCAACGTTGCGTTGGTCACGGTGACGCCGCCCACAAAGACCGGCGCCAATTTGGCAACCGGGGTAAGCTTGCCGGTGCGGCCCACCTGCACGTCAATGGCCAGCACGGTGGTCATTTCTTCCTGAGCCGGATATTTGTGGGCCACGGCCCAGCGCGGCTCGCGCGTCACAAAGCCCAGTTGCTGCTGCCAGTCGAGGCGGTTGACTTTGTAGACCACACCATCGATGTCATAAGGCAAAGCATCGCGCTCAGCGGCCATGCGCTGGTGAAAACCCACCAGGCCTGCAGCGCCCTGCACACACGAGGTTTGCTCGGCCACCGGAAAGCCCCAGCTTTTGAGTTGCTGCAAGGCTTCAAAATGGGTGCCCCAGACCGGGCCACCCTCGGCAGAAGGCGTGATGTCGCCCCAGCCGTAGGCGAAAAAGCTCAAGGGCCTCTCAGCGGCAATGCCCGAATCCAGTTGGCGCACCGCTCCCGCCGCCGCATTGCGCGGATTGACGAAGGTTTTTTCACCCTTCATGCCCGCGGCAATGCGTGCGCGCTGGCGTTCATTGAGTTTTTCAAAGTCATCGCGGCGCATGTACACCTCGCCGCGCACTTCCAGCACAGGCGGGGCATCGGCGGGCAAGCGCAGCGGGATCTGACCGATGGTGCGGATGTTGGCAGTGACCTCTTCACCGGTCTCGCCATCGCCACGCGTGGCGGCCTGCACCAGCACGCCGTTTTCATAACGCAGGCTCATGGCCAGGCCGTCAAATTTCAGCTCGGCCACATACTCAACGGCAGGCTCGGCCTCGCTCAGGTTCAGCTCTTTGCGGACACGGGCATCAAAAGCCTCGGCCCCGCTGGCTTCGGTGTCGGTTTCAGTGCGGATGCTGAGCATGGGGACGCGGTGCTGCACCGAGGCAAAGGCGTCCAGCACCTTGCCGCCCACACGCTGCGTGGGCGAGTCGGGCGTTAACAGCTCAGGGTGAGCGGTTTCCAGCGTTTGCAACTCGCGAAACAATCGGTCGTACTCGGCATCAGGCACTTCGGGTGCGTCCAGCGTGTAATAGCGATGCGCATGGTGGTGCAAAAGTGCCCGCAACTCGGCAGCGCGGGCCACATCGCGGGCTTTGTCCTCGTCGCTTGGCGGCGCGTCCCCAAACAGGTCCCGTGTGGACATGGATGACCCGCTCAAGAAAACAGACGGCGTGCTTGCTGCGAACCTGCTGACAACTCGCGCTGGTCGAGCGCGTCATACAGTTGCGTCAAGTCGATGGCGATTTGATCGAGCACATCATCACCCAGAACCTGCCCACCGCCATCGGTGATCAAGCCATCCATATCTTTGGTCAGCAAAGTGGCCGCTTCGCGCAAACGCCCGAAAGCATGGTCTTCGCGGGCAATTTGGGGCAAATCCAGGCTCAAGGAAAACTCGCGAATGGCCGACAGCGCCGGGTCATCGGCCATGGCAGCTTGGGTGTCAAAGGTCAAAGACAAGATCGGAGGCAAGCCCTGCACCGACGACGGCAAGACCATGCGCCCAGGGATCACGCCCGCCACAAAACCAAGGCGGGCTGCATGTTGCTGAACATAACCCGGGCTCCAAGCAGCAGCGCGGGCGCACAGCGTGAAGCTCAGCTGTGCATCGTGGTCGCTGGCGAACTGGTCCAGTTCACGGGCACGGGCCACTTCTTCCAGCATGTCGCTGAAAGTGGCCGTGCCGTTGACCGCATCTGCAAAGGCCTGGGTCTTGACCACGAACTCGGAGAACTCGATTTCATTGAGTGCACCCATGCGGTTGGCCAGTTGCACACCCGCCTGAAAAGCCGAATAACGGCGACCGGGCAGCAAAGGCTCCCACTCGCCGTTGAGCTGGCTGCAGCCTTCCACATTGAAAGGCTTGGTGCCCACGCGCCGGGTGGACGGCAAAGCGGCCAAGGCGGCATCGCCCGACACCGGCTGGTCCACTTCCACCATGGCGATCACGTCGATCAAGGCATCCAGCTGGGCTTTGCGCTCGGGTTGCGGCAGGCTGGCGAAGTCATCGGTCAAAACCGGCTCTTGTGGCTCGGATACACCCTGAGCTGAGGCCTGGTCGGCCAAGGGCTCGGTTAGCGGTTCGGCCTGGCGCGGCGCATTTTTGCGCGATGTCCAGTAGTTATAGATCACCACCGCCACCAAGGTCAGGCCACCGATACCGGCCAGGCTGACTTGCAAAGAACTCAAGGAATCCAGCATAAAAAATCTTCAATTTCAGGCCACATCGGCCATAGACACTGCGGACTCCATGTCCACAGCCACAATGCGCGAAACGCCCTGCTCCTGCATGGTCACGCCAATCAACTGCTCGGCCATTTCCATGGCGATCTTGTTGTGGCTGATGAACAGGAACTGCGTTTCCTTGCCCATGCCTGCGACCAGTTTGGCGTAGCGTTCGGTGTTGGCGTCGTCCAGCGGCGCGTCCACCTCGTCGAGCAAGCAAAACGGTGCAGGGTTGAGCTGAAAAATCGCAAACACCAGCGCAATCGCCGTCAGGGCTTTTTCACCACCGGACAACAGATGGATGGTCTGGTTTTTCTTGCCAGGCGGCTGCGCGAGGACCTGCACACCCGCATCCAAAATTTCGTCGCCGGTCATGACCAAGCGCGCATTGCCGCCACCAAACAGCTCGGGGAACATGCGGCTGAAATGCTCGTTGACGATCTTGAAAGTGCCGCCCAGCAATTCACGGGTTTCACCGTCAATCTTGCGGATCGCGTCTTCGAGGGTGTTCATGGCCTCGGTCAAGTCGGCATTTTGCGAGTCCAGGAAAGTCTTGCGTTCGCGCGAAGTGGAGAGCTCTTCCAGCGCGGCCAGGTTGACCGGGCCCAGGGCCGTGATTTCGCGGTGGATGCGGTCGATCTCACCTTGCAAACCGGTCACGCGCACCTGACCGGTCTCGATCGACAGGGCCACGGCTTCCAGATCGGCTTGCGCATCGGCCAGCAACTGGGTGTATTGCTCCAGGCCCAAGCGGGCAGCTTGCTCCTTGAGCTGTAAATCGGTGATGCGCTGGCGCAGGGGCTCGAGCTCGCGTTCAAAGGCCACGCGGCGTTCGTCGCTGGCGCGCAGTTTGGCGGTCAGATCGTCGTAGGCACTGCGGCGGGCAGCCAGGGCCTGCTCGCGCTCCATCTTGACGGCCAGCACGTTTTGCAAACCGGCTTGCGCAGCGGCATCGGTCAAGCGGCTCAATTCGTCGCGGGCGCGCTGCATTTCGGCGTCGATGCTGGCCACTTGCTGTTGCGCGGTCTCGATCGTGCGGCTCAATTCTGCGCGGCGCGCATCCAGGCTGCGCTGCGAGAACTGCGCCTCCTGGGCTCGGCGCTCCAGGCTGCGTTGCTGTTCACGGCATTCGCCCAGCTTGCGCTCGGCCTCGATCACGCGCTCGTCCAGCTGCGCATGGAGTTCCTGGCTGTCGGCCAGTTGCATGTCCAGCTCTTCAAAACGGGCTTCGGCCGTGACGCGCCGCTCTTGCAGCTCCTCCAGCAAAGCGTCCACTTCGGCCAGGTCGTTGTTGATCTGTTCGCTGCGGGCGCGGGTTTGTTCCACCAGTTGCGACAGGCGCAAAGTCTCCACCTGCAGCTCATGGGTGCGCGACTGGCTTTCGGCCGCTTCGCGCCGCACGGTGATCAGACGCTGCGAAGCATCGGCATAAGCCGCTTCAGCGCGCACCAACGCACTGCGGCTTTCTTCGGCGATCAGGGTTTGCGCACGCTGCTGCTTTTCGAGGTTTTCAATGTCTTGTGCGCGGCCCAGCAAACCGGCTTGCTCGGAGTCTTGCGCGTAAAAGACCACGCTGTTCAAGTCGACCGCATGGCCCGCTTGCACCAACAGCGTTTCGCCCGGCTGGAGCTGGCTGCGCCAGGCCAAAGCTTCTTCGATGCTGGGTGCGGTGTAGCAGCCTTGCAGCCAATCGGTCACCAAGGCGGACAAACCGGCATCCGAAATCCGCAGCTTTTGCGCCAAAGGCAGGCAGCCGCTCGGCATGCCGCTGCGTGGCTTGGCGCTAGAGGCCAAAGGCGAAGTGAAGAATGACAGCTTGGCTGGAGGCGCATCGCCAGCAAAGGCGCGCACCATGTCCAGACGAGACACTTCCAGGGCGGACAGGCGTTCGCGCAGGGCCGATTCGAGCGCGTTTTCCCAGCCCGACTCGATGTGGATGCGGCTCCACAGGCCTTCAAGTCCATCCATTCCATGCTTGGACAGCCAGGGCTTGAGCTTGCCGTCGGTGCGGACTTTTTCTTGCAAGGCCTTGAGCGCCTCGATGCGGGCGCTCAGATCCGCCAAGCGGGCCGACTCTTCGTTGACCGCTTTTTGGCGCTCACGGCGGTCTTCGTCCAGCGCAGGCACCATTTCTTGCAAGTCGTGCAAACGGGCTTCCGATTCGGCCGCTTGGGCCTCGGCCGCAGCCAGCTGCTCTTGAAGATTGTGCAGACGGGCCTCATCGGGCGCGGCCAAGGCATTGCGATCGGTCAGCAAGCGTTCACGGCGATTCTCGAGCTGGCGCGATTGTTCTTCGACGTTGCGCTGGTCTGCGGCCAGCACGCCAATTTGCTGCTGCACCTGGACCACGCTGGCGCGCTGCCCAGTGGCGTCGTTTTGCGCTTTGCGCAAGGCTTCTTCCAGATCGGGCAAGGCCATGGCCTGGTCTTCGACCTGGGCGGCCAGCGTCATGCTCTGGTCTTCGGCCATGGCCGCTTGCTCGGCCAGGGTTTCCAGCTCCGTTTTGGCGTCTTCGCTGCGTGTGCCCCACTGGGCGGTCTGTTCCATCAACTGCTGTAGGCGCTGCTCGGCGCGCTGGCGGCCTTCCACCACAAAACGGATTTCGGCTTCGAGGCGCCCCACTTCGGCACTGGCTTCGTACAAAGCGCCTTGCGCTTGGTTGACCTGGTCGCCCGCGTCATAGTGCGCCTGGCGGATGGTTTCCAGGTCGGACTCCACATGGCGCAAATCGGCAATGCGCGATTCGAGCGCATTGACCGCTTGGTCCACATCGCTCTTGACTTTGCCCTGGTCGCTTTCAGCATCGCGGCGCTTCAAGAACCACAGCTGGTGTTGCTTGAGCGTGCTGTCGGCCTGCAGGTTGTTGTAGCGTTGGGCCACTTCGGCCTGCTTTTCGAGCTTTTCGAGGTTGGCATTCAACTCGCGCAGGATGTCCTCAACCCGGGTCAAGTTTTCTCGGGTGTCCGACAGGCGGTTTTCGGTCTCGCGGCGGCGCTCCTTGTATTTGGAGACGCCCGCAGCCTCTTCGAGGAACAAACGCAGCTCTTCGGGGCGCGACTCGATGATCCGGCTGATGGTGCCCTGGCCAATGATGGCGTAAGCGCGTGGGCCCAGGCCCGTGCCCAAAAACACGTCCTGCACGTCACGGCGGCGCACCGGCTGGTTGTTGATGTAGTAGCTGCTGTTGCCGTCGCGGGTCAGCACGCGCTTGACGGCGATCTCAGCAAACTGGCCCCACTGGCCGCCTGCCCGGTGGTCGGCGTTGTCAAACACCAGCTCCACACTGGCGCGGCTGGCGGGCTTGCGGGTGGTGGTGCCGTTGAAGATCACATCCTGCATGGACTCGCCACGCAGCTCGGACGCCTTGGACTCGCCCAACACCCAACGCACCGCGTCCATGATGTTGGATTTGCCGCAACCGTTGGGGCCGACCACGCCCACCAGCTGCCCGGGCAGCAGGAAGTTGGTCGGCTCAGCGAACGATTTGAAGCCAGAAAGCTTGATGGAATTGAGACGCACGGCGGTCGGATCGATCAAAAAAAGAGTAAACGAAATGACGCAACACACGGTGCATCAGCCCGATTGAAAGCCTGTACCCGGACGCCCGGAACAGTCTTCAATATTACCTTAGCCAACCGGCCCAACCGATCCCGGATAATCGGGGGATGAATCCCCTTCTCGCCAAGCTGCAGCCCTACCCTTTTGAACGGCTGAAACAACTGTTCGCCGCCGTCACGCCCAACCCCGCCTTGAAGCCCATCAGCCTGGGCATTGGCGAGCCCAAACACGCCACGCCCGCTTTCATTCAGGAAGCGCTCAAGGCGGCGGTGGCCACCGGCTTGTCGGCCTACCCGGCCACAGCAGGCGAGCCCGCCTTGCGAAAAGCCTGTGCGGCTTGGCTCAAAACCCGCTACGACCTGACGCTGGACCCGGCCACCCAGGTGCTGCCCGTCAACGGCTCGCGCGAGGCCCTGTTTGCCCTGACGCAAACCGTGATCGACCCGACCCGCCCCGGCGCCACCGTGGTCAGCCCCAACCCCTTCTATCAAATTTACGAAGGCGCGGCCTTGCTGTCGGGCGCTGAGCCTTATTACGTGCCCAGCGACCCAGCGCGCAACTTTGCCAACGACTGGGACAGCGTGCCCGCCGAGGTCTGGGCCCGCACGCAGCTGCTGTTTGTCTGCTCGCCCGGCAACCCCACGGGCGCAGTGATGCCGCTGACTGAATGGCAAAAGCTGTTTGCCCTGTCGGACCAGCACGGTTTCGTGATCGCATCCGACGAGTGCTACAGCGAGATTTATTTCCGCGAAGAAGCGCCTTTGAGCGGTCTGGAAGCCGCCCATCAGCTGGGCCGCACCGATTTCAAGCGCCTGATCGCCTTCACCAGCCTCTCCAAACGCAGCAATGTGCCGGGCCTGCGCAGCGGTTTTGTGGCGGGCGACGCGGCCATCATCAAGCAGTTCTTGCTCTACCGCACCTACCACGGCAGCGCCATGAGCCCGGTGGTGCAATCGGCCAGCGTGGCCGCCTGGGGCGACGAGGCCCATGTGGTGGACAACCGCAACCAATACCGCACCAAGTTTGCACAGGTCACCCCCGTGCTGGCCGAAGTGCTGGACGTGAAACTGCCCGACGCCAGCTTTTACCTGTGGGCCGGTGTGCCTGCGGGCTGGCAAGGCGACGACACCGCTTTTGCCAAGGCGTTGTATGAGTCCGAAAGCGTCACCGTGCTGCCTGGCAGTTACTTGGCCCGCGAGTTCAACGGTTCTAACCCCGGCCGTGGCCGCATCCGCATGGCCCTGGTGGCCGAAACCGCCGAGTGCCTGGAAGCGGCTGAGCGCATCGCCCGCTTCGTGCGGGCCCAACCTCAAAAGATGGACCCCGGGTCAAGCCCGGGGTGACAGTTCCACTGTGCTTGTTTTGTGCAAAGCCCTGCTTATCACGTGTTGTCATGCCGGGCTTGACCCGGCATCCATCTTCTTGAGAGACCCCAAACGATGACCACCACCCGCCCCTCCGTTTGTCACGACACCCTGCGCCTGGCCGAGCAGCTGATCTCCAAACCCTCGGTCACGCCTGAGGATGCGGGCTGCCTGGACCTGATCGCCGACGCCCTGAAACCGCTGGGCTTTGTTTGCGAGTTCATGGACTCTGGCCCCGACACCTTCCGCGTTCGCAACTTGTGGGCCAAGCGCGCAGGCACTTCGGACCAGACCCTGGCTTTTGCCGGCCACACCGACGTGGTGCCCACCGGGCCATTGACCCAATGGGACACCGACCCTTTCACCCCCACCCACCGCGACGGCAAGTTGTTTGGCCGGGGCGCGAGCGACATGAAGACCTCGCTGGCCGCCATGGTGGTGGCCGTGCAAGAGTTTCTGGCTGCTAACCCCAACCCGAAGCTAGGCATCGCCTTTTTGCTGACCAGTGACGAAGAAGGCCCGGCCGTTGACGGCACGGTGGTGGTGTGTGAAAAGCTCAAAGCCCGTGGCGACGCGCCACAGTTTTGCATCGTGGGCGAGCCCACCTCGGTGCAGCAAACCGGCGACATGATCAAAAACGGCCGGCGCGGCACCATGAGCGGCAAGCTCACCGTCAAAGGCGTGCAGGGCCACATCGCCTACCCGCACCTGGCCGACAACCCGATCCACCGCCTGGCCCCCGCGCTGGCCGATTTGGTGGCGATTCGCTGGGACGAAGGCAATGCCTTCTTCCCACCCACCAGCTGGCAGGTGAGCAACATCCACGCGGGCACAGGCGCAAGCAACGTGATTCCCGGCGACTGCGTGGTGGATTTCAACTTCCGCTTTTGTACCGAATCCACGCCCGAAAGCCTGCAGCAACGCCTCACGGCCGTGTTGGACCAACATGGTTTGAAATACGAGCTGAACTGGACGATTGGCGGCCTGCCGTTTTTGACCATACCCGGCACTTTGGTGGCCGCTGTGCAAAAAGCGATTGCCGACGAAACGGGCCTCACCACCGAGCTGTCCACCACCGGCGGCACCAGCGACGGCCGCTTCATCGCCCAGATTTGCCCGCAGGTCATCGAATTCGGCCCACCCAACGCGACCATCCACAAGGTCAACGAGCATGTGGCGCTGAGTGACATTGCGCCACTCAAAGCCATCTACCGCCGAACGCTGGAACAACTCAACCTGGACTTGTCTGCATGAGCGTTTTGAACCTGTCCTCACTGATCGAGCAATCGGCCGAGCGCCTGACACAAGCCCAAGTGGCCTTTGGTCACGGCACCCAGAACGCTTTTGACGAAGCCGTCTGGCTGGTGCTCTGGCGCTTGGGCCTACCGCTGGACACCGATCTGGACGAGGTGGCCGATCAAGTTGTAACGCCCGAGCAGCAAGCGGCCTGCGCTGCGCTGATCGAAACACGCATCACCACCCGCAAGCCTGCCGCCTACCTCACGCAAGAAGCCTGGCTGCAAGGCGTGTCGTTTTACATCGACGAGCGCGCCATCGTGCCGCGCAGCCTGATCGCCGAGGTGCTGGCCGACGGCACCATCGACGCCTGGCTGAGCGAGCAAACCCAACACGTGCTGGACCTGTGCACCGGCAACGGCAGCCTGGCTGTGCTGGCGGCGCTGGCCTGGCCAGAGGTGCAAGTCACCGGGGCCGACATTTCTCATGATGCGCTGGCCGTGGCCGCCATCAATGTGGAGCGCCACGGTCTGCAAGACCGCGTGCAACTGGTGCACAGCGATGGCCTTGCGGCCCTGCCCGGCCCCTTTGATTTGATCCTGTGCAACCCGCCTTACGTGTGCCAAGCCGGCATGGACGCGCTGCCCGCGGAGTACCGCACCGAGCCCGAGTTGGCCTTGGCTGGCGGCACGGACGGCATGGACTTTGTGCGCCAGCTGTTCAAAGATGCGCCTGCACGCATGAGTGAGCACGCAGTCCTGGTGCTGGAGATCGGCAACGAGGTGGCGCATTTCATGGCGGCTTTTCCCGAATTGGAAGTGGCCTGGCTCGACACCAGTGCAGGCGACGATCAAGTTTTGTTGACCACCCGCGAAGCCCTGCTCGCTTTGTCCATGGCCTCCTGAATACCCTCCCCGAGAAGTCGGGGACGGTCAAACTTTGAACCGGCCATCTGAGCGACCGCTACATCGGCGAAAATGGCTGCTTACGCCCTTTGAGCTCAGCCTTGAAGCTGACTCTGCCCCCATTGCCGGAATCTGTCCGGCCACTGCTTTTTCATGATCAACCTCAAAAACGTCACCCTTCGCCGCGGCACCAAAGTGTTGCTGGACCAGACTTCGGTCACCCTCAACCCCGGAGAAAAGGTCGGCTTGGTCGGGCGCAATGGCGCGGGCAAATCCACTTTGTTTGCGCTGTTCAACGGCACGCTGCACGAAGACGGCGGCGACTTCGAGATGCCCAAAGCCTGGCGCATGGCGCAAGTGGCGCAAAACATGCCCGAGACCGACCAGCCCGCCAGTGAGTTTGTGCTGGAAGGCGACACGCGCCTGGCCGAGCTGCGCCAGCGTTTGGTGGCCGCTGAAGCCAGTGGCGACGGCATGGAGATGGCCCACGTCTACACCGATCTGGCCGATGCCGGTGACCACGACGCCCTGCCCCGAGCCGAGGCGCTGATTTTGGGTCTGGGCTTTCGGGTGGACGAACTGAACAACCCCGTCAACAGCTTTTCGGGCGGCTGGCGCATGCGCTTGCAACTGGCCCGGGCGCTGATGTGCCCGTCGGACATTTTGTTGCTCGACGAACCCACCAACCACTTGGACTTGGACGCTCTGGTCTGGCTGGAAGCCTGGCTGCAGCGCTATGCGGGCACCATGATCGTGATCAGCCACGACCGCGAGTTTCTGGACGCGGTGACCAACGTCACCTTGCACATCGACCACGCCAAACTCACACGCTACGGCAGCAACTACAGCGGCTTTGAAATCTTGCGCGCGCAGCAAATGGAGCTGCAACAGGCCTCGTTTGCCAAGCAGCAAGACAAGATCGCCCACCTGCAAAAGTTCATCAACCGCTTCAAGGCCCAGGCCAGCAAGGCCAAGCAGGCGCAAAGCCGGGTCAAGGCGTTGGAGCGCATGGAAAAAGTGGCTCCCTTGCTGGCCGAGGCCGAATTCACCTTCGGCTTCAAGGAGCCCAACAACCTGCCCAACCCGATGCTGGCCATCAGCGATGCCAGCTTTGGCTACATCGTCGACGAAGAGCCCAAGGCCATCTTGCAAGGCGTGAGCAAATCGGTACTGGCCGGGCAACGCATCGGCATTTTGGGAGCCAACGGCCAGGGCAAATCGACCTTGGTCAAGACCATTGCCCGGACCATGCCGCTGCTGGCGGGCACGCTGACCGAAGGCAAAGGCCTGAACATCGGCTACTTTGCCCAGCAGGAACTGGACGTGCTGCACCCGCAGGACAACCCGCTGGAGCACATGATCCGCCTGGCCAAAGAGCTGGGGCCGAACAGCGGCGAGCCCAGCCGCGAGCAGGATTTGCGCAACTACCTGGGCACCTTCAACTTCAGTGGCGACATGGTCAAGCAGGCCGTGGGCACCATGAGCGGCGGCGAAAAAGCCCGCCTGGTGCTGGCCATGATCGTGTGGCAGCGCCCCAACCTCTTGCTGCTGGACGAGCCGACCAACCACCTGGACTTGGCCACTCGCGAAGCGCTGTCGATGGCGCTCAACGAGTTTGAAGGCACCGTCATGCTGGTCAGCCACGACCGCGCCTTGCTGCGTGCGGTGTGCGATGAGTTCTGGATGGTGGGCCGCGGCAAGGTCGAGCCCTTTGACGGCGACCTGGACGACTACCAGCGCTACCTGCTGGACGAGTCCAAACGCCTGCGCGAAGAAGCCAAAAATTCAGCCCGAGACGCGGCCAGCAGCGCCTCGGCGGTGCCCGCTGCAGTCGCCGTGGCAGCTCCTGTTGCAGCACCCGTGGTCGCAGCACCGGCCCCGGCTGCGCAAGCTGCTGTCAGCACTGCCGAGCAACGCAAGCTCGATGCGCAACGCCGCCAGCAATTGGCTGCACAAACCCGTCCGCTCAAAAAAGAGCTGGAACAAAACGAGCAGCGCATGGGGGTGATTGAGCAAGAAAAAACCGCGCTCGAAGCGCAACTGAGCACACCCCTGCCGCCCACTGAAATCGCCGAAGCCGGTCGCCGCCTGAAGGCTTTGACCGATGAAGTGGCCTCGCTGGAAGAGCGCTGGCTGGAGTTGACGGCCTTGCTTGAAGCGGCTGCTTAAAAACGCACAGCACCATGAAAAAAACCGGGCGCCCTTGCAGGTCGCCCGGTTTTTTTATAGACAGTGCAAAAAATCAGCCACCGACCACAGACCAGCCTGCATGCTGGTCGGCCTTGTTGTTTTCATATTCCCAGCTGGTGCCGCAGCGGTCACAGCGGTAGCGGGTGATGGTGACCGTGCCGCTGTCGCGCAGCTCTTTGCGGTTGGTGCCTTGCACCAGTTCGGCATGACCGGGCGCACGGCGCCAATTGCGCTGGATGCCCGAGCAAGGCTCGCAAAGCACCATTTTTTTCAATTCATTCTGGATGTTCTGTTGAGCGCTCATGGACAGCTGTCGGTTGGGCATGAAGGGTTGGCACATCAGGATGATGGCAAAAACCCAAGAAAAAAGCACTTTGTATTTTCATACAAAGTGCTTTTCGGATTGGTGGGACCAGCGGGGGTCGAACCCACGACAAACGGATTAAAAGTCCGCTGCTCTACCAACTGAGCTATGGTCCCTTTGCTGCATTGCGGTGCACTGCAGCAAGACTTAGATTATAGCCTTATTTTTTGGTCTTCTGAGAGCCAGCGGCCAAAAAATTCAAAATTTCTGAAGCCGCACACATGCCAAAGGTCGCCGTCACGCTGACCACCGATCCGTAGCCGTGGCAATTGAGCGAGCCATCGCCTTCGATGGCACATGAGGCATCTGGCGGCGCGACCGACTCGCGGCTGAACACACCTTGCACGCCCATGCGCTTGTCACCTTTGGGGGCGCCATGGTGCTTGCGCAAACGGTAACGCACTTGGGCCAGCAAGGGATCGTGCGTGATGCGGGACAAGTCGTCCACATCCACTTTGTGGGCCAGTCGTTTGCCGCCCGCAGCGCCCACCGTGATGAAACCCACTTTGTGGCGCAAGGCCCAATCGGCCATGGCCACTTTGGCCTTGACCTGATCGCAAGCATCGATCACGGCATCGGGCGTGGCCGGCAACAAAGCAGGCCAGTTGTCGGGCGACACAAAGTCATCGACCGCATCGACCTGACACTGCGGATGGATCAAGGCGATGCGCTCACGCATGGCCTCAACCTTGGCTTGGCCTGCCGTGGACGTCAGGGCATGGATTTGCCGGTTGATGTTCGATTCGGCAATGTGGTCCATGTCCACCAGCGTCAAGCGAGCAACCCCACTGCGGGCCAGCGCCTCTGCGGCCCATGAGCCAACACCGCCTATGCCCACCACCACCACATGCGCCTGGCGGATGCGCTGGGCTCCATCCATGCCATACAGGCGCTGCAAGCCGCCAAAGCGGCGTTGCTCTTCATCGTTCCATTCGTTCATGCCTGTGACTCCGCTCGGCGAAGCTGCCACTGCAAAGTCAACACGGCACCCAAGACAATGCTCAACACCGCGCACAAGCTGCCGACACTCAGGGTAGACAGTCCCGACAAGCCCTGACCAATGCTGCAGCCCATGGCCATCACAGCGCCCATGCCCATCAAGGCCCCACCCAGCACATGCCTGGCCAAATCGTCCATGCGGGTGAAGCCTTCCCATCGGAACGCGCCTTGCTGAACGGTGCTGACCCAAGCGCCCAGTAGGAGGCCCAATGCTAGGGCCATGCCCAGATTCACACGTTTGCTGCCATCGCTGAAATACATGAAGGCATCCAGGGTATAGGCCACCGGAGCCGTGAAGCTCATGGACTCCATGCGGCCACTTGCGGTGGTCAAGAACACCGCCTCCAAGGTCTCGGGATGCTCAGGCACGAAGCCATGGACACCGCTGATCCACCAAACAGCCCAAACCACTGCCCCACTCAACAAACCCGGCCCGTACGCGCTGGCGGCACGAAAAGCCCGATCCTTGAAAACCCAGACCATCAACACAGCCGATGACAGCACGGACATGACGCCCATGCCTTTGGGCAAAGACCATCCGGTCAAAGCACTGAGCCACTGTCCCACAAAAGGCGCTGACAGCGGCAAAGTAAAGGCGTCCAGCACTTGCACACGCCAGACAGCCGGCAGACCACGCATGGTGGCCAAGGCAAAGATGCCCATGCTCATGAGAACGACCAGCGATTTCAAATTACCGCCCGCCAGGCGAGTGATGTTTTTGGTGGTACAGCCCGACGCCAACACCATGCCGACACCAAACATCAGACCGCCCAAAGAAAGGGTCAGCCAATTGAGTGCACGTGTGCCATAAATGGTATTGAAGGGACTGATCATGCCCAACCATGCCATGCAGCCAAAGCCGAGAACAGCGATGGCCACAGCGAGCACCCATTGGCGAAGGCGCGTGCTGTCACCCATCATCACCACATCGCTGATGGCGCCCATGGTGCAAAAGTGGCTGCGCTGCAAAAGCACACCCCACAAAAATGCGACTCCAAAACAAAGGCCCAAAACCTCCAGGTTTTGGGCCTGCAATGGCAACAATGACATCACAAACGCCTCATGCCTTAACGCAATCGCGTCAGTCGATCACGCGCCGTGTTGGCGGCTTCAGATGCAGGAAAGGCCTTGACCAAGTCATCCAGCGTCTTGCGCGCTGCTTTGAGATCTTTGAGTTCGAGTTGCACATTGGAAATCGCCAGCATCGCCTCGGGTGCGCGGGCATGACCTGGCGCCACATTCAGCAATTGCTGGAAATTGGCCATCGCGTCCTTGTAGGACTTGTTGGCGTACTGCGCATTGCCCAACCAGAACAAGGCCGAAGGGGCATAACCGCTTTTGCCATTGCGCTGCAAGAACTGCACCAAAGCCGTTTGAGCCGCCACGAAATCGCCCTTGCGGAAAATATCCATGGCGCCTTCATAGTCTCGTTTTTCAGCGGGTTCCACCAGAAACTCTCGCCCATCCACAGACACTTTGACAGGCTCAAATTTGCGCAGACGCTCATCGACACCGGCCGCCACATCTTTTTGACGCTGCTGAATATCTGACACATCACGCGCCAGGTTTTCATGGGCGCCACGGCTTTGGGACAGATCGCCACGAAGGCTTTCGATTTGCGACTGCAAGTCGAGCAAGGAGCGCCGCAACTGCGCGTTTTCCTCGGCGAAGTTCTTGTTCGATTGCTCCAAACGCTGGCGCAAATCCAAAATGGCACGGCGCGCCTCATCGTCGTCAAACAAGGCCGCTTGAGCCAACCCGGTCAAGGCACTCAATGCCAAGGCCAGTGCAAGCTGGTTCAATGAAAAGCGAAAATTCAGGCGCATGGTCTTGACGATCAGTAGCGGATTTCAACGCGGCGGTTCTTGGCCAAGTCCGTTTCGGACGAACCCATGGCCGCAGGCTTTTCCTTGCCATAGCTGACAGCCTCAACTTGGCTGTCAGACACGCCCAACAATGTCATGGCTTGTCGCACGGCTTCGGCACGCTTTTGACCCAGGGCCAAGTTGTACTCTCGGCCACCGCGTTCATCGGTGTGACCTTCCAGCGAAGCTTTGCGCTGCTGGTTGGCTTTCAAGAAACGGGCATGGGTTTCGATCAATGGACGGGCTTCCGCACGCACGACGTAGCTGTCGTAATCGAAATACACCACGGTCCCCACACCGGCAGGTCCAACACCCGCTCCGGACTTATCGGTCAACACGCCGGCAACGCCGTTTTGCCCAGAACCAATGCCTTGGCTGTTGGCACCCGAAGAGGTCGCGCTCTTGTCTTCCACAGGCACATCGTCAAGTTTCACGCCCGAAGCGCAACCAGACAACAAAGCCACCATCAACAAACCAACCCAGACACTTTTTTTCATCATCAACCTCGTCTATCAAAAAAAACAAACAAATATTATTTGCGCAAAGGACCCCAGTGGGGTTCACGGATATCGCCGCCCTGCCCTGACAAACGGGCTTTGATGCGGCCATCCAACGTCGTCGTCATCAAGGCTTCCTGACCTTGCTGCAAAGTTGCGTACACAAGGAGTCGGCTGTTGGGCGCAAAGCTGGGGCGCTCGTCAGCAGATGTGTCGGTCAATGCCGTGACTTGGCCAGAGTTCAAGTCCATGATGTGCAAACGGAAAACAGCACCACTGCGGGAAACATAAGCCAGCCATCGCCCATCGGGACTGAGGGCGGGAGAAATGTTGTAGCTGCCGGAAAACGTCACACGTTCTGCAGGGCCGCCCTGAGCGGGCATGCGGTAGACCTGAGGACTTCCCCCGCGGTCGCTGACGAAATACAAAGCAGAGCCATCGGGCGTGAAGACAGGCTCGGTGTTGATCGAGCCCGCTTGCGTCAGTTTGCGGGGTTCGCCACCATTCAAATCGATCCTGAAAAGTTGAGAGCCCCCATCACGGCTGAGCGTGGCGACCAAAGAACGCCCATCGGGTGCCCAAGTCGGTGCACTGTTGGAGCCTTTGAAGTTGGCCACGGGACGTCTCTGACCAGAGGCGAGTTCGTGCACATAGACCACAGGCTTGCGCAGCTCGAAGGACACGTAAGCCAACTGCGTGCCGCTGGAAGACCAGGATGGTGAAATGATGGGTTCCGGGCTGCCCAGAGCAGCTTTGGCACCCTCGCCATCAGAGTCGGCGATCCAGAGGGTATAACGGCCTGAAGATTTGGTGACGTAAGCAATACGGGTTGCAAATGCGCCCTGCACCCCCGTCAACTGCTGGTAAATCCAGTCGGACATGCGGTGGGAAGACAAGCGCAAATCAGCCGCAAGGACCGTCTCACGGAACTCGGCCTTTTCTTGGCCTTTGACCGCGTCCCACAAACGGGCTCGAACATCAAAACGACCGTCCGCCAATCGGGTAACAGAGCCGGCCAGCAAGGCTTCTGCCGACAATTGACGCCAAACTGACCAATCAGGACGGCTCGCTTCATCGAGCTGAACGTTGCCCGCAGGCAAACCTTTGAATTGACCGCTCCGCTCCAGATCGGCCAAAACAATCGAGGAAATTTTTTGGGGTGCCTGCGCCTCGCCCTTGAAGGGCGCAATCACGACAGGCAACTGCGTCATGCCCACACCGGAGACTTCGACACGAAACTGCGACCAAGCTGGCAGGTGCAAAGCGAACAAGGCCAACCAAGGCATCAGCCAGCGAAGGGCAAAGTTTTGCAAAGGAAATCGCTTGATGTGTAGCACGTTGAACATCGCCATGAAAGACAGGTGCTTATCGTACACCGTCCAAGCCCCGTTTCAGGACGGCCAGTCGGCTGAAAAACGGAGCCAACACGCCTGGGTTTGCCTGCTTACAATCGAATTGAACATGCACAACGACCAAAACACCCCCCCAGCCCCCAGCATTCGCAGCAGAATGTTGAAACTGGCGCCTTATTTTGCCCGCCAACGTGGCATATGGGCCATGGCGCTTGCCGCCACTTTGGTTGCAGCACTGACCGAACCCTTGATACCGGCTCTCTTCAAACCACTTTTGGACGAGGGTTTTGCGGGCAACAGTTTGCCCATCTGGTTGATCCCCGTGACCGTGATCGGTTTATTTTCGATCCGAGGCATCACTTTTTTCCTGGCGCAATACGCACTGGCACGCGTGACCAACGATGGCATGGAGATGCTGCGCAATGACTTGTTTGCCAAGATGGTCAAGGCGGATTTGAGTCTGTTCAACCGCCAATCGGCCAGCGCCCTGTCCAACACAGTGGTGTACGAAGTGCTCAATGGCGCATCACAGTTGATTTCAGCCCTGATTGGGCTGAGTCGGGACGGGTTTACCTTGTTGGCGCTGGTGGGCTATTTGATGTGGCTTAACTGGAAGCTGACCCTGGTGGTGTTCATCGTCGCCCCGGCCCTGAGTTACATCATGAAGGCATTGTCCAAGCGCCTTTACCGCCTCACCCGCGAAAGCCAGGAATCCACAGACGCATTGGCCTATGTGGTCGAGGAAAACGTGCTAGCACACCGCATGATTCGACTGCATGGCGCTCAAAACCAGCAGATCGACCGGTTCGCTGCTCTGGGCAAGAACCTGCGCAAGCTCGCCCTCAAATCCACAGCTGCATCGGCGGCCATGTCGCCATTGACGCAGATCATGTCCGCCATAGCCCTGTCCATGGTGCTGGTGATCGCCTTGATCCAGAGCCGCGACAGCGCATCGGGTGCCACCGTCGGCGGATTTGTGGCCTTCATCACCGCCATGCTGATGCTGGTGTCCCCCATCAAACGGTTGGCTGAAGTGGCCAATCCGATCACACGCGGGCTGGCCGCACTGGAGCGCGGCCTGGCCTTGCTGCAAGACGCGCCGGAAGAAACCCAAGGCACGCACGAAGCAGTTCGCGCGACCGGCGCCATCGAATGGCAAGCCGTGAGCCTGCAATTCAAACCCGACAGCCCAGCCGCCTTGAGCGGTGTCTGCCTGGCTGTGCAGCCCGGAGAAACCGTGGCTTTGGTCGGCAGCTCCGGCGCCGGCAAATCCACCTTGATCCAGTTGTTGCCCCGCTTCCTCAATCCGACGCAGGGCCAGGTGCTGATCGACCAAGTGCCCGTGCAAGACTGGACTTTGCGCAGCCTGCGCCAACAAATTGCCATGGTCAGCCAGGATGTGGTCATGCTCAACGACACCTTGGCGGCCAACGTCAGCCTGGGTCAGACGCCTGACAGAGAACGCGTTCAGCGCAGCCTGGAAGCTGCCAATTTGTGGGCACACGTGACCCAGCTGCCGCAGGGCATGGACACCCTGCTCGGCCACAACGCCAACCAACTGTCTGGCGGTCAGCGCCAACGCCTGGCGATTGCCCGCGCTGTGTACAAAGACGCGCCAATCCTGATCCTGGACGAGGCCACCTCGGCTTTGGACAACGAATCAGAACGCCTGGTGCAAGACGCCTTGCAAAAACTGATGCAAGGCCGCACCACCTTGATCGTGGCGCACCGCTTGTCCACGATCGAGCATGCGGACCGCGTGGTGGTCATGGACCAAGGTCAGATCGTGGAGCAAGGTGCGCCTGAGCAGTTGCTGGCCGCAGGCGGTGCCTATGCGCGCTTGCACCACCGCGGCGAGTGGGCAGCCCCTGAGGCCTGAGTCCTGGCCCTAATTCCAGGCCCGAATCTGCGCCTCAGAGCAGCACGATGTCGTACTGCTCAGGCCCCATCGAAGACTCCACCTGCAGCGAAATCGGTTTGGCGATGAAATCCGACAAGCCGGCCAGGTGCTGGCTTTCTTCGTCGAGCAGCAAATCGATCACCGCCGCGCCCGCCACCACGCGGAACTCGCGCGGATTGAACTGTCGCGCTTCGCGCAGGATTTCGCGCAGGATGTCATAGGCCACTGAGCGTGCTGTTTTGACGATGCCCTTGCCTTGGCAGCTGGGGCATGGCTCGCACAGCATGTGCGCCAGAGATTCCCGGGTGCGCTTGCGCGTCATCTCCAGCAAGCCCAGCGACGAGAAACCGCCCGCCATGGTCTTGACCCGGTCGCGCGACAGCTGCTTGCGGAACTCGGCCAACACCTGTTCTTGATGGTCGCTGCGCGACATGTCGATGAAGTCGGCGATGATGATGCCGCCCAGATTGCGCAAGCGCAGCTGGCGCGCAATGGCCTGCGCGGCTTCCAGATTGGTTTTGAAGATGGTGTCTTCAAAATTGCGGGCCCCCACATAACCGCCGGTGTTCACATCCACCGTGGTCAAGGCTTCGGTCTGGTCGATGATCAGGTAACCCCCCGATTTCAAATCGACACGGCGCCCCAAAGCTCGGGCAATTTCTTCATCTATGGCATACAGGTCAAAGATCGGCCGCTCACCTTTGTACAGCAGCAAACGCTCGGCCGCCTTGGGCATGAACTCGCGGCCAAACTCGACGAGCTGGGCATATTGCTCTTGAGAGTCGATGCGGATGCTTTGCGTGACCTCGCCCACCAGATCGCGCAACACTCGCTGCAAAAGCGTCAAGTCCTGGTGCAGCAAAGAAGCTGGCGGCAAGCGCATCGACGCTTCTTTGATTCGGGCCCAAGTCTTGCGCAGGTAGGCGATGTCGTCTTGCAACTCTTCGTCGCTGGAGTCTTCGGCATTGGTGCGCAAAATGAAGCCACCACCGGCGGGCCCCACCAAGGCTTGCACGCGTTTGCGCAAAGCATCGCGCTGCTCAGACGGGATTTTTTGCGACACGCCGATGTGATCGTCTTGCGGCAAAAACACCAAGTGCCGCCCGGCAATGCTGATTTGCGTGGACAAGCGGGCGCCTTTGGTGCCCATCGGGTCCTTGATGACCTGCACCATGATGGCCCGGCCCTCAAACACCTGCTTTTCAATCGGCACCAGCGGTTGGCCCGTGCGTGCAGAGGCATCACCGTCGGTGTGTTTTTGCCAGACATCGGCCACATGCAAGAACGCTGCTTTGTCCAGACCGATGTCGATGAAAGCCGACTGCATGCCCGGCAACACACGGGCCACTTTGCCCAGGTAAACATTGCCCACCAAGCCACGCTCGAGCGTGCGCTCCACATGCAACTCTTGCACGGCGCCAAACTCGACGACCGCCACACGCGTCTCTTGCGGGGACCAATTGACCAAAATATCTTGTTGCATGGAACGCTTCGTGAGAAATGAGGGGTGTCGGTCAGCCGACATGGATCAGCAAGAGATGCCCACTGATCGCAAAAGCGTCGCCGTCTCGAACAGGGGCAGGCCCATGATGCCCGAATAACTGCCACGGATCTGTTCGATGTGCGACGCGGCCCTGCCCTGCACGCCGTAAGCGCCCGCCTTGCCCATGGGCTCGCCGCTGGCCACATAAGCCTTGATTTGCGCAGCGCTCATGGGCGCAAAACGCACCCACGACTCGGACACCGCCTGCACGCGTTTGTGGCCAGACTGAACAGCCACAGCGGTCAGCACGCGGTGCGTCTGACCCGACAGTTGCTGCAAGATGCGCCGGGCATCGGCTTCATCGACTGGCTTGCCCAAAATCTCGCGGCCCAAGGCCACGGTGGTATCGGCGCACAGCACCGGCGCTGCGGGCAAGCTCAAACGCTGGAGGCGGGCCACAGCGGCATCGAGCTTGAGTGCCGTCACTCGGGCCACATAACGGCGCGGGGCTTCGCGGCCACGGATGTCTTCCAGGGCTTCCGCATCTTCAGCGGCGTCGGGCAAGAGGAGTTCGTGGGCCACGCCGATCTGCGTCAGCAACTGGCTGCGGCGTGGGCTTTGCGACGCCAGGTAAATGAATGGACTCATTCGCGGTGGTAAGGGTGGTTGGCGTTGATCGACCAGGCGCGGTACAGCTGCTCAATCAACAGCACCCGAGCCATGGCGTGGGGCAAAGTCATGTCGGACAAACGGATGCGCTCGTGGGCAGCCTGGCGAAACTCGGGCTCCAGACCATCGGGCCCGCCAATCACCAAGGCCACATCGTCACCGCCCAACTGCCACGAGGTCAGCCGTGCGGCCAGGGCGTGCGTGGTGAGGTTGGTGCCGCGCTCGTCCAGCACCACGATGCGGGTGCCGCGAGGGATGGCCGCTTCGATGCGTTGGCGCTCGGCCGCATACAGCGTGGGCAAGGTTTTGGAGCCGCGTGGCTCGGTCTTCACCGCCTTGAGCTCCACTTTGAGCTCGGGCGGGAAACGCTTGGCATAGTCGTCCCAGGCGGTCTGCGCCCAGTCAGGCACACGCTGGCCGACCGCAACGATCAGCAGCTTCATGAACGGTCAGTCGGCTTTACGGCGGGTCGGTGCTTTGACCGCTTTGCGGGCGGGGGCCTTGGTGGCAGCAGCTTTGGCCGCCGCTTTGGGTGACGGCTTGCCCACGGTCTTCACGGTGGGTTTGGATGTGTTCTTGGCGGGTGCTGACTTGGCGGCGGGTTTGGAAGCAGTTTTCGCGGCTGATTTGGCCGGTGCCTTGGCTGCAGTTTTGCTGGCGGGTTTGGCCGATTTGGCTGGTGCCTTCAAAGCTACTTTGGACTTGGCCGCTGGTTTGACCGCCGTAGTCTTGCTCACCGTGGTTTTGGCAGCCGTCTTCTTGGCAGCGCTCTTGCGGGCGGTTGCCTTGGGCTCTGGTGCCGCGGGCTTGGGCGCACCAAACTTCAGGCGCACTGGCTTGTCGCCCCAGATTTCTTCGAGGTTGTAGTAGGTACGGATCGTGGGCTGCATGATGTGCGCCACGGCAGAGCCGCAGTCCACAATGATCCATTCACCGTTGTCTTCACCCTCGATGCGGGGCTTGCCGAAACCGGCTTCGCGCACCTTGTCGCGCACGCTGGCGGCCAAGGCTTTGGTCTGGCGGTTCGATGTGCCCGAGGCGATGATCACGCGCTCAAACAAAGGAGAAAGGTGTTCGGTGTCGAAAACTTGAAGGTCTTGCGCTTTCACGTCTTCCAGGGCGTCCACAATGGCACGCTGGAGTTTCTGAATGTCTTTTTTGGCAGCGGTGTCGGTCATCAGTGGGGCCTGTAGAGGTGGTGTTCGTGAATATAGCGCTCAACAGCGGGTGGCACCAGACCTGCAATGCTTTGGTCTGTGGTCACCAGCGCACGGATGTCCGTGGCACTGTGAGGCATGAGCGGCATCTTCAAGGAGTGGATGCGCGCGTCAAATGAGGGGTCAAGGGCTGCGGGTGGGGTTCCTGTGCTGGAATCACTCCAGGCCTGAACGGCTGCATCGCGGCCTGCGACGCAGATTATAGCGAGACGGGCGATTTCATCGACCTGGTGCCAGGACGGCAGTGAGCGGCGCTGGTCGTCGCCGATCAACAAATACAGCTGGGCTTGTGGGAATTCCGCCCTCAGCTCACGCAAAGTGTCGACGGTGTAGCTCGGCCCATGCCTGAGCATTTCACGCTCATCCACCCGCACATGGGGCACCGGGCCAAAAGCGAGTTGTGTCATCGCCAGGCGGTGCGCGGCATCGCTCAGGCTGCGCGTTTTGTGCCATGCCTGCCCGGTCGGCAAGACGCGCAGCTGATCGAGCTGCAGCTGCACAATGGCTGCTTGCACCAAAGCCACGTGGGCCAGGTGAGGCGGATCAAACGCTCCGCCAAAAACACCCAGTCGCATCGGTGGCTGTGCAGTGCTCAAATCCAGTCCTTGGGCACCAGATAATGGCTGAGCAATTGGGCCTCGGGTGAGCCTGCCTCGTCCTGGCGCTGATAGGACCAGCGCACCTCGGGTGGCATGGACAGCAAGATCGATTCGGTCCGACCACCGGACTGCAAACCAAAATGCGTGCCCCGGTCCCAGACCAGGTTGAACTCGACATAGCGGCCACGGCGGTACAGCTGGAAATCGCGCTCACGCTCGCCCCAGGCCATGTCTTTGCGACGTTCGACGATGGGCAGATAGGCTTTCAGCAAAGCATCGCCCACGCTTTGCAGCATGGCAAAGCTTTGGCCCATGCCCAGCTCCGAAAAGTCATCAAAGAAGATGCCACCGATGCCGCGTTGCTCGTGGCGGTGCTTGTTGCAAAAGTAATCGTCGCACCAGGTCTTGAAACGGGGATACAAAGCCTCGCCAAATGGGTTCAAGGCATCCTTGCAGGTCTGGTGAAAATGCACGGCGTCTTCGTCAAAGCCGTAATAAGGCGTCAAGTCCATGCCGCCGCCAAACCAGGCCACCGGTGCCCTGCCCTCGGGCTTGGCCGCGATCATGCGCACGTTCATGTGCACCGTGGGCACATAAGGGTTGCGTGGATGGAACACCAGCGAGACGCCCATGGCTTCAAATGCCGAACCCGCCAGTTCTGGACGATGTTGCGTGGCCGAGGGCGGCAACTGGGGGCCACTCACGTGTGAAAAACCACAGCCTGCGCGCTCAAAAATCGGGCCACCTTCCAGGATCTGGGTGATGCCGTTGCCTTGCAGTTTTTCGCCAGGCTCTTTGGTCCAGTGGTCCACCAGAAAAGGCGTGCCGTCCATGTCGGTCAGGGCTTGGGTGATGCGCGACTGCAGGCCCACCAGGTATTGCCGAACGGCGTTCAGATCAAGGGAATCGTTCATGAATGGATTGTTTTGTTGGCGCCACTGGCCTCAGGGCTCGGCTTGGACGCAGGGCTCCAAGGCAGCACAGGCGAGGCTTGCTCGTCGTGGTAACCCTTGACACCCTGAAAGACCTGGGCCATGTGGGCGTAATCGGCATCGACATCGCCCGTCAAATTGTAGAAATCGACCAAGGACAAGGTGCGTGTGCCCCAATCGATCTTGACCAGCGCCAAAGGCACGTCAGCGCCTTTGGCCACTTGGTAAAAACCGCTGCGCCAGCCGGGCGTCAGACTGCGCGTGCCCTCGGGGGCCAAGGCCAGCCAAAGCAGGCGCGCCTCGCGCTTGTGCTGCTCGAAGACCTGCACCATTTCGCCCACCACGCCTTTGGGTGAGCTGCGGTCAATCGGCACACCGCCCACCCAGCGCATCCATGCACCGAGCACCGGAAATTTGAACAAGGAATCCTTGCCCCAAAAATTGGCGGGAATGCCCAAGGCCCACTTGGCCAAAATGCCGACCGGGAAATCCCAATTGCTGGTGTGCGGGTACACGATGGCCACGCCTTGCAGCGTGGGGAAACCCTCAAAAGCCAGCTTCCAGCCAAAGGCTTTCAAAATCCAGCGCGCCAAGCGCGAGCCTTTGAAGGTCACAGGGTGTGTCATGGGCTGGGGCCTTTCAATGGCGCTTCAGTTTTTGATGGCGCGGTAGCCGATGTCTTTGCGCATTTGCATGCCGTCAAACTGGATGCTGCTGGCGGTCTGGTAAGCCTTTTGCTGCGCCAGGCGCACCGAATCGGCCAAGGCCGTCACGCACAAGACGCGACCACCCGAGGTCAGGATCTGCCCATCTTTCTCGGTGGTGCCCGCATGGAACACCATGGCGTCTTCGGCATCCGCAGGCAAGCCGCTGATGGCATCGCCTTTGCGCGGGTTCAGCGGGTAGCCGGCAGCGGCCATCACCACACCCAAAGCCACGCGGCGGTCCCACTCCAGCTCAATCTTGTCCAGACCTTCGGAGGTCGCGGCAAGCATGACTTCCACCAGATCCGACTTCAAACGCATCAGGATCGGCTGCGTCTCGGGATCGCCCATGCGGCAGTTGAATTCCAGCGTCTTGGGCTTGCCCTGTTCATCGATCATCAAACCAGCATACAAAAAGCCGGTGTAGGGAATGCCGTCTTTTTCCATGCCCTTGATGGTGGGCATGATCACCTCGCGCATGGCGCGGGCGTGCACATCGGCCGTGACCACGGGCGCTGGCGAATAGGCGCCCATGCCACCGGTGTTGGGCCCTTGGTCGGCGTCCAGCAGGCGCTTGTGGTCCTGGCTGGTGGCCAAAGCGGTCACGTTCTTGCCGTCACACAAGACGATGAAGCTGGCCTCTTCGCCTTGCAAAAATTCTTCAATCACCACGCGGGCGCCACCTTCGTTGTGGGTCACGCCCAAGGTGTTGTCCACCAGCATGAAGTCGATCGCTTCGTGCGCCTCGGCCAGGCTCATG
>NZ_JAOASQ010000062.1 GCF_030158565.1 Limnohabitans sp. | reverse complement strand
CTTCCGTTGGAAAAAATTCTACTTCTCAGTCCTTTGGTTCTAGGGGATGATTACCCACCCCCATTACACGTTTGATGTCTGCGACAGACCAAGCCAGCCGCCCATTGACGCGAAGCGCTCGGATGGGCCCACTTTCACGCATGGCCCACTGCCGCAGCGTTTGCGGCGCACGATTGAGATGTGCCGCAGCTTCGTTGGTACACAAAGCGCTCCGCAGCTCTTGCGTCAGAGGACGTAGTTTTTCGTAATTGACTTTCATACCCGTTTTCCTTTCATAGATAGATCGGGGAATGAAATGTCGTCTTCTTAAATGGTTGCAATCAACGTTGCAGTTCTCTAGCTTGAAGATGCCTTAATTCAAGCGGCAACAAAGAGCCATGGGTTGCAACCCCCTGCAATGGTTGCAAGTCTGATTTCTTGGGGCTTATTGGACTTATCTCTTACCTAACCCGTCTAGAGGGTTTGCATTTTTTGAATTTTTTTCGATGATTTTTTGAATGGTCGGTCGAGAAACGCCATAGGTTTTAGAAAGAGAGTTTTGGCTTTCTCCTTTTCGATGCCGTGCGGTGATTTCTTTATCTTGTTGCTTCGTTGTTTTCTTGAGTGAACCTCTTGTTGTCTTCTGAGGCTGTAAGACCTGAAGTTTTACCGTCATCGTTTCGCAGAATTCATCGAAAGCCCGTTCACTGAGAACAATTTCTTTAGGATTGATCGGACCCGATGTAATCGGGATAAAAGATGTCTTGCTGTTGGCTGTGAGTTCCCCACATTCAATAAGCCAGATCAAAGCTTTGCTGACCGATCTTGTGTTTAGCTCATGTATTCTTAGGCACATTTTTTCAAACTTAGGTGCGTACTCTGGTTCTGTGAACGGGTTGTCGAATTGTGTGGGCTTTAGAATTGACAGCACACGCTCAATGGCCTCGTCGCCTGCGATTGGAAATAGGTCAGATGGAACCAGAAGAAGATGTTTGCTCATGAGTTACCGATCCTTGTACAGAGTGCATGGTCTAAGAATCCGCCGCCCAATCTCTTTTATGGCGCATGTACAGCCAATTCTTTGGCTTGACGGAGTGCCGTTGCTCGGCTGGGCAACCACTTGGACTGTGGACTTTAATCATCTGAAGCAAATATCAAACGATCGCCGCAGCTCAGGTCATTGATTGCGCCTTTGACTCCAGCCGAGTGAATAGTGCCCACCCATCAGCGAGATATCTGTCCTCTGGATCGCATAGCTTCGCTTTTTCGAAGGAGTTGCGCTGTCAGGTTTGTAATCCTACCCGGCCATAAGTTGCGGCCGTGCTCTTGCCGACTTCATGTACAACAAGAAATATTGTCGACAGACCTTGGCTATCTGATCATAACCATGTCAAATTCTGAACAGCCGTCTGTAAACAGTCTGTAAGTGCTTCAGACAAGAAAAAAGGCCAACCTGTGAAGGTTGGCCTTGATTCGCTTGGAACCCGCATGGTTGCTGGGTTTCCAAAGATGGTGCCCGGGGCCGGACTCGAACCGGCACGCCTTGCGGCGGGGGATTTTGAGTCCCCTGAGTCTACCAATTTCACCACCCGGGCGGGTATTTGTGAAGACGCAGATTATGGCACATTTTTGAGGGGCTTGGCCCTGCCATCCTCAAAAAATCAGAACTTCATGCCCACACTCAGCGTGGCGCCCTGGGTCTTGGTGCCTTGCTTGTCATAGAAGTTGGTATAGCTCAGCGAGCCATAGGTGCTTTTGTCAAAGTGGTAGCTCATGCCCACGCCATAGGCCGCGTCGTGGTCGGTGTCCGTGATGGACAAATTGCCGACCTGACCGGTGGTCTTGTTCTGAACCACCCCCAGACGGCCAAACAGCTCCCATTCAGGGGTCAGCATGACTTTGGGCTTGATGAAAAGGCCATAGGCATAGTTGACTTTCAGGCTGGTGCCTGGCACTTCGCTGCCGTTCAGGCTGATGGGGTCGGAATCCGCATTGGTGCCCACCATGCCTTCGACCGCCAGATTGGGGTGGAACTCATAGCCCGCCACGATGCCAATCATGGTCGGATGGGCTTTGAGGGTGTTGCCTTCCACGGTGCCTTTGACGGACAACGGGGTGACACCGATTTCGCCGTACCACTGCGCCTGGGCCGCAGCTGCAGACAAGACCAGGGCGGCCAGACATGCTTGTTTGATTTTCATATAAACACCTTTCTTTGAACGCATTTCAGGCTGGTGACCTCTTGCAGGCAACCAGTGTTTTGACGATATGAAAGCTTTGTCAGGGCTTCAGTGTGTTGCCGCACAAGGGGCACTCGACTTATGGCAAAGTACGGCCATGATTTATCCCACCATTGAAGACGCCATCGGCAAGACCCCCCTGGTTGCATTGCAACGTTTGGGAGCGGGTGACATGGGCCCCAAGGGCAATGTGATTTTGGGCAAGCTCGAGGGCAACAACCCGGCCGGCTCCGTCAAGGACCGTCCCGCAGTCTCGATGATCCGCCGGGCCGAAGAACGCGGCGAGATCAAGCCTGGCGACACCTTGATCGAGGCCACGTCGGGCAACACCGGCATCGCGCTGGCCATGGCTGCGGCCATCAGGGGCTACCGCATGATTTTGATCATGCCCGAGGACCTGTCGATCGAACGCGCCCAGACCATGAAGGCCTTTGGTGCCGAGTTGATCCTCACGCCCAAGAGCGGTGGCATGGAATACGCCCGTGATTTGGCCGACAACATGGCCGCGCAAGGCAAGGGCCGCATCCTGGACCAGTTTGCCAACCCCGACAACCCGCGCATCCATTACGAAACCACCGGCCCCGAAATCTGGGAGCAGACTGGCGGCAAGATCACCCATTTCGTGAGCGCCATGGGCACCACCGGCACCATCACCGGCGTGTCTCGCTATTTGAAAGAAAAGAACCCGGCCATCCGCATCATTGGTGCGCAGCCCAGCGAGGGCTCGCGCATTCCGGGCATCCGCAAGTGGCCGCAAGAATACCTGCCCAAAATTTACGATCCGGCGGGCGTGGACGAGCTGGTCTATGTCAGCCAGAGCGATGCCGAAGAAACCTGCCGACAAATGGCCCGTACCGAAGGCATCTTTGCGGGCATCTCGGCCGCAGGCGCTTGCTGGGTCGCCCAGGAGATTGCGAAAACCGTACAAAACGCCACCATTGTGTTCATCGTGTGCGATCGCGGTGATCGCTACTTGTCTACAGGCGTTTTTCCCGCCTGAACCCAGGATGAACCATGGCTGAATTTCGTTTTTGCCCTCAGTGTGCAACCCCCCTGTCTTGGCTGACCCAAATGGAAGACGGCGGCGAGGTCATGCGCCTGCGTTGCACCGCCTGCGACTTCACGCACTGGAACAACCCCACGCCCGTGCTGGCTGGCATTGTGCAGGTGGGCGATCAGATCTTGCTGGCCCGCAACGCGGCCTGGCCCGGTCGGCGCTTTGCCTTGATCACCGGTTTCATGGAAGCGGGCGAAACGCCCGAAGAAGGCATCACACGCGAGATTGCCGAAGAAACCAACCTGGAGGTCTCTGCCCTGAAGTTGATCGGTGTGTACGACTTTCAGCGCATGAACCAGGTGATCATTGCCTACCATGCCGTAGCCGAAGGCGAGGTGCGTTTGTCGCCCGAGTTGGCCGAGCACAAGATGTTTGATTTCAAGGATCTGATCTGCTGGCCCGCAGGCACCGGCTACGCTTTGGGCGACTGGCTGCGCACCATCGGTATCGAGCCCAAGTTCATGACATGGGAAGAGCGTGCCGCGCAAAGCCAAGAACAAAATCAGGACGCATGATGCAGATTGACAAAGAAATAGACACCAGCGGCCTGAACTGCCCCTTGCCCATTTTGAAGGCCAAGAAGGCCTTGAACGAGATGACAACGGGTCAGGTGCTCAAGGTCATCGCGACCGATCCAGGTTCATGGCGCGACTTTGAAGCCTTTGCCAGACAGACCGGCAACGAGTTGGTTCTGCAGGAGAAGACCGAGTCGGCGTTTGTGTTTGGGCTCAAACGCCGCTGAGTCTTTTCAAAGGCTCAGGCCTTTGAGGTATTCGCGAAAGGACGCGCCCACTTGCGGGTGTTGCAAGGCCAGCTCCACCGTGGCTTCAAGAAAGCCTTCCTTGCTGCCGCAGTCGTAACGCTTGCCTTCGTACTGGAAGGCGTAAACGGCTTCGCGTTGCATCAGGCGTGCGATCGCGTCGGTCAGCTGGATCTCACCGCCCACGCCTGTGGGCTGGTTGCGGATCTCGTCAAAAATGCCTGGCGTCAGGATGTAGCGGCCCGCCACGCCCATGCGCGAGGGTGCTTTGTCGGGGCTGGGTTTTTCCACGATTTGCTCGACGCGGATCAATTGACGGCCAGCCGACTCACCAGCCACGATGCCGTAGCGCTTGACTTGGTCGAGTGGCACTTCCTGCACGGCCAAGACGGACCGGCCTTGCTTGGTGTAAGCGTCCACCATTTGCGACAAAACGGAACTGCCTTGGTTGACCATCAGGTCATCGGCCAGCAGCACGGCAAAAGGCTCATTGCCCACCAACGGCTCGGCGCACAGCACCGCGTGGCCCAGGCCCAGCATGCGGTTTTGGCGCACATAGGCACAGACCATGTCGTCCGGTTGTACCGAGCGCACCAAGGCCAGCAACTCTTCCTTGTGAGCGGCTTCGAGTTCTGTCTCGAGCTCATAGGCCGTGTCGAAATGGTCTTCAATGGCGCGCTTGCTGCGGCCCGTCACAAAAATCATGTGGCGCACGCCCGCCGCATAAGCCTCTTCCACCGCGTACTGGATCAGCGGCTTGTCCACCACGGGCAGCATCTCTTTGGGCGCGGCTTTGGTGGCGGGCAAAAAGCGGGTGCCCAGGCCCGCGACGGGGAAGACGGCTTTGCGGATGACGTTGTGGCTCATGGTCTTTTCCTCTGACTTGACGGGGCGGTTCAGCCCAGACGCTGCAATTGCTGACGGATTTTTTCAACGGTGGCAGTGAAGTCGGCCACCCGTTTTTTCTCTTGCTCGATGACCGCTGGCGGTGCCTTGGCCACAAAAGCTTCATTGCCCAGCTTGCCGTTGGCCTTGGTGATCTCGCCTTCCAGACGCGTGGCTTCCTTGGTCAAGCGGATCTTTTCGGCCGCCACGTCCACTTCCATGAACAGGCACAGGCGTGCTTCACCCACCACGGCCACGGGCGCAGCTTGTGCAGCGGCCGCCCACTCGGCTTCGGTTTCAAAAACTTTGACTTCACTGAGCTTGGCCAGTGATTGCAACACCGGCGCCACGCTTTGCATGAAGGCGGTGTCGCCCAACACATACATGGGCATGCGCGTGGCAGGCGAGACGTTCATCTCGCCGCGCAGGTTGCGGCAGGCGTCCACCAGGGTTTTGAGCTTGGCCACATGGGCTTCAGCCGCTTCGTCGATGCGCTCGGGCTGGCTCACGGGGTAGGCCGCGATGCTGACCGACTCGCCCGGACGGCCTGCGACCACCGACACTTTTTGCCAGAGTTCTTCGGTGATGAAGGGGATGATTGGGTGCGCCAAGCGCATGATGGTTTCGAGTGTGCGGATCAGGGTGCGGCGTGTGGCGCGTTTTTGCGCGTCGTCGCCGGTGTTGATCTGCACTTTGGTAATTTCGAGGTACCAGTCGCAGAACTCGTTCCAGACGAAGTCGTAAATCGTGTTGGCCACGTTGTCGAGGCGGTATTCGGCAAAGCCTTTGGCCACATCGGCCTCGACGCGTTGCAGGTGCGAACTGATCCAGCGGTCGGCCTGGCTGAAGGACAGGTAGCCGTGCACCGGTCCTGCGGCCGTGGCTTGGCCGTTGGCATCGACGCCGGGTGCCGCGCATTCGGCTTTGGTGTGTTCTTTCAGGCCGCAGTCCTGGCCTTCGCAGTTCATCAGCACAAAGCGGGTGGCGTTCCACAGCTTGTTGCAGAAGTTGCGGTAGCCCTCGCAGCGCTTGCAGTCAAAGTTGATGCTGCGGCCCAGGCTGGCCAGTGCCGCGAAGGTGAAGCGCAGAGCGTCAGCCCCGTAGGCGGGGATGCCCTCGGGGAATTCTTTTTCGGTTTGCTTGCGCACCTTGGGGGCGGTCTCGGGCTTGCGCAGGCCTTGGGTGCGTTTGTCGAGCAGGGGTTCGAGGGTGATGCCGTCGATCAGGTCGACCGGGTCGAGCACGTTGCCTTCGGACTTGCTCATTTTCTTGCCTTGCGCGTCGAGCACCAGGCCGTGGATGTAGACGTGTTTGAAGGGCACTTTGCCGGTGAAGTG
>NZ_JAOASQ010000061.1 GCF_030158565.1 Limnohabitans sp. | reverse complement strand
TGGTGGATCCGCCAGGCCATCACCCGCTCGATCGCCGACCAGGCGCGCACCATCCGCATCCCGGTGCACATGATCGAGACGATCAACAAGATGAACCGGCTCTCTCGCCAGCACCTGCAGGAGTTCGGCTTCGAGCCGGACGCCCCGACGCTGGCCGAGAAGATGGAGATCCCGGAAGACAAGATCCGCAAGATCATGAAGATCGCCAAAGAGCCGATCTCCATGGAAACGCCGATCGGTGACGACGACGACTCCCACCTGGGCGACTTCATCGAAGACCAGGCCAACACGGCACCTATCGAAGCTGCCATGCAGGCCGGTCTGCGCGAAGTGGTCAAGGAAATCCTCGACAGCCTCACGCCGCGTGAAGCCAAGGTGCTGCGCATGCGTTTCGGCATCGAGATGTCCACCGACCACACGCTGGAAGAAGTGGGCAAGCAGTTCGACGTGACCCGCGAACGCATCCGCCAGATCGAAGCCAAGGCGCTGCGCAAGCTCAAGCACCCCAGCCGCAGCGACAAACTGCGCAGCTTCATCGACTCGATGTAAACCGCTCAAGCGGCCAAAGCACCAAGCCTCCCGACTGCAAAGTCGGGAGGCTTTTTTCATGAACGCTGCCAGCAGATGGGCAAGCGCCAGTCAGCGCGACTGCGCTTTGTTGCCGTAAGGGCAATGGTTGGGGCGTGGCCCCACTTGCGGGTGCAAGCGGCAGGTGTTGGGCCGCTTGTCATACACCGTGCAGCGCCGCGTCTTGGCGTCCAGAAACTGGCAATCCCCGCTGGCACGGCGGGCCAAGCTGAAGATGCTGTTTTTGAAATTGAAGTGGTCGATCAACCCAGCCTTGGACAAGCGCTTGGCAATTTGCTTGGGGTCTTCGTGCTCGGCTTCAAACGGGTCCACCAGCTCCAAGCGCACCAGATCGGCCAACTTGACCTCAACAGGCATGGTGCAGCAATTGGCCGCGCAACTGTCGCACAAGCCGTTTTTGTAACGGGTCCAGGTTTCGCAACGGTCAACGTCGACAACGGCAATGGGAGATCTCATGGCTTGAATTATCCCCGGATGCGCACCGCCAGCTTGCCAAACTGCTGACCACTGGCCAGGCGGTCCAGCGCGGCATGGATATCGTCCAGGTCGTAGGTGTGCTCAATCAGGGGCCGCATGCCATGCTGCTCACAAAACTGGGTGAGTTGTTGAAGCTCCGCAAGATTACCCAAGGTCGAGCCCAGGATCTGCAACTGGCGGATGAACACCCTGCGCAGATCGGCCCCGGGCTGGTCGCCGGTGGTGGCGCCGCAGGTCACGATGCGCCCGCCGCGCACAGCGCTTTTGAGCGCGCTGTCCCAGACTGCAGCCCCCACGTTTTCGAACACCACATCCACCCCGCGCTTGCCGGTCAAGTGCATGACCTCCTGCACCACATCTTGCTCGCGGCTGTGGATGGCGGCGTCGGCCCCCAGCGCCAGCGCACGGTCCAATTTATCCCGGCTGGTGGAGGTGACAAAGACGCGTGCACCCATGGCTTTGGCCAGTTGCAGGCCGGCCAGCGACACCCCACCGCCAATGCCAAAAATCAGCACCGTCTCGCCTGCTTGCAGCTGGGCGCGGCTGGTCAACATGCGCCAGGCCGTGAGGTGGTTCACGCCCAGAGCGGCCGCTTCTTCAAAGCCCCAGCCATCCGGCATGGGCACCAGGTTGCGGGCGGGCACGCTGATGTATTCAGACAAAGTGCCGTCCCGGTGCTCGCCGAGCAAGCGCATGCGGGTGCACAGCACCTCTTGGCCGCTTTGGCAAAACTCGCAGGTGCCGCACACCACGGCGGGGTAGACCAGCACCGCTTGCCCGGTGTGCAGGCCGTGATCGCCCTCATCCAACGCCTCAATGACGCCCGCGCCATCGAGCCCCATGGTCTGCGGCAGCGTGTGGGTGATGCCCGCACCGCTGTCTCGCATGTACAGGTCCACACGGTTGAGCGTGGCCGCGTGCATGCGCACCAGCACCTCGCCGGCTTGCCGTGCTGGCATGGGCCGTTCGCCCAAGGTGACCACTTCGTTGCCGCCATGGCCTGTCAGGTACACCGCTTTCATGTTCGATCCTTGTGTGTTCAGTCCGCTTGGGCTTCGCCCCAATAATGGAAAGTCATCGGGCGCGGCCCTGCCAGATACGCCGATTGCGTGTTCGCAGCAAAGCCTGCGGCGTCGAGCAAACCGGGAATGTCGCGCCCCAGATGACAGCCACCTGCCAGCGGACCCCACACCGGCTGCAAACGGTCTTGCCAGCGGCGCACGTTGTCGTCAGGCGCTCGGCCATGCTCGCAAAACAAGAGCTTGCCGCCCGGCACCAGCACCCGGCGCATCTCGCGCAAGGCCTGCGCCGCATCGGGGATGCTGCACAGCGTGTAGGTACACACCACGGTGTCAAAGCTGGCGTCTTCTGCGGGCAGTTGTTCCGCCGACAGGCCCATCAGCTCCACTTCGATGCCCGCCTCTCGGCTGCGTTTTTGGGCCAAACGGTGCATCTGCATGGCCGGGTCCACACCCACCAAGCGGGTGATGCGGCTGCGGTCGTAAAACGGCAAGTTGCGGCCGGTGCCCATGCCCACTTCGAGCACACGGCCTTGGGCTTGCGGGACCAACTGGCGGCGCTGCCTTTGCACCATGGGCAGGCCGCAGGCGATGTCTATCAAGTAAGGCAGCAAGTGACGGTCGTACCAATTCATGGGGCTATTGTCACCGGGCTTCTCAGAAGATGGGTTCCCCGGTCAAGCCGGGGAATGACAGCAATGAATTCATCATCCTCGGGCTTGACCTCACCTTTGTCATCCTCGGGCTTGACCCGAGGATCCATGCCCCCAACCCATCAGCCCTTCTTGGCCACCAAGGTCAGGATGTCGTAGCTGGCCACGACTTCGCCCAGCTGGTTGGTGACTTCCACATCCCAGGCCACCACGCCCTGCCCCACGCCATTGGCGTCTTTTTTGTTCCGGTCGATCTTACGCTTGGCGGTCAGGCGCGCCTGGATGGTGTCGCCAATGCCGACCGGTTTGACAAAGCGCAGGGTGTCCAAGCCATAGTTGGCCAGCACCGGGCCGGGCGCGGGTGAAACGAACAGGCCCGCCGCTGCCGACAACACAAAGTAACCGTGCGCGATGCGCTTGCCAAACGGCGAATCCTTGGCGGCGATCTCGTCGAAGTGCATGTAGAAATAGTCGCCCGACAAACCACCGAAGGCCACGATGTCGGCTTCGCCCACGGTGCGGCGGTGGGTGAGCAAGCTCTCGCCGATTTGCAGCTCTTCAAAGTAGCGGCGGAAGGGGTGAACCTCGGTCTCGATCAGCTTGGCCCCCCGCATGTACTCACCCGTGACGGCGGCGATCATGCTGGGCGAGCCTTGCAGCGCGGTGCGCTGCATCAGGTGCTTGACGGCGCGGATGCCGCCCAGCTCTTCGCCACCGCCCGCGCGGCCGGGGCCACCGTGTTTGAGCGGCGGCAGCGGCGAGCCGTGACCGGTGGATTCGACAGCCGCTTCGCGGTCGAGGATGTGCAGGCGGCCATGCAAGGCAGCTGCCACTGGGATGACGCGTGCCGCGATGTGCGGGTCTTTGGTGACCAGCGTGCCGACCAAGCTGCCCTGACCGCGTGCGGCCAATTGCAGTGCTTCGTCGATGCCGTCGTAGGGCATGAGCGTGCTGACGGGGCCAAAGGCTTCCACGTCGTGCACGCTGTCGGTCTGCAAAGGCTTTTGGCACAGCAGCAGCGTGGGCTGGAAGAACGCGCCTTGGGCGATGCCCGCCCCCACCGGGGCAAAGTCGGCACCACCGCCGAACACCAGCTCAGCGCTTTGGCGCAGCAAGGCCACACGTTCGGCCACGTCGGCCTGCTGCGAATGCGAGGCCAGCGCGCCCATCTTGACGCCCTCGACGGACGGGTCGCCCACCACCACTTTGGCCAGACGGGCCTTGAGCTTTTCAGCAACGGCATCGAGGTGCTGGCGCGGCACGATGGCGCGGCGGATCGCCGTGCACTTCTGGCCCGCCTTGACGGTCATCTCGCGGGCGACTTCTTTCACGAACAGGTCGAACTCTTCGTCATCGGGCGTCACGTCGGGCGCGAGGATGGCGCAGTTGAGCGAGTCGGCTTCGGCGTTGAAGGGGATGCTGTGTTTGACCACATTGGGGTGCACGCGCAGCATGGCGGCGGTGTCGGCCGAGCCGGTGAAGGTCACCACGTCCTGGCCGTTCAGGCGGTCGAGCAGGTCACCGGTGGAGCCGATCACCAGCTGCAAAGCGCCTGCGGGCAGGATGCCCGATTGTTCGACCAGGCGCACCATGGCCTCGGTCAGGTAGCTGGTCGACGAAGCGGGTTTGCCGATGCAAGGCATGCCCGCCAAAAAGCTGGGCGCGAACTTTTCCAAGAGGCCCCAGATCGGGAAGTTGAAAGCGTTGATGTGCACCGCGATGCCACCACGCGGCACCAGGATGTGCGTGCCCGCGAAGCCGCCTTTTTTGCCCAGTGGGAAAGCCGGGCCTTCGTGGATCAGGTTGCCGCTGGGCAGCTCGTTGCTGCCCATGCCCGAATAAGCGAAGAGCGTGCCTGCGCCACCTTCGATGTCCACCCAGCTGTCAGCGCGGGTGGCGCCGGTGTGGGCCGAGATGGCGTAGAGCGTTTCCTTGTGCTCACCCAGGTACTTGGCCAGGGCCTTGAGGCGCTGGGCGCGCTCCTGAAAGTCGAGCTTGAGCAAATTGGGCAGGCCCACGGTGCGGGCGTAGTGCACTGCATCGCCAAAGTCGATGGCCTCGGCATGGGTTTGGTAAACGGTCTGGCCATTGATGGCGCTGCGCAGCGCTTGCGCGCCTTGCTGGCCGATCCATTGGCCACCGATGAAACTTTGCAGGACTTGGGACATAGGATGCGCTTTCTAAATTGAACAAAGCCCGGTCCAAACGAATTAACCAACCGAGCGGTCGGTTAATTTTATGCGCTTTGCACAAAGCCAGCGCCAAGAACTGACAAGGGATTTCCCCGATGCACCGTCACCTTGCACTGCGCAGTCACCTTGCAGGGCGTAGTCACCCCGCACAGAGTAGTCATCCCGCACTTGATGCGGGATCCATATGCTCAACGAAGGCATGGACCCCGGGTCTTCGCCCGGGGTGACAAAGTTATGTGTTAGCCCGGGAAGACAAAGTTGTGTGTTTACCCCAGGTAACAAACCAAGGCCTTCGCCCGGGGTAACAAGGTGATGTGTTCGCCCGGGACGACAAACCAGGACCTTTGCCCGGCTTGACAAGCGCCCTGCGCAAGCAGGGTCACCAGCGACCGTCTACCCCGGGGCTTGCGGGTCAGGAGGTTTCAAGCCAGCTCGAACGCCATCAAGCCGGTGGCCGTGTTGGAGATCGGGATGTGGTAATTGCGGTGCACTTCTTTCACACGCGGGCCTGCACTCGACAACGCCGCACGCATGGCCAGCCACATCAAGAGCTCCACGCCTTGCGTGCCGGTTTTTTCCACCAGCTCCAGCGTGCTGAACTGGGTGGCCCACTCGGGGTTGCTGACCAGGCTGTCCATGAACTGCAGGTCAAATTCTTTGTTGATGAAACCTGCGCGTTGACCATCGAGCTGGTGACTCAGGCCACCAGAAGCACAGACCACCACTTTTTTGCTGCTATCCCAGGCGGCGATGGCGTCGCCCACCGCCTTGCCCAAGGCATAGACGCGCTTGGCCGAAGGCAGCGGAAACTGCACCGTGTTGATGTTGATCGGCACGATGGTCACGGGCGCTTCGCCTTCGGGCCAAAAGAGTTTGAGCGGCAAGGTGCAGGCATGGTCCACCAGCATGTCCTGGCAGGTCACGATGTCGAAGTCTTGGCCCACCAAGGTGTTGATGATCTGCCAAGACAGATCGACCTCGCCTTTGAAAGGCGGCAGCGTGGGGATGCCCCAGCCTTCGTCGGCGTTGTTGTACTGCGCTGCGGCACCCACGGCGAAGGTGGGCATCTTGTCGAGGAAAAAGTTCAGGCCATGGTCGTTGTAGAACATGACGACCACGTCCGGCTTTTGCGCGCTCAGCCAGTTTTGCACAGGCGGGTAACCGGCAAAGAACGGGGCCCAGTACGGGTCGTTTTGCAGACCTTTGTGGATCGCATTGCCAATGGCGGGAATGTGGGATGTGGCGAGACCACCGATGAGTTGAGCCATTTGATTGTCCTGTTCTTGAATGCGTTGACGTGAGAAAGGGAAATTTCAGGAGGATGAAAGGGCGATGGAAGGGCGATGGCAGGGGGGATGTCATGCCGGACTCGATCCGGCATCCATGGATCCTCGGGTCAAGCCCGAGGATGACAAGCTAGAGCAGCCAGCGTGCCCGCGTGACATGCCAGTCAGCCCGCATGACATGCCAGTCAGCCCGCGTGACAAGCCGGTCAGCCCGCGTGACTGCCTCAGGCGTAAGCGCGCAACTTGGCCTTAAATTCTTCTTTGCTCATGCCGGTTTGCTGGGCGCCGATGTCCTGCATGTCGAGGCCAAAGATGCCCGCGAACTTGGCCAGGTAATAGGCGTTGCCGCCTGCAGCGATCAGCGCCAGCACTTGGCGCGAGCGGATCGCGGCTTTTTGCGGCTCGGTCAATTGGTACTTGACCATGTAGCCCTCTTCGTCCGCCTGGAACTCGGCGCGGTTTTCGGCCGCATTGAACGAAAAGCACATCTTGTTGAGGGCGTAGCCTTTGCGGGCCATGTCGCCGTTAAACGGGGTGGTGCCTTCAATTTTGAATGTCGCTGGGGTCATCTGCTTGCTCCATCGGGTGGGTTGATGGGCTGAAGTATCGCGAGGCCATTGCCAAAAATAAACAGATGAATAATCATATAACCCATGAGCAATTTCGATTGGTTGGATTTGGATGCCAAGCTGCTGCGGCTGCTGGTCACGGTGGTCGACACCGGCTCCATCACGGGCGCCGCCCAGCGCCTGGGCGTGACGCAATCGGCCGTGAGCCATCTGCTGGACAAGCTGCGCGGCATCACCGGTGATGTGCTGTTTGCCAAGTCCGGGCGCGGCATTGTGGCCACCGCCCGCGCAGAAGCCTTGGCCGAGCGGGCCCGCGCCCTGCTGGGCGATCTGGAGCGCTTTGCCTATTCCGAAAACTTTGACCCCGGCCAATGGCGCACCACCTTCACCATCGCTGCCAATGATTTTCAGCGTGATGCGCTGCTGCCCTCGCTCATGCAGCGCCTGCGCGAGTTGGCCCCAGGCGTTCAGCTGCGCGTCATCCCGTCCGATGTGCCCACGCCCGAGATGCTGCGCCAGGAACACTGCCAGCTCATCATCAGCCCGCGCCCACCGGACGGCGCCGACATGCTGCAAAAGCGCATGTTTGCCGACCGCTACCGCGTGTTTTACGACCCCACGGTGCGCAGTGCCCCGGCCAGCAAAAAAGACTATCTGACTTCCGAGCACATCACCGTGGTCTATGCGCCCAATCGACCACTGGACCTGGACGCGCACTTGCTGCGCCAAGGCCTTGAGCGCCGCTTTGCGGTGCAGGTGCCGGGCTTTGCGGGGCTGCCTTCGTTCATGCAGGGTACGGCCCTGTTGGCCACTGTGCCCGGCTTGCTGCATCACCATTTGATGCGAGGATTGGCCCATGCCAAGGTGCCCGTGCCCTGCCCCGAGATGCCGATGTACATGATCTGGCACCTGCGGCACCAGCAAGACCCGGCCCACCAATGGCTGCGCCAACAGCTGGAAGCGGTGGCACGCCCCTTGGCCGCCTGATGCCAACCTAGGGTTTTCACTGATTTCACACGGTCAATCGGGACTTGCTCATTTAATATGCATACATATAATATGTACACATTCCTTTAATTTCTTCGTCAGGAGATCCCATGAGCACAGTGCAGTCGCAACTCCCCGTCATCGTCGCAGGCGGTGGCATTGGTGGCCTGGCCGCCGCTTTGGCGCTGGTGCGCCAAGGCTTTCAGGTCACCGTGCTGGAACAAGCCCCCGAGATCGGCGAAATCGGCGCGGGCATCCAGCTCGGCCCCAACGCTTTCCATGCCTTCGATGCTTTGGGCATCGGCGACAAGGCCCGTGGCCGTGCGGTGTACACCGACTACATGGTGATGCACGACGCGATCGACGAGTACCAGGTTGGCAAGATCCCCACCGACGAAAAATTCCGCCAGCGCTTTGGCAACCCTTACGCCGTCATTCACCGCGCCGATGTGCATTTGTCCTTGCTCGAGGGTGCACAAGAAACCGGTCAAGTGCAGTTTCACACCAACACCCGTGTGGTGCGCATCGAGCAGGACGACGCGAGCGTGACCGTGTGGGACCAGAACGGCAAAGCTTTCAAGGGCTGCGCTTTGATTGGAGCCGACGGCGTCAAGTCGGTGGTGCGCGAACAGTTTGTGGGCGACCCGGCCCGAGTGACGGGCCATGTGGTGTACCGCGCCGTGGTGGACAAAAAAGACTTTCCCGAAGACTTGCAATGGAACGCCGCCGCCATCTGGGTCGGCCCCAACTGTCACCTGGTGCACTACCCGCTGCGCGGTGGCGAGCAGTACAACGTGGTCGTGACTTTCCACAGCCGCCAGCAAGAAGAATGGGGCGTGACCGATGGCAGCAAAGAAGAAGTACAAAGCTACTTTCAGGGCATTTGCCCCAAAGCACGCCAGCTGATCGACCTGCCCAAAACCTGGAAGCGCTGGGCCACGGCCGACCGCGAACCGATTGGTCAATGGACCTATGGCCGCGTGACCTTGCTGGGCGACGCGGCCCACCCCACCACCCAATACATGGCCCAAGGTGCCTGCATGGCCATGGAAGACGCTGTTACTTTGGGCGAAGCCCTGCGCACGCACCACAACGACTGGCCGAAAGCGTTGGACATGTACCAACGCGCCCGCGTGGCCCGCACCGCCCGCATCGTGCTGTCGAGCCGCGAGATGGGCCGCATCTACCACGCCAAAGGCGTGGAACGTCTGGTGCGCAATGACCTGTGGCGCGGCCGCAGCCCTGAGCGCTTTTATGATGCGATGGAATGGCTGTACGGCTGGAACGTGGGCAACTGCCTCGATGCCGCTCAAAACACCTGATTGCATGGAGACAAAAATGAACGACCTCGGACGCATCGAAGACTTGCCCCAAGACTATGTGCAGGACCTGCGCAACGTGAACCTGGTGCCCCTATGGCCCAGCCTGCGCGGCGTGCTGCCGCCCAAGGTGCCCACCCGCCAGACCCAGCCGACTTGCTGGGCTTACAAAGACATCAAACCCCTGCTGCTCAAAGCGGGCGAGCTGACCCCGATTGAAAAAGCCGAGCGCCGCGTGCTGGTGCTGGCCAACCCCGGCCACGGCCTGGACAAGATGCAGGCCTCGGCCGCCATGTATTTGGGCATGCAACTGCTCATGCCCGGCGAATGGGCCCCCAGCCACCGCCACACGCCCAACGCGGTGCGCATGATCGTCGAAGGCGAAGGCGCTTACACCACGGTGGACGGCGAGAAGTGCCCGATGAGCCGAGGCGACTTGATCCTCACGCCCACAGGCCTGTGGCACGAACACGGCCACGACGGCACCGATCCCGTCATCTGGCTGGATGTGCTGGACCTGCCGCTGGTCTATTACATGGAGGCCAGCTACCACATCAACGGCGAACGCCAGACCGTGGTGCCCGGCCAGGGCGACAAGCAATACGCCCGTGGCGGCGTGGTGCCCAGCCATGTGTTCGAGCGCAGCAAGAAGGCTTACCCCATGCTGCGTTACGCCTGGAAAGACGCCAAGGCCGCGCTGGAATCGCTGGCCGCTGACGATGCGGGTCTGGAGCAGGTGCAGGTCACCTACACCAACCCCGAAACCGGTGGCGATGCTGAAAACATCCTGGGCTTTTACGCCCTGATGCTGCGCCCCGGCCAGACCTTGCGACTGCCTGCCCGCTCACCTGCCCAGGTGTTCCACGTCATCGAAGGCGCGGTGCAAGCGCAGATCGTGGCCAGCACCTTCACCTTGGCCGAAGCCGACACCTGCTGCGCGCCGGGTTACGAAGCCGTGACACTGACCAACCTGAACGCAGACCAGCCGGCATTCGTGTTCATCGCCGACGAATCGCCGCTGCACCGCAAGCTCGGTGTGTACGAAAACCGCGGCTGATTTTTTTCTTTGTGGGAGCGACGCCCTCGTCGCGATGAGCCTCCGTTAAAACCATCGCAACGGGGGCGGGGCTCCCACAGCAACTCCACTGCAAACACCATGACCTCTTACCTCTTCAATCCCCCCGCCGTCCAGTCCCTGCCCATCCGTGGCCAAACCGAGCGCTTCCCGATCAACCGCATCTTCTGCGTGGGCCGCAACTACCATGCGCACGCCGTCGAGATGGGCCGCCCGGTCGACAAGAGCGTCGAGCAGGCCTTTTACTTCACCAAGTCGCCCCAGACCCTGGTGGAAAGCGGTGCGACCGTGGCTTACCCACCCCGCACCAGCAACTACCACTTCGAGATGGAACTGGTGCTGGCCATTGGCAAAGCAGGTTTCCGCGTGAGCGAAGCCAACGCGCATGAGCTGGTGTATGGCTACGCCGCAGGCCTGGACATGACCCGCCGTGACCTGCAATTGGTGGCACGCGACAAGGGCCGTCCTTGGGACACGGGCAAAGACATCGAGCAAGGTTCGGTCTGCACCGAGATCGTGCCCATGCCCGGCGTGGTGATCGAAAACGGCGCGATTGCCCTTGAAGTCAATGGCACCACCAAGCAGTCGTCCAATGTGGACAAGCTGATCTGGAACATCCGCGAAATCATCGCTGACCTGTCCACCTACTACCACCTGCAACCCGGCGACCTGATCTACACCGGCACGCCTGAAGGCGTGGGTGCTGTGGTGACCGGCGACAAGATCACCGGCCGTGTGGAAGGCGTGACCGAGGTCGCGCTGACCATCGGCGCTGCTGAGTAAGCCACTCACTTTTTCTACACCATGCTTTCCCCGCCATCGCTTGCGATGGCGGGGTGGCCTTTTTCACGCCTGCACTTCACGAAAAGTGCACACGACAACGACTTTCCATGACAACGACAAACGATTATGGGCAGCAAGCCCGACGCCTGAGCACCGTGCGCTGGGTGCTGGTTCTGGCCACCGTAGGCCTGATTTTTGATGGCTATGACCTGGTGGTGTATGGCGCGGTGGTCTCACCTTTTTGCGCGACGCCAGCCAAATCGGCAACGTCACACCGGGCATCGCCGGTGTGTTGGGCAGCTACGCCTTGTTTGGTGTGGCCGTAGGGGCATTGCTGGCGGGCTCGGTGGGCGACATCATCGGGCGGCGCAAAGTCATGCTGGCCTCCTATGCCTGGTTCTCGGTCGGCATGGCGCTCACGGCACTGTCTGCCAGCACACGCGAATTTGGCTGGATGCGTTTCGTCACCGGCATCGGCATCGGCTCGCTGGTGGCCACGACCGCGGCATTGGTCGCTGAATACGCGCCCAAAGACAAAAAGAACCTGTACATCGCCATCTGCAATGGCGGCATCCCGCTGGGCAGCATGCTGTCGGCTGTGCTGGCCATTGTGCTGATGGAGCACATCGGCTGGCGCGGCATGTTCTGGATCGGCGCGGTGCCCATGGTCATCTTGCTGCCACTGGCGTATTTCAAGATGCCCGAATCGGTCGCTTGGCTGGCCGCGCGTGGCCGCCTCCAGGAGGCGCGTGCCTTGTCCGCACGCACCGGCGTCGACATGCCCGTCGCTACAGCCCAACCCAGCGCGCCACAGAGCGCGGACAAAACCGGCTTTGCAGGCTTGTTCAGCCGCCACTACCTGCTGCCCACCTTGGTGCTGGGCTGCATGAGCGCCACCGGCTTGCTGCTGGTGTATTCGCTCAACACCTGGTTGCCCGAGCTGATGCTGCGTGCGGGCTACAACGCCAAAGGCTCGCTGTCCTTCCTGGCCGTGCTCAACGGCGGCTCTTTGTTTGGCGCTTTGGCGGCCTCCCGAGCGGCCGACCGCTTTGGTCCCAAACCGGTGGTGGCCGCCAGCTTCGCCACAGGCGCAGCGGCCCTGGTGGTGCTGACTTTCAACTTCCATCTGGCCGCCTTGCTGGCCATCGTGGCGGTGGTGGGCCTGGGCACCAGCGGCACACAAACGCTGATTTACGGCTTTGTGGCCAACTACTACCGCACCAATGTGCGTGCTGCGGGCGTGGCCTGGTGCGCGGGCTTTGGCCGCATCGGCGGCATCGGTGGCCCGATGCTCGGGAGTTTCCTGATCGGCGCGGGCCTGGAACTCGACTACATTTTCTATATCCTGGCCGGTTTGGGTATTCTGGGCGTCATGCTCACGCTGCTGGTGCCCATGTCGCGCAGCGCGCTGGCCCCACCGCCCCAGGCCGGAACACTTGCAACAAGGACCACACCATGAAGCTCTACAACTTCTTCCGAAGCGGCACCTCACACCGCCTGCGCATTGCGCTCAACCTCAAAGGCATCGCCACCGAGTACGTGGCGGTGGACTTGCGTGTCGATGAGCAACTGAACGCGCCCTTCAAGGCCGTGAACCCTCAGGGCATGGTGCCCGCACTGGACACCGGTGATCAGGTCATGATCCAGTCACCCGCCATCATCGAGTGGCTGGAAGAAAAATACCCCACGCCCGCCCTGCTGCCTGCCGACGCCGATGGCCGTGCACGGGTGCGTGCTTTGAGTGCCATCGTGGGTTGCGACATTCACCCCATCAACAACCGCCGCATTTTGCAAACCCTGCGCAAGCAGTTTGGTGCCAACGAAGACGCCATCAACGCCTGGTGCGCCACCTGGATCAGCGCCGGCTTTGATGCCTATGAAGCCTTGCTGGCCTCAGACAAACAGCGTGGTCGCTTCAGCTATGGCGACGCGCCCAGCATGGCCGATGTCTATTTGATCCCTCAGGTGGAAAGCGCCCTGCGCTTCAAGGTGGACATGGCCCGTTGGCCGCTGATCAGCGCGGTGGACAAAGCCTGCGGCGAACTGGAAGCCTTTCAAAAGGCCGCACCGCTGGCGCAACCCGACGCGGGTTAAAGCCTGCGGAACACCCGCTGACAGGCCTTTGGGCACTGTCAGCTGGGCACAATGTGACTGCGGATAATGCCAAGGGTTTCAATTTCCGCCGAGAGTCACCGTGTTTGAGCGCCTGGTTTACCGTTCCAAAGCCACCCACAAGCTGGGCAGCTTGCATTTGTTCAACCTCTTGAGCCTGTGCCGCGAGAAGAACAAACGCATGGAGATCACCGGCCACTTGCTCTACACCGAAGAAATCTTTGTGCAATGCATCGAGGGACCGCCCGCATCCATCGAAAACCTGTGGCAAAGCCTGTTGCGCGATGAACGTCATCACGACGTCGAGCTGCTCTCGCGCGGCCCCCTGACAGAGCGTCGCTTTGCCGACTGGAGCATGGCGTTTTCCAGCTATGCCCACTTCAACAAGTACAACATTTCCGGCTTTTTTCCAGTCGATCGCGACGGCATGAACGATGCCGCCAAACGCTGCTCGGGCGACTGAGCCTTCAGGCAAACACCTCGGTGTCGACTTCGCTGTTGGCCTGCGCGTTGTAGCGGTCACCGGCCACCGTGTTCTGGTTGATGAGCGCCTCCACACGCGTGATCAAACTGGCATCGAGTTGCACATCCACCGCCGCCAGATCGTCCAGCAAATGGTCCACCGAGGTGGTGCCCGGGATCGGGATGATGTCTTCGCCCTGGTGCAGCAACCAGGCCAGCGCCAGCTGTGAGGGGCTGCACCCAGCCTCTTGTGCCAATGCGTTGTAGGCCGGCAAAAGCTTCAGGTTGGCCGCGTAGTTGTCGGGCGCAAAGCGTGGCATGGTGCGGCGGATGTCTTTGGCATCGAAGTGGGCAATGTCCAGCGGGCCGCACAAAAAGCCCCGCGCCACCGGGCTGAAGGCCACAAAGGCGGTGCCCAGTTCTCGGCAGGCCTGCAGCACGGCGATCTCGGGGTTGCGCGTCCACAGCGAATACTCGGTCTGCACGGCGGCGATCGGGTGCACCGCGTGCGCTTTGCGCAGCGTGCTGGCCGACACCTCCGACAGGCCAATGGTCTGGATCTTGCCCTGGCGCACCAGGTCGCTCAGAGCGCCCACGCTGTCTTCGATCGGCACCTGCTTGTCCCAGCGGTGCAGGTAATACAGGTCAATCACATCGGTTTGCAGGCGGCGCAGCGCGTCTTCGCAGGTCTTTTTGATCGTCTCGGGCCGGCCGTCGATCACGCGCACCTTGGTGCCATCGCCCTTGTCCACGCCTTGCATGCCGCATTTGCTGGCCAGGGTGAATTTTTGGCGGTGCGGCTTCAGCACTTGGCCCACCAGCGTTTCGTTGGCGCCAAAGCCATACAAAGCGGCGGTGTCGAAAAAGTCCACGCCCTGGTCGAGCGCGGTGAGCAAGACGCGTTCGCCTTGTTCGGCAGAGACGGGGGCGCCATAAGCGTGGCTGAGGTTCATGCAGCCCAGGCCAATGGCGCTGACAGAGAAGGGGCCTAATGTGCGGTGTTTCATGCGCCGATCTTAGTGGCAAATGCCGATCAGGCCTGCCCAAACGGTCCAGGCACAGCGGCTCGGCGCACGCGGATGTTCGATAATCGAACGACCAACCTGGAGCCTGCCTTGCACCCCTCTGACCCCACATCACTCGATGCCCGAGACTGGATTGCAGGTCTCGAAAAAGGCCTATCCATCATCGAAGCCTTTGACGCGGCCCACACCCGCCTGACCGCCACCGAAGCCGGGGTGCGCTGCAACATGACGCGCACGGCCGCACGCCGTTACTTGAAAACACTGGCGCATCTGGGTTATGTGGGCACAGACGGCAAGCTCTTTTGGTTGATGCCACGCATCTTGCGACTCGGTCATGCCTACCTGGAGTCCGCGCGCCTGCCGCGATTGGTACAACCGTTTTTGCAGCGCATCACCGCAGGCACCGAAGAGATCGCTTACCTGGGTGTGGTCGATGGTGACGACACCGTGTTCATCGCCCGCAGCGACAGCCACCGCCACACCTCCAATGGCTACCTGCCGGGCTCACGCATGCAAGTGCAGGTCACGGCGGCGGGCTTGGCTGTGCTGGCCAGCATGGACGAAGCGGTGATGGACCAGTGGCTGGACAGCCACGAATTGCGTGCCTTCACCTCGTACACCATCTCCAGCAAGACCGCTTTGCGCCAGGAGCTGATCCATTTCAAACGCCAGGGCTGGGCGGTCTCCGAGCAGCAGCTGGAGCTGAATTTCCGGGGCATCGCCGTGCCGCTGCTGGATCGCAACAATGTGGCCCATGGGGCCATCAGTGTGACCATGCCCATCAACCGCGAAGTGACCGACCATGCCCTGCACCGCCTGCTGCCGGTGATGCAAGAAGCCGCCCGCAATTTGCGCCCCTTGCTCTGAGGCCACCAGCAGCACCGGTCACAGCTCAGGGCGAGAGGACGACTGCGAGGGGCGCTCGGCAAAGTTCCAGGGCATGCTTTGCACATCCACTTTTTCAAGCCGCCCCGGCTGCGCGAGTGGTTGCCAGTTGTCGATCAAATTGGCATTGGCCGAAATCAAATGCCCATCGGGGTCTTTGAACCAGACCATGTAAGGCTGCTTGACCAACATCTCCTGCTGCTCGCGCTCACGCGCCAGGCGCTCAGCCATCTCGCGTTTTTCTTGCGTCACATCCACCAACACCAGTTGGCATTCATCGCCCTCATCGTCCAGCGTGGCATCGATGCGCACCACACTCTCGCTGCGGTGGTCTGTGCCGCGCAAAGTCAGTTCGCAATGGCGGCGACATTTGCCACTCAAAACCTCTTGGTGGAAATCGGCAAAGCGGGCCTGGTCCGAAGGCACGATGAAATCCAGAAAATGTTTGAGCTGACTTTGCGAGCGCTGGATGTCCAGCAAAATGGCGCCCGCCAGATTGGTTTGAATCACCTGGCCTTGACCGTCCAGACTCACAAAACCGACCGGCGCGAAATCGTAGGCGTCCTGGTACTTTTGCAAACGCGTGCCATGGCCATCCTCAAGCGGTGCAAAGCCATCAGCCGAGGACCACACCGCAGGGCGTGCGCCCATGCGCTCGACCTGTTCAAACAAGCGGCGTGTGGTCTCACTGACCAAAGAAAAACATTCACACACCCCAGAGGCCAAGCCATCGCGATCGAGGATGGTGATTTTTCCGCGTCCACTGGCCACATGGCCTGCCGACTGCAACTTGCCCAAGGCTTGCGTGACCGATTCACGGCGAACGCCCAGCATGTTGGAGATCATCTCGTGCGTCACGCGCAGCTGGTCACAGGCCAAGGCATCCTGATTGGTCAACAACCAATAACAAAGCCGCTCAATGACCGAATGGTGGCCGATGCACACAATGCTTTGCGACATCTGGGTGATCAAGACCTGCACATAGCAAAGCGCCAACTGTTGCAGTGCAGTGCAACGCGTCAACTCCTCGACAAAGACAGGGGTCGGCATGCGGTAGGCCTGCCCCGAACACTGCACCATGACACGTTGGTTCATGGACACGCTGCCCAAAGCCAGCGATACCCCCACCATGCCATCGCGACCGATCATGGCCAGCTCGGAAGAATCACCGTCTTGCGTGTTGGACACCAGCGATGCGGTACAGCTGGTCGGGAAATACACAAAATCCATCGCATCGCCGGGCTCGTAAACGACCTGCCCCGACACCCAATCCACAGGCTTCAGATGTTCGGCCATGCGGGTGTAGTCACTCAAGGGAATACCGGCCAGGATCCGGTTTTGACGCGCACTGTCAACAAAGGGGTAATTCATCTCGCTCTTTCGCTACATCACAACGGCTGCCTGGCCAGGCCAGTCAGGCGTTGTGGTTGAACATCGAATGGCATGGATCGTTTCAGCAGCTCATGCTGTCGCCTTGACCATTCACTGAGAAGTCATGTTCTGGCAATTGCGATGCGCCGACCACTGATCAAACGGTGTGAATGTCTATACATGCGCGGCTATGCCTTTTGAACGGGCTACCGCAAGGCATACGCACAAACCGTCGTGACACTACCTGTTCCAAGTCATGACGCAACAGGCCAGCCAACCTAGGATGTGTCCCCCTTGGAGGACACACCATGAAACGACGCCATTTCCACCTCTTGACTCTGTCGGCCGCGCTACCAAGCTTGGCTGATGCACGCAAACCCATCCGAACCCAGCCCATCGATGCTGTCGCCAAAATCAAGGCGCTGCGCATCAGCACCGGTCCGCTGGCCCGTGGCTACCTGATCGCGCCCAATGGTCGGCTCAACTGGTACTTCAACAACCTCGGGCTGATCCCGATCGTGCAGTACCTGAACGCGGCAGACCTGGACACCTTCATCCGCCAATACATGGACCTGTACCTGAGCCGGCTGCAAACCGACTACACCGTCCAGGATGTGAACTTCAACGACGCGAGTCTGCAAAACATCACGCTGGTGCCCTCGGACTCCGACAACTCCTATGCCGCCACTATGCTGTCACTGGCCGCGCGTTACCTCAAAGCTTCGGGCAACTGGGCCTGGTGGGACGCGAACAAAGCCAAACTGAAGGCCATGGTGGACGCAAACATTGCCGGCCTGCAAAAAGCCAATGGACTGTGCCGGGTCTTTCAACTGTCGCGCGTCAGCCCGGTCGCCGACTACGGCTACATGATGAACAACGCCGAGGATTACCGCGGACTGCGCGACTTCGCGTCCATCCTGGCGCTGCGCGGCGAATCCACCCTGTCCAACCACTACAACAACATCGCCACCACGATCGCGCAAAGCATGATGATCTATTTGTGGGACAGTGGGCGAAGCGGCTTCAAGACCAGCGATCAGGACGTGCATGCCGACAACACCACCTTCTATCCGGGCACCACCTGTCAGGTTTTTCCGCAGGCGTTTGGGGTGAGTGAACTGTCCACGTATTTCACAGCGGCCTACCGATTCCTCAACCGGTATTCGCCGCAATGGCCCAACGAAATCTACGACCCCTTCCCCTGGGCCATTCTGGGTTACGTGGCGGCCAAACGAGGCGACACCAATCGGGCCCAAACGCAGATGGCAGCGACAGAGAAAAAGTACGCCAGCCAAGCTGCACTGGTCACGATCAATGAACTGGGTTTTTACCAGCGCACCAAAAGCCTGCTCAACGGTTTTGGAGACATCTGATGAACGCATTTTTAAAAGTCTGCGCCATCACCTGGGTCACCTGGGTATTGGGTTTGTCCGCTTGCGGCGGCAGCGCAGAAGACCACGCGACCGCCACACCCGCTGCCCAAGTCGATGTGCCGATCCATCCCCTGCCCTTGAGCGAGCGGAACTGATCGGCACATGGCCTCAGGCCCGGAACACCAGTTGGCTGCCCGCGCCCGCCTTGACCAGCCAAAACGCTGCATCCGAAGCATCCACAGTGGCCACGCCCGACACCACCACAGGCGCATTCGCATAACGCGTCTTGGGCAAGCGCCAGACCATCTCCTGCAGACCTGTGGGGTGCGATGCGCTGAACAGGGTTTGTCCGCTGACAGGGTCTGTGCTTTGAGACCATGTGACAGCCAAGCGCCGCGCCATGAAGTCGGCCAGACGCGGCATGGTGTACCAAGCGAATTTCGGCCCTTGTGCCTTGGCATAAGCCAGCATCTCCTTGAGCACATCGCTCCACAGCGCAGCGCCCGGTGGGTGGGCGTACACCATGCGGCTGGTGTTTTGCGCCACACTGAAGTTGATCAAATCGCGGTACCAGGTGCTGATGTCTGTTTTGGGCACCTTGTAATCCTGGAACTCCTCGAAGGTCGCATACAGGCCCGCTGGCGTGACGGGGAACACCCAGATCGACGGGTTGAGCAACTGACCCTCGCGGTACTGCCGGGTCGCGCCCAGGCCGGTGTGCCCGCCATAATAGGTCGCCACCACACCTTGCTTTTCCAGCCAGTCCATGGCCCACAAAGGGTTGTTGCCTTCCGGCGCCGAATAGCTGCGCGCGCCTTTGCCCGTCACACCGTCCACCGCTTGCCGATTGAGTACCAGGCACTGCAGGTAGTTGTCGACCTTGATAACCGAGTTGACACACGCTTTGTTGGTGCTGAGCAACTGGTTGGTTTCCGAGACGTTGATCCCGTAGTAGTCGTGAATCCAGCCCCCATGCGAGCCGACACTGTGGCCTGCTGTCTGAAAAGTCTTCAGAAATTGTTGGGCCTTTTTGTTGTTCCGCAAATTCCAGCCCAAGCGGTCTCCAGGGGTGATCGCATCCGGGCCAGCGGTCATCTCGATCGAGAACAAAGCCTGCGGGTCGTTGAAGACATTGAGTTTGATCAGGTTGTTGGTCGGGGCTTGCGCCGCCATGGCGTCCAGGTGCCAATCGAGCGTCATGCCCGCTACGCCATTGGGCATGGCCGACAGGTGCGCCATGCCCAGCATGTTGTGCGCAAAGTAATGCAAGTAACCATGCATCATCAAGGCATCGGTGCGCCCCTTGAGGTAGGTCAGCGGCAGATTGACAAACAGCACCTGCCCGGCCCCCACCGGGTTGACCCCTGCCACCAATCCGAACTGGGGCGATGTGGCCAACACTTGCTGGCCAGGCAGACCGCCAAAGTCGCCCTGCGTCACATAGCTGGGGTAGATCAAGGGGCCCAGTAAATAACCGTTGTAAGCGTCCACCGGATCGACAGACGCCGCTGCCGAGGTCACCGCCATGGCCGTCAACGAGCTCAAGGGTGACAAAGTGATCTTGGTCACAGGTTCGGCCTGGATGGCGCGGCCCAGGTCAATTCGCACCTTGCGCGCAGACACTGTGCCTGTGCGGTTGCCAGAGCTGGCATAGCGCAGTGCAGCGTATTGCTGTGGATCAAACCCATTCGCACCGCCCGCATCGCGGGTGCTGACCGGCAGGTACAAGGCAGATTGTGCGGAGATCCGGGCAGCACTCAGCAAAGGGCTGGTCTTGGTGGAGGTGGAGGTGGAGGTGGAGGTGGAGGTGGAGGTGGAGGTGGTGCTTGTGCTGCTGCTTGTGGTGGGGCTCGTCGCGCTCACGGCAGCGATGCCGTTGAAAGGCAAGGACTTTCCGGGCGGCACCTGCAAATTGCGCAAGGTGCTGCGCAAGGCAGTCACCGGCCCCAGGCCCGTGGTCCTGTCCCGCAAGGCGTCGTACAGCACATAGTCCACACCCGCCAGGCCACTCAGGCGCGACTTGGGCACCGGGTAGACCGGTGTGCCATTGAGCGTGGTCAGCGCCCCGAAATCAAACACCAGCATCGTGCGGCCACCCTGCTGGGTGTAGTCATGGACCGCTTGCACGATGGCATCGCTGGCCTGCACATGCAGGCCATCGGGCAAGACCAAACCGGCATAAGCCTGCGCAGCCGTTCCCAAGGCCATGAACTGGGCATCGGTCAAAGGCTGGATGCGAATGCCCAGCTCCGAAGCCGCATCGAGCCAGGCGGCAACACGCGGATCGCTCATGTTTTGGTCATCGGGCAACAAAAGCATCAAGGTGCCCGCATCCCCTGCAGGGGCTGCATCCATGCTGATGGACTGCAAAGAAAACAAGGAAGCCATGGGCATCTGCGCCTGCATCGCCATCTGCATGGGCGCGCTCTCAGGCGCTGCACTGGCAAACGTCGTGGTGACCTGCGGCACGATGAGCGCATCGCTAGCGCCGACCGTTTCGCCAGGAACGGCCGCAGCCGGACTGCTGCCCGAAGCGCCACCACAAGCCGACAACAAGGCATTGAGCATCGCCAAGCTCAGCACGGCGCCACATGCCCGCCAGCCCCACTGCTGTGGCATGGGCGGTGATGAACCGCTGCGATTCGAAACAATCAATCTGGACATGAGAGACCTCCATTCAAAAAAATCAAACCCTGAAAGAACAGCCATTCAGTGGATTCAATTTAGGAAGATCGCCCTGGGCGGACCGTTGCACAGCTCACGAAAACAGCGTGGCTGCATCGTTATGAGAAGGCACGCACATTGGTCCGCATCAATGTGCGCTGACACCCTGATCGAATGCATTCAAAAACGCAATATCACCCCCGATATGCAAAGAGGTGATGTATGCAAGCAATGGATCTCAGGCCTGACAACAAACGCGACCCAGCGCTGAGCGCTGGGTCGTATGGCAAGGGGGGCGCTTGGACCATACGCCTGCTGCCTGCACTGGCCCTGTGTCCTTCGATGGTCCGTGCTCAAGACCTGCTCACGCCATGGCAGCGCAACCCCACCAGCTTCTGGCTGACCATGGCACTGGGCTTGATCGCGCTGGTCATGCTGGTCTATGGCGTTCGGCAAACACTGTTCTCGGTTCAACGCATGTGGGGTGCACAGCGCTACCCCTACGCGGGCATCGCGCAAGCCGAGTGGCCGCAGGTGACGGTCTTCATCGCCGCGCACAACGAAGAAAAAGTGATCGCCGACAGCATGCGGGCCTTGCTGAAAACCGACTACCCGCAAGACCGCATCAAGGTGGTGGTGGTCAACGACCGCTCCACCGACCGCACAGCGGCCATCGTGGACGCGCAGGTCCATGCACATCCCGATCGCCTGGTGGCTTTTCACCGCACCAGCGGCAAGCCCGGCAAAGCGGCCGCGCTGAAAGACGCCATGCGCCATGCCGTGGGCGACATCGCCTTGATCTTTGATGCCGACTACACACCCGGGCCGGGGCTGGTCCGGCAATTGGTGGCGCCTTTTTTGGACCCCGAAGTCGGTGCCGTCATGGGCCGTGTGGTGCCGCGCAATGTGTCGACCAACTTGCTCACCCGCATGCTCGACATGGAACGCGCTGCCGGTTACCAGGTCGACCAGCAAGCGCGCATGAACTTGCGCGCCGTGCCGCAATACGGCGGCACTGTGGGCGGTGTGCGCATCTCGGCCGTGCAGGCGGTGGGCGGCTGGCGGGATGATGTTTTGGCCGAAGACACCGACATCACCATCCGCTTGCTGATTGGGGGCTGGAAGACCGTCTACAACAACGAGGCGGCCTGCTACGAAGAAGTGCCCGAAGAATGGTCGGTGCGCTTGCGCCAAGTGCACCGCTGGGCCAAGGGGCACAACCAGGTTTTGCTGCGCCATGCCTGGCCCCTGCTCAGCAGCCGATCTGTCTCGCTGCGTGAGCGCCTGGACGGCTTGCTGCTGTTGAACATTTTCCTGATGCAGCCGCTGCTGCTGCTGGGCTGGGTGATCGCGGTAAGCCTGTACTACATGAACGCCGCCGAAGCCTTGACGCTGTTCATCCCGGGGGCCCTGCTGGTGGTCTACAGCGCCTTGGGCGGCTTCTCTGCATTTTTGCAAATGGCCTATGCCTTGCTGATCGATGGCCAGGGGCGGCGCATCCGGCTCTTGCCTTGGCAACTGCTGAGCTTTGTGGTGTGCATGCCGGTCGTGTCATCGGCGCTGTGGGCGAGCGTGAGCGAACGCTTCACGAAAAAAGAACTGGTCTGGAACAAAACGACCCGTTACGCCAAGCAGGTGAGCGCATGAGCGCATCGGTGCAACTTTGGAGCGTGGTGTTCTTCGCGCTCACCGCCGCCTTGCTGGCCCTGCCGTTCTACCCCGCGTGGCAGGAATGGCGACATCCACTCGATGCGCGGGCCTTGGCCTTGAAAAGCAGCCCCAACCATCACGCCTTGCCAACATCACCGCAGGTGCGGCTGGCCCAAGGGGTCGCCACGCCCCCGGTGGTCAGCGCCAGCGTTCGGATTGTGGCCAGCTCGGGCTGTCAATTTCAAAAACTCATGGCGCCAACCCTTGTGCTGGGCAGTGCCAACGCCGAACGCCCAAGACATGAACCGCCACACAGAACCCTGGTGACACCGCCGCACGCGCAGCCGTGGGGCGATCGCGGCTGGCGCATCCAGGGCGACTGCCACATTGCGGATGCACAGCAGGTGCAAGGCCCACTGGTGGTGATGGGCGCATTGACCTTGGGCGCAGACTGCATGGTCGATGGCGACGTCAAAGCGCATGGCGCCGTGCAGGTGGGCCCGCGCAGCCGCATTCGTGGTGCGCTGTTCAGCGAGCAGGCCATTGCACTGCACGAAGACGCCCAAGTGCAGGGACCGGTGGTCTCCGAGGCCCAGGTGGACCTGGGCCCCGGCGTGGTGATTGGTCGCCTGGCGCAAGCCAGCACCTTGAGCGCGCCCCGCATCGTGGCCCAATCTGGCGCGCTGGTGCATGGCACCGCCTGGGCCACCCAGTCTGGGCGGGTGGTGTGATGACCCGATGCCTGCCAAGCCTGCGCGGCTGGATCACCGGGCTCGCTTGCGTGCTCGCTGTGTGCTCGGTCTGTGCGGCCAAAACACTGGACCTGTCTGGCTATACCGATGCCAGCGGCGCGATCACGGTGCAACACCAGGGCGACACGGTAGACCCCTACTTTGCCTTGCAGGCGCTGTGGCTGGCCCAAACGCAAGGCATGGACATCTCGGCCCATGCCTTGCCTTGGGCACGCTGGCTGACAGAGCAATACAGCGCGGCGGGACACCTGGGGCGCTATTGCAAAACGGCCAAGCGCTGGGTCTGGTGCAAAGCCCCTGACGCTGACGACTCTTCACTGGCTTTGTGGCTGCATCTGCTCAGGCATCTGCCAGAGGCCGACAGACAGCGCATCAAGGCCAGTGCCGTTGAAGCACGTGCATGGCAAGACCTGCAGCAGCTGCAAGACACGCGCTTGGGCATCTACAAAGTCTCGCCGCATGTGACGCACGGCCTGTTCATGGACAACCTGGAAGTCTGGTCCGCCTTGCCCGGCAGCCGCTTGGCACGCAGCATCCACAACACTTTCTGGGATGCACAGCGCGCACTGTTTCGGGTCAGCACGCAGCCAGAACATCCCCATCCTGGCCACACTTTTTACCCCGATGCCACGGCGCAGATTTACCCTTTGCTGGTGGGCTTTCCGGGCATCCCCGGCGGTGCTGCGCAGCATTACCAACGCTGGATGGCCCAGCACCGCGGCCCTTGGTTGCAGCAAGTCGGCCACGAATTCCCATGGGGCCTGATCGCCATCGTGGCCTGGCAACAAGGCGATGCACAGACCGTGCGTTGCTGGCAACAACAAGCCATGCCTTTTCGCCACAGTTTTTTCTGGACCGTCACCGACGAAGTGGTGGCCCAGTTGTTGCCCCCTTTGACCCCTCCCCTCCCCAACCCGAAAGACTGTTCATGACCACGTACCTGGCCTGCATGGGCACACGCCCCGAAATCATCAAGATGGCCCCGATTTACCGCACCCTCAAAGCGCAAGGCGAAGACGTACAGGTCTTGCACACCGGCCAGCACGAAGAAGTGGCGCAGGCCTTGTACAAATTCTTTGACATGGACCCGGACTTCCAGATCCAGCTCAGGCGCCAATCACCGAGTCTGTCCAACCTGACTGCCGAACTGCTGCAAGGCATTGACGGGGTGATTGACAAAGTCAAACCCGATGTGATGCTGGTGCAAGGCGACACGGCCAGCGCTTTGGTGGGCGCGATGGCTGGCTATTACCACGATGTGCCGGTGGCCCATGTGGAAGCGGGTTTGCGCACCGGCCAGCATGAACCCTTTCCGGAAGAAAAGAACCGCGAGCTGATTGGCCGACTGGCCAGCTGGCATTTCCCGCCGACACCGCAAGCGGCCGACAACCTGCGGCGCGAAGGCATCGCGGCCCAACAGATCTTTGAAGTGGGCAACACGGTGATCGATGCGGCCCTGTGGGTCAAAACCCAGATGGACCAGGACGGTGCAAGCGACGCCTTGCCCGCCGACGTGCGCCGCTTCATGCAGGACCATGCTGCCTCGCGCCTGATGCTGGTCACAGCACACCGCCGCGAAAACTGGGGACGCCCCATTCAGCTGATCGCCTCTGCCGTGGGCGTCTTGCTCAGGCTCCACCCAGAGCTGGTCGTGGTCTGGCCGCTGCACCCCAACCCCAGTGTGCGGGCCGACATCCAAAACGCTTTCAGCGTTCTGGGTGCCGAATGCCGACAACGCCTGTGCCTGACAGACCCGCTGGAATACCCGGCACTCATCAGCCTGTTGGCTCATGCCCATTTTTGCCTGACGGATTCAGGCGGCATTCAGGAAGAAGCCTCGGCCTTCAAATGCCCGGTGCTGATCACGCGGGACAGCACCGAACGGCAAGAGTTGGTCGATGCCGGGGGTGCCGCTCTGGTGGGCACCGATCCCCATCGCATCGTGGAGCAGGCGTCCGCCTTGCTCAACGACCCCTGGGCTTACCGCGCCATGCAGGTGCAGGAAAGCCCTTTCGGCGACGGCCATTCGGCTCAACGCATTGCCGATGTCCTGACCTGCGCCCGCAGCACCCATTGAAAGCCCCTGATGAACATGACCAGAACCGCCCTCACCTGTCTTGGCTGGCTTGCCAGCAGTTTGCTCGCGCCCTGCGCGATGGCCCAGACGCAGACCACCGACTTGCCCAACGCCATGCTGGGCTGGCGCGGCGTGGAACTCTACGGCAGCCACAACCACCTGAGCAATGGTTACGGCAGCTGGCGCGAGACCGGTGTGCGCGGCATCTACGAAACGGGCCAACACCAGATCGCGGGTGAAGTGGCCAGCATGAACCGCTTCAACCAATCCGGCAATTACGTGGGGGTGGGCGACACGGTGGTGCTGGACACCGATTGGTACGCCTCGCTGGCGGTCGGCGCGGGCGATGGCGCCACGTATCTGCCTCGTTACCGCGTCGATGGCTTCCTGCACCGCAAGCTGTTGCCCGCCAAAAACCTGGTGACCAGTCTGGGACTGGGTCACTACAAAGCACCCGATGGTTACCGCAACGACAACATCAGCCTGGGGGCCACGCTCTATTTCGAGCAGCCCTGGGTTGTGCAAGCTGAGATCAAACACACCCAAAGCAAGCCCGGCGAAATTTCAAGCAACCAGTACTTTGTGGCGGCCACCTGGGGCCACCACAAACAGACCCAGATCACCGGCCGCTACGGCTGGGGTGAAGAAGGCTACCAATCGCTGGGCAGCTTGGGATCAATCGCCCGTTTTTCCAGCCACCAAAGCACCTTGACGCTGCAGCACTGGATCGGCACGAACTGGGGCGTCAAGGCCAGCGCCGAAAACTACAAGAACCCCTATTACCGGCGTGAGGGCATCTGGTTGGCACTGTTCAAGGATTTGCCATGAGTGCGCTGCCCTCCTCCTGGCAGGCATCGCCAACTGGGCCCAAGCCCCAGCGCCGTGCATGGCTCCGGCCCAAAGCGCTGGAGTGGCTGCTCTTGTCGGCTGTGCCTTGGGTGCTGCTGGCTTGGCTCAAGCCCTGGCTGCTGACCTTGTGGCAGGCGATCTTCACCGGGTGGTCCACTCCCTTGGGCCTGTCGGTGAACGCCGTGCTGAACGACAGCCGCAGCGCCATCGCATGGACGACCTTGGCAGACGGGTCCTTGGCCCCCTCCAACGCCAGCCTGATCTGGAACATGTCCGGGCTGGCGGCCACCTGGCTTTTGAGCGGTTTTTTCAGTGACCGTTTTTACCCCCTCAAAACCACCTTGCGGGCGCTTTGCCTGATCCATCTGAGCGCATGTCTGTTCTTCATCTGGTCCCCGGCGAGCTTTCCGTACAGCATCAGCAAACACCTGCAGGCCCTGATGGACTTGGGTTATGGCTTCATGTGGGTGATCCCGCCCATGCTGGCCTTGGGCTGGGGCCTTTTCAAGGTGCCGCTCTGGCAAAAGGTGCTGGTGCCTTGTGGGGTCTTGGCTTACTTTGCCCTGATGCTGCCGCACAAATGGCTTTTGCATGCCTGGCTGCTGGAGCAGCTGTCCATCCTGTTCATGCCGGTGCTGTTCTTGTGCTTTGGCAGCTTGCTGGACTTGTGGATCTTTGTGGCCTTGTATGCCTGGCTGGCCAGCACAGTTCCTGCACAAACTTCATCACATCGGAGCGCCTGAGCCATGTCAAGACGTTTCACCCCGCACGTCAGCTGGCGTCTGCTCATCTGGCTCGGCCTGATTTCGGGTCTGGTGTTCTGGAGCACCTTGACTTTGCAGGCGCGGGACAGACAAGCCGACACGGGCCACGGCATTGTTTTGCTGATTCCCGATGCCAAGGCCTTGTCTTTGCCCGTGACCCGCGCTTGGCTGCAAGCGTCACACGAAGAAGGCCTGGCCGTGACCCCCATGAGCGCCAACGACTTCATCCGTGCACAGGCCAACCGCACGCACGTGGCCGGTGTGCTGCTGCCCGATTCGGTGCACCGCCAAGCCTCAGATCTGCTGGTCCACACCTTGTCACAGTATGTGGAAGATGGCGGGGCCTTGATGGTCAGCTTCGATGCCGCCTTGCTCAACCCGCAAAACGGTACTTATGCCGACAAGGCTTCCCGTTTGTCGCATCTGGTGGGCATGCGCTATGGCCTCTACGAACGATTGCAGGGCGACACCATCGCCCAAAGCCCGGTGTATGCCCATCGGGCGGCAGAAAAAACACTCCGCATCCAGCCCGGCAAGCTCGACTTTGGCGAAAACGATGACGAAGAATGGGGTGAATTGACCACCTATGCCTACAAGCATCTGGTCTACAGCCATTACCGGACCGAAGCGCTGGAGCCCATTGAACCTTTGTTGCGCAGCCAAAACGGCGAGCCTGTCGTGTCCACCCATGTCCATGGCCGGGGCACCGTGCTCTTTGCCAACTTGCCACTGGGTTACCTCAAGACCCGCACCGACAGTTACCTGCTGCACCGCTTGCTCGCGTTCTTTGCCAGCGACCTGGTGCGCCAGCCCAGCCTCTCGGCCACGCCACAGGCGCAAGGTGGCTTGGTGCTGAACTTGCATGTGGACTCCAACGCAGCGCAAGCCCCCTTGGCCGAACTGGAGAAAGTGGGCTGGTTTGAGGATGGTCCTTACTCCATCCATGTGACGGCAGGGCCGGACGCCCTGCATGCCGCCGACCGTTTAGGCCTGAATTTGCCAAACAACCTCTGGATGCAGGCGTTCCTGAAACGACAGCACGACAAAGGCCATGAGATTGGCAACCATGGCGGCTGGGTGCACAACGTGTATGGCTACCAGGCCAACGAGCACAATCAGGCCCAGTTTGAGCCCTATCTGGACAAGAACCATGCCAGCGTGAGCGCCACCATCGGCGCACTGGCCAAGGCCTATTCAGCCCCCATGGGCAACCAGCCCACATGGGCCACCGCCTGGCTGGACAAGCAAGGATTCAAAGGCTATTACGCCACCTCGGACAGCGGCCTGGGCCCCACACGCTCATTCATCCATGAACACCCCGCCCCCGCTTCTGGCCTGTGGACCTTCCCGATTTCCAACTTCAAGCGCATTGCCACCTTCGACGAGTTGGAAGAGCACGGCATGACAGAAGCACAAATTTCTGAGTTCATCCGCCAACTTCTGAGCCATGTGAGCGAACAACATTTGGCACGTTTATTTTATTTTCATCCTGCCATCACCGCACACTTCCAGCTCTCGCTACAGACCATCCAATCAGAAGTGCAAAGACTCAAGGAAAAGGCCCAATTTCGCTGGTACAGCATGGCCGAGTTGTCCGACTTCATGAACCGTCGCCAAGACGTCGACTGGCGCATCCGCGAACTCAATGCACAAGGTCTGCAAGAAATCTCAGCCAGCAGTCCGGGGTCTCTGAAAGACATGACATGGGTCTTTCCGGCCCGCATCGCACGGGACATCCGCATCACCGAAGGGCAAGGCACGCTGCGCCAACACAAGGACGAGTGGCTGCTCATCGCAGGCGCAAGTCCCTCACTCAAAGTGCAATGGACACGTGTGCCATGACTGCACAGGAGCGCCCCTTCCCTTTCTTGTTTTCCCCTTTGGCCCATCGAACATCAAGAGGACATGTCATGACCGGTCACCCAAGCACCAGCCCTTCAGCCTGCACCCAAGATGCCGTTGAAAAAGAATTCCGCATCGTCAGCGCACATCTGAAAAAAGCCCACCAGTCCAATGAACTGGCCACACGCCTGCACCAAAAAGGCTTTGCCCAGGATGCCCAGCAGCAAAGCCGATTGACCAAGGTCTTCATCAGCAACGCCATGCACCATGTGAGCTTGCGTGCGAAAAGTCTGGACCTCTGAGCCCCAGAAAAAAAACGGGGCCCGAAGGCCCCGTTGTCTTGGCGAAAAACCGCCTCAGACCGCAGCAGCGGAGGTGGTGTGTGCACCACCGAGGAACAAACGCTCCATCTGCGGATCGGCCAAAATTTCGGCAGCCGATTTGTAGAGCACCAAACGGCCCGATTCCAGCGCAATCGCGTTGTCCGAGTACTTGAGCGCACTCTTGACGTTTTGCTCGACCATCAGCACCGTGGTGCCTTGGTCGGCCAGCTTGCGCAGCAGCTTGAACACGTCCTGCACCACCATGGGCGACAGGCCAATGGAGGGCTCGTCGATCAGCAAGACCTTGGGGCGCAGCAGCAAGGCGCGGCCAATCTCCAGCTGCTTTTGCTCACCGCCCGACAAAGCCGAGGCGCGCGAGTTCATGCGCTCTTTCACGCGGGGGAAGAACTCCAGCACTTCCGGGATGCGTTCGTGCGTGGTCTTCATGCCCAGCGTGATGCCGCCCAGCTCCAGGTTTTCATACACGCTGAGCTGGCCGAACAGGTTGCGCCCCTGGGGCACAAAGGCGATGCCATCGGCCAGCAAGGCTTTTTGGGTGGCGCCGGTGATGTCCTTGCCATTCAATTTGATCTTGCCCTGGCGGGGCTTGAGCAAACCAAACAGGGTTTTGAGCACGGTGGACTTGCCCGCGCCGTTGGGGCCGATCAGCAGCGTGATCGAGCCTTTGGGCACTTTGAAGGACAGGTTGTTCAGGATCATGAAATCCTTGTAACCCGCGACCACATCGTCAAACTCGATGCAGGTGTCTGTGGTGTGTGCTGTCATATCAGTTCCCCAAATAGGCGTCGAGCACCTGCTTGTTCGCGCGGATCTCGTCCGGCGTGCCAATGGCCATCACTTGGCCCTCGACCATCACCATGATGCGGTGGCACAGGTCCATCACGAAGTCCATGTTGTGTTCGATCACGACGAAGCTGCCCTTGCGGGTTTTGTTCAGTTCTTTCAGCAAGGTGCTGATGCCGCCGACCAAGGACGGGTTCACCCCGGCGCAAGGCTCGTCAAGCAAAACCAGATCGGGCTCGCTCATGAAGGCCATGGCAATGTCCACCAGCTTTTGCTGGCCATAGCTCAGCTCACCGGCCTTCTTGTCGGCCACATGGCGGATGTGGAACTGGTCGATCAGCGCATCGGCCTTGTCACCCAGACCGGAGTCGGTGGGTGCGAACATGCGGCTGAACATGCTGCCTTGGTGCTCTTGCGCAGCCACGATCAGGTTGTCGCGCACGGTCATCTTGCCAAACACCTGCAGCGTCTGGAAGGT
>NZ_JAOASQ010000060.1 GCF_030158565.1 Limnohabitans sp. | reverse complement strand
GCGGTGGCGTGACCCGCTCGCTGGCACTGGACGCCCACGGGAAATGCCTGAGTGCCAAACTGCTGAGCCTTGTGATTGAATAAGCCGAACCCCTTGAACCAGGAACGCCCCATGAAGACCACCTATCTCGCCACCTTGCTGACCGCTGCGCTGCTGGCCACCGCCACAGCCCACGCCCAAAGCTACCCCAGCAAACCCATCAAGGCCATCGTGCCTTTTGCGGCAGGCAGCGCCACCGACCAGATCGGCCGCGCCTTTGTGCAGAAAATGTCCGAGCAACTGGGTCAGCCCATCATCATCGAAAACAAGGCTGGCGTGAACGGCATGTTGGGTGCCGACGCCGTGGCCAAAGCCGCACCCGATGGCTACACCCTCATGGTCGGCACCAACAGCACCAACGCCGCCCTCAAGAGTCTGATGAAAAAGCTGCCCTACGACCAGGACACGGCTTTTGCACCCATTGGCTACATGGGGTCGGTGCCCCTGATCATCACGGTCAACAACGACGTGCCCGCCAAGAACCTCAAGGAGCTGGTCGCCTTGGCCAAGGCCAAACCGACACAGCTCACCTTTGCCAGCGCCAGCACATCGCAACGCGTCTCAACCGAAGTGCTCATGAGCATGTCGGGCATCCAAATGACGCATGTGCCCTACAAGAGCGGGCCTGCGGCCATGACCGACTTGATCGGCGGGCAAGTGAATTTGTTCTCCGCCGACTTTGCGGTGACATTGCCGCAAGTCAAAGCGGGCAAGATCCGTGGCCTGGCCGTCACATCCATGCAGCGCTCCAAGGCCATCCCCGAGCTGCCCACCGTCAACGAAGCCCTGGGCTTGAAGGACTACGAACTGATCGCCTACTTTGCGATGTTCGCACCGGCGGGCACCCCGGCCGACGTGATCGCCAAGCTGAACAAGGCCCTGAACGCCGCAGCCAACGACAAAGACATCCAGGAGAAGTTCGCAGCCATCGGTTTTGAAACCGCTCCCGGCACCCCAGAAGCCCTGGCCCAGCGCAACAAGGCCGAAACCGTCAAATGGGCCAAGGCGATCCGCGACGCGAAGATCGAAGCAGAGTGACTCTCCACTCAGACGGGTGACACATCCAGGGCTGGATAGCGGTGCTTGAGCATGGCTTCCAGTCCAAACTCCTTGAGCAGCGCCTGCAAGCGCTCAGCCGCTGAGCGCTTTTTCTGCCCGGTGTACTTGGCCAGAATCAGCTCGTTTTTCATCGAGTGCTCCCAACCCACCAGCTCGGTCACGGTGACGGCGTAGCCCTGTGACTCCAGATACAGGCAACGCAGCACGTTGGTGAGTTGGCTGCCCACTTCGCGCGTGTGCAGGGGGTGGCGCCAGAGTTCGGCCAGGGGCGTGCGCTGCAGGTTCAGCGCCTTATTCTGGTTGAGGGCCCGGGCCAGCTCGGCCTGGCAGCAAGGCACCAACACCATGTATCGGGCTTTCTTTTGCAGGCCAAAGGCGATGGCATCGTCGGTCGCGGTGTCGCAAGCGTGCAGCGCGGTGACCACATCGATCTGCTCGGGCAGCTCGGCGCTTTGCGTCGACTCGGCCACGCTCACATTCAGAAAGCGCATGCGCTCAAAGTGCAGCCGCTCGGCCAGCGCTTTGGACGATTCAACCAGTTCGCTGCGCGTTTCAATGCCGTAGATCGTGCCTTTTCCCAGCGCTTTGAAAAACAGGTCGTAAATGATGAAACCCAGGTAGGACTTGCCTGCGCCATGGTCGGCCAGCGTGGGGCCGTTGTCGCTGGTGGGCAGGTCCAGCAACAACTTTTCGATGAACTGAAACAGGTGATACACCTGCTTGAGCTTGCGGCGCGAGTCCTGGTTGAGCTTGCCGTCGCGGGTGAGGATGTGCAGCTGCTTGAGCAGCTCGACCGACTGGCCGGGGCGCACTTCGGGCGGCAAGGCTTGGCTGTCAATAGCCTGTGTTTTTTTCTTCATGGCGTGGGCCCCACATCCAGTTCCTTCCAGCCATCCAGCCCCAGCTTTTCCATCGTCGCCATATTCGTTTCGTAAATCATCTCGGCTTCAGGGAACGCCTCGACCGCCCGGTCGATGCTGGCTTCGCGGATCAGGTGCAGCGTGGGGTACGGCGAGCGGTTGGTGTAATTGGTGATGTCATCCGGCTCGGTGTCCGCAAACTGGAAGTCCGGGTGAAAACTGGCGATCTGGAATTCACCTTCCAAGTCGAGCTCTTGCAACACCGCATCGGCTTCATCCAGAAAGTCGTTGAACTCCAGAAAATCGCGCAGCATCTGCGGCACGATCAGCAGCACGGTCTCGCGCTCTTCGGGCGGCAGAGCGGCCAGCGCCTGGAGTTGTTCGATCAGTTCGTCACGCAGGCCTTCGAGACCTTTGGCTTCGCTGACGGCGTAATGGATCTGACCTTTGACATGCGGGGCCTTGGCAAAGGGGCAAAGGTTCAGGCCGATCACGGCGCGTTCGAGCCAGCGCACGGTGTCGGCAATTTCGATGTGTGGTGTGGGAGAAATCTCGGTCATGCGTCGATTGTGCCTGTGCGGCGAAACCCCTCAGAAGCCTGCTCAAACGCCTTGGCGCGCCAACAAGCGCCCAGCCAACCAAGCCAGCACCGCACCCACCACGCAGCAGCCCACGGTGACCAGCGGCGTGAACTGCCAACCGCCCGCACGCGCGGCCACGGCCGCCACCACGGGTGGCCCCACAAACTGGCCCAATGCCGACATCTGCTGCACCCAGCCCACGGTCGTAGCGACCTGCTGCTCGCCCGGCGCCAGGCGCACCGCCAGACTGAACAAGGTGCCCGGCACCAGGCCGCCCACACCCGAAAACAAGAGCACCCCGGCAAAACGCAGCCAAGGCCAAGCATCGGTCAAGGTGGCAAAAGCCAGCGTGCTGCCCAGTGCCATGGCGCCAAAGCCCAGCCACAAAGTCGAGCGCGGTGCCCAGCCGCCTTGCAGCAAGCGACCCGAAGCCATATTGCCTGCCATGTTGACGGCAGCGGCCAAGGCCGTGAGCACGCCCAGCAACGCGCCGCTGACACCCGCCGCCGTGTAGATGGAGGGCAGAAAGCCCACCACCGCCAGCCACTGACCCGAATACATGCCAAAAGTGAGGGCCACCAGCCAAGGGCCGGGAATGCTCAGCGTCAAGCGCAAACGGGTCCATGCGCCCTGCCCTGCTCGGGCCGCATCGGCAAGCGGATCTGCAGGCACCGCCCGGTACAGCCACAGCGCCATGGCCAACGACGCCGCTGCAAACAGCCACCACCAGGCGCCCCAACCCCAAGCCGGAATGAACAAAGGCCCCAACAACAAAGCCAGCGCCGTGCCAGTGGGCATGTAGGCGCCCCACACGCCCAACATGCCGGGCAGTTGTGGTGGCAGGACCAGGCGGCGAATCAAGGCGGGCGCTGGCAGCGCCACCAGCAAAAAGCCCAGGCCTTCGATGGCGCGCAAAACAAGCAGTGCCGTGACCGAGGTGGCAAAACCGCCCAGGCCGCTGGCCAGCGCCAGCAGGCACAGGCCGCGCACCATGCTGCGCTTGAGCCCCATGCCATCGGCCCAAAGACCAATGAACACGGCCAGGCTCAAACCCGCCACCTGCACAATGGACAACAAAAAGCCCGACTGCACCAGCGTGAGACCCAGCTCAGCCTGCAAGGCCGGTAAAGCGGGCGGCAACTTGCCCACCTGCAAGGCGGCCACGCCGCCAGCCGCGACGACCAGCCAAGCGCTGTGTTTAGAAGAAGCCATCACCATGGATCAGCCCCCCAAGGCCGTTCACAACAACTTGCGCCCTGTGAGGCGTTCATGTTCACGCAGCGCAAAGCGATCGGTCATGCCCGCGATGTAGTCAGCCACCGCGCGGTGACGGTCTTCGCGGGCCGCGAATTCGGCGCGCATCTCCTGAGGCTGCGAGAGGTACGCCTCAAACAATTCACGCACGGCCTGCTGCGCCTGCCCCATGATCTGTGTGACCTGTGGATGGCGGTACAAACTCGCAAACAAAAATTTCTTGAGCTCGGAGCTGCGCGTCTTCATCTCGTCAGAAAAGCGCACCAATGACCCGGCCAGTCGCGCCTCATCGGCTGTCTGAATACCGGCTGCAGCAATCGCCGCACGCGTGGTGTCGATCACGTCATAAACCTGCGCACTGAGCATGCGGCGAGTGCTCTCGTAAAGCCAACGCCGGGGCTTGTCACGCAGTTGCGGATGCTCGGCCAGCGACTGCTGCAAGTAATGGTCAAACAGGGGAACTTCGTGCATCTGGTCCAGCGAGAGCAATCCCGAGCGCACCCCGTCGTCGATGTCGTGGGCGTTGTAGGCGATCGCATCGGCCAGATTGCACAACTGCGCCTCCAAACTCGGCTGCGTTCGGTCCAGAAAACGCTGCGCGATCCCCCCGGGCTCTTGGGCTTCGATGGCTTCGGCGTTGACCCGCGAGCAGTGCTTGAGAATGCCCTCACGCGTTTCAAAGCTCAGGTTGAGGCCATCAAAAGCGGGATAGCGCTCTTCCAGCGCATCGACCACGCGCAGACTTTGCAAATTGTGTTCAAACCCGCCTTGCTCGGCCATGCATTCGTGCAGCGCATCCTGCCCGGCATGGCCAAAAGGCGTGTGGCCCAGGTCATGTGCCAACGCGATCGCCTCGACCAGGTCTTCGTTCAAGCCCAGCACCCGGGCAATCGATCGGCCCAGCTGGGCCACCTCCAGCGAATGCGTGAGCCGCGTGCGGAACAAATCACCTTCGTGGTTCAGGAACACCTGCGTTTTGTAGACCAGCCGCCGAAAAGCCGTCGAGTGCACGATGCGGTCGCGGTCCCTTTGGTAGGCATTGCGCGTGGGTGCGGGCGGCTCGGCATGGCGTCGGCCACGGGTTTGCGAAGGGTGGCTGGCCCAGGGGGCCAAGCCGGTGGCGTTCAAAACTTCAGGCACAGCAAGCATGGATCACATCGCGCACCATGTCATCGGGTGCACCGCACACGGTGGCTTGACCAGGACCGTCGATCACAACGAACTTGATGTCGCCGGCTTCGGCTTTTTTATCGAGGCGCATGTGGGCGATGTAGTGGCCTGCGTTGTCGCTCGCATCGATGAGCGGCGCACGCACCGGCAAGCCCGCGCGTTCAATCAGGGCTTTGAGGCGCACCACAAAAGCGGCATCGACCTTGCCCAGACGGTGCGACAACTCGGCCGCCATGACCATGCCGCAACCCACGGCTTCGCCGTGCAGCCAGACACCAAAGCCCAGACCCGCCTCGATGGCGTGGCCAAAGGTGTGGCCAAAGTTGAGGATAGCGCGCAGGCCCGCTTCGCGTTCGTCCTGGCCGACGACCCAAGCCTTGATCTCGCAGCTGCGCTTGACGGCGTGCGCCAGCGCGGCCGGGTCTTGCGCCATGAGCGCTTCGATGTTGGCCTCGATCCAGTCGAAGAAGGCCATGTCGGCGATCGGGCCGTATTTGATGACTTCGGCCAGGCCTGCACTCAGCTCACGCAGGGGCAAGGTGGTCAGGGTGTTCAGGTCGCACACCACGCGCACCGGCTGGTAGAAGGCGCCGATCATGTTCTTGCCCAGCGGGTGGTTGATGGCGGTTTTACCGCCCACAGAAGAGTCGACTTGCGACAGCAGCGTGGTGGGCACCTGCACAAAGGGCACGCCGCGCATGTAGCTGGCCGCAGCAAAGCCGGTCATGTCACCGATCACGCCACCACCCAGCGCAAACAGCACCGTCTTGCGGTCGCAGCCCTTGGACAAGAGTGCGTCAAAAATCAGGTTCAGGGTCTGCCAGTCCTTGTGGGCCTCGCCGTCCGGCAGCACCACGGTGTGGACTTGCTTGTAACGCGGGCTGATGGCGGCGCGCAAAGCAGCTTCGTACAGCGGCGCAATGGTGTCGTTGGTCACGATCATGGCCGTCTGGGCCTTGGGCAAACCGGCCCAGGTCTCAGCTCGGCCCAGCAGGCGCTGGCCAATGTGGATGTCGTAACTGCGGTCGTCCAGCGAAATGGCGACCTGCTCAAGGGAAATGGTGGACTCTGACATAGCCCTCAAGTGTAGGGCTTTGCCGGTCTGCTCAGGGCGTGGCTTGGGGTGCGGGGCTCTCTGGCCGGGCAGGCAACTGGCCCGACAACTCGAGTTGCATGATGATCATGTTGACCAAGGTGGACACCGAGGGGCGGCCGGTGTCGATGACATGGTGTGCGGTGGCGCGGTACAGCGGATCACGGGCTTCGTACAGTGCCCGCAGGCGCCCCATCGGGTCGTCCACCTGCAGCAAGGGGCGGCCGGTGTCGTGACGCACCCGGCGGTAAACGTCTTCCGGCGCAGAGCGCAGGTAGATCACATGGCCACGGTCGTGCAGATGGCGGCGGTTGACTTCGCGCAAAACCGAGCCCCCGCCCGTGGCCAGCACGCCTTGGTGATGCTGACTCAGGTCATCCAGCACTTGCTGCTCCACATCGCGGAAGCTGTCTTCCCCTTCGCGGGCGAAGAATTCCCTGATCGAACAACCCAAACGGTCTTCAATCACATGGTCGGAATCCACAAAAGGCAGGCCCAAACGGCGGGCCAATTGCCTGCCGATGGTGGTTTTGCCCGAGCCCGGAAGGCCCACGAAGATGATGCTCAAAGGGAAATCTCACACAAAAACTCGGGACAGCACCGCGACAAATGGGCCACCCGAACAGAGGCACCAAGTGTATTCGACCCGACAGCAGCCCCCAGACAGCGCGCATCAAAGCGCTGGCGCAATGGCCACGTCCGTCACCACACGCGGCGTGAGGAAAATCAGCAGCTCCGATTTGCGCCGCGTTTGGTTGCGGTTTTTGAACAGCCACCCCAGTCCGGGCACATCACCCAAGCCTGGCACTTTGGCTTCGTCGTTGCGCTCGGCATCTTCGTAAATGCCGCCCAGTACCACCGTGCCGCCATTGTCCACTTGCACCTGGGTTTTGACGTGCTTGGTGTTGATGGCATAACCGGCTGGGGTGAGCTGGCCGACGCTGTCACGGTTCACGTCCACATCGAGCACCACCGCCCCCTCTGGAGTGATTTGCGGCGTGACCTCGAGCTTGAGGTTGGCCTTGCGAAAAGTGATGGCTGTCACGCCAATGCCGGACGACATTTGGTAAGGCAACTCCGTACCCTGTTCAATCAGGGCCTTGGTCTGGTCTGCCGTGATCACCCTGGGGCGCGACACCACCTTGCCGCGACCATCGGCCTCCAGTGCGGAAATTTCCACGTTGATGAACTGGTCCGCCGCTGCATTGAACAGGGAGACCGCAAAAGCCGATGGCACATTCAGCGTCTGCCCGGCACTGCCCGCAGGAAGATTCACTTGATGACCGGTGACCACCCCTGCACCTGTGGTGGCGTTGCTTGCCCCAAAATTCAAGTTCTTGTTGCCCATCCGTCCAGCTGAACCCAAGCCCAAACGCACCCCCAGCGATTGGCCAAACTGGTCGTCGGCTTCGACGATTTGTGCTTCGATCAAAACCTGTCGAACAGGCACATCCAATTTCTGAATCATCTGCCCCACTTCGGCCAGACGACTCGGCACATCCAGTATGAACAGCTGATTGGTCCGAGGTTCTGCCAGCGCCGTTCCCCGAGGACTGAGCCATCGCGCAACAGGGGTGCCAGCGCCTGCCGTACCGGACAACCGTTGCACCACTTCGGTGGCTCGGGCGTATTTCAAGCGCAGTGACAGCATCTGCAAAGGACTCACCGATTCGAGCGCCGTCTGTGCCTCCAGGTGTTTTTTCTCACGCGAAGTCCACTCATCCCTGGGGGCCACCCACATCACCTTGCCCTCACGGCGTGAGGCCAAGCCTTTGGATTCAAGGACAACGCCCAAAGCCTGAACCCAAGGCACATCCAGCAGTCTCACGGAGATCTGGCCACTGACTGCATCAGACACCACCAAATTCAGCCCTGTGAATTCGGCGAACACCTGCAACAAGGCACGGATATCGATGTTCTGGAAGTTCAGGCTGATGGGCGCCCCATCTGCGGTGACTGCCGAACGAACGACCGGATGGGCGCCATCCAGATCGATGACAGGAGTCGGCGATTGTGACCAGCTCGCAGTTGACCAACCGACCACCATTGCACAAGCCGCCCATGACCAATGTTCATGTCTCATCGCCCACCTCCTGACACATTGAGTTCGAGTTTTTGCCCCTGCGCCGCGCCCAATACCACTGCATCATGGCGGATCGCATGCACCTGATGACCTTCGCGCGACATACGCTGCCCCAGCCGCACAGGCACGCACACGCCACCTGCACTGAGCACCGCTTGCCAACTTCCGCTGGCATGCCAAGTGCCCAGCAAACGGATGCGCTCCACTGGCCAAGTCATGGGGTCATCTGTCAACACAGACGCCTGCGGTGCTGAGGTCCAGGTGACTGAGGAGGCTGAATCAGACTCTGCGGCCAACGCAAAGACACGCGGCCGCGAATCTGCATCAGCGTCACCGGACTTTGCCCAAGCCTTGCTGGGCGGCCATGCAGGCAAGGCTACATCGCCCGCAGAGGCAGGGTTGAACCAGACGCGCAAGACCAGATCCAACTGAACACCTTGGATCTGCGTCAACGGCACAACGCTCATGCGCTCGATCGTCAGCACAGGTCCGGATGCAACCAAGGCCTTCCAGCCACGCACCCAATCGGCAAAATGGCCATTCAAGCGCAAGGCCAGCGTTTGACTTTGCAACGGTCCCATTGGGACCTCTGGCATGGCACGCAAAGACAGGACGGTCAATCCGTGCTGCTGCAAGGCCTGCTGAAGCCCTGAAGCGAGATCTGTGGGCAGTCTGCTGGGCAAGCGACCCCAAAGTGCTTCATCAACAAGCCACTCAGGCTGCTCGCGTTGTGAAGAAGACACCGTCTGGGTCTGGGTCTGGGTCTGGGTCTGGGTCTGGGTCTGGGTCTGGGTCTGGACTTGCCACTGCGACTGGGCCTGAGCCAAGGCCTGCTGTGCCAGGTCATGCGCATCCCAGACCTCACTGGCCAACCAGAACACACCACCAGCGCCCGATACAAGTCCGCCAAGCCCCCAAACCCATCGCCGGATTTGACGCACAAACCCACGCTGAACACGGCTCCATGCCTCTGCACTGAAGACTGGAGAGAACCGGGCAGTCATGGCTGGCCTTTGCGGGATGGTCCCGGGCCGAGGTCCAACGCCGACCATTGGCCTTGCCAGGCAAATGAGAACGCGGACGCCCCAGTGGCAGCCCCACCGGTCTCCAAACTTTGCAAGTGCAGCGGGGTGCCCCAGCGCTCAGCCAGCATTTGTGCAACAAGGCTCATGGCCGGCACATGCGCCGCTTGGCCCTGCAGGTCTATACGCCCTGCTTCCACTTGCAACCGTTGTAATCGGACACCCTGACCCGGGATCACATCCAGCAGGCTGCTTTGCAGTTCAACCCAAGCTTCTTGTTGCGATTTCAAGTGCGTCAGTTGCCGCAACTGCTGGCCGACCAATTGCAGGTGCATCTGCTTCTGTTGGCGTGTTTGCGCCGCACGTTTGCTCTCAGTCAATTGGTTTTGAACCCTCTGTGTCTGCAACTTCAACTGCTCAGTTTGTCCAGCCAGCACCGACAAACCGCCTGCAGCCAACACACCACCCAGAACAAGCCCTGCCCCGATGAACAGCCACCGCCGCCTTGATTGTTGCTGGCGCTCCAGTGTTGGGAAGCGCAATAAATTCAGGCCGACCATCTCAGAGCCACGCTTTCAGAGCCAGTCCTGCAGCCACCAGCCGAGGCCCGACAGGGGTCGCCAAGGCCTCCAAAAGCCCTGCGGCAGTTGGAGCCTCCTGTTGACCGGCTGCTTCTGACTTCATCGGTTCACCCTCAAGGTTCAAGCGAAACTGCCAATCCTGAGGCGCCTGCTGGAGCAAACGTGGTAACCCGCCCGCCAGGGCATTGGCGGCACGCTGAGCGGCATCGCTTGCGGGCTCGACGCTGACCAACTGCCAGCCTGCACCTGCACTCCAGCGTTGGTACTCGGATACCCGTGACCTCGGGCAACCAGCCCAGCGAAGCCTCACGCCCCCATCAACATTGCCGGGTTCCAACTGAAAATCGAAATTCACTTCTTGAGGCGGCAAGCCAAGGGCTTGGGCCACCTCCAACTGAACCTCGGCAGGCCAACCATCGGGGGACAAATTTGCCGGGCCACTGAACTCGCCGGTCACCAAATCGGGAGCGGACATGCTCATGCACAGCCTGTGACGCGCCAGCCGCCGTCCACGCCCCATCTCGGCCAAAGCCGGACTCAACCAAGACGAATCGAGCAAACCCGCATCTGCCGGGCCTTGCAAAATGGTGGAAGCATGCACACGCGCCAAACCCGGACTGACACGCGCCAAGCCGACCAAGGCCCAAGATGCCCCGGCAGGGGTCAGCCCCCACGCCAGCCGAACAGAACGAGCGCCTATCCTTGGCCATAACCATTTCAAAGCTTGCATCACGGGCCTCCCTGACGGGGCCTTGTTGGCCCTCTACGGTGCCTTTTGTAGCAGGGAAAGCTAATTAACACAATATTTAATGAGCCTTAAAGAATTCATCTTTACAAACAAGCCCACCCAAGCGGTCCAAGATTTTTATAATGTTAGGAGGTGGCCAACCGGCTTGCCCTGCCGATGCCGCTATGACAATCCAAGACAAAACCGATCACAAATCCGAACACGCCAGCCGCGCTTTGAAGTCTGCCTCTGTGCCTTCATGGTTGGTGAAGATCGTTTTATGGGGTCTTGGGATCATGGCGGCAGGTCTGCTGGCCCTCTTGCTGGTCGTTGGTGTGGCCATGGTCGTGGCCTACCCTAACCTGCCGGACATTTCGGATCTCGCAGATTACAAGCCCAAATTGCCCTTGCGAATTTACACGGCAGACAACCAGTTGATGGGCGAGTTCGGTGAAGAGCGCCGCCACCTCACACCGATCAAGGACATCCCAGATGTCATGAAAAATGCAGTGCTGTCCATTGAAGACAACCGCTTTTACCAACACGGAGGCGTCGATTATTTAGGCATCCTGCGAGCAGGGATCGCGAACATCGGTCGGGTGAAGAGCCAAGGGGCATCCACCATCACCATGCAGGTCGCACGCAATGTGTACCTGTCATCCGAAAAAACTTACACCCGCAAAATTTATGAAATTTTGCTGACCTACAAGCTCGAGCACATGCTGAGCAAGGACCAAATCCTTGAGATCTACATGAACCAGATCTTCTTGGGCAATCGGGCTTATGGTTTCGCGTCGGCTGCTGAAACTTATTTTGGCAAGTCACTGCGAGAGATCACCATCGCTGAAGCAGCGATGCTGGCTGGATTGCCCAAAGCGCCTTCGGCCTACAACCCGATCAGCAACCCCAAGCGCGCCCGATCGCGCCAGCTCTACATCATCGAGCGCATGGAAGAGAACGGGTACATCACCGCCGAACAAGCCAAAACGGCCAAAGCGGAACCCTTGGCATTGCGCACCTCAGGCGACAAACGGACTTTGCATGCCGAATATGTGGCGGAAACCGTGCGCCAAATGGTCTTTGCCCAATATGGTCAAGACACCTATACCCGCGGTTTGAACGTTTACACCACGATTCAATCTGCCGAGCAAATGGCAGCCTACAAGGCATTGCGTCAAGGCATCATGGACTTCGAGCGGCGCCAGATTTACCGAGGCCCTGAAAAGTTTGTGGATCTGCCCGAAGATCCCAAACAAATGGAAGACGTCATCGATGACGCACTGGAAGATCACCCTGACAACGGCGATGTCATGTCTGCGGTGGTGCTCGAAGCGTCCCCCCGCAAAGTGGTGGTGGTACGCCAAAACGGCGAACAAATCACCATCACTGGCGAAGGTCTCAAGCCTGCCCAGTCTGGTCTGTCCGACAAAGCGCCTCCTGCTAAGCAAGTGCGCCGAGGTGCAATCATCCGGATTTCTCAATTACCCAAAGTGGGCTGGGAAATCACCCAGTTGCCAGAAGTAGAGGGTGCTTTTGTGGCCGTCACCCCTCAAACCGGAGCGATCCGAGCACTGGTCGGCGGGTTTGACTTTGCCAAAAACAAATTCAACCACGTGACCCAGGCCTGGCGTCAACCAGGCTCAAGTTTCAAACCGTTCATCTATTCTGCAGCCTTGGAAAAAGGTTTTTCACCAGCCACCGTGATCAACGATGCCCCCATGTTCTTTGATGCCGGCGTGACTGGCGGTCAACCTTGGGAGCCCAAAAACTACGACGGCACGTTTGAAGGACCCATGACCCTGCGCAGAGGTCTGGCCAAATCGAAAAACATGATTTCGATCCGAATTTTGCAGTCGGTAGGCACCCGCAATGCTCAGGACTGGATCGGGCGCTTTGGCTTTGACGAAGAGAAACATCCCCCCTACTTGACCATGGCTTTGGGCGCGGGATCGGTGACACCGATGCAGTTGGTCAGCGGTTATGCCGTATTTGCCAACGGTGGCTACCGGATGCAACCTCATTTGATCACCCGTATCGCCGATTACAAAAACCGCGCCTTGGTCGAAAGCCCTGCACCAACACAACCGGATGAAGCTCAACGAGCCATTCCGGCACGCAACGCATTTGTCATGACCAGCTTGCTGCAAGAAGTCACCCGCTCTGGCACAGCAGCACGCGCGCAAGCCACACTCAAACGCAGCGACATTTACGGCAAAACCGGAACCACCAACGACTCCATGGATGCCTGGTTTGCAGGCTACCAGCCCAACCTCGCCGCAGTGGTCTGGATCGGCTACGACACCCCCAAAAAACTCGGCGACCGCGAAACGGGCGGCGGCTTGAGCCTGCCCGTTTGGATCAACTTCATGGAAACTGCACTGAGCACCATCCCGATCTCGGCACCTGTCGTCCCCGAAGGATTGATCAATGTTGGCGGAGATTGGTTATTTGAAGAACTGGCCCGAAATGGCAGCGTCACCACCTTGGGTGTCGGCAGCGAAGGCACAGCCGCGAAACCTGCCCCATTGCCACCCGGCGAAGAAAAAAACCGAATCCTCGATCTTTTCCGCAACTGAGCCGTTGGCATCCTGCGGGGCAGGACGCCTTGCTGACGGTGGACGCCTCAGGCGCTGAAGACGAGTCTCAAACCCGCTTGCTCCGAGGCATAACGCGACAGACTCTGCCAGAACTCACCCTGACCTTTGGTGTCCTGCCAAGCTTGACCATCAAACCGGTAATGAAAGCCACCGCAACGGGCCGCCAACCACACTTCGTGCAGGGGTTTTTGCAAATTGATGACGATCTGACTGCGGTTGGCAAAGGTCAAAGTGACCATGCCGCCAACACGCTGGTTGTCGATGTCGGCATCGGTGTCGTCGTTCAGGCGATCGCAACAAATCTCTACGCCAGCGAGCAGGCGCTCGGCTTGGTCCATGAATTCAAGGTCGGTCATTACAATCGCTGCATGTTGAAGGTACTCTGGATTCTAGTCAGGACGCTTGCCCTTGTGGGCTGTGCGGTCGCGTTGAGCGCATGCGGCCAGAAAGGCGCACTCAAATTGCCAGACACGCCCGCCTCAGCAGGTCGCGCCACCTTGCCGCAAAGCCTGAACCCTTGGCACGTGGCATCCCCACGTGCGCCACGCCCCGAACACCAGACTCAAGAAACACCTCCGGCCGACACCACAGCCCAGCCCGAACAGGGCCATGACACGACCCCCTCATCCTCTTATCTGAAGCCATGACCGCATCCTCCACCGCCCTTGCCCTGCCCGGACAACCTCACATCGCCTACCAGGGCAGCGAGCTCATGGTCGAAGGCGTGCGCCTGTCCGACTTGGCACGCACGCATGGCACGCCCCTGTTCGTGTATTCCAAAGCGGCCATGCTGTCAGCCCTGGCCGCCTACCAGCGGGGCTTTGCCGGACGCCAAGCGCAAATTTGCTACGCCATGAAAGCCAACTCCAGCTTGGCCGTGCTGCAGGTGTTTGCCAATGCCGGTTGCGGTTTTGACATCGTCTCTGCAGGTGAGCTGGCCCGTGTGCTGGCCGCTGGCGGTGACCCGGCCAAGGTGATTTTCTCGGGCGTGGGCAAAACCCGCGCCGAGATGAAGCAGGCCCTGAAAGTGGGCATCGGCTGCTTCAACGTGGAAAGCGAAGCCGAACTCGATGTGCTGAGCGACGTGGCCGCATCCATGGGCCTGAAAGCGCCTGTGAGCCTGCGCGTGAATCCCAATGTGGACCCCAAAACCCATCCCTACATTTCAACCGGTCTGAAAGGCAACAAATTCGGCATTGCCCACGAAGACGCCTTGCGCGCCTACCGCCATGCGGCCAGTCTGCCGGGCCTGAAGGTGGTCGGCATCGATTGCCACATCGGCTCGCAAATCACCGAGATGACGCCCTATCTGGACGCGATGGACCGCGTGCTGGATTTGGTGGCCGATATCGAAGCAGCGGGCATCGCCATCCACCACATCGACTTTGGCGGTGGTCTGGGCATCAACTACAACGGCGACACCCCACCCGAGGCCGATGCGCTGTGGGCGCAGCTGCTGGCCAAGCTGGACGCACGCGGCTACGGCCAGCGCCAGCTGATGATCGAGCCCGGCCGCTCATTGGTGGGCAACGCCGGTGTGTGCCTGACCGAGGTGCTGTACCTCAAGCCGGGTGAGCAAAAGAACTTCTGCATCGTCGATGCCGCCATGAACGACCTGCCGCGTCCCGCCATGTACCAGGCCTTCCACCAGATCGTGCCGGTGTCGGCCAAGACCGGTGACGGCGTGGTGTACGACATCGTCGGCCCCGTGTGCGAGAGCGGCGACTGGATCGGTCGCGACCGTCAGTTGGTGGTGCAAGCAGGCGACACGCTGGCCGTGCTGTCAGCGGGCGCTTACTGCATGAGCATGTCCAGCAACTACAACACCCGTGGCCGCGCTGCAGAGGTGTTGGTGGACGGCACAAAAACCCACTTGATTCGCCAACGCGAATCGGCCTTCGACACCTTTGCGCTGGAACAGTTGGTCGACTGACCGCCTGAGAACACCGCATACCTAGGGGCTGACATTTCAGCCCCTTTTTGATGCTGACTGGACCGCTGAATCGAGCAAAGCGACCTGCACCAGGCAGTCGTAAAACACGGGCGCTCGCCCCAGATCGGTCAGGTGCTGGCTGGTCAGCTCGTTGACATTGGTGCCGTTCAGCCCCAGCTTGCGCCACCAGATGCCCAGGCCATTGACCACGCCCGAACGCGCCCGCTGGTTGATGCGGGCCTTGCAGTGGTAAGTGCCCCGGTCGTTGAACACGCGCACCACCGCACCATCGGCAATGCCGCGCTCGGCCGCGTCTTGCGGGTGCATCTCCAGCACGGGTTCGGCTTCGATGTCGCGCAGGCTTTGCACGTTCACAAAAGTTGAATTCAGGAAGTTCCGAGCCGGTGGCGAAATCATCGCCAGCGGGTAGCGCCCACCGGCTTGCGGCACTTCGTAGTTGGGCACATGGTCTGGCCAGCCGTCCAGCCCCTGGTCCACCAAGCGCTGGCTGAAAAATTCGCATCGCCCTGAAGGCGTCGGGAAACCGCCTTGCGCAAAGGGCGCATCGGGCACAGGCAAGGACGCAAAGCCATGCGCCAGCAACTGCTCGAAGTCATCCGCATCGCCGATGGCGCTGCGGCACAGGCTTTCGTCGCTCTCTGCGAAACACGGATCATCAAAACCCATGCGCTGGGCCAGCGCCCTGAAGATGTCGGTGTTGGTGCGCGCCTGCCCCACGGGCGCAATGGCCGGTCGGTTGAGCAAGACATCGGTGTGGCCGTAGCTGGTGTGGATGTCCCAGTGCTCCAGCTGCGTGGTGGCGGGCAAAATGAAGTCGGCGTAGTCGGCCGTGTCGGTCTGGAAATGCTCCAGCACCACGTTGAACAAGTCTTCACGGCCAAAGCCCTGCACCACCTTGCCCGACTCGGGAGCCACGGCCACCGGGTTGCTGTTGTAGACGATCAAGGCCTCGATTTGCGGGCCAAACGCGGGCGATGTCGGGCGCAGCAAATCGTCGCCAATCGTGCTCATGTTGATGGTGCGGGGACGCCGCTCGCCCAACAAATCGGGCCGCTGCAAAGCCGAACGCTTCACAGGGAAATGTCCCGAACTGCTGAGCAGCAAGCCCCCCGCCCGGTGCCGCCAGGCCCCGGTGAGCGCAGGCAAGCAAGCAATGGCCCGCACCGCGTTGCCGCCCCCGCGCACGCGCTGCATGCCGTAGTTCAGGCGAATGGCCGCTGGCTGCGTGGTGCCCCAATCGCGGGCCAGTTGGCGAATCTGCTCCACGGGCACACCACACACCTCCGCCGCCCGCTCGGGTGACCATTGCAGGGCGCGCGCTTTGAGGGCGTCCCAGCCCAGGGTGTAGCGGTCGATGTAATCCTGGTCCAGCCAACCATGCACGATCAGCTGGTGCATGACAGCAAGCGCCAGCGCGGCGTCGGTGCCGGGGCGCAGGGCGATGTGTTCGTGGCATTTCTCGGCGGTTTCGCTGCGCCGGGGGTCGATGCACACTATTTTTGCCCCGTTGCGCTTGGCAACTTGCGCCAGACGCCAAAAATGCAGGTTGCTGCCAATCGAGTTGCTGCCCCAGATGAGGATGAGTTTGGATTCGGCAAAAAACTCGACCTTCATGCCCACCTTGTTGCCCAAGGTTTGCGTCAAGGCTTCGGCCCCTGCCGAGGCGCAAATCGTGCGGTCCAGCATCGATGCGCCCAATTGATGAAAAAACCGCGCTGCGATCGATTCGCTTTGCACCAGGCCCATGGTGCCCGCATAGCTGTAGGGCAAGATGGCCTGCGGATCGCGCGCCGCGATGGTTTTCAGGCGGGCGACGATCTCGTCCAGCGCTTCGTTCCAAGTGACTGGCTCAAACTGTCCTGAGCCCTTGGGGCCCACACGCCTCAAGGGCTGCAACACCCGTTCGGGGTGGTAAGTGCGCTCGGTGTAACGCGAGACCTTGGTGCACAAGACCCCGTCGGTCGCGGCATGCGCTGGGTTGCCCTGCACACGCACCGCCCGGCCGTTTTCCACCGTGGTCAGCAAGGCGCAGGTGTCCGGGCAATCGTGCGGGCAAGCGCCTCGCACCACGGTCTGAGCAGGGTCAGCAATGGCGATGGTCATGGTTTTGAGAGAACAAGCAAATTCCAGTGAGCCATTGTGACCGAAGCAACCCATCAGCTGCAGCCCAAGCTCCCCCAAAGACGCAGGGGTGATGGCAAGGGCCCAAAAGTCTCGCTAGACTGTCTGCATGAAGCTCATCGACGCCATCCTCCACGACGCGGCCAGCATCTCAGCCATCCGCAAAGACATCCACGCCCACCCCGAACTGTCTTTTGAAGAAGTGCGCACCGCCGACGTGGTCGCCCAGCAGCTGCTCGACTGGGGCATCCCCATTCACCGAGGCATGGGCACCACCGGCGTGGTGGGCATCGTGCATGGGCGTGACGGCGGCGCTTGCGGGCACGGCATTGGCCTGCGCGCCGACATGGATGCCTTGCCCATGCAGGAGTTCAACACCTTTGCACACGCCAGTCGGCACCACGGCAAGATGCACGCCTGTGGCCATGACGGCCACACCGCCATGTTGCTGGCGGCGGCCAAACACTTTTCCAAGCACCGCGACTTTGACGGCACGGTGTATCTGATCTTCCAGCCCGCAGAAGAAGGCGGCGGCGGTGCCCGCGAGATGATCAAGGACGGCATGTTCGACAAGTTTCCGATGCAAGCCGTGTTCGGCATGCACAACTGGCCGGGCGCACCCGTAGGCACCTTTGCCGTGAGCGCAGGGCCGGTGATGGCGTCGAGCAACGAATTCAAGATCACCATCCGCGGCAAAGGCAGCCACGCCGCGCTGCCGCACAACGGCATCGACCCGGTGCCGATCGCCTGCCAAATGGTGCAGGGCTTTCAGACCATCATCACCCGCAACAAAAAACCGGTGGATGCGGGCGTGATCTCGGTCACCATGATCCACGCGGGCGAAGCCACCAACGTGGTGCCCGATTCGTGCGAGCTGCAAGGCACGGTGCGGACTTTCAGCATCGAGGTGCTGGACCTGATCGAATCGCGCATGCGGCAAGTGGCCGAGTCAATTTGCGCCGCCTTTGAGGCGAAATGCGAATTCGAATTCGAGCGCAATTACCCGCCCACCATCAACAGCGCCGCCGAAGCCAACTTTGCACGCCAAGTCATGACCGGCATCGTCGGCGAAGCGAATGTGCTGGTGCAAGAGCCCACCATGGGCGCAGAAGATTTCTCGTACATGCTCCAAGCCAAGCCCGGAGCCTATGTGTTCATCAGCAACGGCGATGGCGCGCACCGCGAGATGGGCCACGGCGGCGGCCCCTGCACGCTGCACAACCCCAGCTACGACTTCAACGACGACCTGATTCCCTTGGGCGGCACCTACTGGGTAGAGCTGGCCACACAGTGGCTGAGTCAAGCAGCACAAAGCAAGCCATGAACCACCCCCCCCGCATTCTGGTTTTGGGTGGCACGGGTTTTGTCGGTCGGCAAGTGTGCGAACAGCTGGCCCGTCTGGGCTTGCCCGTCACCGTGCCCACACGCCGGGCGACCCAGGCCGCTTCCATTCAAAACTTGCCTGGCCTCACTGTGGTGGAAGCCTCCGTGCACAGCGCCAGCGACCTGGCCCGTCTGATGCCGGGTCACGATGCCGTGGTCAATTTGGTGGCGGTGCTGCACGGCGATGAAAAACGCTTTGAACAAGTGCATGTGCGTTTGCCTCGCCTGCTGGCCGAGGCCATGGCGCATGCGGGCGTGAAGCGTCTGGTGCACATCAGCGCCTTGGGCGCCGATGCGCAAGGGCCATCGCTGTACCAACGCAGCAAGGCACAAGGCGAGACCGTCCTGCGCAACGCGAAGCTGGACCTCACGGTATTACGGCCCAGCGTGATTTTTGGCGCAGACGACCACTTCCTGAACCTGTTTGCCGACCTGCAAGCCGTGTTCCCCTTCATGCCGCTGGCGGGTTCGGCCACCCGCTTTCAGCCCGTCTGGGTGGGCGATGTGGCCCGGGCGGTGATGCGCTGTCTGCAAGACAGCCGCACCATCGGCCAAACCTACGAACTGGCCGGGCCTGATGTGATGAGCCTGGGCGAGCTGGTGCACCGATCCGGTCAATGGGCCGGCATCCGGGGTGGCCAAGGCCGCCCTGTGCTGCCCTTGCCTGCCTGGATGGGCTGGCTGCAAGCGGTGTTCATGGAATTGGCCCCAGGTGAACCCTTGATGAGCCGCGACAACCTGGCCTCCATGAAGGTCGACAACGTCGCATCGGGGCAATGGCCTGGCCTGAAAGACCTGGGCATCCAAGCCAGCAGTGCCGCCGGTGTCGCACCGGGTTATTTGGGCCACCGAGGTCCGCGCTCCAGGCTCAACGCTTGGCGTGCCCGTTCAGGGCGTTGAAGCGGGCTATGCCGCAGGTCGGCGCTTTGGCCAGGCACGCTGAAGCCGCCAGACCAAGAGTGCCGCCAGAACCAAGGCATACACCAGCACCTCGTTGAAGTTGCTTTTGGCGGCACGCATCCACCAGAAATGCAACACCGCCAAGACCGCCACGGCGTACACCACGCGGTGTAGCGCTCTCCACCGCACACCGCCGAGCCAACGCACCGCACGGTTGAATGAAGTGGCCGCCATTGCACTCAGCAGCAGCCAGGCACACAAACCCACCCCAATGAAGGGGCGCTTGAGCACATCCAAAGCGATCTCTTGCAGATCCAGTCCCATGTCAAACAGGACATAGCAGATCAGGTGCAGACAGGCATACAAATACGTCAACAAACCCAGCAGGCGGCGAAACCGGGCCAGCTCTGGCCAGCCCCATTGCACCCGCACAGGGGTGATGGCCAGCCCCAGACACAAGCCCCGCAAAGTCCAGTCGCCCGTGGCTCGGATCAAATACTCGGCCGGATTGGCGCCCAAGCCATCCTGCCCAGTGAGCCAGACCAGATGCAGCAAGGGCATCAAGCCCACGCACAACAGCAGCCACCACGCACGGCGCGTGAGCAGCAGTTGTCGCCCCAACACAGGCATCAGAAGAATTTCTTCAAATCCATGCCCGCATACAGCTGACCCACCTGCGCTTCGTAGCCGTTGAACATCAGCGTTTTGCGCTTTTTGGCCAACAAGCCGTCTTCGCCAATGCGCCGCTCGGTGGCCTGACTCCAGCGGGGGTGGTCCACCTGCGGGTTCACATTGGAATAAAACCCGTACTCTTGCGGCGCGGCTTTTTCCCAGGACGACACGGGTTGCTTGTCGGTGAAGCGGATCTTGACCAGGCTCTTGCCACTCTTGAAACCATATTTCCAGGGCACCACCAGGCGCAGGGGCGCGCCGTTTTGCTTGGGCAATACTTCGCCATACATGCCAAACGCCAGCAAGGTCAGCGGGTGCATGGCTTCGTCCATGCGCAAGCCCTCGACATACGGCCAATCCAGCGCGCCGCCACGCACACCGGGCATGGTCTTGGGGTCAGCCTGGGTCACGAACTCCACAAACTTGGCACCTGGTTGCGGTTCCACACGGCGAATCAAATCCGCCAGCGAATAACCCACCCAGGGAATGACCATGGACCAACCCTCCACACAGCGCAGTCGGTAAATGCGCTCTTCCATCGCGCCCCACTTCATCAAGTCTTCCAGCGCGTAGCGGCCCGGTTTTTTCACCAAACCTTCGATCTCGACACTCCAAGGATCCGTCTTCAAAGTATTCGCCCGGCGAGCCGGGTCGGACTTGTCGGTGCCAAATTCGTAGAAATTGTTGTAGGTGGTCGCGTCTTTGTAGGCCGTGGGCTTGTCCATCACCACCGCACCTGCTGCCGTTGAAGGTACAAAGCTCATGGCAGGTAAAGCACCCGGACGATGTGATTGTGCAAATGCCTGCCTCTGCGCCAGACCCCAGCCCGCTGCACTGGCCGCGATGCCGCGCAAAATGTTTCTGCGGGACAGGTAGGCCTCCTGAGGCGTGATCTCTTCGGGGAAGGGGTGGATGAAGCCACCATTGTCTGAGCGAATGATCATGCGAACTTTCCCATGTAAAAAATCCAAAGTGACTGCATTGTGCCGGCTTCTTCAGCCCCTTGCTGAAGCAGAAAAAAAGCACTGGATTCAGATTTCTTGCACCCAGAGACTCATGAATAATCGTTGTATTATTCAAAAATAATAGATTTATTGATTTAATCCATGACCACTCAAGCCATCATTGATGTCATTGACGACAACTCGGACATTCGAAGAATGTTGGAGTTGGTGCTTACGGCCAATGGTTTCAATGTGCGGACCCATGAAAGTGCACAGACATTTCTCGGCACACAGCGTTCTGCAGAGCCTCGCCTGCTGATTTTGGATGTCAGGATGCCGGGCATGACAGGGCCTGAGCTTTACAGCCGACTTAGAGATCAAGGTGAAAACCACCCCGTGATTTTCATGAGCGGTGAATGTCTACCACATGAAACTGCCAACATCCTGTCCTCCAAACCAATTGCCTTTTTATGGAAACCATTCAACACGCAACAATTGTTGGAAGCCATTGAGCAGGGCTTTCAACAACTGGCAATGACGAGCTGATCGCACATCACCTCATTGAAAAAGGCCCTCAGAAGGGCCTTTTTTGCTGCAGATCCACGGCATGTTCACAGCGTCCCGTAGCTGTGCAAACCACTCAGGAACATGTTCACACCCAAGAAGGCGAACGTGGTCACCGCCAAGCCCGCCAAAGCCCACCAAGCGGCCACTGTGCCACGCAGGCCCTTCATGAGGCGCATGTGCAGCCAGGCGGCGTAATTCAGCCAAACGATCAGGGCCCAGGTTTCCTTGGGATCCCAGCTCCAGTAGCCGCCCCAGGCTTCAGCCGCCCACAGGGCGCCCAGCACCGTTGCAATGGTGAAAAAGGCAAAACCAACCGCGATGGACTTGTACATCACGTCGTCCAACACCTCGAGTGCAGGCAACTTTTCGGCAATGCGGCGGCGACCCAACAAGATGCCGGCAATGATCAACACGGAAGCAGCGGCATAACCCAGCCAGTAGCTGCCCCCTGCCTCGGCCGCCACACGCACACGGAAGGCGATCGGCACAAAACACAACGCCACACCCAGCAACCAGATGGGCGTCAGCTTGTGCCAGCGGGTTTCGTGGGCCTGCTGCTTGATCAGGTAAGCAAAAGCCACCATCGCAGCCAGTGCAAACGTGCCATAACCAATGAAGTTGGCAGGCACATGCAGCTTCATCCACCAGCTTTTGAGCGCGGGCACCAGCGGTTGGATGGCATGTGCTTCGCGCACCAGGGTGTACCACAGCAAAAAGCCCACGGCCGCGCTGACCACCAGCATCACGAACGCACCCAAAGCACGGGTTTGGTAATGGTCTTCGTAGTACAGGTAAAAGCCCGTGGTCATCCAGCAAAACATGACGAAGACTTCGTACAGATTGCTCACCGGGATGTGGCCAATGTCTGGGCCGAGCAAATAGCTTTCATACCAACGCACCATGGTGCCGATCAGCGCCAGCGCCACGCCCAACCAAGCCATGCGAGAGCCCAGGGTTTCCAGTGAATGCCCTTGCCCTTTGGTGAACATGCCCGCCCAATAAAACACGGTGCTGATGAAAAACACCATGCTCATCCACAAAATGGCCGACTGGCTGGACAGGAAATATTTGAGCCAGAAGACCTGCTCGGCGCGGGCCAGATCGCCTTGGTAGGCATAGATCGCCAGCAAGGACAAGGCGGCCACCGCCAGCATCAGTGTGCGGGTGGATCGCCAAAACCAGGCCAGCGCCACAGCAGCGGGCACGCTGGCCAGCAGAATGCCTTGTTCGTACACATCCATCGCTTGGCTGTAGCGCGAAAAAGCCCACGCCACGCCCAGCACGGCCAACAGGGCAAAGCCCCAATCGGCCAAGCTGCGGCGGGAAAAATAGCCCGGATTCAAAGTCACTGTCGAAGTCATTTCGTACTCTCTGGACGGCCTAGCAAACGGGTGGCCAATTGGTCAAATTCACGGTCAAGGTCCATGGTCTGGCGGTTGGACGACAAGGCCAAACTGGCATGTGCCCCATCGCCTTGCGCAGACAGCCAGACCCACAGGCGACGCTCACGCACGTAGAGCATCGCAAAAACGCCCAAAATCAGGAAGAAACAGCCCAAATAAACCACGTTTTTGCCGGGGGCTCTGGCCACCTGAAAAACACTCGCCTGGACATGCTTGAAGTCCTTGAGCATGAAGGTCATGGGTGCCGGGTAGAAAGGCGCATCACTGAGCGCCAGCACCGACTGGGCCATGAAGCCTTGGATCTTGTCTGAGGGCAAGGGCTTGGCTCGGGTCTGTTCGCGGGCCACCGTGTCAAGCTCGAGCAAGGCGCCATTCAAGATGCGCACAAACATTTCACCAGCACGGGCACGCTCAGCCTCGGGCACATTGGTTTCCAGAAAATCCGACAAGGCCTGCAGGCCCGCGACTTGCTGACCTTTGACCTTTTCCAAACCGGCAAACAAGCCCAATGCGCGTGCCGCCGAATCGGCCAATTGGCGACTGAGGTCTGGGCGTTGGGGATCCACCGCCTTGAGGGCATAACGCTGCACCGCACGTTCACGCAAAGCGGCATCGGCCAAGGCCGCGCGCAAACGGATGAACCCCGTCAGCTCGCCGTTCTCGTCTGCAGGTGGACGCAGGTACCGGTAAGGCTCGCTTGGGTTCTCTCGCATGCCCAGCAAGAAGACTGGCACGCCATCGCCCGTGTCCACCGGCGCCATGTAGTTGTTGTATTCACGCGCCTGCCCCGCACCATCGCGCAGCTTGTAGCTGACGCTCGGCCCCACATTGCGCAACTCTTTGGTTTCGCTGGTTTTGTGTCCAGCGCCCATGCGTTGGTCGATCGCGCTGCGCAAATCCACCTTGCGCACATCGACGCCCTGGGCAGCACTGCCCGCCATGTTCTCGACGTTGATCACGCGCAGACCGGTGAACTCCAGGCGCATTTTGTCTTTGCCGTTGCTCAAATCGGTGTTGCTGCCAATGACGCCTTCCACCTCGAAAGGTGCTGTGGCCGCCGACATGGGGACCGCCTGAAGTTTGACGGTGGATCCACCATCGTCAAAGCTGGACTGGTAAATTTCGATCCCTTTGTAATTGGCCGGATGGTTCACTTCGACACGGGCGTCTTGCTTGGCGCCCGTGGCTTTGTCGTGGATCACGATGTCGCTGGCAAACAACTTGGGCATACCGGTCGAGTAGTACTCAACAATGAATTTCTTGAGCTCGACCGTAAAAGGCAACTCTTGCAACAAGATGCCATCGGACTGGCTCAGGATGGCGGTGCTGGACGCGGTGTTCTCGGCCACCATCAAGTTGCCACGAAATGCCGGATTGCGCTCTGACAAGCGGTGCTGCGCGGGGACATCGGCGATCAAGCCACCACCGTTGTAAATGGCTTTGCCGCCGAACCACATCTGGGCACGCACCATCAAATCGCCATCGAGCAAGCCGCCCACGCACACCAGCACGATGGCCGAATGGGCAGCGATGTAACCCAGTTTATTGGCCGCCCCGGTTTTGGCCGCGATCATCCAACCTTGCCCCTGAGCCGTGTCACGCGACTGCAATTTCACCTTCCAGCCGCCGGTGGCCAGCAACTGGCCCAGGCGATGCGCCGCGGCTTCGGGCGTTTCATTCAAAACGCCTTCGGCTTTGTGGTGGAAGGCCTTGAGGCTTTGCTCGCGGATGTTTTCCTTGTAGGACTTCAGGTCCGTCAGGATCTTGGGGGTGTTGCGGGCAATGCACAAACTGGTGCTGATCACCAAGAAAGCCAAGATCAGCAAGAACCACCAGGCACTGTAGACCGAATGCAACTTGAGCGAGGCGAACACCTCGGCCCAGAAAGGCCCGAACTGGTTGATGTAATTGCCGGAAGGCTCGTTTTGCTTGAGCACCGTGCCGATGACCGATGCGATGCAAATGATGGTCAACAGCGAAATCGCAAAACGCATCGACGACAGCAACTCCATCACGGCTTGCCAGCGAGGAGTGCCACGTTCGGATTCGGTGCTGGAGGAATCGATGGTCATGGTGCAGAAATGCGGGCAGCGCGCCACGGAAAAAGAAGAAAGGGCCAGAAACGACAAAGGCCGGAAAACCGGCCTTGTCAGTTCAAATTCACAGCCGGGTGACCGATTGTGACCGAGCCTCAGGTAGTGAGGCCGAAGGCCCCATCACCACCGGGGACAAGCCCCGAGGCCCAAGCATTCAGCGCAGACCGGCCATGTAGTCGGACACAGCCTTGATTTCACGGTCGTTCATCTTGGCCGCGACCTGGGTCATCTGGATGCTGTTCTTGCGAACGCCATCGCGGAATTGAACCAATTGCGCGGCCGTGTAGTCAGCATGCTGACCCGACACACGGGGGTACTGGGCAGGCATGCCGGCGCCATTGGGCGAGTGGCAGCTGGCGCAAGCGGCGATCTGACGGTCTGGAATGCCACCGCGGTAGATGCGCTCGCCCAGGGCCACGGTGTCCTTGTCTTTGGCAAAGCCGGGCTTGGCTAGCTTGGAGGCGAGCCAGTAGCTGATGTTGGTCATGTCCGCATCGCTCAGGCCAGCGACCATGCCGCTCATCACGGCATTGGCGCGCTTACCCGATTTGAATTCATTCAATTGCTTGATCAGGTATTCGGGGTGTTGCTGAGACAGCTTGGGGTTGACTGGGGTGGTCGAATTGCCATCGGCGGCGTGGCAAGCCACACACATCGCAAAAGCGGCTTCACCTTTGGCCAGATCAGGCTTGGCGGCAGCAGGCGCAGGGCCGGCAGCCAATGCAGAACCCGCCACAACAACGGACAGGGTGGCAGACATCAGAACGGAAACAATTGACTTCATGGGCGTCGTCCAAAGGGTTGGAAGAAGGGGCGCAAAACCCAAGGATTCTACAATGAGGTCTGCGTCAGTTTCCTGACGACCCAAGGTCCCCCCATTTATGAGCTCCAGCCCCCGCGTTTCCAACCCCAAACCCCAAGCCGCGCCAGCCACACCGAACGCTGTGACGCCCATGGGCTGGATGCACACCGCCCGCTTCCTGACCACCGCCGCGCAACTGCACCACTTGCCCGCGCTGGACACCCCGGAAATCGCCTTTGTGGGCCGTTCCAACGCCGGCAAATCCACCTGCATCAACACCCTGACGCAGCAAAAGCAGCTGGCTTTTGCCTCCAAAAAACCCGGCCGCACCCAGCACATCAACCTGTTTGCACTGGGCAAACAGGGCATCACCGATGCCGTGCTGGCCGACTTGCCCGGCTACGGCTATGCCGCTGTGGCCAAGATGGACAAGCTGCGCTGGCAACAGGTCATGGCCAATTACCTGGTCAGCCGCGAAAACCTGATGGGCATCGTGATGATGTGCGACCCGCGCCACGGTCTGACCGAGCTGGACGACATCCTGCTGGAAGTCATCCGACCTCGGGTAGAGCAAGGACTGAAGTTCCTGATCATCCTGACCAAGGCCGACAAACTCACCCGCGCCGAGCAGGCCAAAGCCTTGTCGATCGCGCGACTGCAAGCGGGCGGCGGTGAGGTCAAACTCTTCTCGGCCCTGAAAAAACAGGGCGTGGACGATGTGGCCCAGCTGCTGTGGGACTGGACGCACCCGAAAGACGGTGCACCGGCTGCCGCCCCTGCCGAGCCCCCGGAAGACGAACCCGAAGCGCTGGACGAGTGATCTGAGCAGGATCACAGCGGATCGCTTCATGGCATGGAGTGATCCCCTTTTGAATTCCAGCATCCAAACCTGGCAGCAAGCGCTGCCCCACGGCATCACCCTCAGCTGCAGGGCTTGCGGCGACATAGGCCGCCCCGTGTTGATGTTCTTGCATGGATTCCCGGAAGCTGCGTTTGTGTGGGACGAGCTGCTCGAACACTTTTCGCGGCCGGAAAACGGTGGCTACCGCTGCGTGGCACCCAATATGCGCGGCTACGAACACTCCAGCGCGCCCACCGATGTGAAAGACTACCGCGCCAAATTTCTGGTGCAGGACATCGCGGCATTGATCGACGCCGAATGCGGTCCCGATCAGCCCTTGGCCGCATTGGTGGCCCATGACTGGGGCGGCGCCGTGGCCTGGAGCTTGGCCAACGTGCACCCCGAACGCATGCGCCAGCTGGTGATCATCAATTCGCCGCATCCAGGCCCCTTCCTGAAGGCCTTGCAAAATGATCCTATCCAACAAGCGGCCAGTGCATACATGCTTTTTCTGGTGCAAGCCGATGCAGCAGCCCAACTGGCCGCCGACGACTTTGCCCAGCTGTTTGGTTTTTTGCGGGGTGACGACGCTCAACTGGGCGGCACGCACAGCCTGGCAGCCCAAGCCGCGCCATGGCTCACCCCGGAGATGGAGGAGCGCTATCGCCATGTCTGGCGCCAAGGACTGGACGGGAGCTTGAATTACTACCGCGCATCGCCGCTGCGGCCGGCCTCAGAAACCGAGGACTTGATCTCCGGCATGGTGCTGCCCCCCGAGATCCTGCGCGTTGATGTGCCCACACTGGTGCTGTGGGCGCAAGACGACATCGCATTGCGGCCAAGTCTGACCCAAGGTCTGGAGCAGCACATCCCGGATTTGAAAATTGTGCCGATTGACAAGGCCACACACTGGGTGGTGCATGAACAACCCCAGCGGGTGATCTCAGAAATCAGCCGCTTCTTGAGGCCCGCTCAATAAAGACGGGGCTCACCTTCAGGCCGGGTCTTGAAGCGCTTGTGCACCCAATAGTATTGGGCCGGGTCCACCGCAATGTACTGTGCCAGCAACGCGTTCATGCGAGCGGTGTCGGCCTGAGCGTCATCACTGGGAAAGTTGACCCACGGCTCGCCCACTTCGACGTCATAGCCCTGCGCGGTCAGCCGCGTGAGCACGGGCACCACCTTCGCACCCACCAGTTTGGCCATGCGCGAAAGCGATGGCACCGTGGCCGCATTCACCCCCATGAAGGGCACAAAAATAGAATCTTCCGGTCCCAAATCCATGTCGGGCGACAAGTGCAGTCGCTCGCCGCGCTTGAGGCCCACGATGATTTTTCGAATGCCTTCGTGACGGAAATACGGCTTGACACGGCCCCAGCGCTCGCGGCCTTGCCTGACCCATGCGTCCAACTGCGGATTGCTTTGGGTCACATAGATAAACGCTACAGGCTGCTTGGCATGCATGGCCACCGCCGTGCCACCTGCATCGAGACCCACAAAATGGGGCGCGAACATCACCACGGGCTGGGCTGCATCCAGAGCCTGCGGCCCACCACACCAACGCAAGCGGGAGCGCACCACCGATTCAGGGGCGTGCCACAGCCAGGCACGGTCCATCAAGGACTGGCCGACCAGCCGAAAATGCGCACGCGCCAAGGCCAGGCGCTCGGCATGGCTGACATCCGGCATGCACAGCCGCAAATTGGTCAGCACGATGTGACGGCGAGAGCGCGCCGTGCACCACAGCAGCCAACCCAAGGCACTGCCGACGGCTCGCACCCGCGACAAGGGCCAACCGGACATCCAGCGCATGCAAGCAATGAAAAAAGAAATCATGCGTCCTGCCTGGGCGATTTGTAGCGGGCATAACCCCAGAGGTATTGTTGGGGGCAACTCAAAATCACGCGCTCCATGGCCTGGTTGATTTGCACCACAGCCACATCCAGATCGGCCGACAAATCGTGTCCCATGGATTGCGTGTGCACCAAGTAACCGCGGCCCCAGCTCAAACGCTCACCCCAGATCAGAACCACACGTGCGCCCGTTTGCGCCGCCAATCGGGCCGCCAAGGTCATGGTGTAAGCGGGCTTTCCAAAAAAAGGCGCCCATTGGCCCATGCCTTCAGGCGGCACCTGGTCGGGCAGCAAACCTACGGCATGGCCTGCACGCAGGGCTTTGATCATCTGACGCACGCCTGCCAAGGTGGTCGGTACAGCCTCCAGCCCAGGGCGATTGCGTGCCTGCTCCATCACCTCACCCAGGCCCGCATGGCGCGCAGGGCGATACAGCACTGTCAACGGCCCGTACTGTCCACCGAAGCGCATCGCCAAAGCCTGCGCCGTGATTTCAAAACAGCCCATATGGGGCGTCAAAAACAACACGCCTTTGCCCGAGGCATAGGCATCCATCGCAGCTTGGTCCTCTGCCCATTGCAAAGGTGCAGGGCGCCCGAGCCACAAGCGGGGCAACTCGGCCGACATGCATCCAGCTTGACCGACCGCCCCCAGCACAGCCGGCCACCCCAAGCCCGCCTGGCGAACGTTGTCGAGAAAACGGCGACGGTAAGTGGGCGACAAAGCCCACGCCAACCAGCCCCCAACCCAACCCAAGGCGTGCAGGGCCCACAAAGGCCAAAGCGAAAAGAAACGAAACCATCTCAACATAGGGTGTGATTTTGCCCTGAACTGAGCGAGATACCGGCATCACGCACTGCGCCCGCGTGGCCAGCGTTCGATCTACCTGTTTTCATCGTCGAATTACCTGTTCCGTACGCACACAAGGATGTCATCGCTTCTTATCATCAAAACAGGTAAATGTTTCAAACACGGCATTTCGACCTGCCGCACAGAGGAATCCGCATGAAAAACGACAAACTTTCCCCTATCTATTTCAGCACCAGCGAGGTTGCCAAATACCTGGGGCTGTCCGTGGGAACCGTGCAACGCATGGTCGAAACAGGGATTTTCAAAGCCTTTGTGACCCAAGGCGGTCATCGGCGGATATTGGCGACATCACTCAACCAGTTCTGCCAGGCCCAAGGGGTTGCCAGCCCACAAGTGCCCGCCGCAGCCGCCATGATTTGCATCTTGCACGCCAGCGACAAGATCACGAGCACACTCACACAACTGAGCCAATGGGCCGAGGTGAAAGTGATCACTCAGCCCTTGGACCTGATGGGCATTCAACGCCCCATTGGCGCCCTGTTCATCGATGCCCGCATCCCCTGGGTCCATGATGCGCCCATGCACTTGCAAGAGACGACGGCCCGCGACGCGCACATCATCGTTTACAACAGCATCGCCATGCCTGCAGGCAGCGCCTTGCAAAGCGCCACCCATATGTCTCTGGTGCCCGGTGACATCAGCCCCGACCTGGTATTTGGCTATTTGCTGGGCACAACGGAGCACCACCCGCATCAGACCCAGTCGCTTCCCCCCATCGACACCTGCCCCGAGCCCCCTGCTCAGGCGGCTCAGCTTCAGAGTCCAGCCAAACAGCTTACCTCTTGAAATGCGCTCAAAAGGCCTTATGATTAGCACTCGATGGAGTTGAGTGCTAACAACACCCCTCCTCAGATTTCAGCAGCACCCTTTTTCTGGTGCTTTTGTTTTTCAACCCTTGTTTCAAATCCAGGAGATTCCATGAAACTGCGTCCTTTGGGCGATCGCGTGATCGTCAAGCGTATCGAAAGCGAAACCAAAACAGCCTCGGGCATCGTGATCCCCGATTCGGCTGCTGAAAAGCCCGATCAAGGTGAAGTCTTGGCCGTCGGCCCAGGCAAGACCAACGACAAAGGCGAGACCAAGGCCCTGAGCGTCAAAGTCGGCGACCGCGTGTTGTTCGGCAAGTACAGCGGCCAGACCGTCAAGGTCGCTGGCGACGAGCTGTTGGTCATGAAAGAAGAAGACCTGTTCGCCGTTGTCGAATAAGTCTCTCACCCCCATTTTTTAAATACATTCAGGAGCTACTCACATGGCAGCAAAAGACGTCATTTTCGGCGGCGAAGCCCGCGCACGCATGGTTGAAGGCGTGAACATTTTGGCCAACGCGGTCAAAGTCACCCTGGGCCCTAAAGGCCGCAACGTGGTTCTGGAGCGCTCGTTCGGCGCCCCCACCGTGACCAAGGACGGTGTGTCCGTGGCCAAGGAAATCGAACTCAAAGACAAGTTGCAAAACATGGGCGCGCAGATGGTCAAGGAAGTCGCTTCCAAGACTTCTGACAACGCTGGCGACGGCACCACCACCGCGACCGTTTTGGCCCAAGCCATCGTGCGCGAAGGCATGAAGTACGTGGCCGCTGGCATGAACCCGATGGACCTGAAGCGCGGCATCGACAAGGCTGTTGCAGCCCTGATCGAAGAGCTGAAGAAGGCCACCAAGGCCACCACCACCAGCAAAGAAATCGCCCAAGTCGGCTCGATTTCTGCCAACACTGACACCAGCATCGGCGAAATCATCGCCAACGCCATGGACAAAGTGGGCAAAGAAGGCGTGATCACTGTGGAAGACGGCAAGAGCCTGAACAACGAACTCGACGTCGTTGAAGGCATGCAGTTTGACCGCGGCTACCTGTCGCCTTACTTCATCAACAACCCCGAAAAGCAAGCCGCTTTGCTGGACAACCCCTTCGTGTTGTTGTTCGACAAGAAGATCAGCAACATCCGCGACTT
>NZ_JAOASQ010000059.1 GCF_030158565.1 Limnohabitans sp. | reverse complement strand
TGATCGTTCACAAATACGGCGGCACCTCGATGGGCTCGACCGAGCGCATCCGCAACGTCGCCAAGCGCGTGGCCAAATGGACGCGTGCTGGCCACCAGATCGTGGTGGTGCCCAGTGCCATGAGCGGCGAGACCAATCGCTTGCTCGGTTTGGCCAAGGAGTTGGCCCCCGCCAAACCCGACACTTCGTACAGCCGCGAGCTGGACATGCTGGCCTCCACCGGTGAGCAAGCGTCGTCGGCCTTGTTGGCGATTGCCCTGCAAGCCGAAGGCCAGCCTTCGGTCAGCTACGCCGGTTGGCAAGTGCCCATCAAGACCAACAGCGCGTTCACCAAAGCCCGCATCGAATCGATCGATGACGTGCGCGTGCGCGGCGACTTGAACGCAGGCAAAGTCGTGATCATCACCGGCTTCCAGGGTGTGGACGAGCAAGGCAACATCACCACCTTGGGCCGTGGCGGCTCGGACACCTCGGCCGTGGCTGTGGCTGCAGCCCTCAAGGCTGACGAGTGCCTGATCTACACCGATGTGGATGGCGTGTACACCACCGACCCCCGCGTGGTGCCCGAAGCGCGTCGCCTGCAGACCGTGAGCTTTGAAGAGATGCTGGAGATGGCGTCGCTGGGCTCCAAGGTTTTGCAAATCCGCTCGGTCGAATTTGCGGGCAAATACAAAGTGCCCATGCGCGTGCTGTCCAGCTTCACGCCCTGGGACATTGACATCAACGAAGAAGCCGCCTCTGGCACCCTGATCACTTTTGAGGAAGACGAACAAATGGAACAAGCCGTCGTTTCCGGCATCGCTTTCAACCGCGACGAAGCCAAAATTTCCGTGTTGGGCGTGCCCGACAAGCCCGGCATTGCGTACCAAATTTTGGGCGCTGTGGCCGATGCCAACATCGAAGTGGACGTGATCATCCAGAACCTGAGCAAAGACGGCAAGACCGACTTCAGCTTCACCGTGCACCGCAACGATTACGCCAAAACCATCGACCTGCTCAAGGAAAAAGTGCTGCCCGCACTGGGCGCGGCAGAAGTCGCGGGCGACGCCAAGATCTGCAAAGTGTCCATCGTCGGCATCGGCATGCGCAGCCATGTGGGCGTGGCCAGCAAGATGTTCCGCAGCTTGAGCGAAGAAGGCATCAACATCCAGATGATCTCCACCTCGGAAATCAAGACCTCGGTCGTGATCGATGAAAAATACATGGAATTGGCTGTGCGCGCCTTGCACAAAGCCTTCGATCTGGACCAAGCGTAAGCTATAATTTGACCCACTGGAAACGTGACCGAGTGGCCGAAGGTGCTCCCCTGCTAAGGGAGTATGGGGTGTAGAGCCTCATCGAGGGTTCGAATCCCTCCGTTTCCGCCAGTGAGCTAGTAAAGACGCGCCTTTGGGCGCGTTTTTCATTTCTACATACCAAAAAACATACCAATAAAAGACCCCTTGGAAATTTGTGGGTTGAGTTGGTAAAGTTGAAATGAGAACGGCATTGATGGCAGCCAGACCTGCCTCATGTTGCTTGTATCAGGGGGGCTTCAAAATCCAGTCTATCCGACCCCACCGCACCCCCACCCCCCCGTTTTAGGTGGATGGTTCCATCCTTCAGCTTTACACACTGTTTTGCTCAAACGATCAGCTTACGGTTTCATTTTGGAGCCCCCCCCCCTTGGTTTCCAAAATCAGCCCCCCCCGGGGTATAAAAGATTTTGCTAAGAGTCGAGGGTTCCGGTTGATAGTGAACGGGTGACGAACTACCCACGAGAATTCGCTAACCGAGATAGCACCTTCACGATCCATGCGGTAGGTAACACCGAGGACAAAGATACTTTTGCTTGGGGTCTCAAGCGCTTTCTAGATGAAGCCAGAGTTTTGGCCCAGTTGAGCCACCCCAACATAATTTCAATCAAACGATTCTTTGAGGCTCACGGAACCGCCTACCTCGTCATGGAGTACTGTGACGGCAAGCCGTTGGATGAAATTATCCGTGACCATGGACCTCTCAACGAGACTGAATTGAATGGGATTCTCTTTCCGTTGTTGGATGGACTGGAGCACGTACACGAGAAAGCCTTTCTTCACCGTGACATCAAGCCAGCAAACATTTTTATTAGGCGAAACGGCAGTCCTGTCCTGTTAGATTTTGGTGCTGCTAAGCATGAAATGACCTCTCACAGCAAGAGCGTGACAAGTCTTGCGACGGCCGGTTACGCTCCGTTTGAACAATATTCAACAAAAGGCAAGCAAGGAACCTGGTCGGACATTTACGGGTTGGCTGCAACGATCTACAGGGCTACCTGCGAATTGTTCTTTTACTTGGTGCTGGTGAATGGTTTTGAGGCCAAGATTCGAACGTTAGTTTCGCAGCTCGATTCATGGATTCTTCGGAGTAGTCATCGACAATCTTTGCAGCAACAAGCTCCCATGTTGGCGTTGATTCGCCCTTTGCCTTTCCTCCTTTTCTTCCCATCTCTCTCATGGATGGCAATCGTGCATCTACCGCCAAAATTTCGTTTTCCGTTATTCCATCGCACGCACCGTTCATAAGCACTGCAGCCTCTGAAAATTTAATGCGTAGACTCTTGCGGTAAGGCTCCACTTTTTCCACTGTGGCATTCAAATCTTGTAAAACGATCTGCCAGATCTCGCTCTGGTTACCACCACGACCGCGCACTCGATCTCTTATGTAGGCTGGCGGATTTTTGAGCGTCCCTATTTTTGGTGGGCGTCCTCTCAGTTTGGCACTCATTAGTCACCCCCACAGTAGTTGGCCCAGTCGTTCATCATCTGAAAGCGCTTGTCGAGCATGTCACCGCGACGGTACGCCGCCTCCACCTTATTGCTGATGCTGTGCGCCAGTGCGAGCTCACAGGCCTCATTGGGGTAGTTGGTTGTCTCGGCGAGCCAGTCCCTGAAACATGACCTGAACCCATGAACCGTGTAGGCGTTACCACTAGACCTGCGCAACACGGCGGTCAAGGTCATGTCTGATAGGGGAGTGTTCGGCTTGCTGCTTGGGAAAACGAGGTCTGTGCCATCCATGCGCGGTAGTGAGGTTAGTAGATCAATTGCAACTGCCGACAGTGGCACCCGGTGTTCCTGGGCCATCTTCATTCTCTGGGCCGGTATCACCCACAGTTTGCTTCCGAGGTCGATCTCACTCCAGACGGCCCCACGGATTTCGCCAGACCTGCAGCCGGTCAGGATCAGGAATTCAAGCGCCTTTGCCCCCAGTCCGCCTCGCCCCCTGAGCTCCTGCATGAAGGCGGGAAGATCTTGGTACGGCATGGCCGCATGGTGTTTGACCTTGGCCACTTTGCTGGGCTTCGCCAATGAGTGTTCCAGGTGGCCTTTCCATCGGGCGGGGTTCTCGCCCTGACGGTATTTGTTGAAGGTAGCCCAGTCCAGCACAGCCTCAATCCGGCCGCGCAGTCGTTTTGCCGTCTCGGTCTTATCCTTCCAGATCGGCGTGAGCACGTTCAATACGAGGGCTTCGTCAATCTCGCTGGCAGGCAAATCGCCCAGCACGGGGTAGGCGTACTGATCCAAGGTGTTCGTCCACTGCTGCGAGTGCTTCGGGTTTTTCCACTCGCTCTGGTGAGCATCAATGTATGCTGTTGCGCATTCCCTGAAGGTCTTTGTCCGCCGTTGCCCGATGCGTTGGGCCATGCGTGCTTCTTGACGGGCAGTGAGCGGGTCAGATGGCTTTGTGGGGTGTTTGAGTTGTTCTCTTAGTTCCGCGGCACGTTTCCGCGCCTCAGCGAGCTGAATGGCATGCAGGGGCCCAAGTCCCATTTGCCTGCGTCCGCCCTCAGGCGATGTGAACCGAAAGACCCACGACTTGCTGGCTCCTCGGACCAACAGGTACAGGTTGCCGCCATCTGCATGGATGCCGTCCTTGAGGTGCTTTAGCGCCACTGCGGCCAGCTTGCCTGGCATGTGATTGGTCTTCCCCATGTCCCCGATCCTGTGAGCCATTCTGTAGGCCATATGTTAGAGGATGATGTGGAATTACAAGGGTCTACCTGAAACTAAAATTGAGCTAAGTATCTGTCGAGTAATATATTTATTTGATTTCGGAACTGTATGGGACTTCATGGTTATGGCGGATGGTTTCCTCCGTTTCCGCCAGAGCAAAGCCCGTGAGATCCGTCTCACGGGCTTTTTTCTTTTCTACTTTTCGTTCCTTCTGTCGGTGACACCCTCCGAGTTGCGCCTCGCGTAAATTACGCATCAGCGCAACTTACAGAGGTCCATCATGAAGATTCCCCGCAATGTGTTGGTGGTTGGTGCAAGCAGCGGCATCGGTGAGGCCATAGCACGCGCTTTTGCCGAGCAAGGCGATCATGTGACGGCGACTGGGGCAACCGAGGCAGAGGTCAAGGCGGCCCATGAGCGGCAGCCCACAACGGTGCGTTTTGTCCAACTTGACGTTCGTGACGGACAAGCCGTGGCGCAATTGGTTTCGGCGCTGGGCGAGCTGGACGTGCTGGTCAATTGCGCGGGCATCATCCGCAGAGGTCAAGAGCATGACCCGGATGTCTTTGAGCACGTTCTTGACATCAACCTTGTGGGCACCATGCGCCTTTGCGCGGCAGCCCGCAGCAGCTTGGCCCAAAGGGGCGGTTGCATCATCAATACGGCCTCGATGTTGTCCTTTTTTGGAGGAGGGCTGGTGCCCGCTTACAGCGCCAGCAAAGGCGGCATCGCCCAACTGACCAAATCCTTGGCCATCGCTTATGCAGAGCAGGGCATTCGTGTCAACGCGATCGCGCCGGGGTGGATTGCCACGCCGCTGACCCAGGCACTTCAAGATGATCCAGAGCGTTCAGCCCCGATCATCGCCAGAACGCCCATGAAGCGGTGGGGGACGCCTGATGATCTGGTCGGGCCGGTGATGTTCTTGGCCAGCCCGCAGGCGAAGTTCGTGACGGGCGTTGTGTTGCCTGTGGATGGCGGTTACTTGATCTCTTAACCTCAAAGGCAAGCTCATGAAGCCGATTCAGGCCACGATGCCTCGTGCCTTGAGTTCCTGAATCTGATCGGCGCTCAGGCCGATCTCTTGCAGCACCGCATCGGTGTCTTGGCCAATGCCAGGCGCATTGCTCGCATGCCCACCAGGTGTGCGTGACAGCTTGGGCACGATGCCGGGCAAAGACAAAGACGAACCATCGTCCAACTGAATCTGCTCGATCATGCCCCGCGCTTGGTAATGCGGATCGGCCGCGATGTCTGCCACGTTGTAAATGCGTCCGGCCGGCACAGCGGCACCATCGAGCGCGTGCAACACATCGACAATGTCGCGCTCGGCGGTCCATGCGCCAATGGCTGCATCGATCTGTTCAACGCGCTTGACACGTCCACTGTTGTCCTTGAGTTCCGGGTCCTGGCCCAAGTCATCGCGCCCAATGGTGTGCATCAAGCGTTTGAAGATGCTGTCGCCATTGCCGGCGATCAGCACGTAGGCGTCGCCCTGGCAGCGGTAAGCGTTGCTGGGCGCAATGCCGGGCAGGGCGCTGCCAGCAGCTTGTCGCACAGCACCAAAAGCGCTGTATTCGGGCAACAGGCTTTCCATGCAATTGAAGACGGCTTCGTAAAGCGCCACATCGATCACCTGGCCCAGCCCGCTGCGCTGGCGCTCATGCAGCGCCATCAAAATGCCGATCACGCCGTGCAGTGAAGCCAGCGTATCGCCAATGCTGACGCCCACACGCACGGGCACGCGGCCAGGCTCTGCCGTCAGGTGGCGCAGACCGCTCATGGCTTCGGCCACCACGCCAAAGCCGGGTTTGTCGCGGTAAGGGCCGGTCTGACCATAACCACTGATGCGCAGCATGATCAGGCGCGGGTTCAGCGCTTGCAGTGCATCGGGGCCCAAGCCCCAGGCTTCCATGGCGCCGGGGCGGAAGTTCTCAATCAACACATCCGCATCCTGGGCCAGCTGACGCACGATGTCTTGGGCTTCGGGCTCTTTCAGGTCGAGCGCCACCGAGCGCTTGTTGCGCGACTGGATCTGCCACCAAACCGACGTGCCATCTTTGAGCAAACGCCACTTGCGCAAAGGATCTCCAGCACCCGGCGGCTCAATCTTGATCACTTCGGCGCCGAAGTCCGCCAGGGTTTTGGCGGCAAAGGGCCCGGCAATCAGTTGCCCGAGTTCGATGACCTTCAAACCCTGCAAGGGGCCCAGTTTTGGCGTGTTTTTCGGTTGCATGCCGATGACTATAAAAGATCTGAATCGTGCTTTAGGCGGTTGAAAATGTGTTTTTTGTCATTTAAGAATACGCCAATTGGCTGATTTTAAAACTAAATAATTCAACGAAGATACCTCATTCAATTTTTAACAAAGCTATTTAAGTCTTTGTGAACAAACAAAGGATGAGGGATAGAGTCATGATGAATAGGTTTTTCAAGGTTCCCATGCGCGGCGTACAGCACGCAGCGCTCGCATCCGTGTTGTTGCTCGCGTGCACAGCAACAACACATGCGCAAGTTGGCAAGGACAGCGCCGCTGCTACCGCCGGCTCTGTGAACATTGAGGCGTATGGCGAGTTGTATGCCGCCAGCAGGCCCGTTGGCAACCAACTGAGCAAAGTCTTCTTTTATCGCCCTACGTCGGTGCTTGCGCCGCAGCCAGTCAACATCTACCTGGATGGCCGTTACCACACCTCCTTGCTGCGCGGTGGCTTTGCCGAAGCCTGCATGGTCCCGGGTGCCATGGCCGTTCAGTCAGTGCTGGACGATGCCAGTCGCCAGCACACCGGCAAACAAGAAGCAGGGCAGCGCATCCAGTTCGACGCTGGCAAGACTGTCTATCTGCGTTTGCAAGAGAGCGCTTATGCACCGCCAAGTTTGCAACTGGTCAACGCGTCGACGGCTCAAACCGAGTTGAGAAATATCCGCCGCCAAATCCACACAGTTTCGCGTGTGAAGGCTGTCAGGGAATGTGTGGATGGCGTAGAAGTAGCAGCACCCATGGCCAAGCCCTTGGGCGATCAAAAATTTGCATTACAAGCCGATGCCTTGTTTGAGTTTGGCAAAGCAGAACTTCGCCCCGCAGGCTACAACGCCATTGAATTGCTGGTCCAAAAAGTCAAGAGCGAATACCGCTCGGTCGACAGCATTCGGGTCATTGGTTTCACGGACGCCATTGGCCCCAAGAAGCTCAACCGAAAGCTGTCTGAAGACCGCGCCATCACTGTGGCTGAGCAAATTCGGGCGGGCGGTATCAACCCGACAAAAGGCATTCAAACCGATGGCCGTGGCGCGGCGGAGCTTGTGAAAACAGAATGCGGTAACGAGCCCACCCCCAACAACAAGCAATGCCACGCCCCAAACCGCCGTGTTGAGGTGTCCGTGTTCGGCGTTCGCAACTGACATTTCCCATTCAAACCATTTTCATTTTCAAGCCACTTGTTAAAAGGCCACTGCAATGACCAAGACATACCAAATCAAAATCAACCAGGGTAAAGACGCCAAAGCTCTGGACATTCCACAAGCGGGCTCCAAGGGCCAAGCCGTGACTGTCAAGGCAGTCTCTGGTGCCACGTACCAACTGATTGATCCAGAGACCGGCTATGGACCTGAAAACATCCGAGCAAGCCGCCAAGGCAAAGACCTCAAAGTCAGCTTTGAAGGCAGCAAAACCACCGACCTGGTGATTGAAGACTATTACACGGTCACCGCTGACAACTTCAACGGCCTGATCGGTGAAGCCGAATCGGGCAAGTTTTATGAATACATCCCGGAAAACGCCTCAGGCATGGCCAGCGTGCCCATGCTGGCTGACGCGGGTCAGGTGGTAGGCATGGCCCTGGGCGGCGCAGAAGTGGCCCCTGCCGGAGCGGCCGTGGGCGTGCTGGCCGCAGGCTTGTTCAGCCCCTGGTTGCTGGGCGCTGGTGCGTTGGGTCTGGCTGCTGCGGGGGGCGGCGGCGGCGGGGCTGCTGCGACCACAGACACAACTAAGCCAACAGGGCAAACAGGTGAATTGGCCGTTGTCAGCGATTCTGGTGCGAGAGATCATGTGACCAATGTCACAAAGCCAACTATCACGGGCAAATCCGAAGCGGGTTCAACCGTGGAGGTTTCCTTCGTAGATCCTTGTTGAGCCCGTTTTCAATGGCGGTCATCAAGGATTCCATGCTGAAGGGCTTGAGCAAAAAATCGATGGCGCCCAGTTTCATGGCCTCAATGATTTCGGTGGGTTGGCTCTCTCCGCTGATGAAGATGATCGGCGTTTCACGCCCGTTTTTCCGCAGGATGATCTGCAATTCTGTCCCCGTCATCTGGGGCATCCGCATGTCCAGCAAAATCACGGCAGGAGAGATGGGCAGGGAGTCCTTTAAAAATGCGCGTGGGTTGTCGAACGTCTGCACCGAATAGTTCGATGAGCTGAGCGTGAAGGATAGGCTGCGGCAAATCGATGGATCATCATCGATCAGATAGATGTGGCCTCGAAAATCGTCAAAATTCATAAAATGATAATAATTTCTTTTTTACGGAATGGAATACGCCAGTTGGCGTATCGATAGCCGAAAGGTTTGGTTAATTTAACCTTAAAGAATTGCTATTTAGGTCAAATGAGTTCGCTTCTTTAGTGTCTTTTTTCATGGGCTGGGCCAACAGTAAGATGGCGCCATGCCTTCAACTGATGTGGACCTGATGGTCGATTTGCCCAAGGATGCCCAAAGCATCCTGAATCTGGCTGCGCGCTCACTGTTTGACGTGTTCGCCAACGCCAGCGAAGGCATGTTGCTGGTGGATCGTTCTGGGCGTGTGGTCTGGATCAATGACCAGTACCGCCGCTATTTGCCCGCCTTGGGTTTTGCGCGGGAAGAAGACTTTGTCGGTCAACCGGTCTCATCGGTGGTGCAGAACACCTTGATGCACCAGGTGCTGGAAACCGGCAAGCCCATCCTGATCGATTTGTTGGACAACAAAGCGGGCACTTTTGTGGTCAGTCGCTATCCGCTGCGCGACGATGCCGGGCGGGTCATTGGTGCCTTGGGGGTCGTGTTGTTTGACCAGCCGCAATCGAACCTTCAGCCGCTGATGGCCAAGTTTGCCTTGATGCAGCGCGAGCTGGACGAGGCGCGTGATGCCTTGGCGGTTCAGCGCCGCTCGAATACAGGCTTGAGGCAGGCCAAGCACAGCTTTGCCAGTTTTGTGGGCGGCAGTGCGGTGGTGGCCGATCTCAAGCGGCAAGCGCGTCGGGCTGCGCAATCGAGCAGCCCGATTTTGTTGTTGGGCGAAACCGGGACGGGCAAGGAGTTGCTGGCCCACGCCATCCATGCCGCATCGCCCAGGGCTCGTGGTCCTTTGGTCAGCGTGAACATTGCCGCCGTGCCGGAAACCCTGCTGGAGGCTGAATTTTTTGGTGTGGCACCGGGCGCCTACACGGGGGCTGACCGCAAGGGGCGCGAAGGCAAGTTCAAGCTGGCCGATGGCGGGACCTTGTTTCTGGATGAAATCGGGGACATGCCTTTGGGCTTGCAAGCCAAATTGTTGCGAGCGCTTCAGGAAAGTGAATTTGAAGCGCTGGGCTCCAACCGGCTGGAGCATTTTGATGCCCGTGTGATCGCAGCCACCTCACGCGATCTGGCCCAATTGGTCAGGGAAGGACGCTTTCGCGAAGACCTGTATTACCGCTTGAACGTCTTGCCCTTACGGGTGCCGCCTTTGCGCGATCGAGCGAGTGACATTCCGGCTTTGCTGGAGGTGGTGACCGAAGAGCTGGCCATGCGCAATGCCTTGCCACAACCAGAATTCACAAGCCAGGCTGTGGCCTTGCTGAGTGCCCAGCACTGGCGGGGCAATGTGCGGGAGTTGCGCAATGTGCTGGAGCAGTTGCTCTTGCGCTGCGATGGCAGCTTGATCGACGACAAGGCGGTGGCGTTGGTTCTGCAAGATTCTGGCTTGCGCCAGATTGCAGCCCCCGTGAATTTGCCTGCGAGCAGTGGCACCCATCGCTCAGCGGATGCGTCCACTTTGCTGCGCCCTTTGGGCGAGCAAGTGCGAGAGCTGGAAACCCGGGCCATTGAAGCGGCTTTGCAGGCGACTTCGGGCAACAAATTGGCCGCAGCCAAACTCTTGGGGATGTCCCGAGCCAAGCTTTACCAATGTTTGAGGTGATGTCTTAAATTCAGGCTGTGTATTTTTAATGGACATTCAATGTCTGATTTTTGGTCATTTGAAAATGGACTGACCCATGTCATCAGCCTGAAAATACCGTTCTGACAAGCACTTAGCCCATCGCGTCGGGGACTGCCCGCCTGGCACGGCTTGTGCAAAGATGCAGGTGCAAACCATTTATCAGGAGACCTGCATGATCCGTCGACACCTCATTTCTTTGGCTGCATTGAGCACCTGTGCGCTGATGGCGCCTGCCGTCATGGCCCAAGGCAAAGACATCAAGATCGCCCACATTTACAGCAAGACTGGCCCGCTGGAAGCCTACGGCAAGCAAACCCAAACGGGTTTGATGATGGGTTTGAGCTACGCCACCGGCGGCAGCATGACCATCAATGGCCGCAAGATCGTGGTGATTGAAAAAGACGACCAGGGCAAGCCTGACCTGGGCAAGAACCTGTTGGCGGCAGCTTATGGTGACGACAAGGTGGATTTGGCTGTGGGCCCTACCGGCTCACCCGTGGCGCTGGCCATGCTGCCAGTGGCCGAAGAGTACAAAAAGATCTTGTTGGTTGAGCCTGCCGTGGCCGACTCGATCACTGGCGAGAAGTGGAACAAATACATCTTCCGCACCGGCCGCAACAGCAGCCAGGACGCGATTGCCAACGCCGTGGCGGTGGACAAGGACGGCGTGAGCATCGTCACCATGGCCCAGGATTCGGCCTTTGGCCGTGACGGTGTCAAGGCCTTCAAGGACGCGATCAAGAAGGCCAAGGTCGTGCACGAGGAGTACCTGCCGCCCGCCACCACCGACTTCACCGCCGGTGCCCAGCGCATGATCGACAAGCTCAAGGGCCAACCTGGCCGCAAGATCATCTTCATCATCTGGGCCGGTGGCAACCCGTTCAAGATCGCCGACATGGACTTGAAGCGCTACGGCATCGAGATCGCCACGGGCGGCAACATCCTGCCCGCGATGGTGGCCTACAAGCAGTTCCCCGGCATGGAAGGCGCGGCCTACTATTACTTCGGCATGCCCAAGAACCCGGTCAACGACGCCATGGTGGCTTCGCACTACCAGCAGTTCAAGACGCCGCCGGACTTTTTCACCGCAGGTGGTTTCTCGTCGGCCATGGCCTTGGTCACCGCACTCAAAAAGACCAATGGCGACACCAACACCAACAAGCTCATCAGCACCATGGAAGGCATGAGCTTTGACACGCCCAAGGGCAAGATGACCTTCCGCAAGGAAGACCACCAGGCCATGCAGAGCATGTACCACTTCAAGATCAAGGTCGATCCGGCTTTCGCCTGGGGCGTGCCCGAGCTGATCCGCGAGATCAAGCCCGAAGAAATGAACGTGCCGATCCGCAACAAACGCTGAAACATGGTTCCCGGGTCAAGCCTATGGATTTGACTCGATGAAGTGACATGTCAGCGCAGCCTCTTTTTTTGTCATCCCGGGCGAAGACCCGGGATCCATGCGTAAGCGATGCCCATTGCAAACGCCAGTTGAGCGCCATGGATCCCGGATCAAGTCCGGAATGACAGACAAAAAGTCCCTGATGGCAGACAAAAAGCCCGGGATGACCGATTCAGGGGCTGACACCCCTGATTTGTCACCCCGGACTTGATCCGGGGTCCATGTCTTCCGTCCCAGAGTTTCTTTTTTTGAACCCATTTCATGCTTGAAACCCAAAACCTGACCGTGCGGTTTGGCGGTCATGTGGCCGTGAACGCGGTCTCGTGCCGCTTTGAACCCGGCACGCTGACCGCCATTGTCGGCCCCAACGGGGCGGGCAAAACCACTTACTTCAACCTGATCTCGGGCCAGCTGCCTGCGACCGATGGCTCGGTGCACCTGAACGGGCGCGAGCTGACGGGTTTGCCCGCATCCGCACGCACTCGTGCTGGCCTGGGCAGGGCGTTTCAGTTGACCAACCTGTTTCCCAATTTGTCGGTGCTCGAAAACGTGCGCCTGGCGGTGCAAGCCACAAAAGAGGGCGCACACCGCAGGGGCCTGAACCTGTGGAGCATCTGGAGTGACCACGCGGCATTGACGAACCGCGCTTTGGAAATTTTGCAGTCCGTCTCGATGACCGCGCAGCAAGACGCCCCGGTGGCCAGCCTGCCGCACGGCGACCAGCGCAAGCTCGAAGTGGCACTGCTCATGGCGCTGGAGCCTTCGGTGTACATGTTCGACGAACCCACCGCCGGCATGAGCCACGATGAAGCGCCGGTGATCCTCGATCTGATCCGCCAACTGAAAAAAGACAAGACCAAAACCATCTTGCTGGTCGAGCACAAGATGGACGTGGTGCGCGAGTTGGCCGACCGCATCATCGTGCTGCACAACGGCACGCTGGTGGCCGATGGCGAGCCGGGTGAGGTGATCGCTTCGCCCATCGTGCAAGAAGCCTACTTGGGCAAAGCCAGGGAGGCCGCATGAATAAGAACCTGTTGACCCTCGAAGGCGTTCACACGCACATCGGGGCGTACCACATCCTGCACGGGGTGGATCTGGTCGTGCCGCGTGGCGAGCTGACCATGCTGCTGGGCCGCAACGGCGCGGGCAAGACCACCACGCTGCGCACCATCATGGGCCTGTGGCAAGCCTCACAAGGGCGCATCACCTTTGGCGGCGAAGACATCACGGCGCTGAACACGCCCGCCATTGCGCAAAAGAACATCGCCTATGTGCCTGAAAACATGGGCATCTTCTCGGACCTGACCGTGAAGGAAAACATGTTGCTGGCCGCCCGCAGCGCTCAGAATGCCGCGCAGATGGACGAAGCGCGGCTGCAGTGGATTTTCAAACTGTTCCCGGCGGTGGAGAAATTCTGGAACCACCCGGCGGGCAAGCTCTCGGGCGGGCAAAAGCAGATGCTGGCGGTGTCGCGGGCCATTGTGGAGCCGCGTGATCTGCTGATCATTGACGAGCCCAGCAAGGGCCTGGCCCCGGCCATCATCCAGAACATGATCGACGCCTTCCAGCAGCTCAAGGCCAGTGGTGTGACGATCCTGCTGGTGGAGCAAAACATCCACTTCGCGCAGCGGCTGGGTGACACGGTGGCCGTGATGGACAACGGCCGCGTGGTGCATGCAGGCCGCATGCAGGCGCTGGCCGAAGACACGGCCTTGCAGCAATCCTTGTTGGGGCTGGCTTTATGAAACTATTTGAAGACATCGATACACGCCCCTTGCTGCTGGTGCCGGTGCTGGCACTGTTGGCCTGGCCCTTGATCGGCTCGGGCTCGACCTGGCTCACGCTCACCGTGGCGGGCCTGGCCATGGGCATGATCATTTTCATCATGGCCTCGGGCCTGACGCTGGTGTTTGGCCTGATGGACGTGCTGAACTTCGGCCACGGCCTGTTCATCGCGCTGGGCGCTTTTGTGGCCACCAGCGTGCTGGGCGCCATGGGCGACTGGACGGGCTCGGGCGAGTGGTGGCGCAACATGGTGGCGGTGCTGCCTGCCATGTTCATCGCCATGGCGGTGGCCGCTGCCGTGGGCCTGGCGTTTGAGCGCTTCATCGTGCGGCCGGTGTACGGCCAGCACCTCAAGCAGATCCTGATCACCATGGGCGGCATGATCATTGGCGAAGAACTCATCAAGGTCATCTGGGGCCCGCTGCAGATCGCCTTGCCTTTGCCCGAAGCCATGCGCGGCTCGGTGTTGTGGGGCGACGCCGCGATTGAGAAATACCGATTGCTGGCCGTGGCCGTGGGTCTGGCTGTGTTTGCTTTGCAAATGTGGGTGCTGGGCCGCACCAAGATCGGCCTGCTGATTCGCGCAGGGGTACAAGACCGCGAGATGGTCGAGTCGCTGGGCTACCGTATCCGCCGCTTGTTTGTAGGCGTGTTTGTGGTGGGCAGTGCGCTGGCGGGTCTGGGGGGCGTCATGTGGGGCCTGTACCAGCAAAACGTGGTGCCGCAAATGGGCGCGCAGGTCAACGTGCTGATCTTCATCGTCATCATCATTGGCGGGCTGGGCTCGACCGGTGGGGCGCTGATCGGGGCTTTGCTGGTGGGCCTGATGGCCAACTACACCGGCTTTTTGGCCCCCAAGCTGGCGCTGTTTTCCAACATCGCGCTGATGGCGGGCATCCTGCTGTGGCGTCCGCAGGGCGTGTACCCCGTGGCCAACCGCTGAAAGGCCAGACATGTTCAATCGACTCATTTCCAACGACCAGCCACGCAGCCGCCTGCTCGCTGCTTTGCTCATCGTCATCCTGCTCGGGTTGGCGTTTGCGCCGTTCTTGTTTCCTGGCGTCAAGGCTTTGTCGGTCGCGGCCAAGGTGCTGATTTTTGTGGTGTTGGTGGCGGGCTTTGACCTGCTGCTGGGTTACACCGGCATCGTGAGCTTTGCCCACACCATGTTCTTTGGCATCGGGGCCTATGGCATCGCCATCTCGTCCAACACCTGGGGGCCAACATGGGGGGCGATCGGGCTGGGTTTTGCGCTGTCGCTGTCGCTCACGCTGGTGCTGTCGCTGGCCATTGGCCTGTTTTCGCTGCGGGTGCGGGCGATCTTTTTTGCCATGATCACGCTGGCCGTGGCGGCGGCCTTTCAGACGCTGGCCTCGCAGTTGTCGGACTTCACGGGCGGCGAAGACGGCCTGAGCTTCAAGCTGCCTGAGCTGCTGCTGCCCAGCACCGAGTTCAGCGATGAACCGTTCTTGGGCGTGTCGCTCGATGGGCGCTTGCTTTGTTACTACCTGCTGTTTGTGATAGCTGTGGGCATGCTGCTGTCGCTCTTGCGCATCGTCAACTCGCCCTTTGGCCGCGTCTTGCAAGCCATCCGCGAAAACGAATTTCGTGCCGAGGCCATTGGCTACCGCGTGGTGGTTTACCGCACGCTGTCGAGCGTGTTGTCGGCGCTGTATGCCTGTGTGGCCGGGGCCATGCTGGCGCTTTGGTTGCGCTACAACGGGCCCGATACGTCGCTGAGCTTTGAAATCATGATGGACGTGCTGCTGATCGTGGTGATCGGGGGCATGGGCACCATCTATGGTGCGGCCATCGGGGCGGTGCTGTTCTTGTTGGCGCAAAGTTATCTGCAAGACCTGTTGCGCCTGGCGAGCGAGGCCACCACTGCGTTGCCTTTGTTGTCGGCCTTGTTGTCGCCTGACCGCTGGCTGCTCTGGCTGGGTCTGTTGTTTGTGCTGTCGGTCTATTACTTCCCGACCGGGGTGGTGGGGCGTTTGCGCAGCCGGGCTGGCTTGCGGGCGCTGGCACCTTCCATGGATGCGTCCAAGTGAAGTTTGAAAATGTTCCGGCGAATTGGTGGGTCATGTCATCCCGGACTCGATCCGGGATCCAAGGTGTGCCACGAGGGTTGCGAAGGACAGCAGCGCAAACTGGATCCCGGATCTGCGCCCGGGATGACAGAACTCCGGTCGCCCGGCATGACAGAACACAGGTCTTTCGCCGGGATGACGAACACAGGTCTTTGCCTGAGGTGACCAATCTGGGTCTTCGCCAGGTATCACAACAACAGAAGCAGCGCTGACGGCGCCAACATCATTGGGCCAGATCAATCAAAGGGCTGGAGGCTGACATGACTTTCACATCCAACTACATCACTTGCGCCGGGCTGCAAATCCATTACACCGATTGGGGCAAGGCCGACAAAGGCACCGTGATCGCCTGGCATGGCCTGGCCCGCACGGGGCGTGACATGGACGAGCTGGCGGCACACTTGAGCGCGCAGGGTTATCGGGTGATTTGCCCAGACACCGTGGGGCGCGGTTTGTCGCAGTGGAGTGCTGCGCCCGAGCAGGAGTACTGCCTGGCGTTTTACGCCCGCATCGCCCGCGAACTGATGGACGGCCTGCAGCTGCGCGCCGTGCATTGGGTGGGCACGTCCATGGGCGGCGCGATTGGCACTGTGTGCGCGGCAGGGCTGGTGGAGCCGAGCTTGAAGCACCGCATTCTGAGCCTGACACTCAACGACAACGCCCCCGAATTGGCGCAAGCCGCCATTGACCGCATCAAAGCCTATGCGGGCACGCCCCCGGCTTTTGCCACAGTGACCGAGTTGGAGGCGTTTTTCCGTCAGGTCTACAAACCCTATGGCTGGTTGAGCGATGCGCAGTGGCGGCGTTTGACGGAAACGTCCACACGCCGTCTGTCCGATGGTCGTGTCACACCGCACTACGACCCTGCCATGGTGAGCCAGTTCACAGCCCATCCGAACGACTACCTGATCTGGTCGCATTACGACGCCATCAAGACGCCTGTACTGTTGTTGCGAGGCGCGCAATCGGATCTGGTGCTGCCTGAGACCGTCAATGACATGCGTCGCCGTGGTCCCGGTGCCTTGGGCTTGCTCAAGCACATCGAAGTACCAGGTTGCGGTCATGCCCCGGCGCTCAATGTTTTGCAGCAACTGGAGTGGGTCAGCGAATTCATCGAATCCGCTTGAACCATTGAGTTGCTGGGGCTCAGGTCTTTGCGCCGTGTGCCAAAGCCCGCGCCCGGCTGGCGGCCAAAGCCTGCTCATCCGGTGCAGACAAATCCCAGCCTTGCATGTGCCCCAGGCTGATGTCGGCCAGTGCCTCGATCCACTGCGTATGGTTGTTCAGGCAGGGGATGTAGCTGAAGCTTTCGCCGCCCGCGTGCAGAAAAGCCTCTTGTGCTTCTTGCTGTATTTCTTCCAGCGTTTCCAGGCAGTCGCTGGTGAACCCAGGGCAGATGACATCGACTTTTTTCACGCCTTGCTGCGCCATGGCGATTAGCGTGGGCTCGGTGTAGGGCTCCAGCCACTTGGCTTTGCCAAAGCGCGACTGGAAGGTGAGTTTGTATTGGTCTTTGGACAGGCCCAGCGCCTCGGCCAGCAGGCGGCCGGTTTTCATGCATTCGCAGTGGTAGGGGTCGCCCAGGTGCAGGGTGCGTTCGGGCACGCCATGAAAGCTCATCACCAACTGTTCTGCTTGGCCGTGGGCGGCCCAGTGTTCGCGCACCGTCTGCGCCAGCGCCGCGATGTAGCGCGGGTCGTCGTGGTAGCGGTTGACAAAGCGCATCTCGGGGATGAGCCGGGTTTTGAGTCCCCAGCGGTAGACCGCATCGAACACGCTGGCCGTGGTGGTGCCGCTGTATTGGGGGTAGGCGGGCACGATCAGTACGCGTTGCACACCTTCGGCCTTGAGGGCGCTCAGTTGTTCGGGGATGGACGGCTGGCCGTAGCGCATGGCGTAGCGCACCGTCACGTTGTGGCCGCGTTCCTGCAAAGCGGTGCCCATCGATTGGGCTTGTTGTTCGGTGAAGACTTTGAGCGGCGAGCCGCCTTCGGTCCAGATGCTGGCGTATTTGGCGGCCGACTTTTTGGGGCGCACGCGCAGGATGATGCCGTGCAGGATCAGCCACCAGATGGGCTTGGGGATCTCGACCACGCGGCTGTCGCCCAGAAATTCGGCCAGGTATTTGCGCAGGGCAGGGGCCGTGGGTGCGCTGGGCGTGCCCAGGTTGCAATACAAAATGGCCGTGCGTGCGGCCTGACCATGCTGGAAGGAGGGTTCTTTGTGGAAAGCCATGTCGGGTATTCTCCCTCACCATGCTCGACCTCTCCCGCATCCGCGCCATTACCCTTGATCTGGACGACACCTTGTGGCCCGTCTGGCCCACCATCCACCGCGCCGAACAGGTGCTGACCGATTGGCTGACGCAGCACGCGCCCGCCACGGCAGCTTTGTCAGGCCAGCCCGAAGTCAAAAAAGCCGTCCGCGCCGAGATCAACGCCCGCCACGCCGACCGGGCGCACGATTTGTCGTTTTTGCGGCTCGAGGCCATCCGCGCCATGCTGCTCCAAGCGGGTGACCCGGGGCATTTGGCCGAGCCTGCGTTCGAGGTCTTTTTTGCTGAGCGTCAACGGGTCGATCTGTTTGACGATGCCTTGCCTGCCTTGGCGTTCTGGAGCCAGCGCTACCCGGTGGTGGCCCTGTCGAATGGCAACGCCGATGTGCACCGCGTGGGCATTGGCCAACACTTTCATGCCAGCGTGAGCGCCAAGTCCATGGGCGTGGCCAAGCCGGACCTGCGGGTTTTTGTGGCCGGGGCCGAGGCCGCAGGCGTGGCCCCGCACGAGGTGCTGCACGTGGGTGACGATGCCCACGCTGACTGCGTGGGCGCACTGGCCGCAGGCATGCAGGTGGCCTGGCTCAACCGCGAAGGTCACACTTGGAGCCACGGTGACACGCGCCCGCACCTGGAAGTGCGAGACTTGCACGCGCTGTGTGCCAGTTGGCCTGAATACGTTTGAGTGGTGATTGCGAGCGCAGCGTGGCAATCCAGATGCCAACGGTTGATGGGGTGACAGGACTTGTACGAACAAACCAACTGGACTGCCGCGTCGCAGGCTCCTCGCAGTGACGGACATGAATTCAACCCATAGGAGACCGACATGACTTTGAAGATTTACGGCATTGGCCCGTCCCGCGCGGTGCGTCCCATCTGGACGGCATTGGAGTTGGGCGTGCCGTTTGAACTTATTTCCACACCTTACGCCGGTGGCGCAACGCGCACGCCAGAGTTTTTGGCCATCAACCCCAACGGCCACATTCCGGTGCTGATCGACGAGCGGGCCGATGGTGCAATCACCGTGTGGGAGAGCATGGCCTGCGCTCTGTACATTGCCCGCGTGCACGGCACAGCCGACGGCCAGTCGATCGCACCCGCCACGCCCCGTGAAGAAGCCGAAGCCCTGCGCTGGAGCTTTTGGACTGTGTCCGAGCTGGAGAGTGACGCACTCACCGTGCTGATGCACCGCATGGCCATGCCCGAAGACCAGCGCAAACCCGAGCTGGCCGACAAGGCCGAAAGCCGCCTGAAAGTGCCACTGGCCGTGCTGGAGCAACACCTGCAAGCCCAACACGCCAAAGGCGAAGCCTACCTGGCCGCCAACCGCTTCACCGTGGCCGATGTGTGCGTGGCCAGCGTGGCCAGCTGGATTCGCCCAGCCGCTGCGCTGCTGGCGCAATACCCGGCGGTGGCCGCTTGGGTCAAGGCCTGTGTGGACCGACCTGCGCAGGCTCAAGCGCGGGCGATGAAGTAAGGCTGTCAGTGGCTGGGGCGGCTGCTCAAAACCGCCCCAGCGCCTGCATCTTCCAGGCCAGCCACAGCTTGCGCAGCGGCGTTAGCGCGATGCGCTGGTGCAGCACCTGATAGCCCGAGGCCTCGATCTCGCGCAGCAAGGTGCGGTAGATGCTGGCCATCATGAGGCCGGGTTTTTGGGCGCGGCGGTCGGCCGCAGGCAGCAGGGCCAGGGCTTCGTCGTACAGGGCGTGGGCACGGTCGGTCTGGAACTTCATCAGCGCTTTGAAGTTGTCTGAATAGTTACGTTGCATCAGGGCGTTGGCTTTGACGCCAAAGCGTTGCTGCTCGTCCAGCGGCAAATAGATGCGCCCGCGCAGGGCGTCTTCGCCCACGTCGCGGATGATGTTGGTCATCTGAAAAGCCAGGCCCAGCTTGTGCGCATAGTGGGTGGTGGCCTCGTCGGTCTGGCCAAAGATGCGAGCGGCGACTTCGCCCACCACGCCGGCCACCAAATGGCAATATTTGGTCAGGCCCGCAAAGTCCAGGTAGCGGGTCTGGTTCAGGTCCATTTGGCAGCCTTCGATCACGGCCATCAGGTGGCGGCTTTCGATGCCAAAGGGCTGGGTGTGCGGCATGAGGGCGTGCATGACCGGGTGGGTGGGCTGGCCCGCATAGGCTTGCAGCACTTCTTTTTGCCACCAGCCGAGCTTGGCGGCGGCCACGCTGGGGTCGCTGATCTCGTCCACCACGTCGTCCACTTCGCGGCAAAAGGCATAAAAGGCGGTGATGGCCGCACGGCGTTCTGGCGGAAGGAAGAGGAAGGCGTAATAAAAGCTGCTGCCCGAGGCGGCGGCTTTTTGCTGGACGTAGTCTTGCGGATTCATGGGTGGGATTTTCTCATTGCTTGCCCGGGGTCTGGCGGGACGAGGGGCCCGAGAGTCGTTTGAATTCGCGGCGCAAGGCATCGGGGCTGGCCAGGCCCCATGCCAGTCGCCACAGCAAGCCCCGCACTTCACGCCGCGGCATCTTCACGCGTTGGCCCAGGGCCTGTGGTCCAGCTTGGCGCAGCAGGGCCACGGTGCGGGCGCCGATCAAGGCGGGCAAGGCGCTGGCCAGTCGCAGCCGCCAACCGTTCAAAGCGCAGCTGTAAAGCAATCCGTCGTTCAGTTGGGCCTGGGTCTGGTCCAGCCAAGCGGTCCACAAGGGGCCCAGCGCTTGGCGAGTAGAAGGATCGTTGTCGCGTGCACAGTCTGCCAGCGCTTGGGGGCTCAGGCCAGCGGCGGCCAGGGTGTCCGCGGGCCAATAGCAGCGGCCTGCGATCAGGTCGGCCCCTGCATCGCGGATGATGTTCAGGCGCTGCAAGCCCATGCCGTAAGCACGGCCCAGCGCCATCATGTCCGGGGTGGATAGGCTGGCAAAACCCGGCAGATGCCGGTCGCACAGCTCTGTCCAGAACTCGCCCACGCAGCCAGCCACCAGCCAGGTGTAGTCGCTGAGCTCATCCTCGGTTTGCAGGGCGTGCAAGCCGGTGCCAAAGCGTGTCATGTCCAGTGATTGCCCCCGCGTGATGTGGCCCAGAACCGTGCGCACGCTGGCTTGGTCGGGCGCGCTCAGCTGGTGCAGCCAGGCCAGGCATTGGGGCAGGGCCAACATCAGGGCTTGTTCGTGCGGGTCGCTTTGTTGTGCAGCAAAGGCTTGCGCTTGTAAGCTCAGGGCTGCCGTTGCAGGCTGTTGGCTAGCGATGGCTTGGCTCATTGCGTCCAGCAATCTTTGGCGCTCAGGCAAGGGCAGGGCGCTTGTGTCGGCCACGGTGTCGGTGGCGCGGGCCAGCAAATAGCCCACCGCAACGGGGGCTTGCAAAGCCTGCGGCAGCAGGCGTATGGACAGGTGAAACGAGCGCGAGACGCCTTGCAGCAGTTTCAGGTGCTGAGCCCTCTGATGCGCGTTTTGCCGGGGGCTGAAAGTGGCGGGTTCTTGCATGGTCAATCCCTATTGTCGCTTGACATGGGTCATCGCTTTGTTTAGATTACTAACCAGTCAGTCATTAATTTTTGAGCGGATTTCCATGAACCATATGTCTTCGCCCGCCCCTTGGGGCCACGGGGTGTGGCGCTTGAGCGCCATTTCTGCGGTCTGCGCCGCCTTGTTCCTATCGGCTTGCTCGCGCCAAGAGGCGGTTCAGGAGCCGGTACGCGCCGTGAAGCTGCTGACCGTGGGTGGGTCTGACTTGAATGTGCAGGGCGAATACGCCGCCGAAGTGCGTGCCCGGGTGGAGTCGCGCTTGGGCTTTCGGGTGGGGGGCAAATTGGTCCAGCGCCAAGCAGAAGCGGGTCAGCGTGTGAAGGCCGGACAGGTGCTGGCGCAAATCGATGCGCAAGATTACCAATTGGGCGCCCAAGCGGCGCTGGCGCAGGTTGCTGCGGCCCAGACGCAGCGCGATTTGGCTTTGTCTGACTTCAAGCGCTATGAATCCCTCAAGGCCCAGAATTTCATCAGCGGTGCCGAGCTGGAGCGCCGCGAGACCACTTTGAAGGCCGCTGAAGCTGCACTGGCGCAGGCCAAAGCACTGGCGCAAACGCAAACCAACCAGGCGGGCTACACCCATTTAAACGCCACCGCCCCGGGGGTGATCACGGCGGTGGAGGCAGAAATCGGCCAGGTCGTGTCTGCGGGGCAGCCGGTGGTGCGCCTGGCGCACGATGGCCCGCGCGACGCGGTGTTCTCGGTGTCCGAACAAGCGGTGTTGGCTTTCAAGGCGGGGCAGGACATGCAGGCCCAACTGGGCAGCACCGGTCAGCTGTTGAAAGGCCGCGTGCGTGAAGTGGGGGCCAGTGCGGACCCTGTGACGCGCACCTATGTGGTCAAGCTGGCGCTGGACAAGGCCGAGCAGTTGCCCCTGGGGGCCACGGTGAATGTGCTGGCGGCTCAGTTGCCGGGCAGCCAAACAGGGTCACTCAAGCTGCCCACCAGTGCCTTGCGTCAGGACGGTGCTGCCACAGCGGTGTGGGTGCTGGACGAAGCCAGCATGACGGTGCGCTCGCAAGCGGTTCAAGTGGGGGCCATCGATGGCAACGAGGTGGTCATCGCTTCAGGCCTGAAAGCGGGCCAGAAGGTGGTCAGTGCCGGTGTGCATGTGTTGACCCCGGGCCAGAAGGTTTCTGAATACGCTGCAGCGGCCAAGCCCGCAGCAGCGGCTGCATCCAACGCGGCGCAGCGGTGATGCCCATGCAAGAGACCGACAACACCCGTTTCAACCTCTCGCGCTGGGCGCTGGAGCACCCGGCCCTGACCCGTTACCTGATGGTGGCGCTGATGGTGCTGGGCATGGCGTCGTATTTTCAATTGGGGCAGGACGAAGACCCGCCGTTCACCTTCAGGGCCATGGTTGTGCGCACCTATTGGCCCGGTGCCACGGCGCAGCAGGTGGCCGAGCAGGTGACCGACAAATTGGAACGCACCTTGCAAGAGGTGCCTTACGCCGACAAGATCCGTAGCTACTCCAAGCCGGGTGAGTCGCAGATCATTCTGGAGTTGAAAGACTATTCCAAGCCCGGCGAGGTGCCGCAGGTCTGGTACACCGTGCGCAAGAAGGTGGGCGACATGCGTGCCACCTTGCCGCAGGGCGTGCAGGGTCCGTTTTTCAACGACGACTTTGGCGATGTTTACGGCGTGATTTATGCCTTGAGCGGCGAGGGTTTCACCCCGGCCGAGATCAAGTTCCAGGCCGACCGTGTGCGGCAAACGCTGTTGCGCGTGCACGATGTGGCCAAGGTGGAGCTGTTCGGGGTGCAAGACGAAAAAGTTTTCATCGACATCTCGCAAAAAAAGCTCGCACAGATGAGCTTGGACATGGGCGCGGTGCTGGCACAACTGGGTCAGCAAAACGCGGTGGAGTCGGCCGGCAACTTGCAGTCGCCACACGATGTGGTGCAAGTGCGTGTGGGCGGTCAGTTCCAGAATCTGGACGATTTGCGCGCGATGCCGATTCGGGGCTCATCGGGCGCGCAGTTGCGGTTATCGGACATTGCGCAGGTCAGCCGTGGCTATGTGGACCCGCCTTCGGTCAAGGTGCGCCACGAGGGCCAAGAGGTCATTGGCTTGGGCGTGAGCATGGCCAAGGGGGGCGACATCATCGCCCTGGGGCATGCCTTGCAAGCCAGCGTCAAAGAGATTGAAGTGGGTTTGCCGCTGGGTTTGACGCTCACGCAGATCCAGGACCAGCCGTCGGCGGTGTCCAAATCCGTCAACGAATTCATCAAGGTGCTGATCGAGGCCGTGGTGATCGTGCTGGCGGTGAGCTTTTTGGCGCTGGGTTTGCACAAGCGGCCGGGACACCACCCCTTGTGGAAGCGCTGGACGCTGGACATCCGCCCCGGTCTGGTGGTGGGCATCACCATCCCGCTGGTGCTGGCGGTGACTTTTCTGGCCATGAATTACTTTGGCATTGGCCTGCACAAGATCTCGCTGGGCTCGCTCATCATCGCGCTGGGCTTGCTGGTGGACGATGCCATCATCGCGGTCGAGATGATGGTGCGCAAGATGGAAGAGGGCTACGACAAATTCCGCGCCGCCACCTTCGCCTATGAGCTGACGGCCATGCCCATGCTCACGGGCACGCTCATCACGGCGGCAGGCTTCTTGCCCATTGGCATCGCCAAATCGGTCACGGGTGAATACACCTTCGCCATCTTCGCGGTCACGGTGATCGCCTTGATCGTCAGCTGGGTGGCCTCGGTTTACTTTGTGCCTTATTTGGGCGCCTGGTTGCTCAAGCCGCCAGCGCATGCGGTGGCCGGTGCTCACCACGATTCGGCCGAGATGTTCGACACCCCGTTTTACCGGCACTTTCGCCAATGGGTGACCTGGTGCGTGACCCACCGCTGGAAGACGATTGGCATCACCATCGCCCTGTTTGCCTTGGGCATTGTGGGCATGGGCAAGGTGCAGCAGCAGTTCTTCCCGGATTCAAGCCGCCCCGAAATTTTGGTGGACCTGTGGTTGCCTGAAGGCGCACCCTTTGTGGCCAGCGAAGAGGTGGCCAAGCGCGTGGAAAAGCGCCTGGCACAAGAGGAGGGCGTCAGCTCGGTGACCACCTGGGTGGGCTCGGGTGTGCCGCGTTTTTACCTGCCACTGGACCAGGTCTTCCCGCAGACCAATGTGTCGCAACTGATTGTCTTGCCCAAGGACTTGAAAGTTCGTGAGAGCCTGCGGGTCAAACTGCCTGCTTTGCTGGCGCAAGAATTCCCGGAGATCCGTGGTCGCGTGAAGTTGCTGCCCAATGGCCCGCCTGTGCCCTACCCGGTGCAGTTCCGAGTGGTTGGCACAGAGCCCGCGGCTTTGCGCCAAAAGGCCGAGGAGGTCAAGGCCGTGATGCGCCAAAACGCCAGCACACGTGGCGTCAACGACAACTGGAACGAGTCGGTCAAGTCGGTCCGCCTGGAAGTGGACCAAGCCAAGGCCCGCGCCTTGGGGGTGACCAGCCAGTCGATTGCCCAGGCTTCGCGCACCTTGCTCTCGGGCGCACCGGTGGGCCAGTACCGCGATGGCGACAAATTGATCGACATCGTGCTGCGCCAACCCTTGAGCGAACGCGATGCCTTGTCTGACTTGGGCCAGGCCTATGTGCCGACCGCGTCGGGCAAATCGATCCCGCTCTTGCAAATTGCCAAGCCTGTGCTTGGTTGGGAGCCGGGCGTGATGTGGCGCGAAGGCCGTCAATACGCCATCACGGTGCAGTCGGACATTTCCGAAGGCGTGCAGGGCGCAACGGTGACGGCCCAGCTGCAGCCTGAGCTGGAAAAGCTGCAGGCCGCCTGGGTGGCCAATGGGCAGTCCGATTACCGCATCGAAGTGGCCGGCGCTGTGGAGCAAAGCTCCAAGGGCTCGGCCTCGATAGCAGCGGGCGTGCCGATCATGCTGTTCATCACCTTCACGTTGCTGATGCTGCAGTTGCAAAGCTTCAGCCGTTCGGTGTTGGTGTTCCTGACCGGCCCCTTGGGCATGGCGGGGGTGGCGGCGGCTTTGCTGGCCTTGAACCGTCCCTTCGGTTTCGTGGCCTTGTTGGGCGTGATCGCGCTCATGGGGATGATCCAGCGCAACTCGGTGATCCTGATCGATCAGATCGAGCAAGACCGCGCGGCGGGCGTCGAGCCCTGGCTGGCAATCGTCGAGTCGGCGGTGCGCCGCTTGCGGCCCATTGTGCTGACAGCTGCCGCTGCAGTGCTGGCCATGATTCCGCTGTCGCGCAGCGTGTTCTGGGGCCCGATGGCTGTGGCCATCATGGGCGGTTTGATCGTGGCCACGGCGCTGACTTTGCTGGCGCTGCCTGCGATGTACGCGGCTTGGTTCCGGGTGCCGCGCCCGTCCCATGGGCCTTCAAGCCTTTGAAAACGGTTCTGGAGAGGGGAAAACCAGCAGCGGCCGACCCCGAAATCGGGGTCCGGAACGGCTAAAATAGAAAGTTGACCGATTTCAAACGGGCGGTCAGGCCTGCGGGTGGCATCCATTCCGGCCTGTTCGCCCTTTTTGTTTGGACCCGCGCGGGTGGCGAAATTGGTAGACGCACCAGGTTTAGGTCCTGACGGTGGCAACACTGTGCGGGTTCGAGTCCCGCCCCGCGCACCAACCGACTTTGGGCCACAGGGGCAACCCTGAGGCATGAGAGAAATTCATTTAACCGAGAACGACGATGACTGTGACTGTTGAAACCCTTGAAAAGCTGGAACGCAAGATCACCCTGACTGTGCCTGTGACGGCCATCCAGTCTGAAGTGGATGCACGCCTGAAGAAAATGGCCCGCACGGTCAAGATGGACGGTTTCCGTCCAGGCAAGGTGCCCATGAATGTGGTGGCCCAGCGCTATGGTTACTCGGTTCAGTATGAAGTGCTGAACGACAAAGTGGGCGAGGCTTTTGCTGTGGCCGCCAACGAAGCCAAACTGCGCGTGGCCGGTCAGCCCCGCATCTCCGAAAAAGAAGGCGCGCCAGAAGGCGAGCTGAACTTCGAAGCCATCTTTGAGGTGTACCCTGAAGTCAAGCTGGGCAACCTGGCCGACACCGAAGTGGAAAAACTGACCGCTGAAGTGTCTGAAGCCGCCATTGACAAGACCATTGACATCCTGCGCAAGCAGCGCCGCACCTTCGCCCAGCGCGCCCAAGACGCCGCTGCACAAGACGGCGACCGCGCCACCATCGACTTCGAAGGCAAGATCGACGGTGAAGTGTTCTCCGGCGGCAAAGCCGAAGACTTCCAGTTCATCCTGGGCGACGGCCAGATGCTCAAGGAATTCGAAGACGCCGTGCGTGGCATGAAGTCCGGCGAAAGCAAGACTTTCCCCCTGGCTTTCCCTGCCGACTACCACGGTCAAGATGTGGCCGGCAAAACCGCTGACTTCCTGGTCACTGTGAAGAAACTCGAAGCCGCCAACCTGCCCGAAGTCAACGACGCTCTGGCCAAGTCCTTGGGCATTGCCGACGGCACCGTGGAAGGCCTGCGCGCTGACATCCGCAAAAACCTCGAGCGCGAAGTGAAATTCCGCTTGCTGGCCCGCAACAAGCAAGCCGCCATGGACGCCTTGGTGGCCAAGGCCGAGTTGGACCTGCCTCAGGCCATCATTCAGTCCGAAATCGAGCGCTTGAAAGAAGGCGCCCGCGCCGACCTGAAGCAACGCGGCATCAAGGATGCTGACAAGGCCCCGATCCCTGACGACATCTTCCGTCCTCAAGCCGAGCAGCGCGTGCGCTTGGGCCTGGTGGTGGCCGAAGTCGTGCGTGGCAACACCTTGCACGCCAAGCCTGAGCAGATCAAAGCCCACATCGAAGAGTTGGCTGCCAGCTACGAGCGTCCAGACGACGTGGTGCGTTGGTACAACAGCGACAACCAGCGCTTGGCCGAAGTCGAAGCCGTGGTCATCGAGAGCAATGTGTCTGATTTCGTGCTGGCGCAAGCCAAGGTCACAGAAAAGGCCATCTCTTTCGAAGAGCTGATGGGTCAACAAGGCTGATCGGTCTTTGAATCCCTGAAGAATGGGGCTTGTGCCGGGCTTGCAGTCTGGCAGACAAGCCCCATCTCATTGGTGGGTTTGAAATCGGGTTAAAGTCACCTTAGAAATTCTTGGAGAAAAGATGAGCGCACTGGACATCACAAATTTGGGCATGGTGCCCATGGTCGTCGAGCAATCGGGCCGTGGCGAGCGCGCCTACGACATCTATTCGCGTTTGCTCAAAGAGCGCGTGATCTTTTTGGTGGGCGAGGTCAATGACCACATGGCCAACCTGATCGTGGCGCAGTTGCTGTTTTTGGAGAGCGAAAACCCTGAAAAGGACATCTCGCTGTACATCAACTCGCCTGGCGGCTCGGTCAGCGCGGGCATGGCGATTTACGACACCATGAACTTCATCAAGCCCGATGTGTCCACGCTGTGCAACGGCATGGCCGCCAGCATGGGCGCTTTTTTGCTGTCCTCGGGTGCCAAGGGCAAGCGTTTTTCGCTGCCCAACTCCAAGATCATGATCCACCAGCCTCTGGGCGGTGCGCGTGGCCAGGCCACCGAGATCGAGATCGCTGCACGCGAGATCATCAAGACCCGAGAGCACTTGAACCGCATCCTGTCCGAGAACACCGGTCAGCCGCTGGACAAGATCGAGCGCGACACAGAACGGGACTATTACCTGTCGGCGGCCGAGGCCAAAGACTACGGTTTGGTCGATCAAGTGATCGCCAAGCGCAGCTGATGCAAGCCGGTTCGACCGGCCCAAAATCTGACGGCGTTTACCTTCCGGGGTGAGCGCCGTTTTTCTTTCGTTATCATTGACGAATATCCGGATTCCGAGGCAACTTTTATGGCCGACAAAAAAGGCTCTACCACTGAGAAAAACCTGTACTGCTCCTTTTGCGGCAAGAGCCAGCACGAGGTCAAAAAGCTGATCGCAGGTCCATCGGTGTTCATTTGCGATGAATGCATTGATTTGTGCAACGACATCGTGCGCGATGAATTGGCCACGACCACCGTGACCGATGCGGCCAAAGATGGTTTGCCAACGCCACTGGACATCAAGAACAACCTTGACAACTACGTGATTGGCCAAGAAAAGGCCAAACGCAGCTTGGCGGTGGCGGTGTACAACCACTACAAACGCCTCAAGCACAAAGATGGCGCCAAGAAAGACGATGTCGAGCTGGCCAAGAGCAACATCTTGCTGATCGGCCCCACCGGCTCGGGCAAGACCTTGCTGGCCCAGACCATGGCCCGTATGCTGGATGTGCCTTTTGTGATGGCCGATGCCACCACCCTGACCGAAGCCGGTTATGTGGGCGAAGATGTCGAGAACATCGTGGCCAAGCTGCTGCAGACCTGCAATTACGACGTGGAGCGCGCCCAGCGCGGTATTGTCTACATCGACGAGATCGACAAGATCACCCGCAAGTCGGACAACCCATCGATTACCCGTGACGTGTCGGGCGAGGGCGTCCAGCAGGCGCTGCTCAAGCTGGTCGAAGGCACCATGGCCAGCGTGCCTCCACAAGGCGGGCGCAAGCACCCCAACCAGGATTTCCTGCAGATCGACACGACCAACATCCTGTTCATTTGCGGTGGTGCTTTTGCCGGCTTGGAAAAAGTCATCGAAAACCGCACCGAATCGGGCGGTATCGGCTTTGGCGCCACCGTCAAAAGCAAGAAGCAACGTTCATTGACCGAAGTGTTCAATGAAGTCGAGCCCGAAGATTTGATCAAGTTTGGCCTGATTCCTGAATTGGTCGGGCGTCTGCCGGTGGTCGCCACTTTGGCCGAGCTGACCGAAGACGCTTTGGTGCAGATCCTGACCGAGCCCAAGAATGCGGTGGTCAAGCAGTTCACCAAACTCTTGGCCATGGAAGGCGTTGAGCTGGAAGTGCGCCCCAATGCACTGACGGCCATTGCCCGCAAGGCCTTGGCCCGCAAAACAGGTGCCCGTGGGCTGCGTTCCATCATGGAACAGGCCTTGATCGACACCATGTTTGAGTTGCCCAACGCGGTGAACGTTGAAAAAGTGGTGGTCGACGAGTCCGCCATCGACGACAACAAGCCGCCGCTGCTGGTTTACCGCGAGTCGGCCAAACAGGCCTGACCCCCATGTGTGGCTCGGCGATCCATAACCCTTCTCCTCGATGGGTTGAAATCGCCGGTGCAGCATCCATGTGAAGCTGAATTGAACCAAGGGACACACCATGTCTGGACACACACCTTTGCCGCCCACCCCGATCGAACTGCCCATGTTGCCTTTGCGCGACGTGGTCGTGTTCCCTCACATGGTGATTCCGCTGTTTGTGGGACGCCCCAAGAGCATCAAGGCGCTGGAGTCGGCCATGGCGGCCGAGCGCCGCATCATGCTGGTGGCTCAGAAAACAGCCGCCAAGGACGAGCCTGCCATCGACGACATGTTCGAGGTGGGGTGCGTCTCGACCATTTTGCAGATGCTCAAGCTGCCCGACGGCACCGTCAAGGTGCTGGTAGAAGGTCAGCAGCGTGCGACGGTGCAATCCATTGTGGATGGCGAAGCGCATTTTGTGGCCACCGTCACGCCCGTGGATGTTGTGGCTGAACAGTCCGAGCCCAGCAGCGAGATCGAGGCCTTGCGCCGTGCGGTCATGCAGCAGTTTGACCAGTACGTCAAACTCAACAAGAAGATTCCACCCGAGATCCTGACCTCGATTTCCAGCATCGACGATGCCGGTCGCCTGGCCGACACCATTGCAGCGCACTTGCCCCTCAAGCTCGAAAATAAGCAGCAAGTGCTGGACCTGGCGAGCATCAAGGCGCGCCTGGAAAATCTGTTTGCCCAGCTGGAGCACGAGGTCGACATCCTCAATGTCGACAAGCGCATCCGTGGCCGCGTCAAGCGCCAGATGGAAAAGAACCAGCGCGACTTCTACCTGAACGAACAGGTCAAAGCCATCCAGAAAGAACTGGGCGAAGGCGAAGACGGTGCGGACATCGAGGAGATCGAGAAAAAGATCAAAACCGCCAAAATGTCGGCCGAGGCCCGCAAAAAGGCCGAGGGCGAGCTCAAGAAACTCAAGCTGATGTCCCCCATGTCGGCCGAAGCTTCGGTGGTGCGCAATTACCTCGAAGTGCTGACCGGTCTGCCATGGAGCAAAAAAACCAAGCTCAAACACGATCTGGGCAATGCCGAAGATGTGTTGAATCAAGACCACTTCGGTTTGGACAAAGTCAAAGACCGCATCCTGGAATACCTTGCTGTGCAGCAACGCGTGGACAAGGTCAAGGCGCCGATCCTGTGCTTGGTTGGCCCACCCGGTGTGGGCAAGACCTCGCTGGGTCAATCCATTGCCAAAGCCACAGGTCGCAAGTACGTGCGCATGGCTTTGGGTGGGATGCGTGACGAGGCCGAAATCCGTGGGCACCGCCGCACCTACATTGGCGCTTTGCCGGGCAAGGTCTTGCAAAACCTGAACAAGGTGGGCACCAAGAATCCTTTGTTCTTGCTCGACGAGATCGACAAGCTGGGCACGGACTTCCGTGGCGATCCATCAAGCGCTTTGCTGGAAGTGCTCGACCCCGAGCAAAACCACACCTTCGGTGACCATTACGTTGAGGTCGATTTCGACCTGAGCGATGTGATGTTTGTGGCCACCTCCAACTCGATGAACATCCCTTCGGCTTTGCTGGACCGGATGGAGGTCATTCGTTTGTCGGGTTACACCGAAGACGAAAAGACCAGCATCGCCATGAAGTACCTGTTGCCCAAGCAGTTGGCCAACAACGGCGTCAAACCCGAAGAGCTGAACGTGACCGAAGAGGCTGTTCGCGATGTGGTGCGTTACTACACCCGCGAAGCTGGTGTCCGTTCGCTTGAGCGTGAGCTGGGCAAGATTTGTCGCAAAGTCGTCAAGGCCTTGTTGCTCAAGCAGATGAAGCCACAAGTTCAAGTGACGGTGGACAACCTCAATGAGTTCCTGGGCGTGCGCAAGTACAGCTACGGCCGTGCCGAACAGAAGAACCAGGTCGGTCAGGTGGTCGGTCTGGCTTGGACAGAAGTGGGCGGCGATTTGCTCACCATCGAAGCGGCCTTGATGCCAGGCAAGGGTGTCATTACCCGCACCGGTTCGCTGGGCGATGTCATGAAAGAGTCGGTCGAAGCTGCCCGCACAGTGGTGCGCAGCCGTTCACGTCTGCTGGGCATCAAGGATGAGGTCTTTGAAAAGAAAGACCTGCACATCCACGTGCCCGATGGGGCAACGCCGAAAGATGGCCCCAGTGCGGGTGCCGCCATGACCACGGCCATGGTGTCGGCCATGACGGGCATTCCGGTGCGCGCCGATGTGGCCATGACCGGTGAGATCACCTTGCGTGGCGAAGTCACCGCCATTGGTGGCTTGAAGGAAAAGTTGCTGGCCGCCTTGCGTGGCGGCATCAAGACCGTGCTCATCCCTGAGGACAACGTCAAGGATTTGCAAGATATTCCCGAGAACGTCAAAAACGGTCTCGAGATCGTGCCTGTCAAGTGGATTGACCAGGTGCTGGACGTGGCGCTGGAAGCCAAGCCCGTGCCTTTGAGCGAAGAAGAAGTGGCTGCTGCTGCGGTCACGGCTGTCGCGGCTACCCCCAAGGCCGATGCGGTGAAACATTGATGCAAAATTTCCGGGGGCTTTCCAAAACACCCCGGAAATGGCGCTATAATTCTTTCATCGCAGCGAACAAAGCATATAATGCTGAATTCACTGATACGCGGGAATAGCTCAGTTGGTAGAGCGCAACCTTGCCAAGGTTGAGGTCGCGAGTT
>NZ_JAOASQ010000058.1 GCF_030158565.1 Limnohabitans sp. | reverse complement strand
TGCTCACCGCCTTGGCTTGCGTCATGGTGATGTTGACGTGGTGGCGGGTGTAGCTCGAAGTCTTCACGCGGATGCCGCGCTTCATGCCTTCTTCGCCGAGGTAAGCACCCCAAGTCCAAGCGGCGACCATCAAATGGATGGTGTTGCCTTTGGGGCTGACGCCCAATTTTTTGTCGCCAATCCAGGTCAAGGGGCGGATGTAACCGGATTCCAGTTTGTTCTCGCGCACAACAGCGCGCTGGGCTTCGTTGACCTGCTCTTTGGTGAACGGAATGGCCATGCGCAAAATCTTGGCGCTGTTGAAGAGGCGGTCGGTGTGTTCTTGCAGGCGGAAGATGGCCGTGCCTTGCTCGGTTTTGTAAGCGCGCACGCCTTCAAAGGCGCCGCAACCGTAGTGCAGGGTGTGGCTCAGCACATGGATCTTGGCGTCGCGCCAGTCGACCATTTGGCCGTCCATCCAGATTTTGCCGTCACGGTCTGACATAGAAGGAATTACGACGCTCATCAGGGTTCCTTAGAAGAGGGTTTGTTGGCTGTAAAAACACCCATTTTACGGGGTCATCGGTTCTGTATTTTCGGGGCGATGCAGTGACCATTCGGTCAATTTGCCACCGATGAAAGTGCAAGTCACGCTGGATTGCCCCGTGTCTGTCCAAGTGAAAACCTCGGGCTGCTCGTCTTTGGGGCTGTGCAGACTGCCCAGTGAGCGTGTCATGGCGATGACATGCATCAGGCTGACGCCCTTTTTGAGCTTGGCGTTGAGCATCACCGCGCTGGCCACGTGGCCAATCGGTCGGTTGGCGGCTTTTTTCAGGATGGTGATCATCCGCGTGAAATGCAGCAAGATCCACATGACCACGCCGCCAGCGGCCAAAGCGACGCCCGCCCAACCAAATTGACGCCAAGCACCCGCAGTGAAAACAATGATGGCCACAGGGGCCAGGATTTTGGTGAAATTCATGGAGGGGGATTGTGCCTTGCTCAAGAGGGGGTCAATCCAGCCCCCGCACCACCTGCATCGCTTCTTCGATCCGGTCCACCGGGTAAATGGTCAGGCCTTCAAACGACTTGTCGTTCTTCTTGGGCGCATTGGCTCTGGGCACCACGGCCACTTTGAAGCCCAGCTTGGCGGCTTCTTTGAGGCGGTCTTGGCCGCGCGGGGCAGGGCGCACTTCACCGGCCAAGCCCACCTCGCCAAAAGCAATGAAACCTTTGGGCAGCGGCTTGCCGCGCAGGCTGCTGGTGATGGCCAGCATCACCGCCAGGTCGGCAGCGGGCTCGCGGATGTGCACACCGCCCACGGCGTTGACAAACACGTCTTGGTCCATACATGCCACGCCCGCATGGCGGTGCAGCACCGCCAGCAACATGGCCAAGCGGTCGCGCTCCAAACCCACGCTCAAGCGCCTCGGGCTGGGGCCGCCTGAATCCACCAAGGCCTGAATCTCGACCAGCAGTGGCCGTGAGCCTTCGAGCGTGACCATCACGCAGCTGCCGGGTACGGGCTCGCTGTGCTGGCTTAAAAAGATGGCGCTGGGATTGCTCACGCCCTTCAGGCCTTTTTCGGTCATGGCGAACACGCCAATCTCGTTGACGGCACCAAAGCGGTTCTTGATGGCGCGGATCAGGCGGAAGTTCGAATGCGTGTCGCCTTCAAAGTACAGCACCGTGTCCACCATGTGCTCGAGCACGCGGGGGCCAGCCAGTGCGCCTTCTTTGGTCACATGGCCGACCAGCACGATGGTGGTGCCGGTGGATTTGGCGGTGCGCGTCAAGTGAGCGGCGCATTCGCGCACCTGCGCCACCGAGCCGGGCGCCGAAGTCAGTTGGTCCGAATACACCGTCTGGATCGAGTCGATGATGGCGATATGGGGCTGGCGCGACTGCAAGGTGTGCAGGATTTTTTCAAGCTGGATCTCGGGCAACACCGGCACCAGCGAGTCTGGCAGGCCCAGGCGGCGCGAACGCATGGCCACTTGGGCGCCGCTTTCTTCGCCCGTCACATACAGCGTGTTCATGCCGCTGCGCTGCAAAGCGTCCACCGCCTGCAGCAGCAAGGTGGATTTGCCAATGCCCGGATCGCCACCGATCAGCACCACACCGCCTTCGACCATGCCACCGCCCAGCACACGGTCCAGCTCGTCGATGCCGGTGGGGTGGCGCTCGAAGTCGGCTGCTTCAATTTGCGACAGCGGCAACACCTCGGACGTGGGGGCTAGTGAGGCATGCGCCGAGCCAAAACGGTTTTTGCCCGCAGCCGGTTCGGCCGAGCCCTCGATCAGCGTGTTCCAAGCGTTGCAGCTGGGGCACTTGCCCATCCAGCGGGCGCTGGTGCCACCGCATTCGGTGCAGGTGTAAATCGATTTGTCTTTGGCCATGTGCGGTGTCGGGTGCGAACGTCAAATGAGCGTTGTAGTGTGCCTGATCAAGCCCGCCAAGCGGCGATGAAGCGGTGTGTGATGTCTGCTGCGGGGCCCGTCTGCATGTGGGCCGTGTTCTGCCCCGCCCACAGGGGCGTGAAGTCGCTGCTGCCCTGTGCTTCGGCGGCTGCGCGAAGCGGGGCCATGGCCGCCGTGGCCAGCGGGAAGTTGGGCGCCAGCGGACTCATGGCACCCAGTTCGCGCATGACGCGGTTGACGATGCCGCGTGCAGGCCGGCCGGTGAACACATTCGTCAAGGCCGTGTGCCGCGCCGCAGGCGATTGCAATGCGGCGCGGTGCAAGGCGCTGGTGCTGGCTTCGTCGCTGCACAAATAAGCGGTGCCGATTTGCACGCCCGCCGCCCCGAGGGCTTTGGCCGCTTGCACGCCCGCCGCGTCGGCGATGCCCCCGGCCGCGATGACGGGCACGCGCACGGCTTGAACGATTTGGGGCAGCAGGGCGAAACTGCCCATTTGGGTGGACACATCGCTGCTGAGGAACATGCCCCGGTGGCCACCTGCTTCCAGCCCTTGGGCGATCACGGCATCGGCGCCGTGCGCTTGCAGCCAGAGGGCTTCATCGACCGTGGTGGCCGACGACAAGACGATGGTGCCCCAGCTTTTGACGCGGGCCACCAGTTCAGGTGAGGGCAGGCCGAAGTGAAAGCTGACCACCGCAGGGCGAAAGGCTTCCAGCACATCGGCTGACGCGTGGTTGAACGGCACCCGGCTCGGGCCGCTGGCGATGTTTGCTGCGTCCAGACCCAGTTCCCGGTAAAAGGGCTGCAGCTGCTGGCGCCAAGCGCTTTCTTGGGCCGCATCGGGTGTGGGCTGCGCGTGGCAAAAGAAGTTGACGTTGTAGGGCTTGTCGGTGGCCTGGCTCAGCGCTTGCAATTGCGCCTGCAAGTCGCTGGCGCTGAGCATGGCGGCTGGCAATGAGCCCAGACCGCCCGCACGGCAAACGGCGGCGGCCAGCCGGTGGTTTTGCACCCCGGCCATGGGGGCCTGGATGATGGGGGCGGCCAAGCCCAAGCGGTCAAGACATGAAGACATGCGCTGACTGTAATGGCTTTGGCGGGTGTCTCAGGGTTGTCCCGATGTTGTGGCGTGGAGAAATCATTTAACATGTTAAATAAATGACGAGCCGCACCCCATTTGTTCACCGCAATTTGCCACGCCTGCTGCTGGAAGCACGCGAGGCGGTCATGGCGCACACGCGGCCCAGCCTGCGCCAGCATGGCTTGTCCGACCAGCAGTGGCGTGTGCTGCGGGTGCTGGGCGAGCATGCCGATGAGGCGGCAGGGGTGGAAACCGGGCGTGTGGCCCGCGAGGCGTATTTGCTGGGCCCGAGCCTGACCGGTGTGCTGGCCCGCATGGAGCGCGATGGGCTGATTGATCGGGCGCGTTGCCCGCAAGATGCCCGCCGCACCGTGGTGCGGGCCACGGCCGCAGGGCTGGCCAAAGTGCAAGCCCTGTCGGAAACCATCGAAGCGCATTACGCCTGGATGGAGCGTGAACTGGGCAAGACCAAATTGACCGCTTTGTACGAATTGCTCGATGGCGTGATCGCCCTGCAACTGCCGCAGGACAGCGCCGTCCTAGACATGGATGAGGAGGAATAAGACATGCAAATGACCCGGACTTCACAACGGCCCTGGCAACCCGAGGGCACGGTGTATGGCACCTTGCTCAACTTTCGCCGAGAGTGGGATATCCGTGCGCCGCGCATGAACGACGAGCCGCACAAGGCACCACCCCAAGCGCCTGTGCTGTACGTCAAGAGCGCCAACACCTTCAACCCGGCAGGGCACGACCTGCTGCTGGAAGACGGCATCAAGGAAGTCGATGTGGGCGGCACACTGGGGCTGGTCATGGGTGAAGGGGGTCAGGTGGCCGCCGGGGCCTTGCTGTGCGACTGGTCTGTCCCGCACATGAGTTACTACCGCCCACCGATCAAATACCGCTGCCGTGACGGCTACCTGGCTTTGCCCTTGCAAACCACTGCCTGCCAGGCCTTGAGCGACTGGACCGATCTGGAAATCGAAGTGCGCCTGAACGATGCCGTGGTGCAGCGTGTGCGCTTGTCGTCCATGGTGCGCGATGCCGCCACACTGCTGGCCGATGTGAGCGAGTTCATGAGTTTGCAGCCCGGCGATGTGTTGATGGTGGGCACCGACTGCCTGCCCGATGGCACGCGCCCCAAAGCCCGGCACGGTGACCGGGTCATGATTTCAGCGCCGGGCTTTGTCAGCCTGCAGCAAACCGTTCGTCTGCAAGGAGGTGCCGCATGAAGCACGCACGCGTTGCTTGGTCGGGTGGCATCCACAAAGCCATCGAATCGGACGGTCAGCTGTGGCTGACCCAGGGGCCTCACGCCGGTCGTCGGGTGGGCTTTGACGAGGTCGTCTGGTTGCCTCCATTGGCGCCAGTGCCTCAGCCGCGCACCGTCATCGCGCTGGGCCTGAACTATGCGGACCATGCCAAGGAATTGGCCTTCAAGGCGCCGGAAGAACCGCTGGCTTTCATGAAAGGCGAGGCTTCGCTGGTCGGACACAAGGCCATGACCTATCGCCCGGCCGAGGTGAAGTTCATGCACTACGAGTGCGAGCTGGCGGTGGTCATCGGCCGCACGGCCCGCCATGTGAAGAAAGCCGATGCCTACGACTTCGTGGCCGGTTACAGCGTGGCCAACGACTACGCCATACGCGACTACCTGGAAAACTGGTACCGCCCGAATCTGCGCGTGAAAAACCGCGACACCTGCACGCCCATTGGCCCCTGGCTGGTCGACGCGGCCGATGTGCCCAATCCCATGGCTTTGAAGTTGCAGACCACCGTCAACGGTCAGGTCACGCAAAGCGGCAGCACCTCCGACATGATTTTTGATGTGCCCACGCTGATCGAATACTTCAGCAGCTTCATGACGCTCAACCCCGGCGACTTGATCTTGACCGGCACGCCCGACGGCGTGGTCAACGTGAACCCCGGTGACGTGATCGTCACCGAGATCGAAGGCATTGGGGCCTTGATCAACACCATTGTTGCTGGGTGAGCATGAAACCGCGATGAAACCCCAAACGGCATCACACACCCAAGACGTCATCCCCGCGCACGCGGGGATCCATGGTGTTGACGCTTGGCCTGCATGAATTCCCGCGTGCGCGGGAATGACAGTGCCATGAAAACAGAAACAGGAGACTGAACATGAAAATCGACCACCTCATCAACGGCCAGTCCGTCGCAGGCCGCGACTACTTTGAAACCGTCAACCCCGCCACGCAAGAAGTGCTGGCCGAAGTCGCCTCGGGCGGCGAGGCGGAAGTTCATGGGGCTGTCGCCGCTGCCAAAGCTGCTTTCCCGAAATGGGCCGCCACGCCAGCGACTGAGCGCGCCAAGATCATGCGCAAGTTGGGCGACCTGATCACGAAGCACGTCCCAGAGATTTCGGAAACCGAAACCCAGGACTGCGGTCAAACCATCAGCCAGACCGGTAAGCAGTTGGTGCCGCGTGCGGCCGACAACTTCCATTACTTTGCCGAGATGTGCACCCGCGTGGACGGCCACACTTACCCCACGCCCACGCACCTGAACTACACGCTGTTCCACCCGGTGGGCGTGTGCGCGCTGATCAGCCCGTGGAACGTGCCCTTCATGACCGCCACCTGGAAGGTCGCGCCTTGCCTGGCCTTTGGCAACACTGCCGTGCTCAAGATGAGCGAGCTCTCGCCGCTCACCGCTGCGCGTCTGGGCGAGCTGGCGCTGGAAGCGGGCGTGCCCCCCGGCGTGCTGAACCTGGTGCACGGCTTCGGCAAAGAGGCGGGCGAGCCGCTGGTGTCGCACCGCGATGTGCGTGCCATCAGCTTCACTGGCTCCACTGTGACCGGCAACCGCATCGTGCAAATGTCCGCACAAAAGGGTGGCCTCAAAAAGTTCAGCATGGAACTGGGCGGCAAGAGCCCGTTTGTGATCTTTGAAGATGCCGACCTGGACCGTGCTTTGGACGCGGCCGTGTTCATGATCTTCAGCAATAACGGCGAGCGCTGCACGGCGGGCAGCCGCATTCTGGTCCAGCAAAGCATCTACGCCGACTTCGCCGCCAAATTCGCGGAGCGCGCCAAACGCATCACCGTGGGCGACCCGCTGGATGAAAAAACCATCGTTGGTCCGATGATCAGCAAAGCCCACCTGGCCAAGGTGCGCAGCTACATCGAGCTCGGCCCCA
>NZ_JAOASQ010000057.1 GCF_030158565.1 Limnohabitans sp. | reverse complement strand
GTGTTCACCGACTCGTGGATCGACGCTTACATCGACTTGAAGATGCAAGAAGTCAACCGCAGCCGCGTGGAAGTGTCTCCTGTCGAATACGACATGTACTACTCGCTGTAATCCACACCATGCGGATTGCACAGCTCAGTGCAAAAAAGGACGGCTTCGGCCGTCCTTTTTTTTGCCGCTTGTTGTGGGTCTTGGTGGGCTGCATGGCTGTGCAGGTGCAGGCACAGGACGCCGTTTACCGCTGCGGTCAGGAGTACACCAATGCACCGCAAGGCAAGGCCTGCGTGCGCGTGGCCATCTCGTCTGCCGTCACGGTGATCGAAGGCACACGCCCCAAGGGCGCGGCGCAGGCCGTGCGCACCACTTCGGATGAGGGCACTGCCTTGGTGCCATCCACGCGCACCAAAACGGATGATTCAACGGCCACGCAGCGCGAACGCGATGTGCAGGCCCGCGCCATCTTGCTGCAGGAGCTCGATCAGGCCCAGCGCCAACAAGCGCAGTTGCAGCAGGCCTTCAAGGACCTGCCTGCAGGCCAAGCGCCCGAAAAAGTGACGGCCGCCAAAGCCGCCATCGAGCGCAAGCAGCGTGACATCGACAGCCTTCAGCGTGAGCTTTCCCGCCGCCCTGTGGCGGCCAACCCTTGAGCAAGACCATGTCTTCACCCGTTTCCCGTTTTCAGGCCTTTGATTTGTTGGCCACCCCCATCGCCGTGATCGAGGGCGAAGGGCGCATCAGTTTTGTCAACGCGGCCCTGGAAGACGTGATGGGCATGTCGCGACGCAGTTTGATGGGGGCTTATTTGCCCGATTTTTTTGCCGATGCACAACCTTTGAAAAATGCCTTGGTCGGCGCACGCTCGAACGAGTTTGCAGCGCTGCGCTACGAAGCCATGCTCAACCGCTTGCACCATGGCGACAGCTTGCCGGTGCACATGATCGTGGCGCCCTCGGACCGTGCCGACGAAGTGATCATCGAGCTGCTGCCGGTGGAGCAGCAAACCCGCCAGGAGCGCGAAGAGCGTTTGCTGGAGCAGGCCCAGGCCAACAAGGAGCTGATCCGCAATTTGGCCCACGAGATCAAGAACCCGCTGGGCGGCATCCGAGGTTCGGCCCAGTTGCTCGAGATGGAGCTGGACAACAAAGACCTCACCGAATACACACAGGTCATCATCCACGAAGCGGATCGCCTGCAAACGCTGGTGGATCGGCTGTTGGCGCCGCACCGCCGTCCGCATGTGGTGGGGGATGTGAACATCCACGAAGTGTGCGAGCGCGTTCGGTCCTTGATCCTGGCCGAGTTCCCCAAGGGTTTGAAAGTCGTGCGCGATTACGACACCTCGATCCCCGAGTTCCGGGGCGACCGCGAGCAGTTGATCCAGACGGTGCTCAACATCTCGCACAATGCGGCGCAAGCCTTGGCAGAGCGCATCGCGCAAGGCGATGCACAGATCACATTCAAGAGCCGGATCTTGAGGCAAGTCACGTTTGGCAAGCAGCGTTATCGCCTGGCACTGGAATTGCATGTGATGGACAACGGGCCTGGTGTTCCAGACTCGATCAAGGACCGCATTTTCTTCCCGCTGATTTCGGGGCGCGAAGGCGGCTCGGGCCTGGGGCTGACATTGGCGCAAACCTTTGTGCAACAGCACCACGGCATGATCGAGTGTGACAGCGAGCCCGGTCGTACGGACTTCAAGATTTTGATTCCGTTGCCTTGAACCCAAGAAAGCCCCTCAAATGAAGCCGATCTGGATCGTAGACGATGACCAATCCATCCGCTTTGTGCTTGAGAAAGCATTGCTGCGCGAAGGCCTGCCCACGCGCAGCTTTACCAACCCCCGCGAGGTCCTGAAAGCGCTCGACTCGGAAGAAGGTCGCGATGGCCCGCAGGTGCTGGTCAGCGACATCCGCATGCCCGGGGGCTCGGGCTTGGACCTGTTGGCCACCATCAAGCAGCGCATGCCCGGTTTGCCCGTCATCATCATGACGGCCTTCTCTGATCTGGACAGTGCCGTCTCGGCCTTCCAAAGCGGCGCCTTTGAGTACCTGCCCAAGCCGTTTGATTTGCCCAAGGCGGTGGAGCTGATCCGCCGGGCGGTGGACGAAAGCCAGCGCGAAGACGTGGCCGAAGAGAAGTTGGTGGAAGCGCCCGAGATGCTTGGGCAAGCCCCGGCCATGCAGGACGTTTTTCGGGGCATTGGTCGCTTGGCGCAAAGCCATGTCACTGTGCTCATCACCGGTGAGTCGGGTTCGGGCAAGGAATTGGTGGCGCATGCGCTGCACAAGCATTCGCCGCGTGCCAACCAGCCCTTTGTGGCCATCAACACCGCCGCCATCCCCAAGGATTTGCTGGAGAGTGAATTGTTCGGCCACGAGCGGGGTGCCTTCACGGGCGCACAAGCTTCACGGCGCGGCCGTTTTGAGCAGGCCGATGGCGGAACCTTGTTCCTCGATGAAATCGGGGACATGCCGTTCGACCTGCAGACCCGTTTGCTGCGTGTTTTGTCGGACGGCCATTTCTACCGCGTGGGTGGTCACAGCGCGGTCAAGGCCAATGTGCGCGTGATCGCCGCCACCCACCAGGATCTGGAGGAGCGCGTCAAACAAGGCGTCTTCCGTGAAGACTTGTTCCACCGCCTGAACGTGATCCGTTTGCGCTTGCCTGCGCTGCGCGAACGCCGCGAAGACGTGCCCATGCTGGCGCGTTATTTCCTGCAGCGCAGTGCGCAGCAACTGGGTGTAGAGCCCAAGCGCATGGCAGAAGCGGCCATGGACAAGCTGGGGCAGTTCCAGTTTCCGGGCAACGTGCGTCAGCTGGAAAACATTTGCCACTGGCTGACTGTCATGGCGCCATCGCAACTCATTGAGCTCAAGGACTTGCCGCCAGAGGTCTTGGCAGCGGGCTCACCCACACTTGTGGCGGCAGGGGATGCGCCCACAGCGTCAGTGGCCCCGCCGTTGGCTGACTCAGCGTTTGTGCCTGCCGTGAGTGCGCTGGTGGCAGCGCCTGCGATCGCCACTGGCGTCATGTGGGAGTCGGGTCTGGAGGAAGAGGCCTTGGCTTTGCTCAACGCGGGGCGCACCGATGTGTGGGATGTGCTCACGCGGCGTTTTGAAACCAGCCTGATCCAGGCGGCCTTGTCGACCACGCGGGGGCGGCGCATCGAAGCGGCTCAAAAACTGGGCATCGGGCGCAACACCATCACCCGCAAGATCCAGGAGCTGGGCATCGGCGACTGAGGTGCCGGGCGTGCCGTGCAGGCACGCCCCCGCGTGCCCATGCACATGGCCGCGACGAAGCTCAGTCAGCGAAGGGGTCTTTGAGCACCACGTCACCCATCGGGTACGCCACGCAAGGCAACACGCAGCCTTCGGCTTTTTCTTCAGCGGTCAGGCCGGGCCAGGCCATCTCGTAGTGCACCTGGCCTGAGACCAAGTGGCCGATACAGGTGCGGCAGGTGCCCGAGCGGCAGGAGCTGGGCCACTGCAGGCCACCTTGCTCCAAGGCGTCCAGCAAAGTTTGTTCACGCCAGGCGTCAAAGCTGCCGCCATCGGGCGCGATGTGGGCATTGAAGAATGGAATGTCCTGGCTCATGCGCGGTGCAGGCTCGGGCCGATCAGGTCGGGCCTTCAAACACAAGCTTCCACTGGTCGGCTTCCTTTTGCCAATAGGTGCGCAGGTAAATGGCTTGGCGTTTGTCCCGCATGTTGGGGTCGGTCATGGTCACGACCACGGTCTCCTCGCCATCGTTCCAGTGCAGGACCGACACGACTTCGAGCGGTTTGGCTTTGCGTGCGCCTTGCACACCTTGAACCAGTTTGGGCCACCAATGGTCCAAATCCAGTGCATCACGCTCAAAACGCTGGCTGTAGTAGCGCTTGAGTTTCTCAGCATCGCCGTTTTGGCGATCAGCCAACCATTGGTCCAGTGTGGGCTGAAATTGGGTGTACGTGGTGGGCGCTTGGCCTGAGGGAATCCAATCGAGCTTTTCTGCGATCACCACGGGCGTCATGCGCCAGCCGGGCAAGCGGAGCAGTTCTTCGATTTCGGCATTGGCCAGCACGACGCAGCCGTCAGTGGCCTCTGGTGCGCGTGAATACTGGGCGCTGGGCGTGCCGTGCAACCAGATGCCCGAGCCCGTCTTGTTACGCATGGCATCCACAGCATTCGGGAAGTTCAGTGTCAAAGCACCCGATCCAAACAAATCTGGCAGCGTGGCGCCGGGCAAATTTTTCTGGATGAAATACACGCCAATGGGCGTTTTGCCATCGCCTTCCTTGACCTTGCCGACACCGTTGATGCCCACGGAGATATAGGTTTCCTTGAGCAACTCCAGCTTGAGTTGCCCATCTGCGCCGGTGCGATTGGCAAACCAGTACAAGCGTGAGCGTGATGCATCCACCGCCGCGAGGTAGGGTTGCTGAGCGGCCAGAAACGCCACGGCGGCAGGTACCTGGCCTTCCAGTGCCTGAGGTGCTGTGCGCGTCATGCGGCGCTTGGCCTCCATGACCAATTCTTCAAGCCGGCGCATGGCCGAGGGCTTGGTGTCGGCATCCAGATCGAAGCCTTCAACGGGCTGCAGGCTGCTGATGTTGAGCAAATCCGCGTAAAGCAGTTGGCCCAATTGGAATGTGGGGAATCGGGTGGTCAAGGCACGTGCGGTGTCCAAGGCCTGAGCGCGCTCGCCTTCGCCCAAGTGTTGGTAGATCTGGCGGACCAGCGTCTCAGGATCTTTGGCGTTGATGACGGCGGCCGTGGCACTGGGCTCGAATTCGAGCTTCCAGCGCATGGGCTCTGGAGAAACCTTGAAACTGTCTTGCAGACTGGCGGGCAAACGGTTGTGGTTTGACAGCCACCAGCCGGTCAGGCCAAAAGAGGCCACCAACAAGGTCGGCACAGCCCATCGCAAGTGCCAGGATGCCTTGCTTTTGTGCGGTTGTTGTCGAGTGGGAAAGCGCGGGAAGTTCAATTCACCGTCTCACGCGTGATGAGCCAATGGTCGCCTTGCTTGACCATTTCAAGGGTCTTGTGGCTGTTGCCTTTGAAGTTGTCCGACTCGTAGATTTGCTGGAAACGCGCAGTCGCCTTGTTCCCGCTGACCTCCACCTTGAAATTGTTCACTTCCACGCTGATGGTTTTTTTGGAAACGATGCGCGCGCGGCGATCGCTTTCCCATTTGGCGCGCGACATTTTGTCGGGTGTGAAGCTGCTGGCGTAAGCACCCAAATAGCGGGTCATGTCCTTTTGGCTCCAAGCCTTGGCCCAGGCCAGCACGGCGTTGCGAACGTCAGTGTTGTCGACCTTGGCCTGCTTTTGCTGAGCATCGTCTTTCTTGGGCTCAGGTTTGGGCGTGGCGATAGGCGTGGGCACAACCGCAACAGGCGCTGCAGCAGCTGGCTTGGCTGCAGTGGGTGTTGTGGGTGTTGTTGTCGCCGCGGCCGCTGGATTCGGAGTGACTGCCACGGGCGCCACCGCTGCGGGTTTGGCTGCCTCGGGTGCTGGCGACTGGGGGGCCACTGGCGTTGCAGCAGGAGCAACTGCTACAGGTGCAGTGGGCGCAGTGGCTTGGGCGGGTGCTCGCTTGCTGGGGTCCATGCTGCCGAGCAAGGTCAGTTGCGGGGTGCTGTTTTTGACTTTGCTGTCCACTTGCAAAGCCTTGGCATAGGTTTGTTTGGCCAACTGACTTTGGATGTCGGACAAATTCCGGTGAGCCGCAGCATAGCTGGGGTGCGTCAGCAGGGCTTTTTCCAGGTTGGCACGGGATTCTTCGAGCTTGCCTTTGGACGCATACAGCACGCCCAGGTTGTTGTAGGCCTCGGACAAGTCGGGGTTGGACTCGGTGAGTTTCTTGAACGTGTCGATGGCCTTGTCGGTTTGGCCTTGCTGGGCCTGGATCACGCCTTCGAGAAAGCGCAGCTGCAAATCTTTGGGGGCGGCTTGGCGCTCTTGCTGGACGAGCTTGAGGGCCTGCTCCAGTTGACCGGTCTGAATGGCTTGTTTGATGTTGTCTTGTGGAGACAGGGCTGCCTGAGCGGTCATTGCACCGGTCAAGCCCAGGGCTACTTGCAGCGCCCAAATCATCCGTGAATATGAATGCTTTGGTGCCGTCAAAGACAGCGATTTTTGATCAAAAAACATAGCCTCATTGGTATTTCTGGAACCTGAGAATTGTAGCCAGTCGCAGGCGCCTTCCCTGGGCCAGATGGAGATGTTGATCAGATGACCCAATAAGGCGCCGACGCCGACCATGCAGTGGGGATTTTGAAGGCCATTTCGGCCTCGGTGAAGGGGTGCGCAAACGCCAATTCTTGTGCATGCAGCATCAAGCGCGGGCTCAGCGCTTTGATGTCGGGCGGCGCATACAGCGAGTCACCCAGCATGGGGTGGCCAATGCTTTGCAGGTGCACGCGCAGCTGGTGGGTGCGTCCCGTCACGGGCTCCAGCTCGATCAAGGTGACCGTCTCGCCCGTATCCAGCACACGCCAGCGGCTGCGGCTGGCTTTGCCATCGGGGTGGATGATGTGGATGGGGCGACGCTCCCAGTCCAGCAAGATGGGGCCGTCGATCGTGCGCCAGCCCTCTTCGTCGGCCGCCTGCGCGGCTTGCGTTTGTGCGGGATGACCCGCCACCACGGCCACGTAGCGCTTTTTGACCTGACGGGTTTCAAACAAACGGCTCAGGCGGCGTTGTGCCTCGATGCCCCGCGCCATGAGCAGCAAGCCGGAGGTGTCCTGGTCGAGCCGGTGCACGATCAGGGCTTCGGGGTAGACGTCTTGCACGCGTTTGGACAGGCAGTCTTGCTTGTCGGGGCCGCGACCGGGCACAGAGAGCAGTCCGCTGGGTTTTTCGAGCACCAGCAGGTGCTCATCTTCATGGATCGGTGTCATCGAAAACTCAAAGGGCCAGTGAGCCCGGGCCCATCAGGGCAGCAGATCAGGAGGGTTTGACTTTGCCGCGAGGCGCCACAAAAGTGGTCGGTGCCATGGGGCGGTCCGAGGTGTAAGTCTTCGGTGCAGACATGTCTTTTTTAGGCTTCTTGGCCATTTTGTTGCTGCGTTGTTCGCCTTTGGCCATGATGCATCCTCGGTGGTCATCCCGGATTGGGAAGTCTTCGATGGTAAGGCACAAACTCGTTGATGGGCGCTGCCGCAATGCACTGGACCAGCGTCAATGCCCTGTGACGCGATGGACCCCGGGTCAAGCCCGGGGTGACATATCCATCGCTTGATGTCATGCCAGGCTTGAACAAGTCAACGTCATGTCGCACTTGAACAGACCAACGCCATGCCGGACTTGAGCAATCAGATGTCATGCCGGACTTGATCCGGCATCCATGACTTATTTCACTTCGGTCACAAACTGCTCGCGTGGGCGGCGGACCTTTTTGAGACCGACCAGCCAGTCGCCTTCAGCGCGGTAGCCCAGCGGCACGATGGCCACGCTGCGCAGGTTACGCGCAGCCAGGCCCAGAATCTCATCCACCGCGGCAGGCTCAAAGCCTTCCATCGGGGTGGCGTCGACTTCTTCAAAAGCCGCCGCAATCAAGGAAGCGCCCAAGCCAATGTAGGCCTGGCGAGCTGCGTGCTCGAAGTTCACCTTGGCATCGCGGCCTGGGTAATTGGCCAACAGCATCTTGCGGTAGTTTTCCCAGCCTTCGTTGGTGCCACCGCGCTCGGCGTTGGTCAGGTCAAACATGTGGTTGATGCGCTCGGCCGTGTAGTTGTCCCACGCGGCAAACACCAGCAGGTGCGAGCCTTCGGTCACTTGGGCCTGGTTGTAGGCCTTGGGCTGGATCTGCGCACGCACAGCTGCGTTGCTGACCACGATCACTTCAAACGGCTGCAAGCCGCTCGATGTGGGGGCCAGGCGTGCGGCTTCCACGATGCGGTCGACTTTGTCTTGCGGCACGACTTTGGTCGGGTCCATCTTTTTGCAAGCGTAGCGCCACTGCATTTTCTGGAGCAAATCGGACATGTTTTTCCTTGTTGGTGATTGAGCGGATGCGAGATTGTGTCCGAAACCCTATTCCACCTGCTGCCATGTGCCTGTAGGCAGGTCACGCAAGTGGTACGGGCCAATGGCGGTGCGGATCAGGCGCAACGTGGGCAAGCCCACCGCAGCGGTCATGCGGCGCACTTGCCGGTTGCGGCCTTCGCGGATGGACAACTCCAGCCACGAAGTCGGGATGTTCTTACGCTCGCGAATGGGCGGGTTGCGCGGCCACAAGTCAGCTGGCGGCGCTACCGCCTGGGCGCGGGCAGGCAGGGTGAGGCCGTCGTTCAGCGTCACGCCCCGGGCCAGGGCCGTCAGTGCTTTGTCGTCCACCACGCCCTCGACCTGCACCAAGTAAGTCTTTTCCATCTTGAAGCGCGGATCGGCAATGCGCGCCTGCAGTTGACCATCGTCGGTCAGCAGCAGCAAACCCTCGCTGTCTGCGTCCAGCCGCCCGGCCACGTACACACCGGGCAGGTCGATGTGGTCCTTCAGGCCCTGCCAGCGCCCCTCGGGGGTGAACTGGCTGAGCACGCCATAGGGTTTGTTGAAGCGGATCAGCATGGCCGTGAGCGTATCAGGTCACACCATCTGGCTCCTTGAGGTCGGCCCCTTCAGGTCCGACAATGTGTGGCGCCCCACGATGCGTGGGTTAGCATCCCCCGCATGAGCTCTCAATACGAATGCCTGAAAAGCGCCGACCTTTATGCCGAGGCCTTTGGCGTCTCGGCCCCCGAAACACTGCTGGACAAAGAAGTCTGGCCACGCAAACAGGGCTTTTTCATCCGCAAGGCACAGGCTGAGGGCGACACCGCCACAGCAGACGCCCAGCAGCCGCTGGTGATGGAACTCGCCCAGGGCCAATTCGGCCTGGTGCCCGGATGGGTCAAGTCCACCTCGGACGCCAAACTGCGCTCGACCAAACTGGCCGTGACCCGCTACGAAACCATGAGCACCGCCACGCCTACGCGCGACACCTGGCTCAAGGGCCAGCGCTGCATCATCCCGATGCAAGCCTTTTTGGAAGACGACTGGCGCAGCGGCAAAGCCGTGCCCACCCGCATCGCTCGCGTGGACGGCAAACCCATGGGCGTGGCTGGTTTGTGGGAACACTGGGCCAAAGACGGCGAAAGCATCACCAGCTTCACCTTGCTCACGGTGAACGCCAACAGCCACGCGCTGATGAACCGCTACGGCCAAAACGGCAACGAAAAACGCATGCCCGCCATCCTGAACGAAGGGGCCTTGGCCGCTTGGCTGAGCGCACCGATCGACAAAGCACGTGAATTCATGCGGGCCTATCCGGCCAACTTGCTGCTGGCCAATCCGGTGCAGAAAAAATAAGCCGACTCGGCTGCCTCTTAAAAAGGCAATGCGCGCCAAGCCCCGCTGGGCAAGGCTTCGCAGGGATGTTCATGGACTTGTCCACAGCTTCATTCACAGAAGCACGGAACAACTTGCTGCACCGCAACGGTGCACGCGTTCACAAGGTCTGCCGATAACGCTCCAGCATCTGGGCCTGCGTTTCGGCCACGATCTCTTCGCCTTTGAAAGCGCGGATCTGGTCACGCATCATCTCGGCCATGCTGGGCAGCTGCGCCCGGTCGGCGTGGCGTGAGGCGTCCCACAACTGCGAGCGCATGAAGGCCTTGGCGCAATGCAGATACACCGACGCCACCGCCACGCGAATGGCCAGCGCAGGCGTACGCCGCGCATCGGCACACAGCGCCAAGTCAGCCGGGTCGGTGGACAGCACAGCGCGGCCATTCACCCGCAAAGTCTCGTCAAAGCCCGGCACCATGAACAACAAGCCAATACGCCCAGTGGCGATGATGTTCTCCAGCGTGTCCAAGCGGTTGTTGCCCGGCGCATCGGGCACCAAGAGCGTCTGTGCGTCCAACACCTTGACGAAACCCGGCTCACCCCCGCGAGGCGAGGCGTCCATGTGCCCATCTGCATCGCTGCTGGCCAGCACCACAAACGGCGACAGGCCAATGAACTGCACCGCATGCGCATCCAGCGCCAGGATTTCCTTTTTGAGCGAACGCTCACGTGCGGGGCCGTAGAGGGCGCGAAGGGCGGGGATGGTGGTGATGTGTTGGGCGGTCATGGCTCATGCCGCCTTGAGGTACATGTCGATGTGCATGGACGAATAGGGGCAGACCACCCCACCAGACTCGGTGCGTTCCAGAAGGCCCAGGTCGGCCAGCACCACCACGTCTTCGTGCACGCGCTTGACGTCGCGGTCCACCAAGCGTGCCAATTCGCGCACTGACAGCTCTCCCTTGCCTTGAGCGGTGCGTACCAGCGCCCAGCGCTTTTCGGTCAGCTGGCCAAAGAAATGGCCGGGGCTTTCAAAGTTGAGCACCTCGCCTTGGTAAGTGCTTTGCTGGGCCGCTTGTGCGGCGGCACGCAAACCGGCTTGCCAGTCGGGTTGCAAAGTGATGGTCAAAAAACGTTCGGTCATGTTGCTCTCCTGGCTGCGACGGCAGCAATGAAGTCTTCCACCAGTTGATCCACGCCTGCAAATGTGTATGACAGTTCTTGCCCGTCCAAATGGCAGTGGTCGCCTTTGCCCCGCTCGTTGTCAAAGCCAACGATGCGAACGCCATCCTTGGCATAGACCGCACGGTATTTGAAACCGTGCTCGGTGGGTGGAATCGGGGTGGGCACCCGCCAGACCACCAGTTCAATCACGCCACCATCGGGCGTGATGTTCTTGAATCGGGTGATCAGCTCAGCGGGCATGTTGGCGATTGTGCCAACATGGCTTGCATGTTGTCAAGAATGACAACACTTGCCGGTCAGGCTCAAAACCCCGACCCCGGCTCACTCAAAAACACCAGCTCCTCGGGCGTGGACTCGCGGCCCAGGATGGCGTTACGGTGGGGGTAGCGGGCAAAGCGCTCGATGATGGCTTGGTGGCGCAGTTCAAAGCGCAAGGTGTCTTCCATGCCCGGCTGATCAAACAGGACCACCGCTTGCGCGTGCACCAGGGCGGACTCGCTGTGCATGTAGGGCATGTAGGCAAAGCTGCGCTGCGCCAGGGGCAGGCTGCGGTCTTGCCCACTGGCCACCAGCTCTTGCGCCAGCGCCAAGGCCAGAGCGTCTTGCGCAAAGGCGCGGGGCGTGTCGCGGTAGACGTTGCGCGAGAACTGGTCCAGCACCAAGACCTCGGCCAAGCGTCCCTCGGGTGTGGCGCGCCAGGCAAACAACTCACACCGCGCCGCCGTCTCCAGCGTGGCCCCGAAGCGGGTGCGGATGGCTTCGTCCAAGGCGGGGTCTTTGGCGAAGTGGTGCTTGGAGGTGAGTTCGGTGAACCAGAAGTGGAGGATCTTTTCTGGAGTCATATTGCCAACAGATCAGGCTGCTGCGTTGATATCCAATGACATTGGCATATGGTCGCTCACGCTAAGCCACTGACGACTGTCACCGATTTGAACTTTGCAATGTTGCAGCAAGTCATCGGACACAAAAACATAGTCGATGTGATAGGACTTGTTCAAGTTGCGTTGGAGAAAGAAAGTGGGTGTAGTTTCTTCTCCTTGGCGCTCACACTTTTGATGGTGATAAACACTTTGGAGCCCAATGTCAGCTAATTCTTCGACCACATCAGAGTGGTTCCACCAGCGATCTGGCTTGTCCCATATTCGATTGCTATTGAAATCACCCAACACAATGGTGTTGCCATTACGAAGCTGGTCTCTGTGGATTTGCAGGTATTTCCAAAGTTGCCCAATGTAGCGGAAGGCGTCGGCATTTTCAGCCTTAGTCCATAAGCCAAGTACTTGGTATTTTTCGTTCAGGATAAAGGGGGCAAACAGTTTGAGGTCCGTTGTTGACCATTGCGATGCTTGATTGCTATTAACCACGCCTGGTTGAGAAAACGTTCCAAACCAGTCCGCCGCGCGAACGTGATTGCCGTTCTTTGGAAAGATCCCTAAGCCTTTGTGTTTCGAGTTTCCAATCCACAAGTAATCGCCAGCCCAGTTTTGAAATGTAGAAGTTGACAGGGCCGGGTTCTCGCATTCTTGGACGACATAAACGTCCGCGCGGAGCTCGTCTAGTGCTTCGGTTTTATTGCGAAGTGCACCATTGCAATTCCACGTGACAATTTTCATGACAGCTTGGCAAATTAGCAGAACGAGCTCACTTGCCCCAACTGTCCTTCAACCCCGTCACCCGGTTGAACACCGGCTTCGCTCCAGCCACGTGATCCGCGCGATCCGCCACAAAGTACCCAAAGCGCTCAAACTGAAACTTCTGGTCCGGCTGCGCTTGGGCCAGTGACGGCTCCACGTAGGCCGTCACCACTTTCAGGCTGTTCGGGTTGAGTGACTGCAAGAAGTCTTTGCCGCCCGCGTCGGGGTGAGCGTCGGCAAACAGGCGGTCGTACAGGCGCACTTCGGCTTGCACGCCGTCGGCCACGCACACCCAGGTGATGGCGGCTTTGGCTTTGACGCTGTCGGCGCCGGGGGTGCCGCTCTTGGTGCCGGGGATGACTTTGGCGTGCACCTCGGTCACGTTGCCCGCCGCGTCGCGTGCGCAGCCGGTGCATTCGATCACGTAGCCGCCTTTCAGCCGCACCACGTTGCCGGGGAAGAGGCGTTTGTAGCCCTTGGGCGGCACTTCTTCAAAGTCTTCGCGTTCGATCCACACCTCTTTGCCGATTTTGAACACGCGCTCAGCCGGGTGCGTTTGGCCCTCTGCGATGGCGCTGTGGGGCAGGGCGGGCTGGGTGCAGTCTTCGGTGTAGGCCTCTGAGCCAAAGGCTTCGGCCCAGTTGCTCAGCACCAGCTTGACGGGGTCGAGCACGGCCATGCCGCGGTGGGCTTTGTTTTCCAGGTCTTCGCGCAGGCAGCCTTCGAGCGTGCTGTAGTCGATCCAGCTGTCGCTCTTGGTCACGCCAATGCGGTCGGCAAACAGGCGCAGGCTCTCGGGCGTGTAGCCCCGGCGGCGCAGGCCCACGATGGTCGGCATGCGCGGGTCGTCCCAGCCGCTGACTTTGCCTTCATTGACCAGTTGCGCCAGCTTGCGTTTGCTGGTGATCACATAGGTCAGGTTCAGGCGGGCAAATTCGTATTGTTTGGGGCTGGGCGCGGCCAGCAGCTGGCATTCGCACAGGCGCTCCATCAGCCAGTCGTAAAACGGGCGCTGGTCTTCAAACTCCAGCGTGCAAATGCTGTGGGTGATTTGCTCCAGCGCGTCTTCGATGGGGTGGGCAAAGGTGTACATCGGGTAGATGCACCAGGTGTCGCCCGTGTGGTGGTGGGTGGCGCGGCGGATGCGGTAGATGGCCGGGTCGCGCATATTGATGTTGGGCGACGCCATGTCGATCTTGGCGCGCAGCACGGCCGCGCCGTCGGCCAGTTGGCCGTCGCGCATTTCTCTGAATCGCGTCAGGTTTTCTGCCACGGTGCGGGTGCGGAAGGGGCTGTCCACGCCGGGCTTGCCAAAGTCGCCCCGGTTGGCGCGCATGTCTTCCGCGCTTTGTTCGTCCACATAGGCGTGTCCGGCTTCAATCAAGGCCTCGGCAGCGCGGTACATGAAGTCGAAGTAGTCGCTGGCTTGGTAGGGTGCGGCGCTGCCAGCGGCTTGTCCGAGCTGGGCCCAGTCAAAACCGAGCCATTTCACGGCGTCGATGATGCTGTTGACGTATTCGGTGTCTTCTTTTTCGGGGTTGGTGTCGTCAAAGCGCAGGTGGCACACGCCGCCGTATTCCTGGGCCAGCCCGAAGTTGATGCAGATGCTTTTGGCGTGGCCCACGTGCAGGTAGCCGTTGGGCTCGGGCGGAAAGCGGGTGCGGATCTTGGCCGGGTCGGGCTCGCCCGCAGCGTGGTGCGCGGCGTCGCCGGGGCTGCCGGCCCAGCGGCGGCTGGCGTAGGTGCCTTTGTCCAGGTCGTTTTCGATGATCTGGCGCAGGAAGTTGCTGACTTTGTGGTCAGCGGAAGTGTCGTTGTTGGTGGGGGTGGTCATAGCGATTGATTTTAGGGCTTGCCAAAGGGCAATCCCGCTGGGCGGCGTTACGAATGGACACCATTGTGAAGCGTTGTTTGTCCTCGCATGGCGTGGCTGGCGCGCTAAGGCACAAGGGGAGTCTGCTTTCAAGAAAAGCCAACGTGATCCAAGGAGTCCAACCATGCGTTTTTCAGTCCCAAATGCCATTTCCAGAGCGGCGTACCTGTTGGGTTTGCTGGGGGCCGCTTTTGCGCAGACCGGCTGTGCCCACCCCGTGATGGTGGAGCCTTCGGTGGTGATCCACTCACGCATAGGGCATCCGCAGGTTTATGCCCACCCGGCGCCATCGGTGGTCTATTACCCGCAGGTCATGGTCAGGCCGGCGCCCATGTATGCCCCTCAGATGATGCCGATCTACAGACCGCCATCCATTCAGCAGCACCACGGTCATGCTTTGCCTCGCCCTGTATGGGGTGGACATGGGCGTGTGGCGCCCAGTGTTCACAATGGACGAGACGCTGTACGCGGCGCCGGACGTGGCGTATGGGGCCAGCGGCGATAACCCACTTCAAATTTCTGGAGTACTTGTGGATTCTTTGTTGCTGCTCAAAGCCGCCGCTGATGGCGCTTCAGCTGCCGCTTGAGCTTGCAGGCCCTCAGGGGCGTTGACGCAGGATCATCTCGTCGCGGCGGATTTCCACATCGAAGTGTTTCAGGAAGTTCTGGCCCAGCAGTGCCTGTTCAGGCCGAAGTCCGTTCAGACCCACGGTCACACCGGCATCGTTGAGCACCAAGTGGCCAGCACGCACCGGCACGTTTCGCACCAATTGGCCGGGGCGCTGGCCGTTGGCGGTGTGCAAAGTGATGTCCTGCCCCGAAGGCAGTCCCGCTTGTTGCGCCAGTGCCTGGCTCACGCTCACATGGCTGGCGCCGGTGTCAACCAAAAACGTCACAGGCTGGCGGTTGACTTCGCCTTCCACATGAAAATGACCGTCCCTCTGGCGCGGTATGACCAGATCGCCCGAGCTGAGTGCATAGGGCTTGAGGCTCGCCTGGCGGTTTTGCTCAATGCGATCAAACACCAGGTACAGCACCGCAGCCACTGCCAGCCACACGGCGGTGATGGCCAGAGCGCCAAGGCGGGTGGTTTGCTGGAGGGTTGGCTTGGACATACTCACCCCACAGACCCAAACCAAAGCCATTGGCCCAACAAGCGTCCTGGCAGCAAAGTGAATGCGCCAGTCACCAAACAAGCCGATACATCAATCCACTGCATGGTTCCTCCTTGATTTTTTAAACAGTACTTTGACACAGGTTCTGATGATGATTCCTTCATTGAGTCTGATGCGCAGCCCTGCGAGCGATAATCCATTCCAAATTTCTGGAGTACTTGTGGATTCTTTATTGCTGATCAAAGCCGCCGTGATGGGGCTGGTCGAAGGTTTGACAGAGTTTTTGCCGATCTCTTCTACGGGGCATTTGATCTTGGCCGGTCATTTGCTGGGGCTGCATGATGACAAGTCCAAGGTATTTGAAATTGCCATTCAGACCGGGGCCATCCTGGCGGTGATCATCGTGTATTGGCAAAAGATCAGCTCGACCATCCAGGCCTTGCCACACAGCGCGGCGGCGCAGCGCTTTGCTTTCAATGTGTTCATCGGCTTTGTGCCCGCAGTGATTTTGGGCTTGCTGCTGGGCAAGGCCATCAAGGCGCATTTGTTCACCCCGGGCGTTGTGGCCAGCACGTTCATCGTGGGCGGTTTGATCATCTTGTGGGCTGAGCGTCGTCCCGCCAGCACGGTGCGCATCCACGAGGTGGAAGACATGCGCGGGCGCGATGCGCTCAAGGTGGGCCTAGTGCAGTGCCTGGCCATGATCCCGGGCACCAGCCGCAGCGGCGCCACCATCATTGGCGGCATGCTGTTGGGCTTGTCGCGCAAGGCGGCGACGGACTTTTCTTTTTACCTGGCGATTCCCACGCTGATTGGCGCGGGGGCTTACAGCCTGTACAAAGAACGCGCCTTGCTCAGCATGGCCGATGCGCCGATGTTTGGTGTCGGCTTGTTGTTCTCTTTCATCAGCGCTTGGGTGTGCGTGCGCTGGCTGCTCAAGTTCATCTCCAGCCACAGCTTTGAGGTCTTCGCCTGGTACCGGATCGTGTTCGGCTTGGTGGTTCTGGGCACCAGCTACAGCGGTTTGGTGACTTGGGCACCATGAGTTTTTTCGGGGCTTGAGTCGGTCAGAGACGTTGTTTTGTGACCCCCGGCTGAAAAGTTGTCTTGTCATCTCGACGAGGAACTTGTTTTTGTCACCCCGGGCGAAGACCTTGTTCTGTCACCCCGGGCGAAGACCCGGGGGCCATCTCTCCTGCAAGTCATGGATCCCGGATCAAGTCCGGGATGACGAGTTTTGGATCAAGTCCAGGATGACGAGTTTGGCTTCAAGTCCGGGATGGTGACTTTCACGAACGGATCAGGCCCCGATGTTGCGCAGCGTTGCTTCGATGGCCGCTGCCGTGGCCAGGGGCTTTTCCATGGGGAACAGGTGTGAGCCGTCGAGCATCATGATGCGGCCCTTGACCACCTTGTGGGTCAGTTCTGCCCCCGCCTGGCGCATTTCGGCCGAGTGCGTGCCGCCGATGAAGGCCGCAGGGCATTTGAGCGGGTGGCGCTTGAGCAGGCTGTCGAGTTTGTGCGGCAGGCTGTTGTAGATCGCGGTTTCCACATCGCGGTCAAAACTGAGCACGCGCTGGCCGCCTTCGTCGTGCGTGCCGTGCTCGATGTAGTCGCGCAAGACCTGCGGGTCCAAGCGGGCAAAGGATTTTTTGTGCTGAAAACTCTCCAGCGCGGCCTGTGCGCTGGGCCAGTGGTGGCGGCGCTTTTGGCTGATGCGTCCGGGTGAAAGCGCCCCGATCAAAGGGGTGCGTTTGGCCAGGCCCAGCGTGGTGGCGCGCCAGCCGCCCAGCACGGGCGAGTCGATCAGCACCACGCCACGCGCCAGCTCGGGGTGACGGGCTGCGCACATCAGGCTCAGGATGCCGCCCAGTGAGTGGCCCACCAAAAAGGCGGGTTCGCTGTCACTTTGTCTTTCACGCGCAAAGTCAGCCAACTGCTGCACCAGGTGCGGCCAGTTGTTGGTGACCGGGTATTTCGGGTCGTGGCCAAATTTTTCGACCGCATCGACTTCAAACCCGCGCTGACGCAGGCTGTCGAACAAGACCCGGTAAGTGCTGGCCGGAAAGCTGTTGCCGTGCGAGAAGACGATGCGGGCGGCCATCAGATCAGTTTTTCGTCTGGTGTGGTGATTTTCTTGAGCAAGGCATTGCGGGTGGGCGGCACCATGAGCGGGATGTCGGTCGCGCCGCCGTTCCACATGGGGTCTTCGATGCTGTCGAACATCTGGCGCAGTTTGTCGCCCCAGCTGGAGCGCAGCATCTGAAAGTAGGGGTTGTGCTCGTCGATGCACATGATGCGGTCGGTTTGCAGGCTGCCCGCTTTGTAGACCACCATGTCCAGCGGCAAGCCGACTGACAGGTTGGATTTGAGGGTCGAGTCCATCGACACCAGGGCGCACTTGGCGGCTTCGTCCAGCGGGGTGTCGGGCGTGATGACGCGGTCGAGCACGGGCTTGCCGTATTTGGACTCGCCAATCTGGAAGTAAGGCGTTTCGTCAGTCGCTTCGATGAAGTTGCCGGGCGAATAGACTTGGAACAAGCGCATGCCCTCGCCGCCGATCTGGCCGCCGAAGATCATGGACACGTTGAACTCCACGCCCGAGGCTTTGAGGGCTGCGGCATCGCGCTCGTACACGCGGCGCACGGCTGCGCCCAGCACGCGGGTCGCATCGAACATGCTCTTGGCGTTCCAGATGGTGAGCGGTTCGTCTTGGCCAGGCTCGACCAGTTTTTCAATCTGCAGCACTTCGCGCACTGATTGAGAAATGCTCAGGTTGCCCGCTGACAACAAAGTCATGAAGCGGTCGCCCGCTTTTTCATAGACGATCATTTTGCGGAAGGTGCTGATCTGGTCCAGGCCCGCATTGGTGCGGGAATCTGAGAGGAACACCAGACCTGCTCGGGTTTTGACGGCAACGCAATAAGTCATGAATTCACTCTTGATTTTTCGGCAGCAGGCGCTGCAAGGCATACAGGGCATCGAGCGCCTCGCGGGGGCTCAAGGCGTCGGGGTTGATTTGGGCCAGGGCCGCTTCGACAGCGGTGGGGCCAGCGGCTTCGGCTTCGGGCGGCGGGGCAAACAGGTCCACTTGGGCGCGAGCATCTTGCGCGCCCGACTCGAGCGCGCTAAGCGCATGGCGGGCGTGGTTGAGCACGGCAGCAGGCATGCCCGCCAGCCGCGCCACCTGCACGCCATAGCTTTTACTGGCGGGGCCGGGTTGTAGCTCGTGCAAAAACACGATGGACGCGCCGGACTCGGCCGCGCTCACATGCATGTTGACGGCGGCGCTGTGCGTGGCCGGGAATTCGGTCAGCTCGAAATAGTGTGTGGCAAACAGCGCAAAGGCTTGCGTTTTGTTGTGCAGGTGCGTGGCGATGCCGCTGGCCAGCGCCAGGCCGTCAAAGGTGGAGGTGCCGCGCCCGATCTCGTCCATCAGCACCAGGCTGTGCGGCGTGGCGCTGTGCAAGATTTGCGCGGCTTCGGTCATCTCCAGCATGAAGGTCGATTGGGCGTTGGCCAGGTCGTCGGCCGCGCCGATCCGGGTGTGGATGGCGTCGATGGGGCCGAGTCGGCAGCGGCTGGCGGGCACATGGCTGCCGATGCTGGCCAAAAGCACGATCAGTGCCACCTGGCGCATGTAGGTCGATTTGCCGCCCATGTTGGGGCCGGTGATGATCTGCAAGCGCTGGCGCGGGCCCAGCACCGTGTCGTTGGCGATGAAGCTGGCGCCTGACATTTCAGCCAGCCGCGCCTCGACCACCGGGTGGCGGCCTTGGCGGATTTCGATGCAGGGCTCTTTGGTGAACTCGGGCGCGCACCAATTCAGGGTGAGCGAGCGCTCGGTCAGGGCGCACAGCACGTCGAGCGAAGCCATGGCCTGCGCCAAAGCGGTGAGCGCGGGCACATAGGGCTGCAGCTGGTCGAGCAGGCCTTCGTAAAGCCATTTTTCGCGGGCCAGAGCCCGCTCTTGCGCCGACAAGGCCTTGTCTTCAAAGGTTTTGAGCTCGGGCGTGATGAAACGCTCGGCGTTTTTCAGGGTCTGGCGGCGGCGGTAGTCGTCGGGCACTTTGTCGAGTTGCCCTTGCGTGACCTCGATGTAAAAGCCGTGCACCTTGTTGAACTGCACGCGCAGGTTGGCAATGCCGGTGCGCTCTTTTTCGCGGGTTTCCAAGTCGAGCAAAAACGCATCGCAGTTGGTCTGGATGCCGCGCAGCTCGTCCAGCTCGGCGTCCAGGCCGTCGGCGATCACGCCGCCGTCGCGCACCAGCGCAGCGGGCTCTTCAAGCAGGGCCATTTGCAGCAGCTCGGCGCAGTTGGTGGGCGGCGTGAGCCAGCGGGCCATACCGGCCAGCAAGCTGCCGGGCTCGGGCTTGAGGGCTTGCAGTTGCGTGGACAGCGAGGCCGCACGCGCCAGCGCATGGCGCAGGGCGACCAGCTCGCGCGGGCGCACCTGGCGCAGCGCGGTGCGGGCGGTGATGCGCTCCACATCGCTCGCGCCTTTGAGCTGTTCGCGCAGGCTGCTCCACACGCCAGCACCGCTTTCGCCGCGCAACACGGCTTGGGCTTGCAGGCGGTCCATCGCGGCTTGGCGGTCACGCGGTGGGCTCAGCAGCCAGCTTTTGAGCAGGCGGCTGCCCATGCCGGTCATGCAGGTGTCCAGCAGCGAAAACAGCGTGGGTGAATCCTCGCCGCGCAGGGTTTGCGTCAGCTCCAGGTTGCGGCGGGTGCTGGCGGGCAGGTCAATGAGCGCGTCCGAGCGCTGCACCTGCACCCGCTGCACATGCGGCAGGCTGCGGCCTTGGGTGTGTTCGGCGTAAGTGAGCAGCGCCGCAGCGGCGGCTTGGGCGTCGCTCAGCGTGTCGGCGCTCCAGGCGGCCAGTGATGCGGCTTGCAGTTGCTCCAGCAGCTTGCGCTGGCCCAGGCCCGCGTCAAACTGAAAATCGGGCCGCAGGGCCAGTGCCCAGCTGCCGCGCCCGGTGGTTTTGAGGGCGCGCAGCTTTTGCTCAAACGTGGGCGTCATGCCTGCGCTGGCCAGCAATTCGCTGGGGCTGATGCGGTCGATCCAGTCGGCCAGTTCGTCTTGTGCGCATTCGGCCAGATGCACCACGCCTTGCGTGACGCTCAGCCACGCCAGGCCGCAGCGGTTTTTGCCCGCCTGGTGCACGGCCAGCAAGATGGCTTCGCTCTTGTCGGGCAGCAGCTCGGTGTCGGTCAGGGTGCCGGGGGTGACCACGCGCACCACTTTGCGCTCCACCGGGCCTTTGGCCGTGGCCACGTCGCCGACCTGTTCACACAGCGCCACCGATTCGCCCAGCTTGATCAGGCGGGCCAGATAGGTCTCGACCGAATGGAAGGGCACGCCCGCCATGACCACCGGTTGCCCTGCCGACTGGCCACGGCGCGTGAGGGTGATGTCGAGCAGGCTGGCGGCTTTTTCGGCGTCGGCAAAGAACAACTCGTAAAAGTCGCCCATGCGGTAGAACACCAGCGTGTCAGGAAACTCCGCCTTGATGCCCAGGTACTGGGCCATCATGGGGGTGTGGGCACTCAGGTCGAGCGCGCTCATGGCTTAAAACGGTGCGTCTTTGGGTTCGCTGCCATCAGCCGCTGCGTCAGGCGCTTCGGCCTCCGGGTCGTGGCTGTCCGAGGTGCGTTCGCGGCTCAGCGTATCGACGGCGCTGCGCGCAGCGGCTTTGTCGCCAGCGCTGGCGAATTTGCTGAACTTGCCCAAAATCGTGACCAATTGGCCGTAAATGCGCGGCGCACCGGCCAGGCATTCTTTTTGTTCCAGAAAGTCGGACTCGCCGGTGAAGTTGCCGATCAGGCCACCGGCTTCGGTGACCAGCAGCGATCCTGCAGCCACGTCCCAAGGCGAGAGGCCGGTTTCAAAGAAACCATCGGTGAAACCAGCAGCCACATAGGCCAGGTCAAGGGCGGCGGAACCTGGGCGGCGCAGGCCAGCGGTGCGTTGCATCACGTCGCCCATCATGCGCAGGTACTGGTTGAAGTTGTCGCCCTTGCGGAAGGGGAAACCTGTGGAGATGATGCATTCCTGCAGGCGGATGCGCTTGCTCACGCGCAGGCGGCGGTCGTTCATGAACGCGCCACGGCCTTTGGTGGCGGTGAACAGGTCGTTGCGGGTGGGGTCGTAAATGACGGCTTGCTCGATCTTGCCGCGCACTTGCAGGGCAATGCTCACGCAATAAACAGGGAAGCCGTGGATGAAGTTGGTCGTGCCGTCCAGGGGGTCGATGATCCAGATGTGGTCAGCGTTGGGGTTGCCGTGCTGGCTGCCCGACTCTTCGGCCAGGATGCCGTGGTCAGGGTAGGCGGTCAGCAGGGTGTCGATGATGACTTTTTCACTCGCGTGGTCGACCTCGGTCACAAAGTCGTTGACTTGCTTTTGCGAGATGCGAACAGCCTCAACGTCGAGCGCGGCGCGGTTGATGATGGCGCCAGCGGCGCGCGCAGCCTTGATGGCCACGTTGAGCATGGGGTGGAGATTGGACGACATGAATTGTGTGAAGAACGGGATGGGCCCACGCACGATCACGCAGGCAAGCCATGATTTTCCCACGAAATTGGGCTTTTGTGGCGCACTTTTGCGCCAGATGGGGCGGTTTGTCCCGGGGGCAGCAGGTCTTGCATGGACAATCGGGGCATGCAAACGCGATTCATCCTGATAGAAACCAGCCATGCCGGCAATGTGGGGGCGGCCGCCCGGGCCATGAAGGTCATGGGCTTTGACGACCTGGTGCTGGTCAAACCGCGCTGGCCCAATGTGCTGCGCAAGGAAGAAACCATCCAGCGCGCCAGCGGTGCCAACGATGTGCTGGCCAAAGCCCGCGTGGTTGAGACGCTCGAAGAAGCTTTGGACGGCGTGACCCATTTGTGTGCCACGGCCATGACGCCGCGCGACTTTGGCCCGCCCACCCGCTCGCCCCGTGAGCACTTTGCCGAGCTGACGAAAGCGGGAGCCCCCGCGCAGAGCGTGGCGTTTTTGTTCGGCTCCGAGCGCTTCGGCATGAAAAACGAAGACGTTTACCGCTGCAATGTGGCGCTGTCGATCCCGACGAATCCGCAGTTCGGCTCGCTCAATCTGGGCTCGGCCATCCAGGTGATTGCGTACGACTGGCGGGTGGCTTTGGGCGGTTTTCCGGTGCAAGACGTGATCGCACCGGCAGACAAGGCCGATGCGCAGCAGGTCGCGGGCATGCTCACGCATTGGGAGCAGGCGTTGACCGACATTGGTTTTCTGGACCCGGCCGCGCCCAAAAAACTGATGCCCCGTTTGAACCAGTTGTTCAACCGGGCGGAGCTGAGCCCCGAAGAAATCCACATCCTGCGTGGGGTGGCCAAGGCCATGATCCAGGCCACTCAGGCCAAGCGATAGACTAGAGGCTATGTTTTCTCGCCTTCGCTCCGACATCCAGTGCATCCTTGACCGGGACCCTGCGGCCCGCACCGCTTGGGAGGTCTTGACCTGCTATCCGGGTTTGCACGCTTTGGTGTTGCACCGCCGTGCGCACTGGTGCTGGAACCACGGCTTCAAGTGGCTGGGGCGCTTCATCTCGCACATCTCGCGCTGGTTGACGGGCATTGAAATTCACCCGGGCGCCCAGATTGGCGAGCGCGTGTTTTTTGACCACGGCATGGGCATCGTGATTGGCGAGACGGCCGAGATTGGCGAGGGCTGCACGATTTACCACGGCGTCACGCTGGGCGGCACATCGCTTTACAAAGGGGCCAAGCGCCACCCGACGCTGGGCCGCAATGTGGTGATCGGCGCTGGCGCCAAAGTGCTGGGCGGCTTCACGGTGGGCGATGGCGCCAAGGTGGGCTCCAATGCGGTGGTGACCAAGCCGGTGCCTGCAGGGGCCACGGCCGTGGGCAACCCGGCCCGCATCATCCAGGCCGAGCAGGATGCCAAGCGCGAAGAAGTGGCGTCCAAAATGGGTTTTTCGGCCTATGGCGTGACGCAAAACGACGACCCGCTGAGCCAGGCCATGCGCGGCTTGATCGACAATGCCGCCGGACAGGAACACCAGATCGCCATGATCTGGAAAGCGCTGGAGCAACTCTGCGCGCACCAACAGGTGCAGCTGCCACGCGACGCCGCCACGCACGAAAACTTTGAGGCCGACAAGCTCAATCAGCTGGTGGGCAAGTAAAACCCGTCTTCGGGCGTTGCGCCGTGCGCGTGAGACCTCAGGAGATGTTCACTGAACGGAGGTGATTGCCGCTGCGGCCATGAGTTCTTTGCGCCGCTCGTGCAGGCTGCGCCAGCGTTGCTGGGCTTCGGGGTCTTGGCCTGAGCTGGCTTGGGTCAGCGCCTCGGTTTCGAGTTGTTTCAAGCGGTCGATCAACATCATGTTGAGCAGCCTGCGCAGCTCTTGCCGTGCTTCGTGTGGCTCGGGCGGGGTGGCGTCTTCTTGGCCGGGTGTGGTGCCCAGATTGTCCTGCGCCATCCAGCGTTTGGCGTCATCTGCAAAGGCTTGGGCTTGCATCTCACTTTGCAGCGCAGACCAGCCCAGTGCGCCGTGTTCGTGGAACTGAGATTCGAGCCAAGCGAACAGGGGACCGTGCGGCTCTGGCAGGGCGCACAGCATGGCGTGGTCTTCTCCAGCCAGCGTTTCCCACAACGCCATATTGCTCAGCAGCAGGCGTGCCGCGTGGTCGGCCCGGCTGGCCGGTATGGTGCGCGGACCGGTGTAGGGCGGTGCTTGGTCGCGCTTGAAGCGGCTGTTGCCCTTGAAGCCGGGTGTCCAGTTGGGGTTCTTGTTTTTCCAGCTGCTGCCGTTCGAGGGGGTAAAGGTGTTTGCGCCTGACCAAGCAGGCGGCTCGACGTAGTGCGGCTCAAAGTGGGGGTAATCGTCATGCCCTGCGCTGCTGGCTTGGCTGAAGGCCGCGTTGGCCGACTGGGAGGCGGATGCCGCCGCAGGGCGGGCTGCGGGTGCAAAGCGCTGGTCACTGGCGGCTTGCTGGCCCCAGAGTTTTTCGAGCCCTGAGGTTTCCAACTGGATCAGTTGCGCCAGCTCCGACAGCAATTGCTGCTTGAGTGCCCCTTCGGGCAACAGTTGCCACAGCGGGCGGGCTTGGCTGGACAGGCGTGCGCGGCCTTCGGCGGTTTGCAGGTCGCAGTCGGCGCTGGCCGCTTCGATCAAAAAGCGCGACAGGGGCATGGCTTGCTTGATCTGCTCGGCAAAGGCGTCTTGGCCGAACTCGCGCACATAGCTGTCGGGGTCGTGCTCGGCGGGCAAAAACAAAAACTTGATGCTGCGCACATCGGTGGCGTAGGGCAGGGCACCGTCGAGCGCCTTGCGGGCGGCGCGGCGGCCTGCGCCGTCGCCGTCAAAGCTGAAGACCACCGAGTCGGTGAAGCGGAACAGCTTTTGCACATGGTCGGGCGTGCAGGCTGTGCCCAGCGTGGCCACGGCGTTGGCAAAGCCGAGCTGGGCCAGGGCCACCACGTCCATGTAGCCTTCGGTCACCAGCACATAGCCCGCGCTGTGCAGGGCTTCGCGGGCTTCGTACAGGCCGTACAGCTCGCGGCCTTTGTGAAAGACAGGGGTTTCGGGCGAGTTGAAATACTTGGGTGTGCCGCTGCCGATCACCCGCCCACCAAAGCCGATGCATTCGCCCTTGATGTTGCGGATCGGGAACATGATGCGGTCGCGAAAACGGTCGTAACGTTTGTCGTCTTCTTCGTTGACGATGACCAGGCCCGATTCGGCCAACAGCGGGTCGTCGTATTTGGGGAAGACGCTGGCCAGGCTGCGCCAGCCCTCGGGTGCGTAGCCCAGGCCAAAGCGCTTGGCGATCTGGCCCGACAGGCCCCGGCCCTTGAGGTAGTCAATGGCATGTGGGGTGATTTTGAGCTGCTCGCGGTAGGCCTGACCGGCTTTTTCCAGCACATCGCTCAGGCTGTCTTGCTTGGCCTTTTGGGCTGCAGCGCGTGCACGGTCTTCGGGCGATTGTTGTTCTTCAGGCACCACCATGCCGGTTTGCTGGGCCAAGTCCTTCACCGCCTCGATGAAGGTCATGCCCGCGTGTTCCATCAAAAAGCCGATGGCGTTGCCGTTTTTGCCGCAGCCAAAGCAGTGGAAAAACTGCTTGGTGGGGCTGACGCTGAAGCTGGGGGATTTTTCGCCGTGGAAAGGGCACAGGCCCATGAAGTTGGCGCCGCCTTTCTTGAGCTGCACGTACTTGCCCACGATGTCGACCACGTCGACGCGGGACAGCAACTCCTGGATGAAAGACTGGGGGATGGCCATCGGGCTATTTTCGCCGATAAGCGGACCACACCTGCGGGATGGCCCTCATGGGGTTTCAGCCTCGGGTCAGGCAAACTGTGTCCAATCAGCCCATTGATCGCCACAGGAAAAGTCATGACCTCGATTTACGACCAGGATTTGCCCCAGACCCCCGCCAACCATGCGCCCATGTCGCCCTTGAGCTTCATCGAGCGCACGGCCGAGGTGTACCCCACCCGTTTGGCCATCGTGCACGGCGATTTGCGCCAGGACTGGGCCAGCACTTACCGCCGCAGCCGCCAGTTGGCCAGTGCGCTGGTGCAGGCGGGCATTGGCAAGAACGACACGGTGGCGGTGATCTTGCCCAACACACCGCCGATGGTGGAGGCGCATTTCGGCATCCCGATGGCCGGTGCGGTGCTCAACGCCCTGAACACCCGACTGGACCCCGTAACCATCGCCTTCATGCTCGACCATGGCGAGGCCAAAGCGGTGATCGTGGACCCGGAGTTTTCGGGCACCATGAAAAAGGCGCTGGCGCTGCGACAGTCCAAGACACCGCTCTTGGTGATCGACGTGGAGGACGCGCTGTACACCGGCCCAAGTGAAAAGCTGGGGTCAGTGAGCTATGAGGGTTTTGTGGCCCGTGGCGATGCCGACTTTGCCTGGAGCCTGCCCGCCAACGAGTGGGACGCGATTGCGCTGAACTACACCAGCGGCACCACCGGTAACCCCAAGGGCGTGGTCTACCACCACCGGGGTGCGGCGACCAATGCGATCTCCAATATCCTGGAATGGGACATGCCCAAACATGCGGCCTATTTGTGGACGCTGCCCATGTTCCATTGCAATGGCTGGTGCTTTCCGTGGACGGTGGCGGCGCGTGCGGGCGTGAACGTGTGTTTGCGCAAGGTCGATGCCCAGGCCATGTTCGATGCCATGCGCGACCATGGCGTGACGCATTACTGCGGCGCGCCCATCGTGCACGGCTTGCTGGTCAACGCCCCAGCCGCCATGAAGGCGGGTGTGCCCACAGGCATCAAGGCCATGGTGGCGGGCGCTGCGCCGCCCGCATCGATGATCGAAGGCATGGAGCAAATGGGTTTTGATTTGACCCATGTGTACGGCCTGACCGAGGTCTATGGCCCCGCCACCGTGTGCCCCAAACACCCCGAATGGGACGCGCTGGACATTGGCGAACGGGCCCGCTTGAACGCCCGCCAAGGCGTGCGTTACCACCTGCAGCGCGATGTGCGGGTGCTCAACCCCGAAACCATGCAGCCCGTGCCGCAAGACGGCGAGACCATGGGTGAGATCATGTTCAAGGGCAACATCACCATGAAGGGTTACCTGAAGAATCCCAAGGCCACGCAAGAGGCCTTTGCGGGCGGGTGGTTCCACAGCGGCGACTTGGCGGTGCAGTACCCGGACGGCTATTTCAAGATCAAGGACCGCAGCAAGGACATCATCATCTCGGGCGGCGAGAACATTTCATCGATCGAGGTAGAAGATGTGCTGTACCGTCACCCTGCCGTGCTGGCCGCGGCCGTGGTGGCCAAGCCCGATGCGCGCTGGGGTGAGACGCCTTGCGCCTTTGTGGAGCTGAAGGCCGATGCCCAGGTCACAGCCGAGCAGATCGTGGCGCACTGCAAGCAACACCTGGCGGGCTTCAAGGTACCGCGTGCGGTGGTGTTTGGTGAGTTGCCCAAGACGAGCACCGGCAAGATTCAGAAGTTTGAATTGCGCAAACTGGCAGGCTCAGCTGAGGCCATCAATGTTTGAGTAGACCGCTCATCTTGTCCATGCAAAAGGCCACCTCGCGGTGGCCTTTTTTGCGGCTGCGCTGCAAGCGTCATGCCTCATCGGAGATGGTCCAAGCGATCACTTTTTGCTTTTTTTCTTGCTTTTCTTGGCTTTTTTGGCTGTTTTCTTTTCAGCCTTTTTGTCCGCTTTTTTGTCCGCCTTTTGTGCGTGCTTTTTCTTCACCGGTGCTTCTGCTTTGGCTGGCGTTGCAGCCGCTGGGGCAGTCGCAGGTGCGGTGGTCACTGCGGGCACGATGGTGGGCACTGGGGCTGCAGCCGGTGCTGCAGTTTGAGCCATGGCGGCAGCAGCCACCAAGCTGCTGGTCAGAAGGGCACAGAAGGATTTGATCATGCGAAGCCTTTTTGAATTTCGAAAAAAAGTGAAGTCAACGACTTCATTATCCAAGTGGTCAGCGGGAAATCCGGGGCTGTCGTGGATTTTTTATTCGATGTCAAAAGCGTGTGTGCCGAATGCACCACGCGCCCGGTCCACAAAGTAATGTTCCAGTGTTTCACGCACGGTGCGAAATGCCAGTTCATCCCAGGGAATCTCGGATTCACTGAACAGCTGTGCTTCCATCGTTTCATGGCCAGGGTCGAACACGTCGCTGGTCAGGCGGGCGCGGTAATACAAATGCACCTGGCCCACTCGGGGCACGCTCATCACGGTGAACAGGTCTTCCATGATGAATTGCGCGCCGGCTTCTTCTGTGGTCTCTCGGGCAGCGCCTTGCGAAGTGGATTCACCCAGTTCCATGAAGCCTGCCGGCAAGGTCCATTTGCCCTTGCGCGGCTCGATGTTGCGTTTGCACAGCAAGACTTTGTCGCCCAACCATGGCACGGTGCCCACCACATTGAGCGGGTTTTCGTAGTGCACGGTGTGGCAGACGGTGCAAATGGCGCGCTCACGGGTGTCACCGTCATCGGGCAGGCGGCGGGCGACGGGTGCGCCGCATTGCCGGCAGTATCGAATGGTGCGGTCAAACATCATGTGGGTGCTTCAAGTGTGTGGGCTGGCTGCAAGTCTAACCATTTCCCTCAGAAAAAAGCCTCCAGGGTCTTTGACCGTGGAGGCTTTTGTCGAGACTGTATGGGATCAGGTCAGGTACGGGATCAGGAACAGCGTGATGCCCGGGAAGAACAGCAGCAGCAAGGTCCGGATGGTGTCGCTGATCAGGAAAGGCATGATGCCTTTGTAGCTTTCGCTCAGCGGTACGTCTTTGGCCATGCCGTTGACCACATACACGTTCAGGCCCACCGGGGGAGCCAGCATGCCAAAGCCCACGGTCATCAGCACCATGATGCCGAACCAAATGGCGGTGTATTCCGGGGTCATGCCAAAGTCGAGCTTCATGATGATGGGGAAGAAGATCGGGATGGTCAGCAAGAGCATGGACAACTCGTCCATCACAGCGCCCAGCAAAACGTAGAGCAACAAAATGCCGGAGACCACCATCAATGGCGCCAGGTTCATCGAGACCACCAGTTCTGCCAATTGACCGGGCACTTGGGTGCGCGCCAATGAAGCGTTCATCACGTCAGCACCCATGAAGATCATGAAGATCATGGCGCTGCTCAGTGCGGTGGCGTGAAAGCAATTGAGAAATTTTTCCCAAGTCAATTCACGTTTCAAAAGGGCCGCCAAAAAAGTGGACGCTGCGCCAACAGCGGCACCTTCAGTGGGTGTGAAGTAACCCGCATAAATACCGCCGAAGACGATGATGAAGATGGTGGCGATGGGCAAGATGCCTTTGAGAGATTCGAGCGTCAGTCTTTCACGCTCTTCTTGGTCAGGTGCTTGACCAGGGACCAAGCGCACATAAATCGCGATGGCGATCATGTAACCCACCATCGCGATGATGCCGGGCATCATGGCGGCAGCAAACAGTTTGGCGATGTTCTGTTCTGTCAGGATCGCATAGATCACCAAGGGAACAGAGGGGGGGATCAAAATACCCAAGGTGCCGCCCGCAGCAAGTGTGCCTGTGGACAGGCGACCTGAATATCCGTGGCGTTTCATTTCAGGCAAGGCGACACCCGTGATGGTGGCGGCCGTGGCCACGGATGAGCCGCAGATCGCACCGAATGCACCGCAGGCGAGCACAGCGCCCATGGCCAAGCCGCCCTTGAAGCGACCCATCACCGCAGCAGCAAATTGAAAGAGGGCCTTGCTGATGCCGCCTTGCGTGGCGAAGTGGCCCATCAAGATGAACAAGGGAATCACCGACAAGTCGTAGTTGGCCAGACGGGCAAAGGCCAGGTTGTTCAGGAAGTTCAGGAAAGGCGATACGCCGGTCTGCAGGATGAAGCCGGCCGTACCGGCCAGGAACATGGCGCCTGCGATGGGGACGCGCACGATCATGAGCAGCAGCATGATGCCGAAAATCAGCAAAGCCAAAGTGATCGGGGTCATGACGAGGCCTTATCGTTGTTTTCAAATTTGGTGAGAACTTGCATTGCAGCAATGAGTGCGGTGATTCCGAAGGGGATGCACATGCTGGTGAACACGATCCAGTCAGGGAAACCCAGCAGCATGGAGGCACCCATGGTCTCTTTGGCGTTGATGGCTGCAGCGCCGCAACGCCAGGCCAGCAACACAAAAATGATGGTCATGAACAGGTCGCCCAAGCGGTCGAGCTTGAAGTTGAAGGCCTCACTGCATTTGGCCGTGAAGAAGTCAACGATGATGTTTTCACGCTTGAGTTGGCACAGCGGCATGAACAGCGCAATGGCGGCGCCAGCGCCGACCCCAGTCAGCTCGAAGTCGCCGATCAGGGCGGTGTCGAAAAAGTTGCGGCCAATCAGGCTGTAGCAAGTCATCAGCATCAGGCCGGTCATGACCAACCCTCCCAATATGCTGCAGAGCCGGGCAATCCGCTCCAGAGAGTTTGAAAACATCATGGTGTTTGCAGGTATATAAAAGATGAGCGCAAGAACCAGTTCGACGGGTAGCGAAGACGCTGGCAAAGACTCAAACTATAGGCGATAAAAAACCTGAGCCAGCTGCCATCAGCCTTTGCTCAGGTTCTCAGTCGTTGACTTACTTGGTGTATTGCTTGATCAGGTCGGTGGCAGATTGCAACATGCCCTTGCCGTCCATGCCTTTGCCGGTCATTTCAGCCACCCAAGCATCGTCCAGCTGGTCGGTGGCTTTTTTCCACTTTTCCAGTTCAGCCTTGGGGATGATGCTGATCTTCTGGTTGGCGGAAGCTTCGAACACCTTCTTGCTGGGCACGTCTTGACCTGCTTGTGTTTTGCCAAAGAAGGCAGACATTTCACGGCCAGAGTTTTTGTCGATCACGGCTTTCAGATCGGCAGGCAAAGATTCGTACTTGGCCTTGTTCATGGGGACCACGAACACGGTGGTGTAGAGCGCGTTGTAGCTGCGGTCGGTTTCTGCCGTGAAGTTGGTCAACTCGTTGACCTTCAGGCCAGGTGCCACTTCGTAGGGAATCACGGCGCCATCGATCACGCCCTTGGACAAGGCTTCAGGCACTTGTGGCACAGGCATGGCCACTGGCGTGGCACCCATCATAGCGACCATCTTGTTCACTTGACGCGTAGGGGCGCGCACTTTCATGCCTTTGAGGTCGGCCATGCTGGTGACGGCCTTGGACTTGGAGTAGATGTTGCCTGGTCCATGCACATGGACGGCCAGCATCTTCACGTCTTTGAAGTCTTCCTGTGCATACTTTTGTGCAAAGTCCCAAGCGGCGCGGCTGGTGGCTTCAGCGTTGGTCATCATGAAAGGCAACTCGAACACTTCGAGTTTGGACAGTTTGGGTGTGTAGGCTTGCAAAGTCCAAGCCACATCGATCACGCCGTCACGGGCTTGTTCATACAACTGCACTGGTGTGCCGCCCAATTGCATGGCAGGAAAGATGTCGCACTTCAGGCGGTCTTTGGAGTCACGAGCGATGTTTTTGCACCAATCGCCCAGCATCGTGGTGTGCTGAATGGACTGTGGGCCCAGGAAGTGGTGAACTTTCAGTGTGACGGTCTGAGCGTTGACGCCCAAGCCCATGAGCGCCAGGCCAGCGGCGAAGGCGGTTTGTTTCAACAGTTGTTTCATTCAGAGAGCTCCTAAGGGGTTTGTCTTGCGATGGATCTTAAAACCAACCAAGCGGTCGGTTAATTGGTGTTTACCCAATGCCATGGGATCGGAATGAATTAGACATGAATTATGTTGCAAGTCAAATCGGAATTTATGCGGGTAAATGCTGGTATTTTGGATTTTCATGCACTTTTTTTCATTGCTGAACAACAATGCTCAAGCTGCCCAGTCCAGCCACCTGGCCCACCAGTCGGTCACCTGGTACGACTGCTGCAACACCTTCGGGGGTGCCCGTGAAGATCAGGTCGCCCGCTTGAAGTTCCCAGGCAGCGGAGAGGTGCTCGATGGTTTCGGCAATGTTCCAGATCAATTTGGCCACGCTGCTGCGTTGACGGTCGACGCCATTGACTTGCAGACTGATCTCGGCGTTGTTCACATCACCAGCCCTGTCTTTTGGGGTGATGGGGCCGATGGGGCCTGATTGGTCAAACGCTTTGCCGATGCACCAAGGTCGGCCTTGTTTTTTCATGTCGTTTTGCAGATCGCGGCGTGTCATGTCCAAGCCCACGGCATAGCCGTAGATGTGCTTTTCGGCATCTGCTGCCTTGATGTTTTTGCCGCCCACACCGATGGCCACGACGAGTTCAATTTCGTGGTGCAGGTTATGGGTGAGGCTGGGATAGGGCATGGTGCCGCTTTGTCCCGCATCCACGACCACCAAGCTGTCGGAGGGCTTGAGAAAAAAGAAGGGGGGTTCACGGCCTGTGAAGCCCATTTCTTTGGCGTGTTCTTCGTAGTTTCGTCCTACGCAATAAACACGGTGTACCGGGAAACGCTCGTCTTGGCCTGTGACCGGCAAAGAAACTGGTGCTGAGGGTTCGAATACAAAACGCATGGTGACTTTCTGTGAAGGGAGGAAGGGCGTCGTGAAAATGTGTTCGTAAGTGGGCTTACTATAGAGGCTGGGCATCGCAATGCCGCCCCGCAATAACCCTAAAAAATACGGAAGCCTTGACAGCATGACGAAGCGTTTGGATGTGGCCACTGCACCGGGGCACCTGATTCGGCGTGCACAGCAAATAGCGGTAGGTATTTTTGCGCAACGCCTGGCCGAGGCCGACATCACGCCGGTGCAATTTGCCATCTTGAACGCCTTGCAAGACACACCTGATATTGATCAGGTCACCTTGGCCAAACGTGTTGCTTTTGATCCTGCCACCTCGGGATCGGTGATTGGCCGTTTGGAGTCCAAAGGTTGGTTGCGCAGACAGCCCCATGCCACGGACCGTCGGCGCAAACTTCTGGTTGTCACGCAGCAAGGCGTGGAAGCCTTGGCCAACATGCAGGCTGCGGTGGCGGATGTCCAAACGCAAATTTTGGCGCCCTTGAGCGCTGCCGACCAATTGCAGTTTGTCGATTTACTGACCCGCTTGGTGGCCGGTCATGAAGCGCAGTGAAGCCGATCAGGTTATTGGATCAGGTTGACTGGAAAGTCAGGTTGAAATGTTCGACCTGCGGTGGCGCTGCAAAGAAGGGGCCGACGATCGCTCGCCATTGGGTGAACAAGTCCGATTCACGAAAACCGACGGTGTGGTCTTCCAGCGTGTCCCAGAAAATTTGCAGCACATAGCGTTCGGGATTTTCAATGCCGTGGTTGACTTTGGCGCCGCGAAAGCCCTTGGCTTGGCTGGCGACCGTGCTCAGACCATGCTCGATGGCTTTTTGAAATGCGGCTTGCTGGCCTGGCTGGATGCGGATGTCTGCGATTTCGAGGATCATGGCGGACTTGAAAAGTTATTGGTGAAGAATTGACCTTAACCCAAATTCCAAAAGGTTGAGGTTGCTTGCGTGACTGATCAGGGATGCAAGGCGCTGGCTTCAGGGTTTGTGCTTGGGGCGCGAAGCGTGCCCAACCAGCGCCGCAAACAAGGCTGACACGATGGCCAAGGCCACTGTGCTGGTCATCCAGAAGGCGTCCACGCTGGGGCGCTGTGCCCAAGGACCGATGCCATGGTAGGCGAGGCGGTAACCGCCATACAGGCCAAGCCCCCAGAGCAATGTGGCATAGAGGATCAAGGGCGCCAAGGTGATCTCATAGCAACGCAGCAAGAAAGCGCACACGGCCTGTACCGCGTCTGCCAAGTGGTAAAGCGCGACCCAGCCCAGCCACAAAGTTGCAGCCTGTGCCACGGCCGCATCGGTGGTGAACGCTTGTGCAATGTCGGCCCGGAATGTGCCCAGCAAGCCGGCACCGAAGAGTGCGGCCAGTATGGTCAGTCCAATCCCCAGGCCCGCTGCTTGGCGTGCCTTGTGTGCTTGCGCTGCGCCCAGCCAAAAGCCTGTGCGTGCGCTGCTGGCGATGCCCAGGGCCAGCGGCACCATGTACAGCACGGCAGCCAAATTTGCGGCAATTTGATGGCTGGCGGAAGACACGGCACCCAGACGAGCAATGAACAGGGCCATCAAAGTGAATGAGGTGACTTCCACCATGATGGACAAGCCGGCGGGCACACCCAGTTGCAGAAATCGCCAAAGTGCAGGCCACTGTGGCGCCTCCAGTTTTCTCCACAACTGGTACGGGTGGTAAATGTCTTGCGTGCGCAGCAAGTAAAGGCCAGTGAGGCACATGAATGTATTCACGCCCAGTGTGGCCCAGGCACAGCCCACCACTCCCATGCCCTCGGTTTGGATGAGGCTCAGGTCAATGCCGAAGGTCAAAGCCCAGGACAGAGGAACTTTCACCAGCAAGGCACCTGCTTGCAAGAAAGTCACCAACCGGGGGTAGCCCAAGCTTTGGTTGAGCGTGCTGTACATGCGAAACAGCAAGGAAGGCACCAGCGCGATGGCCAGTACCCGAAGGTATTTGCGCACATCGGGCCAAAGTGCAGGGGGGACGTCGGTCCAGCTCAACCAAGGTTCGGGAAACCACAAGCCAGTGCAACCGATGAGGGCTGCACCCGCACAAATATAGAGTGCTTGGCGAACGGATTGGCCAATCTCTACCGAGCGGCCCGCGCCGCGCAACTGAGCCCATACCGGCAGCGCCGATTGAAGCAGGCCGTTGAGCGCCACATAAATGCTGATGTAAATCGATGAGGCCAGTGAGAGCACTGCCAAGGCTTGTGGGCTGTAACGGCCGGCGATCAAGGTGTCGGCCACACCAAAGGCCATGACGGCCAATTGGCCGATGAGCACTGTGCCCGCGTGACGGGCGATGATGCCCAGCTCAGACATCGCTCAAGGCAGCGGCCGTGTTGGGCGAAAAATGACCATGCCTTCTTCTTTGCTCTGGACGCGGCGTGCTTTGCCAGCTGGTGTCCAGCCAAGCATTTGAAGCTTGGTTGACAGCAAGGGCAGATTGGCACTGTCCACGATCAGCCAGCGGCATTCCGATTGGGGGGCTTGGGCTGGCATAAGTTTGACTTTGGCATGCCAATGAAAAGCCGTGCCTTGAGCCCTGGTGATCCCTGCATATTGCAGGCAGGCGATCGGGCCAGTGACGTCGGTGACTTTTTTGACCATCGGCGCATAGCTGCGCGAAAAATCAAGCATGGGCAACCACAGGCTCATGACCAGCAGCCAGCACAGTACAGCACCACTGGCGGGCAGAACCATGCTTTTCCAGATGGCTGTGCGGTGATGTCCAATGCGCCATTTGACCAAAGCCAACCATGCCACTGTGGCGCTCAGTGCCAGCGCCAAGGTGGGCCATGAAAACTCCGGCGTGAAGCCCGGTACCAGTCGGGCGACGTTAACGGCCGGCTGGGCTGGTATACCCGTTTGGATGGAGATCCAGACGACCCAGACGATCAGGGCACACACGCTGAAAAACAGGAGGGTAAACCAGTCGATCAATGCGCTCAGACTGCGACGCAAGGTGGGCAATGCAAATGCGGCCAAAGTGGCCACTGCAGGCAGTGAAACCAGTAAGGCCCGATCGGACAGGCCAGTGAACCATGTGGCGCCAATGGTGACGGCCGCAAACCAAATAGGCAAACCCAAATGCGGGTAGCGCCAGCCTTGTGAAAGCTGATTGCGCCAGCGCCACAGGGACCACAGCGCAAGTGGCCAAGCAGGCCAAGTGAACCACATGATCAGTTTGGCGAGAACATGGACGTCCACCATCTGATGCGCGACCACGCGCCAGCGCCAAAGGTCCAGCGCACCCGCCGTGGTGATGCACAGCAGACAAAGCAATGCCAATGTGCCCAAGTCGAGCATGCTGAGTTTGCGTTGCGTCGGATCTTGATGGGCGACGGCGCGAATCAGTGAACCGCCAACGCCCAGCCACAAGGCCAAGCTGGGCGCCCCAGACAGTGTCAGTCCCAACATGCCACCGGCGATGGCTATGCCGCTTGGGATGCGGTGTCGCGGTAACGTGGAGAGGCCGAAAAAAAGCAGTGAGGACAGACACAGCTGCGTTAGCGCCGGTGTCGTTTCGTGCGACAAACGTGCCAGCCCCAGGCAGGCCAACAGGGCTAATAAACCACCGTCAGCGAGTGCGCAAGCGTAGTCTTTGGGCTTGGCTTCTCCGCCAAAAGCAAAGGCGATGGGCTGTGCGGCAGGGTGACGTGCCAGCGCATAAACGGCATACCAAGTCGAGGTCAATGTGATCACCAGCATGGCCATGAACGGTATGCGAGCAAAAACATCTTCCCAGCCTGTGGGTGCCCAACGGATGGCGGCGGCACCCAGCCAATAGGGCAGCAAACTCAGGTTGTCGTCCACCTGTCCCAGCAAGGTGGGTCTGAGCCAACTGACCATTTCACCCAAAGCGGGTTGGGCCAGTTGGAGCATGTAGCCAAACGATTCGATGTCGTTGGATTTCCAGGGCGTACGTCCCCAAAAACCAGGCAGCACATAGGCTGCACAAAGCAAAATCAAAGCCAGGCGCGGCAGTCGGCGCACAGCATTTTGAGCAACGATGGCTGGGGTAGGGTGGTTCACAGAATCAGAAGATAGCAGGTCTGGAGGTTGTGAAAAGTGGTTTCCCAATGCAACAAGGGCAGGCCGGTTGCCCGGACTGCCCTTGTGGGGATTGCGACCAGCCGATTATTTGCCGCTGGAAATCTTGCCGAAACGGTTGCGGAATTTCTCCACACGGCCGCCCATGTTGTCGACCGACTTTTGTGTGCCGGTGTAGAAGGGGTGCGACTCGCTGGTCGTGTCCAGCTTGTACAGAGGCAACTCGCGACCGTCTTCCATGGTGATCATTTCTTTGGTGTTAGCGCATGAGCGGGTCACGAACTTGAAACCATTGGACATGTCCTGGAAGCAAATTTCACGGTAGTTGGGGTGAATGCCGTCTTTCATGGGGAAATCCTTTTATTTTCGCTACGGTAGCCACACTTCAGCCTATCTGAGTGCACTTTCCGCAAAACCTGTCGATTATAGAGCATCAACCGCCGCGTCGCATCATGTCGAAGAACTCGGAGTTGTTCTTGGTGGCTTTCATGCTCTTCAAGACCATCTCCATTGCTTCGATTTCGTCCATGTTGTACATGAATTGACGCAAGATGCGGGTTTTTTGCAGCACTTCGGGCTGGAGCAGCAACTCTTCGCGTCGGGTGCCGCTGCGGTTCAAGTTGATGGCCGGGAACACGCGTTTTTCGTACAGGCGGCGCTCCAGGTGAATTTCGCAGTTGCCGGTGCCCTTGAATTCTTCAAAGATCACTTCGTCCATGCGGCTGCCGGTGTCGACCAAGGCGGTGGCGATGATGGTCAGGCTGCCGCCTTCTTCCACATTGCGGGCCGCGCCAAAAAAACGCTTGGGGCGCTGCAGGGCGTTGGCGTCCACGCCGCCAGACAGCACTTTGCCCGAGGAAGGCACCACGTTGTTGTAGGCGCGGGCCAGGCGGGTGATCGAGTCCAGCAGGATCACCACGTCTTTTTTCAGCTCGACCAGGCGCTTGGCGCGCTCGATCACCATCTCGGCCACGTGCACGTGGCGCGAAGCGGGCTCGTCAAAGGTGGACGAAATGACTTCGCCGCGCACGCTGCGCTGCATTTCGGTCACTTCTTCCGGGCGCTCGTCGACCAGCAACACCATCAGGTGCACATCGGGGTAGTTGGCGGTGATGGCGTGGGCGATCTGCTGCATCATCACCGTTTTGCCCGACTTGGGCTGCGCCACGATCAGGGCGCGCTGGCCACGGCCGAGCGGGGCAATGATGTCGATCACGCGGGCGGTGATGTTTTCTTCGCCCTTGATGTCACGCTCCAGACGCATCTGCTCTTTGGGGAACAGGGGCGTCAGGTTTTCGAACATGACCTTGTGTTTGTTGTTCTCGGGCAGGTCGTCGTTGACCTTGTCGAGCTTGGTCAGGGCAAAGTAGCGCTCGCCATCTTTGGGGATGCGCACTTCACCTTCGATCATGTCGCCGGTGTGCAGGTTAAAGCGTCGCACCTGGCTGGGGCTGATGTAGATGTCGTCGGTGCTGGCCGTGTAGCTGGAGTCTGGGCTGCGCAAAAAGCCGAAACCGTCCGGCAAGATTTCGAGCACGCCATCGGCAAAGACCTGTTCGCCCGCTTTGGCGCGCTTTTTGATGATGGCAAACATCAGCTCCTGTTTGCGCATGCGGCCGGTGTTCTCGATTTCGAGCGTGTCGGCTTGCTTCAGGAGTTCGGACACATGAAGTGCCTTGAGTTCGTTCAAATGCATGGGAGTTGGCCTGTATATCAACGACCCGTTGTGGATCGTCATCAGTGAACCGAGTGGAGGTGTTCAGAACCGGGCGTCGCCCGAGGTCAGGGGCAGGATCGACCGGTGAGTAAGGCGAATTTCCCTGTTGGGGATGCCTTGCTGGAAATTATGACAGGTTTTTTGCAAGGCCAGAAAAAGAAAAACCGGGTACGAATGTCCCGGTTTTATCTGTTGGCCTGCGGTTCATGCCGCCGCTATGCGCCATCAGGCCAATTGCTGGTCGATGAAGGCTGTCAATTGAGATTTGCTCATGGCGCCGACTTTGGTGGCTGCCAGTTGACCGTCCTTGAAAATCATCAAGGTGGGAATGCCACGGATGCCGAACTTGGCTGGGATGTCGCGGTTCTCGTCCACGTTCATTTTGGCCACTTGCAGTTTGCCTTCGTAGGCACCAGCCACTTCGTCCAAGATCGGGGCGATCATTTTGCAGGGGCCGCACCATTCGGCCCAGAAGTCGACAACCACCGGTTGGCTCGACTGGAGGACGTCGGCGTCAAAACTGGTGTCGGTGATGTGTTTGATCAAATCGCTGGCCATGGCCTTTTCCTTGTGAACATTGAAGATGCGGCTAAAGTTACAGCTATTTTGACAGAATCCAGACATACGCATCTGTCACGCGTGTGTTGCCACCCTTTGTTTTGATGTCTTTGATCACCCCAACTCCCCCAGCCACCCCATCATCCGATCTTGTTGTGGATGTCGCCATCGTCGGAGGCGGGCCTGCGGGCCTGATGGCCGCCGATGTCTTGTCTCAGGCCGGGGTGCGCGTGCATCTGTTTGATGCCATGCCTTCGGTGGGACGCAAGTTTCTGCTGGCGGGGCGGGGCGGCTTGAATCTGACCCATTCTGAAGATGCGGCTTCATTTCGTCAGCGCTACGGCGATAAGGTCTGCGAAGTCGGGCGCTGGCTGGATGTGATGGATGCGCAAGGGGTCAGGGACTGGGCCCATGACTTGGGCGTAGAGACTTTTGTGGGGACATCTGGCCGTATTTTCCCGACTGAGATGAAAGCTGCACCGCTGCTGCGGGCCTGGCTGCACAGGTTGCGGCATCCGGCCTCGGGCGTGCCCGTCCAGTTTCATATGCGCCATCGGTGGCTGGGTTGGCAGGGCGATCGCTTGTTTTTCAAGTCTTCTGCAACATCGACCATGTTGGCCGTGAGCGCCCGTGCCACTGTGTTGGCATTGGGCGGTGCGAGTTGGCCACGCTTGGGCTCGGATGGCGCCTGGGTGCCTTTGTTGGGTGCTCAAGGCGTTGCCGTCAATGCCCTGAAGCCAGCCAATTGCGGCTTTGATGTCCTTGGACGGGGCGGCGCAGGTTGGAGTGATCACTTCCGGACCCGGTTTGCCGGGCACCCCATGAAGTCCGTGGCGATTTTTGTGCCGGTGGTGGGTGACGACAAGGCGCCAGCCCGGCTTTCCCGCAAAGGCGAGTTTGTGGTCACCGAGTCTGGCATCGAGGGCAGTTTGGTGTATGCCGCATCCGCTGGCTTGCGAGATGACCTCCAAGCCCACGGCCAGGCCGAGCTGGTGATGGACTTGCTGCCGGACAAGTCTATCGATCAGGTGTTGTCTGCAGTCAAATGGCCTCGCGGCAGTCGCAGTTTGTCCAGTCATCTCAAGAGCCGTTTGGGTCTGGATGGGGTCAAGATGGGGCTTTTGCATGAGCTTTGTCCTCCAGAGGACTTGAGCCAAGCCGAAAAACTGTCCCGTCACATCAAAGGATTGCGTGTGCCACTCAAGGCGGCTAGACCTGTGGACGAAGCGATCAGCACGGCAGGGGGCGTGGCATTCGAAGGGCTGACGGCAGACTTAATGCTCCAAAATTGTCCCCATGTCTATTGCGCAGGGGAGATGTTGGACTGGGAGGCCCCCACAGGCGGTTACTTGCTGACGGCCTGTCTGGCCAGTGGAAAACAGGCAGCGCACGGTGTTTTGGAAAATATTTTCAAAAAAACTTGAAATCGATGTATTCCTAATGGTCTTGTGCTGCGTTGTGGATGTGTGAGTAACTTCATCCAATGAACGAGGTCGACATGACTCCAGATGCATCCAAAGAATACCAGTGTGCCGTTGAAGAGGCGGCCAACGCCTTCATGAAAGTGATGGCCCTGCGAGGTTTCAATGTTCGGGATTACCCTCAAAATTTTGTGGCCCAAGTGGCCCAGCAAACCCGTTTGGCGTTTGAATCCAACCGAACAGGCGCACACGCCAATGCGGACGCGCTGGTCGCGGACTTGCTCCGCGCAGCGCCTCAGGCCCCCCGCTTGGTGAGCTCCAACAAGGTCAAAGCTTTGCCATTTCCTTCTTTGCGTCGCCGTATGGCTTGATCGGGGAAGACCCTCACCACTCGGTGGGGTATTTTGAATAGGCGCCCATGCGGCGCCTATTTCTTTTTCTGAGTCCTATCAAGTGCCTGGGGCAGGTTGGCGTGCCTTGTTGCGGGGCATTTGTTCTGTTGAATGACTCCAACGGGAATGCCCCAAGTTTTTGATGAAGCACACTTGATTTCCGTAATTTTGGTTTTTTGCGCACTTTCGGTGTGCGCAATTTGCCGAAAAAGACCTTTCACGGTGCAATGAATGGTCTGAGACCTTGGCATGTTTGTTGCGGTGCAGCAATGGATGCGATTTGCATTCCTTTGTCATCCACCTGGAGGTCTCATGAAAACTGTGTTTCAAAAATCATTGCTCGTGTGTTTGCTCGGCAGCGCGGGTTTGTCAGCCCAAGCGGAAGGCTTCAATTTCTATGCCCTGCTTGACGGCGGTATCCTGCATCGAACTTCAAGAGATGTCCGAGACGAAATCCATGCTCCAAACATCGTTGACCTTTTGCGCCAGTTGCAAGGGCACCCGCTCACACGGTGGGCGCTTGGCCTTCTTGCGCCTTCTCACGGCCAAGTTGGCATCTTTGTACAAGCGGTAGATCCGCTTGTGGTTGACGCCCGGAAACTCCGGGCGCAGCAGATCGTGGATACGGCGGTAGCCAAATCTGCGGCGTACGTGGGCAATGTCCACGATGCGTTCGCCCAGGGCCTGCGTCAGCGCATCACGCTTAGGCGGGTGGCGAAAGCTGTCACGGCTTAGCCCCACAAGGCAGCACGCATGGCGCTCAGACAGAAGATGGGTCTGGATCATCTGGGTGATGGCCTCGCGTTTGACCTGCGGGGCTAGCGCTTTACGCCGAAGACGCTTTTGAGGGCGTGGATGTCCAGATGCGCCTCGGCCAGCAGTTTCTTGAGCTTGTTGTTCTCCGCTTCCAGGTCGCGCAGCTTGGCCGCATCGGAGGCCTCCATGCCGCCAAAGCGCGAGCGCCATTTGTAAAAGGTCGGCTGGCTAAAGCCGCCAGAGCGGCAAATGTCCTTGATGGCCATGCCCGCTTCAGCTTGCTTGAGGAATCCGATGATCTGTTCGTCGGTAAATCGTGTGGTCTTCATATCCGCCATTCTCCAAAATTAGCGGACTCAGTTCCATCGGTTTGGTATGGCTCAATGGGGGCAGGTCAAATGAGCGAAATTCATTCCCCAAGCTTCGAGTCACTTGGTTCAATGGTGGGTTGTGTGTGTACTGCTCAAAGAGCTTCACTGCACGATTGCAGGCAGCAATTGAATCTGCAGTTCTACGGCTTGCTTTAACCCAGAGGTCGTACACATCACGAAGCAACACAAGTTTTACTGTATTGGGCGTTGCTCTTTGATGGTGCTTGACGTCTGTCGCTATGTCTATTCTTTTCGGATGGCGTAATTCGCCCCAAAGAATCTCAGCTCGTTTGATCATCCCCAAGCGTATGGCTTCACGATGGCTACAACGGCCAAGAGAACTGACTACTTTGCCGCTTTTGTAGCGGTCTAAGAGAGGGTGGTGAAGAGGAAGAACGACTCGGAGGTAGTAAGCGCCCCCACGTTCGAAAAGACCGGTTAACTGTGCCATGTGACCTTCCTGTTAGATACAAGGTGACACAGTTGAGTGATACAAATGAACAGAGTTCAGGTCCGAATTCACGGTAACCTGTTGATCTAATTCACTTTAACGCAAGAAGTTGACGAGCCTTGACCCCGGCACTGGCTCCACAGTTAGGGCTGCTTGGTTCCCCACCTGACCCGGTTGGCCGCTTCACCATGCGGGAAGGCCCGTCGCCTTTAATTGTAGGCGAGCTTAGGAGGCTTTCTGTGCCTGGCCATACTTTTTCCCTTTTTATGCGCAGGACTTGGGGCTTTGATGGCTGCATTTCCCGGAATGGCTTTGCGGCCCGATAGAATCAGAAGCATGTCTTACCTTGTTCTCGCGCGCAAATACCGCCCTCGCAATTTCACCGAAATGGTGGGGCAGGAGCACGTGGTTCAGGCCTTGACCAATGCCTTGGTGCAACAGCGTTTGCACCATGCGTATTTGTTCACGGGCACGCGGGGCGTGGGCAAGACCACGGTGTCCCGGATCTTGGCCAAATCGCTCAATTGCCAAGGTGCAGACGGGCAAGGCGGCATCACCGCTGAGCCGTGTGGCGTTTGCCAGGCTTGCCGTGACATCGATGCCGGTCGTTTTGTCGATTACACCGAGCTGGATGCCGCGTCCAATCGCGGCGTTGACGAGGTGCAAAGCCTGCTGGAGCAAGCGGTTTACAAGCCTGTGCAGGGGCGTTTCAAGGTCTTCATGATCGACGAAGTGCACATGCTCACCAACACCGCTTTCAATGCGATGTTGAAGACGCTGGAAGAGCCCCCTGAATATCTGAAATTTGTCTTGGCAACGACCGATCCGCAAAAGGTGCCCGTCACGGTGCTCTCGCGTTGCCTGCAGTTCAATCTGCGTCCGATGGCGCCAGAGACCGTTTTTGAACACCTGACACGCGTGCTGGCCACCGAACAATTGAGTGCTGAACCGCAAGCACTTCGCTTGTTGTCTCGGGCCGCACGGGGTTCGATGCGTGATGCCTTGAGCTTGACCGATCAGGCCATCGCTTTCGGCAACGGCCAACTGCAAGAAGCGGGCGTGCGTCAAATGCTGGGCAGTGTGGACCGCACCCATGTGTTGCAGCTCATCGGTGCTTTGGCCGAAGGCGATGGTGCGACCGTGGTCGGGCAGGTCAATGCTTTGCGTCTGCAAGGTGTATCTGCTGCGGCCACGCTGGAAGACATGGCGATGCTGTTGCAACGCATGGCCGTGATGCAGATGGTGCCAGGCATGGCGCAAGACGGCGATGATCCCGATACCCAGGGTTTGGCCGATTTGGCCCACGCCATGCCCGCAGAGGAAACACAGCTGCTTTACAGCTTGTGCCTGCATGGGCGTCCCGAGTTGGGTTTGGCGCCTGATGAGTATGCTGCTTTGACCATGGTTTTGCTGCGCTTGTTGGCGTTCAAACCAACAGCAGGATCGGCTGAAAAAAAAAGTCCGCGAATCAGCCGTAGCCCAGTAACTGAAGTCCCGGCCACACCTGCGCAGCCATCTTTAGCGCCTTCGCCTGCGGTGGTCGCGCCCAGGCCAGCACCAGCCCCGCAGTCTCCACCAGCTCCACCATCCGCGTCACAAGCAGCGTCACAAGCAGCGTCACAAGCAGCGATTGCGCCCAGTGCTGCGCCTTCGGCAGCGCCTCCAATGGCGCCGGTGTCTGAGCCGCCACCTTGGGAGGATCTGCCTGACGCCTCCGATTATTTCGGCGACGATGCCGCAGATGCGTTTGTGGCGTCCTTGCCTCCGTCTGTGCCAGTCGAGTCGGGTTTGCGTTCTTTGCCTGTGCGTGAAGCCTCTGACTCTGTGCGTGTGGATGTGCCCAAGACTGCGCCCACCACACCCTTGCAGACCACCGCAGAAGGCGATGTCTGGTTTGGCGTGGTGCAGGGCTTGTTGGCGCAAGAAGCCATCACAGCACTGGTGCGCGAATTGGCTTTGCAGTCGCAACTGGTGGCGCGTGATGTTGACCAGTGGATGCTGCGCATTGAGCGTGAATCCTTGAACCACCCGGCCAGCCGTGAACGCTTGCAAATGGCTTTGGCCGCAGCAGGGCATGGTCAAGTGCGCTTGCAAATCGAGCTCGGTCCTGTGCTCGACTGTCCAGCCAAGCGCTTGGCTGTCGCTGCTGCCGCCAAGATGGTGGCCGCTCAGGAATTGATTGAAAACGATCCGCTGGTGCAGACCATGGTGCGGGATTTCGGCGCGCGCATTGTGCCCGGCAGCTTGCAGGTGATCTGACCTCTTCTCACTGAAACAACTGAAATTGAAGGAAATTCCATGTTCAACAAAGGACAACTCGCTGGCTTGATGAAACAAGCGCAAGCCATGCAAGACAACTTGAAAAAAGCCCAAGATGAATTGGCCAATGTGGAAGTCGAAGGCCAGTCCGGTTCGGGCATGGTCAAGGTCTTGATGACCTGCAAGCACAATGTGCGCCGCGTGACCATTGACCCGAGTCTGCTGGCCGATGACAAGGACATGCTGGAAGACTTGGTGGCCGCTGCATTCAACGATGCGGTGCGTCACGCCGAAGAAGTGTCCCAGCAAAAAATGGGCAAGCTGACGGCTGGATTGCCACCGGGCATGAAACTGCCTTTCTGACCGTTCATCGAAAGCGCTGCTGTTCATGGCTGATACCCACGCACTCGCCACTTTGGTTCAAGCCCTCAAGGGCTTGCCGGGTGTGGGCATCAAATCCGCACAGCGCATGGCATTTCAATTGCTGCAAAACGACAGGGCTACAGCGCGTCAATTGGCAGTCGCTTTGCAAAATGCAGTGGACAACGTCCGGCACTGTGCGTGTTGCCACACTTTCACCGAAGCAGAGCTTTGCGACACGTGCCAGGATGCGACGCGCGAGCGCAGTCAGTTGTGTGTGATCGAAACGCCTGCAGACCAGTCTGCGATCGAGCGAACGGACACATACCGCGGTTTGTATTTTGTGTTGATGGGCAAACTCAGTCCCCTCGATGGGATTGGTCCACACGATATTGGTTTGGCCAAACTCAAAAAAAGAGTGGGTGATGGTCTGGTGCGGGAAGTGATTTTGGCCACCAATTTCACGGCCGAAGGTGAGGCGACGGCACATGTCATCTCAGAGATGATTCGCCAGCAGGGCATCAAGGTGACCCGGCTCGCACGTGGCGTGCCTGCGGGCAGTGAACTGGAATATGTCGATTTGGGCACCATCGCGCATGCACTGGTCGACAGGCGCTGAGTTGGCAACCACGTGAATGGTGCCAGGCGCTCGGCAAACGACCCTTTCCAATACTTGCAATCCATTACGTGAAAACCCGCTCAGGATTGATCCTGATGCGAACTTATATCTGCGCATTTAAGCTCTGAACATCGAATCATCGGTCGTTTCAATGGGAGTGCAAATTTGTCGCGGTTGATCCGTCCACGACGTTTATTCATGCTGGCATCCTTGGGGTCGCTGGCCAGTGGCGCGTTGTCAGCAGCGGAGGCCCCACGCGCCAACTTGCGGGTCAAAATCTCATTGGCAGCAAGGCAAAGCCTCTACCATTTGCCTTTGACGCTGGCCGAGCAACTCGGGTATTTTCGGCAAGCGGGCTTGGTCGTGGAGTGGGTCTCTCAAGAGGGGGGCGGCAAAGCCTTGGGCAGCGTCATCAACGGCCAAGCCGATGTTGTAGCCGGCGCGTTTGAGCATTTGTTTGGCCTTCAGCAAAAAGGACTGGGTTACCAAGGGTTTGTGCAGTTGGGGCGCGCGCCTCAGATTGCGCTGGGTGTGTCCATTCGCAAAGGCGCCGCCATGCGGTCGGTGATGGAACTCAAGGGGGCCCGCATTGGCGTTTCTGCCCTCGACTCGTCTACCCACTGGATGTCTTGCCAATGGTTGTTGCAGCACGGCTTGCTGCCCGAAGATGTGACTTTCGTGGAAGTCGGGACTTCCGCCAGCGTTTCAGAGGCCTTGCGCAACGGCACGATTGATGCCTTGTGCAACCCCGATCCTATGATGCATGGCCTTGAGCAAAAAAACGAAATCCGCATATTGGGGGATGCTCGGTCCATGACTTCAACGCGCAAGGTGATGACGAGGGATGTGCCTGGCGCATGCTTGTTCACACGGACTGAATTTTTGCAACGCCAGCCAGAAGTGGCTCAGGCCTTGAGCGATGCGGTGATCCACGCACTCAAATGGCTTCAGACGGCTGGCTTGACGGACATTTTGAAACATGTTCCTCCAGCGTACTGGATGGGTGACCGAGCGCTGTACTTGGGTGCTTTTGAGAAGCTGCGCGAATCGTACGCCATGGATGGTTTGTTCGACGCCGAGCCTGTACTCAACGCGTGGCAGGCCCATGCCCGTTTAACGGGCTATGGTCCGATGAGTCGGCAATCACTTGAGCGTCTTTACACCAACAATTTTGCAGGCAAATCAAAACTCCGATTTGCCGTTTGAGCTTTGCTTCAGCGTTTGGCGAGCTTGGGTGCGGGTCGACGTGCCACGGGCGCAGACCCTGTTCTCTTGTGCGTTGCGGCTTTGGCGCTCAGCCGTGGTGATTGGGATGTGGGCACCAAAACCGCCAAACTTTGGCCGGCGTTCAAATGGGCATTGGGTTTGAGCTTGTTCCAAGTGGCCATGCTTGCTGCGCTCACACCATGTCGGGCTGCCAGGCTGGCCAGTGAGTCGCCTTTGCGGGCGCTGACCATGATGCGGCGCAAGACAATTTCTGGTGCGAAGGCCAACTGGGCGTTGTCGGCTGTGTGTTCGGTCACATCGTTGTCCAGTTGTCCTTTGCGGTGGACCAGCAAGGTCGATCCAGCTTTGACCATCATGTTGGGCGGAATGCCATTGGCGGAGCGAAGCAGATCTGTGGGCATGTTCACCAAGTTTGCCGCTTCGTCCGCCTTCATCGTGCGGGGTGCTTGCCAAGCGGTCCAAGTGGCCAATCGTTGGTTGGCATGGTTTTGCAAGTTGATTTCAAAGCTTGTGGCGTTGTCCCAAGGCAGCAAGACCTGGGGTGTCCCTGCAGCAAGTATCACAGGGCGGTTCATCGAAGGATTCAATGTTTTGAAGTCCTCAACACTGATGCCCGCCAGTCGTGCTGCGACGGTCACGTCAATGTCGCGGTCGATTTGCACGCTCTTGAAGAAGGGGTGATTCTGGATCAATGGCAATTGGGTGTTGAACGCTTCAGGTTGCGCCACGATGTTTTTGACGGCTTGCAACTTGGGGACGTAATAGCGCGTCTCGTTGGGCATGTTCAAGTCGCTGTAGGTGAGGGGCTTGCCTTGCGCTTTGTTGCGAGCCAAAGCACGACCGACACTGCCCTCGCCCCAGTTGTAGGCAGCCAGAGCGAGGTGCCAGTCGCCAAACATGCCGTAGAGTTTTTGCAGGTAATCCAGTGCGGCCCGAGTAGATTCAAGCACGTCACGGCGTTCGTCGCGAAAGAGATTTTGTTTCAAGTCGAAATACTTGCCAGTGGCCGGCATGAATTGCCACATGCCCGCGGCTTTGGCTGAAGACACAGCGTTCGGGTTGAAGGCCGATTCGATGAACGGCAGCAAAGCGAGCTCTGTGGGCATATTGCGGCGCTCAAGCTCTTCAACAATGTGAAAGAGGTATGGCCGTGAACGTTCGGTCATGCGCAAGATGTAGTCTGGCCGACTGGCGTACCACTGCTCTCGATTGCGCACGAACTCATCGTCGAGGTCTGGCATGGCAAAGCCTCGGCGAATGCGCTCCCAGATGTCTGTCACGGGGGTCAGGCCCAGGTTGGCTCGGGGCTTGAGTGAGACAGAGGTGTCATTGCTGGTGACCTGCACGGTCTGGGCGGGCTTGGGCTTGACCACGGGAGCCTGCACGGGCGCTGGTGGCGATTCAGCGTTTGGCGCAGTACTTGCGCAACCGGTGAGAAACAGGCAAAAACCTGCTGTCACCGCCAAAACGGCAGGACGGCTTGAAAACCACATCTGAAAAATCAGGTTCATTTGAATTCGTTTTTCCATGCACGCAATGCGGCAAAGGTGGAGACATCGTCCACAGCCCATGCTTGGCGTTGCTGAACTGCGGCAGCCACGGCACGGCTGCGGCTTCGCAAAAAAGGATTGATTGCCAACTCGGTAGACAGGCTCACGGGTAAAGTGGGCAGGCCTTCTTGGCGCATCTGTGTGCAGGCATCAAAGTAAGTCTGCAGTGCCGCATTATCAGGGTCAACCGCCAATGCGAATTTCAAGTTGGACAAGGTGTATTCGTGCGCCGGACAGACAAGTGTGTTGCCGGGTAAACCTGCCAAGCGGTCAAGAGACTTGAGCATCTGTGCAGGCGTGCCTTCAAACAAGCGACCACAGCCACCGGAGAACAAGGTGTCACCGCAAAACAGCAGGGGCGCTTGGTTTGCCTGTTGGGTCCAAAAAGCGATATGCCCTGCCGTATGGCCGGGGACATCGATCACTTGCAGACGAAGGCCATGCCAGTCAATTTCATCCCCATCTTGAACACCATGGACTGGCCGTGGCATGATTTCCATGGCGGGTCCATGCACTTGAGCTTGTGTTTTTTCTGTCAGCTCGATCAGCCCTGACGTGTGATCGGCATGGTGATGCGTGACTAGAATGGTGTCCAGTTTGATCCCGGGATTTTCTGCCAGCCAAGTCAACACCACGGCACTGTCGCCGGGGTCGACCACCAGGGCATGATGGTCATCGTGCAACAACCAAATGTAGTTGTCTGTGAATGCGGGCAAAGGGATGAGTTTCATGGAGTCCCCGATTATAGAAAGTAAGTATTCAGCCTCGTCTTGGCTGGGCCATTTGGGTCAGCCCGTGGCTGGACGCTTGCTGGCTTGGGAACAGACCCAAGCCGACGAACTGCTGTCCGATGTCTTTGGGTACCACGCCTTGCAATTGGGCTGGCCAGATTTGCACAGTTTACGAAGCAACCGCATGCCGCACCGTTGGTTGGCACAGACTGAATTTGAAGCCGAGTCCTCAGTCAATACAAACACAAGCGGGGCCGATGCACCGATGCACCCGCATGTGGGTTTTGACAGCCGGGCATGGCCTTGGTCTGCCGATAGCCTGGATTTGGTCGTTTTGCCGCATGCGCTGGAAAGATCGGCCGATCCGCACGCTTGTTTGCGCGAAGTAGAGCGGGTCCTGATCCCGGAGGGCCAAGTCCTCATTACTGGTTTGAACCCCGTGAGCTTTTGGGGGTGGCAATATGAGCGAGCGCAGCGTAAAACGGGTGACCTGGGCAGTTTTGAGTCGCATCTGATTGGCTACCGGCGTTTAAGGGATTGGCTGCGTTTGCTTGGATTTGAAGTTCAGGTCAGCCGCTTCATGGGTTGGCCACCGGCTTTGGCCAGTGAACGCTGGATGCGGCGACTCGACCGGTTGGATGCATTAGGGCCGCGGTGGTGGCCGATTTTGGGTGGTGTTTATTTGATTGTGGCCACCAAGCGGGTGTCCGGTAGCCGTTGGCTCGACGGTCGTCGCTGGCGCACTGTACGATCGCCCGCTGCAACTGCTGTGCCCTTGGCCAGATCAGACTCTCCTATCAGCGGCCGGACGGCCTCGAAAGATATCTCTTGAATCACGTTGTTATCCATACCGATGGGGCTTGCAAGGGCAACCCTGGTCCTGGAGGCTGGGGCGTTCGCCTGCAATCTGGCCAGCATGTCCACGAACTCTTTGGCGGCGAATTGGGTACCACCAATAACCGCATGGAACTCACGGCCGTGATTGAAGGTCTCAAAGCGCTCAAGCGGCCTTGCCAAGTCACGCTTTATTTGGACAGCGAATACGTTCGCAAAGGCATCACCGAGTGGATCCACGGCTGGAAAGCCAAAGGCTGGCGTACCGCATCCAAGCAACCGGTCAAAAACGTCGAGTTGTGGCAAGCGTTGGACCATGTGGTGTCCAGTGCGGGACATCGAATTGAGTGGCGCTGGGTCAAAGGCCATGCGGGAGACCCCGGTAATGAAAGGGCCGACGCATTGGCCAATAAAGGGGTGGACAAGGTTCTCCAACGCTGAACTCTTGGCGTGTAAACCTCATGTAAAGACCTGAAAACACAGGTGTTTGGCTGCCAAGCCTGTCGTTTTCCCTCGCGGGAATCGGGCACAAGACTGTTACATTCGGAAACTGTTTGCGTCTTCAATGTAGCGGGATTTCTGCAATGGCTTATCAAAAGAAGTACGTGCTGATCGCAGTGATCGGTGTGTGTGTGGCGTCTGGTGTGGCTTGGTGGGCACAGCGCCCTTCTTCGGGTGATCAGCCGCCCAGTGCGGCGACAGCGCCAGCTGCAGCCAGGGCCCCAGCGGTGGAGGTCGCCAAAGTCACATCGATCACTTTGGTCGATGAAGCCCAGTCGGTGGGCAGTTTGCGGTCCCGCCAAGGCGTCATGCTCCGCCCGGAAGTGGCAGGGCGTGTGGCCAAAATCCTGTTCAACGATGGCCAGCGCGTGAGCAAAGGGCAGCTGCTGGTGCAACTGGATGATCAGCTGCAGGCCGCTCAGCTCTCGCAAGCTAAAGCCGAAATGTCGATTGCTGCCGCCAACCACAAGCGCAACCAAGAGTTGGTGGCTCAAAATTTCATCAGCAAACGTTCGCTCGATGAAAGTGCGGCCGCTTTGGAGGTCGCCCAGGCCAAATTGGATTTGGCGCAGGCGACCTTGCAGCGCCTGAAGATCATCGCTCCATTCAATGGCGTCACGGGTCTGCGCCAAATCAACGTGGGCGATTACCTCAAGGATGGCGCCGATGTGGTCAACATCGAAGACATCGATGCTGTGCTGGTGGACTTTCGGTTGCCTGAGCGTTTTCAGGCCAAAGTACGCGCAGGTCAGAGCGCACAGCTGACCTTGGATGCTTTGCCCGGGCGCTCATTTGCCGCTGTGGTGCAGGCTGTCGATCCATTGATTGATGCCAATGGACGTTCGGTGGGTGTGCGTGGCTGCATTGACAATCGCCAGCAGCAGTTGCGCCCTGGCATGTTTGCACGCGTCAATGCCGTGTTTGGTTCTCGACCCTCGGCCTTGGTCATTCCTGAAGAAGCCATCGTGCCGCAGGGCGGGCGCACTTTCGTGGTCAAGGTCATTCCCGGTGACAAACCCGAGACATTGATATCTCAGCGTGTGCCTGTCAAAGTGGGTTTGCGCCAACCTGGCAAAGTGGAAATTCTGGAAGGGCTGGAACTCGATGACACCGTGGTGGTCGCCGGTCATCAACGCTTGCAAAAAGACGGTACGCCCGTGCGCGTGGTGGACATGTCTCGTCCAGCCAGTGGCAAGCCTGTGGCAGGTGCTGCTGCCACCGCTTCAACGCCTGCAGTCGCAGCAGTCCCGCCTGCGCCTTCAGCGGGTTTGTCCCCAGCCGGTGTGGTGAACAACACGGGCAATCCGAATGTGGCCCGTGCAGCACCAGCGGCCAAGCCGCTGAGTGGCCCCAACCCTTGCTTGCGAGGTGCAGATGCAACTCGCTGAGACATCCATCCGCAGGCCCGTTCTGGCCGTCGTCATGTCGCTGCTGATCTTGCTGATCGGCGCGGTCAGTTTTGACCGTTTGTCGGTGCGTGAATATCCCAAGATCGATGAGCCGACGGTCACTGTGAGTGTCAAATACCCAGGCGCCTCGGCCGAGGTGATTGAGACGCAAGTGTCCAAACCCCTCGAAGACTCGATTGCTGGGATTGACGCTGTGGATGTGATCACGTCCATCAGCCGTGCCGAGCAGTCGCAGATCACGGTCCGTTTTCGACTCGAAAAAGACGCTGACACGGCTGCCGCCGAAGTGCGTGACCGCACTTCACGCGTGCGCAACCGCTTGCCTCAAGCCATCGAAGAGCCGGTGATTGCCAAGGTCGAGGCCGATGCTTTCCCGGTGATTTGGCTCGCGTTTTCGAGCGACACGCTCAACCCCTTGCAGATCAACGACATGATCAACCGGGTGGTCAAACCCCGGTTGCAAACCGTCACGGGTGTGGCCGATGTGCGCATCTACGGTGAACGCAAATACGCCATGCGGGTCTGGTTGGAGCCCGAACGTCTGGCAGGCTACAAACTCACACCACAAGATGTGGAAGATGCGATCCGACGCAGCAATCTGGAGTTGCCCGCAGGACGCATTGAGTCAAGCAACCGCGAGTTCACGGTGACCTCGCAAACCGACCTCACGCGTCCGGCTCAGTTTGCCGACATCGTGCTCAAAACGGTCAATGGTTTTCCCGTCAAAATCAGGGATGTCGCCAAAGTGGAAGAGGCTGCAGCCGATGAACGCAGCGCAGTTCGTTTGGCCGGTCGCCATGCTGTAGCTGCAGGTGTGATTCGTCAGGCCACGGCCAATCCTCTGGAGTTGTCCAAAGGCGTGCGCGACATGATGCCGCGTTTGGAAGCTGACTTGCCCCCTGGCATCACCATCACGGTGGCCAACGACAACTCGGTGTTCATTGACCGCTCCATCAAGAGTGTGTTCAAGACCATCGTGGAAGCCGTGGTTTTGGTGGCCCTGGTGATCTTTGTTTTCTTGCGTACCGTTCGCGCATCGATCATCCCGATCATCACCATCCCGGTCAGCTTGATTGGCACCTTTGCCATGATGGCTTTGGCGGGTTTCACCATCAACACCTTGACACTGCTGGCGCTGGTGCTGGCGATTGGTCTGGTGGTGGATGATGCGATCGTGGTTCTGGAGAACATTTACCGTCACATTGAGGAAGGCTTGGACCCATTTTCGGCTGCCATCAAGGGCTCCCGTGAAATTGGCTTTGCGGTGGTCGCGATGACCATGACCTTGGCTGCGGTGTTCGCGCCTTTGGCCTTTACGCCCGGTCGTACAGGCAAACTTTTCACGGAGTTTGCGCTGGCCTTGGCCGGCTCTGTGATCGTCTCTGGCTTTGTGGCCTTGACGCTGTCACCCATGATGAGTTCTAAGTTGCTCAAGCACAACCCCAACCCGGGCTGGTTTGACCGCACGATGGAGCGCTTGTTGACGGCTTTGTCAGATGCTTATGAGCGCTTGTTGAGCTGGGTCTTGCGCAAAGCGCGTTGGCTGGTGCTGTTGATCATGGTGGGCAGTGGCGTGGCAATTGCGCTGGTTTATCCCAGCATGAAGCAAGAGTTGGCCCCGATGGAAGATCGCGGCACTTTGTTGGCCACCGTCACAGCGCCAGATGGCTCGACCCTGGATTACACCGACCGATATGCCAAAGTGTTGGAGCGCATGGGCGAGGCCTACCCTGAATTTGACCGCATTTTTGCCAACATTGGTAACCCCACAGTGGCCCAAGGATCGGTCATTTACCGTGCTGTTGATTGGGAAAAACGCCAGCGCACCACACTGGAAATTGCCCGTGAGTTGGGCCCGAAATTCAATGGTTTGCCCGGTGTGAACGCGTTTGCCATCACCCCGCCATCGTTGGGGCAAGGCTTTCGTGAGCGCCCCGTCAATTTTGTGATCCAAACTTCGGACAGTTACCAGAACTTGAATGCGGTGACGCGCGAAATTCTGGATGAAATTGCCAAGAACCCCGGCATCGTTGCGCCCGATGTTGATTTGCGCTTGAACAAGCCTGAATTGCGCATCGAAGTCGACCGCGCCAAAGCGGCCGAATTGGGGGTCGGTGTGGATGCTGTGGCCAAAGCATTGGAGACCATGCTGGGCGGGCGCGTGGTCACCCGTTATAAGCGGGATGCCGAGCAGTACGATGTGATCGTGCAAACACAGGCCTCTGGCCGCAACACGCCAGACGATGTGGAAAGCATTTACATCCGGGGACGTAACGACGCGATGATTCCGTTGTCAGCCCTCGTGAAAATCCGTGAAAGTGTTTCTCCCCGTGAGTTGAACCACTTTGGTCAGCGCCGATCGGTGTCGATCACCGCCAACTTGTCGCCGGACTATTCATTGGGTGAGGCCCTCCAGTTCCTCGATGCCACCGCAGCCAAGGTGCTCAAGCCGGGATACACCACCGAGCTCAATGGCACCTCGCGCGAATTTCGCAATTCCCAAGGTGCCTTGGTGATCGTTTTTGTGTTGGCGCTGTTCTTCATCTTTTTGGTGCTGGCCGCGCAGTTTGAGAGCTTCATCGACCCTTTCATCATCATGTTGTCGGTGCCGCTGTCCATGATCGGTGCTTTACTGGCACTCAAATGGACGGGGGGCTCACTGAATGTGTACTCACAGATTGGCTTGATCACCTTGGTCGGTTTGATCACCAAGCACGGCATTTTGATTGTCGAGTTCACCAACCAATTGCGTGAACAAGGCGTGGAGACCATGCAGGCCTTGGTCAAAGCCAGTGGCCAACGTCTGCGTCCGATCCTGATGACCACGGGTGCCATGGTGTTGGGTGCTGTGCCCCTGGCCTTGGCCAAAGGGGCTGGCGCTGAAAGCCGCACGCAAATCGGCTGGGTCATTGTGGGCGGCATGAGTTTGGGCACATTGCTGACCATCTTTGTGGTGCCCACCATGTACTCGCTGTTGGCCCGCAAGAGCGTGCCTGGCCCGAACAAGGCGCTTGCGCTGGAGGAGCCTGCGACAGGCGCGCATTGAGCCGTTCCGATGGAGGTTTCAAATCCAAAGGGGCTGAAGAAATTCAGCCCCTTTTTTGTGGCGCTGCGGTCGTCAGAGGTGTCCGTCAAACATCATGACGTCCACCGCATCGCCCACGGCCACATTGCCTTGGGCATGGCCCAGCACGATCAGGCCGTTGGCCTGCACCATGGAGCTGAGCACGCCTGAGCCTTGGTTGCCGGTGATGCTGACTTGCAACTCGCCTGTCGCGTTGGTGCTGACGATGCCGCGCTGGTATTCGGTGCGGCCGGGTTTCTTGCGCAGGGCTTCTGTGCTTTTGGCTTTGAGCAAGGGCAGCGGCGGCGCTTGCCAGCCCATGAGTTGCTGCAGGGCAGGGCGCACAAAGGCGGCAAACGTGACCATGACAGCCACCGGGTTGCCGGGTAAGCCAAACAGTACGGCCGAGCGCTCACCGTGCGTGATCCGGCCCACCGCCATGGGGCGGCCGGGGCGCATGGCGATGCGCCAAAACGCCACATCGCCCAGTTTTTTCATCATGGCCTTGGTGTGGTCTGCCTCGCCCACGCTGACACCGCCGCTGGTGATGACCGCATCGGCTTGCGCTGCGGCATCTCTGAAAGCCTGTTCCAGCGCGGCAGGCTCGTCGCGCACCACGCCCATGTCGATCAACTCGCAGCCGAGTGCTTGCACCAGGCCCGCCACGGTGTAGCGGTTGCTGTCGTACACCGCGCCTTCGCGGGGGGCTTCACCCAGACTCAAAATCTCGTCGCCGGTTGAAAAATAGGCCACTTTGGGCCTGCGCCACACCGTGACGGTGGGCATGCCCAGGCTGGCCAGCAGGCCGCAGGCGGCGGGAGTCAATTTCGCCCCGGCCGACAAGGCGGCTTGGCCCGCCATCAGGTCTTCGCCCAGCAAACGGCGGTTGTCGCCGGGTTGCAGCAGGCCTGGCGCAATCTGCACCGTGTCGCCCTCGGTTCTCACCAACTCTTGCGGGGCCACGGTGTCCAGTCCGGCGGGCATGATGGCGCCGGTCATGATGCGCACGCATTCACCGGCACCCACGTTGCCTTGCCAAGCGGCACCAGCGAAGGCGGTACCCACGACCTTGAAGGGCGTGACTTGTCCGGCTTGTAGTTCAGCCCCCCGCAGGGCGTAGCCGTCCATGGCCGAGTTGTCGTGCGGCGGCACGCTGATGGGCGAGACCACGTCACGGGCCAGTATGCGGCCGTGCGCCTGCATCAGCGGCACGGTTTCTTGTTCGCGCACCGGCTGCACCAGTTGGGCCAAAAACGCATTGACCTGGCTGGCCGACAAGGCCTGCGGGTCGTAGCCTTGCAGGCGCTCGGCGATCTGATCAAGGGACAGGGCAGGGGTGGTCATGGCAATAACAATGGCGATGGGGCACGGCGCTGCCGTGCCGCGCGGTTCAAAGTGATTCGAGTTCTTGCAATTCGGCCAGTGTGTTGGCGTTGGCAAAAGCGTGGGCGCTGTCGCCGCTCTGGTCAAACGGCACGATGGCGCAGCGGTGCTGGCCCGTCCATGCGTCGATCTTGCGGCCACCGCTTTGGGTGAACTTGACCAGGCTCTCCAGCAGCTCTGTTTTGAGCAGGCAAAACACCGGCTGTGGGCGCACCGCGCCATCGGTCTCGGGTGCAGCCGCCATCGCCATGTCGGCGTCTTGCTCATCCATGGCTTTGTACAGGCGTTCAACCAGATCGAGTGGAAACAGCGGCGAGTCGCAGGGCACAGTGAGCAAGAGCGGGGTTTCGCAGCGCTCCAGGCCCGTGAGAAAGCCCGCCAATGGCCCCGCATAGCCATCGATGCTGTCGGGCCAGACCGGCACGCCCAAGGACTCGTAGGCGGCCAGGTTGCGGTTGGCATTGATCAAAATTTCTTGCAGCGGCAGGCTTTGCAGTTGCAGGCGCATCAGGGTTTGCAGCGCCAGCGGCATGCCGCGAAAGTTTTGCAGGCCCTTGTCGATGCCGCCCATGCGTGAGCCGCGCCCGCCCGCCAAAATCAGGCCCGTGATGGCCGGTGCTGTGTGGTTCATGGCGTTCAGCCTCCGATATAGCTCATTTCCACCCGGCGCCCGGGGCCGCTGGCGGTGTCGGGGCCGCGCAGGCTGCGCAGCACCGAATATTGGTCGGTTCGTCCGCGCCAGATGGCGTCCACCGTGGCGGCCAGCGCCGTATCGTCTTGAGTGGGATCACGCAAGAGCTGGCGCAGGTCATAGCCCTGGCTGGCAAACAGGCACAGGTACAAGCGGCCTTCGGTGGACAAACGGGCGCGGTTGCAGTCGCCGCAAAAGGCCTGCGTCACGCTGCTGATCACGCCGATCTCGCCCAAACTTGGGTCGTGCTCGCCTTGGGCGTTGGCGTAGCCCCAGCGCTCGGCGGTCTCGCCCGGGGCGGCTGGGTCCAGCTGCACCAGCGGCAGCTCGGCATGCAGCAGGCGCACGACGTCTGCGCTGGGCAGCACCTCGTCCATGCACCAGCCATTGGTCGCACCCACGTCCATGTATTCAATGAAGCGTAGCACGATGCCTGTGCCCCGGAAATGCCGGGCCATGGGCAATATTTCATGCTCGTTGGTGCCGCGTTTGACGACCATGTTGACCTTGATCGGCCCCAAGCCTGCTGCTTGGGCAGCGGCAATGCCATCCAACACATCGGCCACCGGAAAGTCCACGTCGTTCATCTGGCGGAAGACGGCGTCGTCCAGCCCGTCCAAGCTCACCGTCACGCGCTGCAGGCCCGCGTTTTTCAGGCTCTGGGCTTTGCGCGCCAGCAGTGAGCCGTTGGTGGTCAGCGTCAAATCAAGCGGCTGACCATCGGGCGTGCGCAGGGCGGCCAATTGTTCAATCAAGATTTCGATGTTCTTGCGCAGCAGCGGTTCACCGCCCGTCAGTCGGATTTTGCGCACCCCACGGCCCACGAACACGGTGGCGATGCGGGTGATTTCTTCAAAACTCAGCAGGTGGCTGTGCGGCAAGTAGGCGTAGTCTTTGTCAAAGACCTCCTTGGGCATGCAGTAACTGCAGCGGAAGTTGCAGCGGTCGGTCACGCTGATGCGCAGATCGGTCAGCGGGCGACGCAGCCCGTCCAGCGGCAGGGTGCTCAGGTCATGCCCCGCCGACAAGGGGGGCAAAGGCAAGCTGGGGTGGCGCTGGTCAACCAGCGGAATGACGCGTTCAGACATGGCCTCGATTGTGCCCCAGCCTCCGCGCCCCATGGATCACCTCGCGGGAAGACCCTTGATTTGTCATCCCAGGCGAAGACCTTGCATTTGTCACCCCGGGCGAAGACCCGGGGTTCATCTCACTTGCATGCCATGGATCCCGGATCAAGTCCAGGATGACGAATGCATGGATCCCGGATCAAGTTCGGGAGGACAGCAGTATGGATCCCAGCTCAAATCGAGGGAGCCAAAGCTTGGAGCGCCCATGAAGTGGGGGTACACAAAGGGGTTGAACCCAGTGGCTTCAACCGTGCTGAATGGCCACCGTCTTGAGGGTGGTAAAACCCAGCAGCGCCTCAAAGCCTTTTTCGCGTCCATAGCCCGAGGACTTGACACCCCCAAAAGGCAGCTCCACGCCACCACCTGCGCCGTAGTTGTTGATGAACACCTGGCCGCTGCGCACGCGCTTGGCCATGCGGAACTGGCGGCCACCGTCACGCGTCCAGATACCGGCCACCAAACCGAATTCGGTGGCATTGGCCAAAGCCACAGCGTGGTCCTCGTCGGTGAAGGACATCGCCGACAGCACCGGACCAAAGACTTCTTCTTGCGCCAGGCGGTGCATCACCGGCACATCGCGCAGCAGGGTGGGGGCTTGGTAAAAGCCACCCGCAGGCACGCCCGCCGCAATTTGCCCTTGTGCCACGGTGGCAATGCCATCGGCGCGGGCCTGGTCCAAAAAGCCGGTGACGCGCTGCAACTGGCTGGCGCGAATCAGTGGCCCCAAGTCCAGGTTCATGGCGGCCGAGCCCACTTGCAGGCGGCTGAAGGCTTCGCCCAGACGTTTCAAAAGCGGTTCGTAAATGCCTTGCTGGATCAGCACGCGAGAGCCCGCGCTGCAGGTCTGGCCGGAGTTTTGCACGATGGCATTCACCACCACCGGAATGGCCGCATCCAGGTCGGCGTCGTCAAAAATGATCTGCGGGCTTTTGCCGCCCAGCTCCAGTGTCACGGGGCAGTGCCGCTCAGCCGCCACTTGCTGGATCAGCGTGCCCACGCGGGGGCTGCCGGTGAAGCTGATGTGGTCAATGCCCGGGTGGCGGGCCAGCGCGTCGCCCACCTCGTGGCCGTAACCGGTGACGATGTTGATGGCACCCGGCGGAAAGCCGACTTCGGCCGCCAGTTGCGCTACGCGGATCAGGCTCAGGCATGCGTCTTCGGCCGGTTTGACCACGCAGGCATTGCCAGCTGCCAAAGCGCCACCTACGCTGCGCCCAAAAATCTGCATCGGGTAGTTCCAGGGGATCACATGGCCCGTCACCCCATGCGGCTCGCGCCAGGTCAGCACGCTGTAGCCGTTTTGGTAAGGCAGGGTCTCACCGTGCAGCTTGTCGCAGGCACCGGCATAAAACTCAAAGTAACGCGCCAAAGCCACCGAATCCGCAGCCGCTTGTTTGGTGGGCTTGCCGCAGTCGCGCAGCTCTAGGGCGGCCAGTTCGGCTGCGTGCTCACTCACTTTTTGAGACAGCTTCATGAGCAAGCGCCCACGCTCCACAGCCGTCAGCTTGCCCCAAGGGCCGTTGAAAGCGGCACGGGCCGCTTGCACCGCGGCATCGATGTCAGCGGCTTGGCTGCGCGGGATCTGATCGAACACCAGCCCGTCAGACGGGTCGAGTACATCGATGGTTTGCCCTGCCAGGGCCGGAACGGATTGGTTGGCGATGAAATTCAGTTGCATGGACCCGATTGTGATGCCCCTGCGGCATTTGGAAATCACGCCAGAGACAGCCCAAAACCCCTCAACGCGGAAGGGACGCAAGCCCGGTGAAAGTAAAATCGGGGTTAATCCCTAGCGATTGACATTCCTTTCAACTTTTCCAACGAGACACCATGTCCCTGAACAAAGTCACCCCCGGCAGCAAAGTACCCGATGCATTCAACGTGATCATCGAAATCCCGATGAACTCCGACCCTGTGAAGTACGAAGTGGACAAAGAGTCCGGCGCTTTGTTTGTGGACCGCTTCATGGGCACCGCCATGCACTACCCCACCAACTACGGCTACGTGCCCCAGACCATCGCCGGTGACGGTGACCCGGTCGACGTGTTGGTGATGACCCCTTTCCCACTGCCCCCAGGTGTGGTCGTGCCTTGCCGCGCCATTGGCATTTTGCTGATGGAAGACGAAGGTGGCATGGACGGCAAGGTGTTGGCTGTGCCCACCGAGAAAATCCTGGCCAGCTACGCCAAAATCAAGTCGCTGGACGACATCCACGAGCTGCAACTCAAGCAAATCGCCCACTTTTTTGAGCACTACAAAGACCTCGAAAAAGGCAAATGGGTCAAGGTCAAGGGCTGGGAAGGCATTGAGTCGGCCCATAAAGAAATCCTGGACGGCATCGCCAACTACAACAAGGCCTGATTGCCGGTCTCAACGGCCTCTGCTGGAAGCCGTTGAAATCTCCCAAAAACGCCTGTGCGGTACACACCGTGCAGGCGTTTTTTCATGGTCCCTTCTTCAAGGGTGAGTGCTGATTGAGCGCTTCCAGGTAGTTCTCCACCCCCGCTTTTTCCCTCTCCAGAAACCGCGCCACCGCTTCTGAAAACGACGGATGCGCCAGCCAGTGGGCGCTGTGGGTGGGGGTGGGCAGCAGGGCGCGGGCCATTTTGTGTTCGCCTTGTGCGCCGCCTTCAAAGCGCTTGACGCCGTGCTGGATGCACCATTCGATGGGCTGGTAGTAGCAGGCTTCAAAGTGCAGGCAGTCCACCCGAGCCAGCGCGCCCCAATAGCGACCATAGGCCACTTCGGGCTGGCCATGTGCGTCCAGGTGCAGGCCGATCAGGCTGATGCCCATGGGCTGCGCTTCATGTTCGGCCACAAACAACAGCCAGTTGGCGGCCATGTCGGTGCGCATGGATTCAAAAAACGCCGGGGTCAGGTAGGGCGGGTTACCGTGTTCCCAATAGGTTTGCTGGTAGCAGCGCAGCAGCAGGGCCCAGTCGCCTTCCGTCATGTCGGGGCCGCGCACGGCGCGAAACGTGACGCCCGCCTCGGCTACTTTGCGGCGTTCTTGCCGGATTTTTTTGCGTTTTTCTTGTGTCAGGCTGGCCAAAAAGTCATCGAAGTCGCGCCAGCCTTGGTTTTGCCAATGGAACTGCACTTGGTCGCGTTGCAGCAGCCCGGCTTGTTCGCAGGCCTGCAGGTCTTGCGCGCTGCCAAACAAAATGTGCAGCGAGGGGATATCGTTGGTTTGGCAAATGTCCAGTAGGGCGGCCAACAGGCCTTGGCGGGCGTCGTCAGATTCGGCCAGCAAGCGGCTGCCAGGCACGGGGGTGAAGGGCGAGGCGACCAAGGCTTTGGGGTAGTAGTCGAGGCCGTGGCGCTGGTAGGCGTCGGCCCAGGCGTGGTCGAACACGTATTCGCCGCGTGAGTGGGTCTTGATGTAGAGCGGGCAGGCGGCGGCCAACACATCGCCTTGCGGGGTGCTGCGCCACAGGCTGATGACTTGCAGCGTCCAGCCGGTCTCAGGCGCTGCCGATTCGCTGGTCTGCATGGCCGACAAATAGGCATGCTGCATGAAGGGGCTTGGCGCGTCTTGTCGGGCGAGCAGGCCGTCCCAGGCTTCAGGCGCGATGGCGCTCAGGTCGTCCTGCACCCGGGTGACATAATTCAAGCTCACATTTTCCAGCACCTGTATGACTCTCCAAATTCGTGTGGCCCAGCTCAACTTCGTCGTGGGGGACATGCCGGGCAATGCCCGAAAAATCATCGACTTCGCCACCCGGGCGCATGCCGAGGGTGCGCGCCTGGTGCTCACGCCCGAGCTGTCGATTTGCGGTTATGCCGCCGAAGACTTGTTGCTGCGCCCCGCCTTCATTGACGCCTGTGATGATGCCCTGAAAACAGTGGCCCACGGGTTGGCCGGGTTAAAAGGTTTGCATGTCGTGGTGGGCCACCCCGAAGGCGGCGGCCTGCGCACCCGCAGCGTGGCGGTGACGCGCCGACACAACCGTGCCAGCGTGTTGTGCGAGGGTCAGGTGGTGGCCCCTTACGACAAGCGCGAGTTGCCCAATTACCAGGTGTTTGACGAGCGCCGCTACTTCACGCCCGGCAACGGTGTCGGCGTGTTCGAAGTCGATGGCGTGAAGGTCGGCTTGCTCATTTGCGAAGACGCCTGGTTTGACGAACCGGCACGCGTTGCGCGTGATGCCGGCGCGCAGTTGCTGGCGGTGCTGAACGCCTCGCCTTTCCATGCAGGCAAGGGTGCCGAGCGCGAGCAGCGCATGCGCGAGCGCGTGGCCGATTGCGGCTTGCCCCTGATTTACGCGCATTTGGTGGGTGGCCAGGATGAGGTGATTTTTGAAGGGCGCTCGTTTGCGCTCACTGCCCAAGGCGAGACCGTGGCGCGGGCTGAGGGCTTTCGCGAGGCCGATTTGGCGGTGCAGGCATCGGTTGGCCAGCAGGGCGTGGCCTTGACCGCAGCGGCCGATGCCCTGGTGCCTTTGGCCAGCGCCGATGCCGAGCTGTGGGACGCCCTGGTGCTGGGTGTGCGCGACTATTTGGGCAAGAACGGTTTCAAGGGCGCGATTTTGGGCCTGTCAGGCGGCATCGATTCGGCGCTGGTGCTGGCGATTGCGGTGGACGCGATCGGGGCCGACAAGATCCATGCGGTGATGATGCCCTCGCCCTACACGGCTGACATCAGCTGGATCGATTCGCGCGACATGGTCAAGCGCCTGAATGTGCGTTACGACGAAATTTCGATTGCGCCGCTGTTTGATGGCTTCAAGCAGGCGCTGTCGGCCCAGTTTGCGGGGCTGAAAGAAGACACGACCGAAGAGAACATCCAGGCCCGCATTCGCGGCACGCTGCTCATGGCGCTGTCCAACAAGACCGGTGCGATTGTGCTGACCACTGGCAACAAGAGCGAGATGGCCACCGGTTATTGCACGCTTTATGGCGACATGGCGGGTGGTTTTGCAGTGATCAAGGATGTGGTCAAAACCCGCGTGTTTGACCTGGCGCGCTGGCGCAACCTTCATGACCCGTATGGCACGGGCAGCCAGCCGATCCCCGAGCGCATCATCACCCGCCCACCCAGCGCTGAGCTGCGCCCCGACCAAAAAGACCAGGACAGCTTGCCCGCGTACGAGGTGCTGGACGCGATCATCCAGCGCTACATGGAAAACGACGAGGGCGTGGAGGCGCTGATTGCCGATGGTTTTGAGCGTGCCGATGTGGAAAAAGTGACCCGCCTGATCAAGCTCAACGAGTACAAACGCCGCCAATCGCCCGTGGGCATTCGCGTGACACACCGCAGTTTTGGCAAGGATTGGCGTTATCCTATGACCAACAAATTTCGCGCTTAACTTTTCCCAGAGGATTCCCCATGAAACAGATCACTGCCGTCATCAAACCTTTCAAGCTGGAGGAGGTGCGTGAAGGTTTGGCCGAATGTGGTGTGACTGGTCTCACAGTCACGGAAGTCAAAGGTTTTGGTCGTCAAAAAGGCCACACCGAGCTGTACCGCGGCGCTGAATACGTGGTCGACTTTTTGCCCAAGGTGAAGGTGGAAGTGGTGGTCAAGGACGATGATGTGGACCGCTGCGTGGACGCCATCATCAAAGCAGCGCGCACCGGCAAGATCGGTGACGGCAAGATTTTTGTGACTTCGGTCGAGCGCGTGGTGCGCATCCGAACCGGTGAGCAAGACGACACGGCCATCTGATCCCCACCAATGCAGTGGGCTATGGCGTTTTGCCACGGCCCCAACTGGGTGGGTCAGATCAATTCAGTGCGGGCGGGCAGGCTCATGCCCGATTGTTCAACCAGCGACTGGAGCAAAGCCAGAGGCTCTGTGGCCGTGGTCACCAGTTCGGTTTGCCACTTGCCCATGAAGTCATGTGACACAACCTGATCGATGAAGGTCATCAGGCTGTCGTAATAGCCATGGCAGTTCAAGATGCCAATGGGTTTGTCGTGGTAACCCAGTTGGCGCCAGGTCCAGACTTCAAACAACTCTTCAAAGGTGCCGATGCCGCCTGGCAAGGCCAAAAACGCATCGGCTTTCTCGGCCATCATCCTTTTGCGTTCATGCATGGTGTCCACCACATGCAGTTCAGTCAGGCCGTGATGCGCCCATTCTTTCTCGACCAAGGCGGTGGGGATGATGCCGACGACTTGTCCGCCAGCGGCCAGGGTGGCCTGAGCGACGATGCCCATCAGGCCGTTGCGGCCACCGCCGTAAACAAGTTGCCCGCCGTGCGCGCCGATCCAGGTGCCGACTTGTCTTGCCATTTCGGCAAAGCGAGGTTCATCGCCGTTGCGTGAGCCACAGTAAACACAGATGGAAAATGCAGGTGCCTTCATGTCGAAGCGCTTGTTCAGGCCCGCAGGGCCTGGAGGATGGCCGCTGTCCAAATGCCGACGCACAGCAACAAGCTGAGCAAAACGGCTGCGCTGCCCATGTCTTTCGCACGTTTGGACAAGTCATGCCACTCAGGGCCGATGCGATCGATGGCCGACTCAATGCCCGTGTTGAGCAGCTCGACAATCATGACCAGTAAAACCGAGCCGACCAGCAATGCTGTCTCTGGCCAGCTTTGCCCGAGCCAAAAAGCCATGGGTATCAGAGCCATCGCAGCCACGGCTTCTTGGCGAAAAGCAGTTTCGTGCCAACCCGCTTTCAACCCCTGAATCGAATAGCCACCGGCATGGAAAACACGGCTCAGGCCTTTGCGTGTTTTTTGAGCGTTAACGGATTCTTTGGATGGGGTCTTGTCAAACATGGTGCAGGAAAAATGCGTTATGCGGCTGAGATCAATCGGGTGCCAGCCCATGCATCATGCCAAAACTGTTTTTGAGGGTGAAATCGGCTCAGCAAGGCCCAGATCACGATCCATCCCAGTGTGATCACACCCACTTCGGCAGCAGGCAAGGCAAAGGGCACGGTGAACGCCAAAGGCGGTAGGAACCAAGCCCAACTGAGCAGATAGCGAATCAGTGCACGAGCCTGTGATAGAGGCTGGCCATTTGCATCAACAGCACGGATGTGCCAGGTTTTCATGGCCAGGGTTTGGCCGCGAGACCAAAACCAGGTGAAGTAAATGCCCAGAACCAGAAACAAGAACGCTTGCATGCCCGGGCGGTGGTCCAGGGCGTGTTTTGTTTGGCTGAGTGTGCTGAAAAGGTAACCCGAAATGAAGACAACGCCGAAAAGCAGCATGCCTTCGTAAAGCCAGCAGGCCATGCGACGTTTCAAGGAAGGTGCAGTCAAATCGGTGAGTGTCTTCACAACGGGATCATGTTTCGTCAAGAGGAAGAGCCTTCGGTGTGCGCAGGAGAGTCCATCGGTTGCTGGCTGTCGACCGCTTTAGGGGCTTTGGGTAGCAGGGTTTTCCGGTCCAATGGCTGTGCACTGGCGCCTGGGCGGGTGATGTCCTTGGCACTGTCGATTGTGCGCGCTTGCGGAGCCAGCAAACGAAGGGTTTCAGCGGGTTTGGAGATGGTGGCCGCACTTTTCGTGGGGCCGGTGGCTCCAACAGAAAGCAAGCGCTTGTCTTCCGCAGACAGTGCTTGATAGGCCTCCCATTTGGCTCTCTTGTCCTCTTTGGGCAAGCTTTGTATGGCGTTGAAGTTGAACCGCGCGTGGTTGCGTTGCTGGGGGCTCAAGGCGACCCAGTCGGCCATGCGTGTGTGCATGGTGCTTTGCTCATTGGCCGGCAATTGGCTGAAGTTTTGGGAAATGGCCAGCCATTTGCTCTGTTGCTGAGGTGTCAAGCTGCCCCATTGCGCAGCCAAGGGCGCTAAGGCTTGCTTTTGTTGAGACTTGAGCTCATGCCAGTGGCTGCCCGCAGCGGTCGCATTCGGGGTAGCTGGTGTAACAGCGGGCACTGTTTGAGCTGCACTGACGAAAAACCAGGCGCCCAGTGCGATGCCGCAGCACAGTTTGTGCATGACGGCACAGTGCATGGCGTTTTTAGAAACTTCAGTCATTCTTGACACGGTCACTGAGCCCTTGTTTCAAAAATTGAACAAAGCCTGCATCTGCGTAGGCATCAGGAGGCAGTTCGTCTGTCAGCAAAGCCGAGTCGATGGCTGCAAGTTCGTTGGTCCGGCTGTCTTGCTGGATCCATTGAATGGCGCTCAAGCCCAACACCAAAGCCAGCAAGGGCAAAGCAGAAGCCAGAATGCTCCAGATGTTGAGGCCTTCATCGCCGGATGCGGTCAGGGTGCCATTGTTTTGAATACTTGTTTTTTGGGCAAACCCCAGCTGCATGACCGGTTTGCGTTGAGCCATGGCCAGTTGGCGGGCGACGCGCAGGCGCTCGGAGATGTCATGGGGCAAGCCAGGGGCGGCCATGCTCAGCTGAGCCGCAAAATGGCGGCCCAAACGGTCCATGTTGAGTTGTTCTGATGTATTTTGATTTTTCATGGTCTCAGTCCCTGGTTTTCCAAAGTTTTGCTCAGAGCCTGAATGGCCCGAGAACAATGGGTTTTGACGCTGCCTTCTGAGCAGCCCATCACGGCCGCGGTTTCTGCCACGTCCAACTCCTCCCAATAACGCAGCAGGAAGGCTTCCCGTTGACGCGCGGGCAGCGCCATGACAGCAGATTCGATGTGTTCGAGGGTTTGTACCCTGCCAATCCACTGTTCTGCGCTCTCAACGCTGGCCTCCTGATCCCCGCTGGCGTTGACTTCCAGCAAGTCAAAGTCCCCATCGGCATCGTCCGATCCAAAGTCACTGAGGTTGGTGAACAGGGCATTGCGTGTTTTTTTGCGGCGAAACCAGTCCAAAACGGTGTTGGACAGGATGCGCTGGAACAGCAAGGGCAATTCGGCGACAGGCTTGTCGGCGTAATTGCTGCACAGCTTGATCATGCTGTCTTGCAGGATGTCCAAGGCTGCATCTTCGTCCCGCACATGGTAGAAGGCGCGCTTGAAGGCCTTCTTTTCCACGTTCTTCAGAAAGTCTGAAAGTTCTGAGTCGGATGCCAACTTGATTTCCGGCCTTCGCGTTGGCGAGGCTTTTGCCTGTTTGTCATGAAAGGGTATGCATTTCTTCAAAGAGTCTGCATACGGTCGCGCTGATTATCGCACCGGGCGTTGATGCGCTTTGGCTTGATCCCGGGTTTTTGGAAACCTTCTGTACAAATGCGATAATGCGCGATTGCAATTGAAAAAAAGCAAACGGATCACCGTCCGGCACTTTTACAGTTTGGTGCCCATGTCGGTGGTCTCAAGTCCCAAAGCCACTTCAAAAGAGTCGAGCCCAGGGGCACCCAAGGTTTTTCGTTAGAGAAATTCACAAAGGTTGAATATGGACATGAACAAAGCCGAAACGGCACAAGCCGCGGCCAGCGGACAAGAGCTGCGTGGCGCAGAAATCCTGGTCAAGGCGCTTCAAGCAGAGAACGTGCAATACATCTGGGGTTATCCAGGTGGTGCCGTGCTCCACATTTACGACGCTTTTTACAAGCAAGACACCATTCAGCACGTTTTGGTGCGCCATGAGCAAGCGGCTGTACATGCTGCCGACGGCTTCGCCCGCGCGACGGGCGAAGTGGGCGTGGCGCTGGTGACCTCGGGCCCTGGCTTGACCAATGCCGTCACCGGTATCGCTACCGCTTACATGGACAGCATTCCGATGGTCATCATCAGCGGCCAGGTGCCGACTGCGGCCATTGGTCTGGATGCCTTTCAAGAATGCGACACCGTGGGTATCACGCGCCCGATCGTGAAGCACAATTTCCTGGTCAAAGACGCCAAAGACATGGCCGAGGTCATGAAAAAGGCTTTCCACATCGCACGCAGCGGCCGACCTGGTCCTGTGGTGGTGGACATTCCGAAAGATGTTTCTTTCAACAAGGCCTTGTATTCGGGTTACCCCGAGTCGGTCGAGATGCGCTCTTACAACCCGGTGCGTAAGGGTCATGGCGGTCAGATCCGCAAGGCCCTGCAATTGCTGATGGCGGCCAAGCGCCCCTACATTTACACCGGCGGCGGCGTGCTGCTGAGCAATGCCAGCGCAGAACTGCGCGCTTTGGTGGACATGCTCAATGTGCCGGTCACCAACACTTTGATGGGTTTGGGCGCTTTCCCGGCCACGGACCGCCGTTTCCTGGGCATGCTGGGCATGCACGGCACGCTCGAAGCGAACAACGCCATGCAAAACTGCGATGTGCTGCTGGCTGTGGGTGCCCGTTTTGACGACCGCGTGATCGGCAACCCCAAGCATTTCGCTTCGGTGGACCGCAAGATCATCCACATCGACATCGATCCGTCGAGCATTTCCAAGCGCGTGAAGGTGGATGTGCCGATCGTGGGCGATGTGAAGGACGTGCTGACCGAACTCATGGGCATGATCCGCGAATCAGGCCTCAAGCCCGACCCCCAGGCGCTGGCGCAGTGGTGGGAGACGGTCGAAGGCTGGCGCAAACGCGATTGCATGAAGTACGACAGCAACAACAGCACGGTCATCAAGCCACAAAAGGTCATCGAGACCTTGTGGGACATGACCAAGGATGCCGATGCGTACATCACATCTGACGTGGGTCAACACCAGATGTGGGCTGCGCAGTACTACAAATTCAACGAGCCACGCCGCTGGATCAACTCCGGTGGTCTTGGCACCATGGGTGTGGGCATTCCTTACGCCATGGGCATCAAACTGGCCAAACCAGACAGCGAAGTGTTTTGCGTGACGGGCGAAGGTTCTGTGCAGATGTGCATTCAGGAACTCTCGACCTGCCTGCAATACAACACGCCCATCAAAGTTCTGGCCCTGAACAACGGTTACTTGGGCATGGTGCGCCAGTGGCAAGAGATTGATTACTCTGGTCGTTACAGCCACAGCTACATGGATGCCTTGCCCAACTTCGTGAAGTTGGCGGAGGCCTATGGCCACGTCGGCATCTTGGTGGAAAAGCCGGAGGATGTGGAGCCTGCCTTGCGCGAGGCCCGCAGACTCAAGGACCGCACGGTTTTCCTGGACATCCGCACGGACCCCACGGAGAACGTGTTCCCCATGGTTCAGGCTGGCAAAGGCATCACCGAGATGCTGTTGAGCGCGGAGGACCTGTAATCATGAAACACATCATTGCTGTATTGATCGAAAACGAAGCGGGCGCCTTGTCCCGTGTGGTGGGCTTGTTCTCGGCACGTGGCTACAACATCGAGTCCTTGACTGTGGCCCCAACCGAAGACCCCAGCCTCTCGCGCATGACGATCCAGACCGCAGGGTCTGACGATGTGATCGAGCAAATCACCAAGCACCTGAACCGCCTGATCGAGGTTGTGAAGGTGGTGGACCTGACCGAAGGCGCTTACACCGAACGCGAGCTGATGCTGGTCAAGGTGCGCGCCGTGGGCAAGGAGCGCGAAGAAATGAAACGCATGGCCGACATCTTCCGTGGCCGTGTGATTGATGTCACCGACAAGAGCTACACGATTGAGCTGACCGGTGACCAATCGAAGAACGACGCCTTTTTGGAGGCGATCGACCGCAGTGCCATTTTGGAGACCGTGCGCACTGGTGCGTGCGGTATCGGGCGCGGCGAGCGCATCCTGCGCGTCTAAACCCACTTGTTGAACCTGTTTATTCCTAAGGAGAACCCCATGAAAGTTTTTTACGACAAAGACTGTGATCTGTCCCTGATCAAAGGCAAAACCGTGGCCATCATTGGTTACGGCTCACAAGGCCACGCCCACGCCCAGAACCTGAACGAAAGCGGCGTCAAAGTCGTCGTGGGTCTGCGCAAAGGTGGTGCATCTTGGGACAAAGTCGCCAAAGCTGGCCTTACCGTGATGGAAGTCAACGACGCTGTCAAAGCCGCTGACGTGGTCATGATCTTGTTGCCCGACGAGCAAATCGCCGAGGTGTACAACAACAACGTCGCCCCCAACATCAAGGCAGGCGCTTCGCTGGCGTTTGCCCACGGTTTCAACGTGCACTACAACCAGGTCGTTCCACGCGAAGACCTGGACGTGTGGATGGTGGCCCCCAAGGCCCCTGGCCACACCGTGCGCAACACCTACACCCAAGGCGGCGGCGTGCCCCACCTGGTGGCGATTCACCAGGACAAGAGCGGCAAGGCCCGCGCTTTGGCCCTGAGCTACGCCATGGCCAACGGTGGCGGCAAGGCCGGCATCATCGAGACCAACTTCAAGGAAGAGACCGAGACCGATCTGTTCGGTGAGCAGGCCGTGTTGTGCGGCGGTGCGGTCGAGCTGATCAAGATGGGCTACGAGACGCTGGTAGAAGCCGGCTACGCGCCTGAGATGGCTTACTTCGAGTGCCTGCACGAGCTCAAGCTCATCGTGGATCTGATCTATGAAGGCGGCATCGCCAACATGAACTACTCGATCTCGAACAACGCCGAATACGGCGAGTACGTGACCGGTACCGAAGTCATCAACGAAAAGTCTCGCGAAGCCATGCGCGCAGCTTTGAAGCGCATCCAGACCGGGGAATACGCCAAGATGTTCATCTTGGAAGGCAAGACCAACTACCCAAGCATGACGGCACGTCGCCGCTTGAACGCTGAGCATTCGATCGAGCAAGTGGGCGCTCAACTGCGCGCCATGATGCCCTGGATTGCGAAGAACAAGCTGGTTGACCAGACCCGCAACTGATTTGCATATTGCAAACTTGAAAAAGGCCACCGCGGTGGCCTTTTTTCATGGGCGTCGTGACTGACTTAAACTCATGACTTGGCGCCTTGCTCGACCAGCCTCTGACAGGAATGGATGATGAACAACGATACCGATAAATTTGATGACGCTGAAATCATGGCGTCTTCTCGTAAGCCATCCAAAGGCATCTACATGTTGCCCAACATGATCACCTTGGCTGCCTTGTTTGGCGGTTTTTATGCCATTGTCATGGCCATGAATGGGCGCTTTGATTTGGCCACTGTTGGCATCTTGTGCGCTATGGTGCTCGATAGCTTGGATGGCCGAGTTGCCCGCATGACCAATACCCAAAGTGCGTTTGGTGAACAAATGGATTCTTTGTCTGACATGGTGTCATTTGGTGCAGCGCCAGCGCTGATCGCCTATGTCTGGGGTCTCAAGAGTCTGGGGCGCTGGGGCTGGATTGCCGCGTTTGTTTACTGTGCCTGTGCAGCCCTGCGCTTGGCGCGCTTCAATGTGAATACGGCGGTGGTCGATAAACGCTATTTCCAGGGTTTGCCTTCACCAGCCGCTGCAGCCTTGGTCACCGGGTTCATCTGGATCATGATGGAGAACGCTGTTGATCCCCAGAGTGTGGCTTGGTGGATGTTTGCTGTGGCCCTTTTCTCAGGCTTGACCATGGTGACCAATGTGCCGTTTTACAGTTTCAAAGACATGCACATGAAAAAGACGGTCCCCTTTGTTTCGTTGGTGTTGGTGGCTCTGGGCATTGCGGTTGTGAACATTGATCCGCCTACCGTGCTGTTCGCCATCTTTGTGGTTTACGGCCTGAGCGGATATGCCATTTATGTCTGGCGCAAAGCCAAAGGGCAGCCTGCCAGCATGATCAGCACCTCCACCGATGAACCCGAAGAGCGCGGACTTCATCAGTGATGTCATGCCCATGACAGCGGGCTGATTTTTCTGTGATAAAGTGAACGCATGAACAAATTTTTGCTGGCACTACTGCTAACGCCTCACGGGCGGGATGTGTAGCGCACGCGAACATTGTCCTCAAAGGCCCGTATGCCATCCGCAACGGGCCTTTTGCATTGGTGCATGGATTTGCGGTTATTGACCAGGAGCGAATATGTCTGACAAATTGATTATTTTTGACACCACTTTGCGCGACGGCGAGCAATCGCCAGGCGCATCCATGACCCGTGATGAGAAGCTGCGCATTGCGCGTCAACTCGAGCGTCTGCGAGTGGATGTGATCGAAGCGGGTTTTGCTGCCAGCTCGAACGGAGATTTTGAAGCTGTTCAGGCCATCGCCAATACGATCAAAGACTCGACAATTTGTTCTTTGTCGCGCGCCAATGACCGTGACATCGCGCGAGCGGCAGAGGCGCTCAAAGGCGCGAACAGTGGCCGAATTCACACCTTCATTGCAACATCGCCATTGCACATGGAAAAGAAGTTGCGCATGACCCCTGACCAAGTCTTTGAGCAGGCCAAGCAGTCGGTGCGTTTCGCTCGCAATTTGGTGGGGGATATCGAGTTCAGTCCAGAAGACGGGTACCGCAGTGATATGGACTTTTTGTGCCGTGTCCTCGAAGCGGTGATCGCAGAAGGCGCCACGACCATCAACGTGCCCGATACGGTGGGTTACGCCGTACCGGAGTTGTACGGTCACTTCATCAAAACTTTGCGCGAACGCATTCCTAACTCAGACAAAGCCATTTGGTCGGTCCATTGCCACAATGATTTGGGCATGGCCGTGGCGAACTCTTTGGCGGGTGTCAAAATTGGTGGTGCTCGCCAAGTCGAGTGCACGATCAACGGTCTGGGCGAGCGCGCAGGCAATTGCTCGCTCGAAGAAGTGGTCATGGCGGTCAAAACCCGTCGCGATTACTTCGGTTTGGACATCGGTATCGACACCAGCCACATCGTGGCTGCTAGCCGTATGGTCAGCCAGACCACGGGCTTCGTGGTTCAGCCCAACAAGGCGGTGGTTGGTGCAAACGCCTTTGCACACGCATCCGGTATTCATCAAGATGGGGTGCTCAAGGCTCGCGACACTTACGAAATTATGCGTGCAGAGGATGTCGGTTGGTCAGCCAACAAAATCGTGCTCGGCAAACTGAGTGGCCGCAATGCATTCAAGCAGCGTTTGCAAGATTTGGGTGTGATCTTGGAGAGCGAAACAGAAATCAACAATGCTTTTGCCAAGTTCAAGGAGTTGGCTGACCGAAAGAGTGAAATTTTTGACGAAGACATTCTGGCTTTGGTCAGCGATGAGAGTGTTACGGCAGAAAAGGAGCAGTTTGGTTTTGTCTCCATGTCGCAACACAGTGAAACCGGTGAGCGTCCGCATTCGGCGGTGGTGTTCACTGTGGGGGGCAAAGAGGTCCGTGGCAATTCTGACGGAAATGGACCCGTTGATGCATCACTTAAAGCCATTGAATCGATTGTAAAAAGTGGCGCCGAAATGGTGCTCTACTCGGTCAATGCCATCAGCGGCTCGACCGAAAGCCAGGGCGAAGTGACGGTCCGCTTGCAAAACAGTGGTCGCGTGGTTAACGGTGTGGGTTCTGATCCGGACATCGTAGTCGCTTCTGCCAAGGCTTACCTCAGCGCACTTAATAAGCTTCAGAGCAAAGCTGATCGGGTGGCCGCTCAGGGTTGATGTAATCCTTAATTGGTATTATTTAACTTTACAAAAGTCACGCAAGTTATTGTTCTTGCGTGACTTTTTTTATTTCAGTAGACTCTGATGGTATATTCAATGTGAATGCTTTTCAAAACAACGCAATGCGCCTGAATTCAACTGTAATTTCTTCTGTTTCCAACCTGTGGTCGCGGCGATTCATCACGATGATGACCGCTGGACTTGTAGGTGCTTTTTTGCTTGCGCCAGATTTTGCCGAAGCCAAGCAACGAAAAGAGGTGACACACAAGACACTCAAAAGCAGCAAGAAAAAAACATCAGCTGCGGTCAAGTTGGCTAAACGCACGACCCAATTCGCGGCCGTTGCGGCAGCCCCCTTGCGTGTTTCATTTGGGCAAAAAGCGGGTTTGCACGCTGCATCCGATCCACTGGATTTGCGCTCCAGTGTGGCCTTGGTGATTGATCAGGATACCCGAGAAGTGTTGCTGAGCAAGAACGACCAAGCCGTTTTGCCCATTGCGTCATTGACCAAGCTGATGACGGGACTTGTGATTTCCGAAGCTCAGTTGCCCATGTCTGAAATGGTCATGATCACTCAGGCCGATGTAGATACCGAAAAGGGCAGTTCTTCACGCTTGGCCGTTGGCACTGTTCTTAGCCGTGGCGATTTGTTGCATTTGGCCCTCATGTCAAGTGAGAACCGTGCTGCACACGCTTTGGGTCGTACGTTTCCTGGTGGCCTTGATGCTTTTGTTGCTCGAATGAATGGTCGTGCCAAATCGCTTGGTATGAAAGATACCCGCTACGTGGAGCCCACCGGTTTGTCTAGCAATAATCAGTCCAGTGCACACGACTTGGCGACCTTGGTCGGCGCTGCATACAAAGAGCCCGTGTTGCGTGAACTGTCGACATCGCATGGCCGTGAAATTGCTGTCGGGCACAGAACCTTGCAGTACAACAATACCAACCGACTTGTTAAAAGCCCACAGTGGGACATTGGTATCCAAAAAACGGGTTTCATCAATGAAGCAGGTCAATGCCTTGTGATGCAGGCGCAGGTTTCCGGGCGAAAATTGATCATGGTGTTTCTCGATTCCGCAGGCAAACTCAGTCGTATTGCCGATGCAGAACGTGTGCGGCGCTGGGTAGAGAAGTCTTCAGCCTTGTCTACTGGCACCAAGCATGTGGCATTGTCCGATCAGATGCCAAGTTGATTGATTTAGACATTTGCAAAGCTAAAAGGCCACCTTGCGGTGGCCTTTTTCGTGGCAAAGTCGGTAGCAGCAACTCAAAGGCTTTCGCTGTATCCGAGTGTTGTTGATATCTCGCGCGCAGTTGTTTGTAATTTGGGCAGCCAGCTTTCATCGAGCCGATCAGCTGGAGCGGAGATCGAAAGACCCGCAAGCAACTTGCCTTGGTCGTCGTAAATACCAGCGGCAATGCAGCGCACACCCAGTTCCAGTTCTTCGTTGTCACGCGCGATGCCGTATTGCTTGACGCGCGACAGTTCGCGTTCTAGTACTTGCAATTGCGTAATGCTGTTTCTGGTTTGGCCAGATAAACCCGTACGGGTGGCGTAAGAGCGCACGCGCAAAGGATCATCTGCAGCCAAAAATAATTTGCCGACGGAGGTCAAGTGCAACGGGGCACGACCGCCAATGGCTCGTACCACTTGCATGCCCGATCGTTCGCTGTAGGCGCGTTCAATGTAGACAATTTCATCCCCTTGTCGCATGCTTAAATTGACGGGTTGCTGGATCAACTTGTGCAGTTCACGCATCGGTGACAGCGCTGCATCTCTGACGTTCAATCTTCCTTTGACCAGATTGCCTAACTCCAGCAAGCGCATGCCTAGTCGGTAATTGCCCGCTTCCGGGCGGTCTACGAAACGGCCAGTGGCCAAATCGTTCAGGATGCGGTGCGCTGTGGAGGGGTGAAGGCCGGTTTTTTCGCTGATCTCTTTGAGCGAGATGGCTTCTTCGCGCGATGCGAGTACATCGATCAGCGAGAACATGCGTTCAATCACCTGGATCGTCGGCGTGGGAGCGAGGACGTGTTCTTTTTTCATGGGGTTCAGCAGAGAGGGCTGATTTTATACTGTGAAAAATAATCACGCAGGCATGAAGCTTTGCCACTGTCCGTCGATTCGAATCTCGCAGGGGTGAAAGCGTGATTTGTATTTCATTTTTGGACTGTGGTCGATCCAGTAACCCAAGTAAACGTAGGGCAGAGCCAATTGGGCCGCTTGTTCAATTTGCCAAAGTACGCCATAGGTGCCATAGCTGGCTTTGTCTTCAGGCTCATAGAAGGTGTAGACCGCAGACAGGCCCTGGTTCAAGACGTCCACGATGCTGACCATTTTCAGGGTGCCATTTTTGCCATCGGTCCCGGGTTCACGAAATTCGACAATGCGTGAATTGACGCGGCTTTGCAACAGAAATTGACTGTATTGATCGATGCTGTCTTGGTCCATGCCACCACCGACGTGGCGGGCGGTTTGGTAACGCAAGTACAAAGCGTAATGTTCGGGATCAAACTGCAGATCCAGCACACGGGTTTGAAGATGCCTATGTTGTTGTTGCGCACGCCTTTGACTGCGATCGGGTTTGAAATCTTTCACACGAACTCGCAAAGGCATGCAGGCGTTACAGCCGTCGCAGTAGGGGCGGTAGGTGAACATCCCGCTGCGGCGAAAGCCTTGGTCTACCAGCTCTGAGTAGACCTCATTTTGAATCAGGTGACTGGGCGTGGCCACTTGCGAGCGTGCCATGCGTTGCGGCAAATAGCTGCATTCGTAGGGCGCCGTTGCATAAAACTGCAAGGCCTGCAAGGGAAGGTCGTTCAGGTGTGTCACGCCGGGTTGTCGATGGCCATCAATGCATCCCAGTATAGGGATTGGCGGGCCCAATCGATGTCCCTTTGTTGCCTCGCTTGTGTCACGGTGTGCACAAAGTCCGCCCTGGGGATCTCATGCGCCCCCATGGAGGCCAAGTGGCCTGTGTTTTGTTGGCAGTCGATCAGGGGGATACCGTGCTCAAGGCACACGCTGACCAGACTCGCCAGTGCGAATTTGGAGCCATCGGTGATGGTGGTGAACATCGATTCCCCGAACACTGCATGACCCAGTGCGACGAAATAAAGGCCTGCCACCAGTTCTCCGTCGATCCAGACTTCTGTGCTGTGGGCATGACCTTGACGGTGCAAGTTTTTGTAGGCCGCGATCATTTCTGGCACGATCCAGGTGCCGTTTTGTCCGGCGCGAGGCGCCTTCGCGCAGCGCTCTATCACTTGCGCAAAATCACGGTCAAAGCACAGCTCAAATGCCGGATTCAGCAAGCTGCGCTTGAGGCTTTGCCGCAATGAGCGGTGAAACCGAAATCGGTGCGCAGGCAAGACCATCCGTGGGTCAGGGCTCCACCAGAGCACCGGTTGACCTGGACTGAACCACGGGAAAATGCCGTGGCCATAAGCTTCCAGCAAGCGGGCAGCCGTCAGATCCTGGCCAGCCGCCAACAGTCCGGGTGCGGGCGAGTTGGCGCCCCAAGCCAAGTGCACGGGCGGCAAGGGTTCTGAGTCCTTGAGCCATGGGAGTTCGGGAGATGGTGCTGGTCTGGGCATGCCTGGATTACACAATAAATGTGGCCACCTGCCCCGAACACAGGCCGGAGCCTGACCCTTTTCGGTTTATGCTGGTGCGCATGAAGTGAGGTGATGTTGGATGCCCCGGTGCATGACGCGCGCCGGGTGTTGAGGAGTGCCTTTTGTTGAAACCTGACTTTTCTGCGACCTGGCTGCAACCCGAGTGGCCAGCCCCCGCCCATGTCAGAGCGGTGATGACAGACCGCCACGGTGGGGTGTCCACCGCGCCTTATGACAGCCTGAACCTGGGCGACCATGTCGGAGATCGACCCGATACCGTCGCTGTCAACCGATCCCGTTTGCAAGCTGCTTTGCAGCGGCGTCCTGTTTTCCTGCAGCAAGTCCACGGTGCCCACTGTGTGGCGCTGGATCAATTGACGGCAGATGGCACGGTAGCCGATGCCTGCCTGGCGACAACGGCGGATGTGGCCTGCACCATCATGGTTGCCGATTGCTTGCCTGTCTTGTTTTGCGATACACAAGGCACTTGGGTGGCAGCAGCGCACGTAGGTTGGCGTGGTTTGGCCGGGCAGGGCGGTGCAGGCGTGTTGGAGAATTTGCTCGCAGGTGTGCCGCCAAGCGCCAAGGGGCACGCCGATGTCCTGGTTTGGCTTGGGCCTTGCATCGGGCCGCAGGCGTTTGAAGTTGGCGCAGAAGTTCACGCTGCGTTTTGCGATGCAGACCCGCGAGCAGACGCTTGTTTTGTGTCGCACACAGAGGGCAAATATCTGGCCGATCTGGCTGGATTGGCCCGTCAGCGCCTGCAGAACATGGGCATCACCCGGATTTATGGCAACGACAGCCAGGCCGCATGGTGTACCGTCAGCCAAGACTTACGGTTTTTCTCTCATCGGCGTGACAGCCGCCTCCGCGGGCAATCCGGCCGCATGGCTGCTTGCATTTGGCTGGAGCGGTGATGCCGATGTGCTGCTCTGAGCCTCTGCTGCTTGTTCTTGTCTGCGAATTGCTTTGCGGCGCAAAGGCGCGCCCCACAGGTAGACCACCAGTGACATGGGCAGTGCGCCATACAACAGGAAAGTGATGATGGCGCCCAAGACGCTACCCTGTGAACTAAAGGCTTCGGCCAATGCCATGAGCAGGGTGACGTACAGCCATGCGATGACGATCAAATACATTTTGTTCTCGGGTTGTAATTTAGGAGACATCAAATTGACAGATACTGGAACCAGTAGAAGTCAATAAATACGGTAATTTCAGGAGACATGATGAGCGCTTCCTCCCCCGAATTCTGGACCCAAATGTCCGAAGGCTTTCAGCAGAACCTGTCCAAAAGCTGGGGCCAGGCCATGCAGCATTTTCAGACCATGGATCTGGGCGGCTTGAAGCCAGGTGCTGACGCTGCTGTGCCAGCCCTGAAATTTTCGCCTGAAAAGCTCCAAACCTTGCAAGGTCAGTATTTCAAGGACGCCTCTGAGCTCTGGAACCAAAGTCTGCACAACAGCTTGCAAGTCAAAGACCGCCGATTCTCGGGCGATGCCTGGATGTCCAATCCCGTGGCCGCTTTCAATGCGGCCACGTATTTGCTCAATGCCCGTACCTTGATGGGCTTGGCCGATGCGGTCGATGCCGACGAAAAAACACGCACCCGCATCCGTTTTGCCATCGAGCAATGGGTCGCCGCTGCCGCACCGAGCAACTTTTTGGCCTTCAACGCCGAGGCGCAAAAGAAAGCCGTCGAAACCAAAGGCGAGAGCATCGCCAAGGGCGTGCAGAACCTGATGCACGACATGCAGCAAGGCCATGTGTCGATGACCGACGAGAGCCTGTTCGAAGTGGGCAAGAACGTGGCCACCACCGAAGGCGCTGTGGTTTTTGAAAACGAGTTCTTCCAGCTCATCGAATACAAGCCGCTGACGGCCAAGGTCTATGAAAAGCCTTTCTTGCTGATCCCGCCTTGCATCAACAAGTTCTACATCCTGGACCTGCAACCAGAGAACTCTTTCATCCGCTATGCGGCTAGTCAGGGCCACCGTACCTTTGTGGTCAGCTGGCGCAACCCCGACGAGTCCATGCAGGACAAGACCTGGGACGACTACATCGAACAAGCCGCGATCAAAGCCATCACCACGGTGCAAGACATCACCGGTGCGCCCAAGATCAATGCATTGGGCTTCTGCGTGGGGGGCACCATCCTCTCGACGGCATTGGCCGTGCTCGCGGCGCGTGGCGAAAAGCCCGTGGCCAGTGCGACCTTCCTGACGACTTTGATCAATTTCACCGACACCGGCATCCTGGACGTTTTCATTGATGAAAACTTCGTCAAGTTCCGTGAAATGCAGATGGGCCAAGGCGGCCTGCTCAAAGGCCAGGATCTCGCATCCACCTTCAGCTTCCTGCGTCCGAACGACTTGGTCTGGAACTATGTGGTGGGCAACTACCTCAAGGGCGAGACCCCGCCGCCGTTTGACCTGCTGTACTGGAACAGCGACTCGACCAATTTGCCCGGTCCCTTCTACGCCTGGTACCTGCGCAACACCTACCTCGAAAACAATTTGGTCAAGCCACGCAAAGTCAAAGTTTGCGGCGAGAGCATTGATCTGGGCAAAGTGGACATGCCCGTCTACATCTACGGCTCGCGTGAAGACCACATCGTGCCGATTGGCGGCGCTTATGCCAGCACGCAGGTCTTGCCTGGCAAGAAGCGTTTTGTCATGGGCGCATCCGGTCATATTGCCGGCGTGATCAACCCGCCTGCGGCCAAAAAGCGCAGCCACTGGTTGAGCGAAGGCAGCAAATTCCCGTCCGATGTGAACGACTGGATTGGCAGCGCCAAAGAATTGCCCGGCAGCTGGTGGACCGACTGGTCCGATTGGCTCAAGAGCCACGCTGGCAAGCAAATTGCTGCACCCAAAACCTATGGCAAAGGCACGAAGTTTAAAGCCATCGAGGCGGCCCCAGGTCGTTATGTGAAGGCCAAGGCCTGATTGATTTTTTTACTGGAGACAAAAATGGAAGACATCGTCATCGTTTCAGCTGCTCGCACCGCCGTGGGCAAGTTTGGTGGTTCATTGGCCAAGACGCCTGCGACCGAGTTGGGCAGCATCGTCATCAAGGGCCTGCTCGAGCGCAGCGGTTTGCCTGTGGATGCCATCGGTGAAGTCATCATGGGCCAAGTGCTGGCCGCAGGCGTGGGCCAAAACCCTGCTCGCCAAGCCATGATGAAAGCCGGTGTCGCCAAAGAAACTCCGGCCCTGACCATCAACGCCGTGTGCGGCTCGGGCCTGAAGGCCGTGATGCTGGCGGCGCAGGCTGTGGCCTGGGGCGACAGCGAAATCGTCATCGCCGGTGGTCAGGAAAATATGAGCGCCAGCCCCCATGTGCTGAACGGCAGCCGCGATGGCCAGCGCATGGGTGACTGGAAGATGACCGACACCATGATCGTGGACGGTCTGTGGGATGTGTACAACCAGTACCACATGGGCATCACCGCCGAAAACGTGGCCAAGGCCCACGGCATCACCCGCGAAATGCAAGACGCCCTGGCCGCAGGCAGCCAGCGTAAGGCAGCGGCCGCACAAGAAGCTGGCAAGTTCAAGGACGAAATCATCGATGTGCTGATTCCTCAGCGCAAGGGCGATCCTCTGGTGTTCAACACCGACGAATTCATCAACAAGAAAACCAGCGAAGAAGTGCTGGCAGGTCTGCGCCCCGCGTTTGACAAGGCCGGCAGCGTGACCGCAGGCAATGCCTCGGGCATCAACGACGGCGCTGCTGCCGTGATGGTCATGAGCGCCAAAAAAGCTGCTGCCTTGGGCCTCAAGCCTCTGGCCCGCATTGCGGCCTTTGGCACCAGCGGTCTGGACCCGGCCACCATGGGCATGGGCCCTGTGCCTGCCTCGCAAAAAGCGCTGGCCCGTGCCGGCTGGAAAGCGCAAGACGTGGACCTGTTCGAACTGAATGAAGCCTTTGCTGCGCAAGCTTGCGCCGTCAACCAGGCGCTGGACATCGATCCGGCCAAAGTCAACGTCAACGGCGGTGCCATCGCCATTGGCCACCCGATTGGTGCATCCGGCTGCCGCATTTTGGTGACTTTGTTGCACGAGATGCAGCGCAGCAATGCCAAAAAAGGCCTTGCCGCGCTGTGCATCGGCGGCGGCATGGGCGTGTCCCTGGCCGTCGAGCGCGTTTAAAACCCTGCGCCGCTCACGCTGCGTTGTTTGGCGCACTGTCCAACCGTATAAGGGCAGCCAATCATCGCGGGTTGAGCGGACTTCATTGATCCCACAACACTCATAACCAGGAGACAAACCATGAGTCAAAAAGTAGCTTACGTCACAGGTGGCATGGGCGGTATCGGTACCGCCATTTGCCAGCGCCTTCACAAAGAGGGTTTCAAGGTCATCGCTGGTTGCGGCCCGACCCGTGACTTCAACAAATGGCTCGACGAGCAAAAAGCACTGGGCTACACCTTCTACGCTTCGGTGGGCAACGTGGCCGAGTGGGACTCCACCGTTGACGCGTTCACCAAAGCCAAGGCCGAGCACGGTCCGATCGATGTGCTGGTGAACAACGCCGGTATCACCAAGGACCGCATGTTTCTGAAGATGACCCGTGAAGACTGGGATGCCGTGATGAGCACCAACCTGGACTCCATGTTCAACGTGACCAAACAGGTCGTGCCCGACATGGTCGAGCGAGGCTGGGGCCGCATCATCAACATCTCGTCGGTCAACGGTGAAAAAGGCCAAGCCGGTCAAACCAACTACTCGGCTGCCAAAGCCGGTATGCACGGTTTCTCGATGGCCTTGGCCCAAGAGATGGCCACCAAAGGCGTGACGGTCAACACCGTGTCGCCCGGCTACATTGGCACCGACATGGTCAACGCCATCCGTCCTGACGTGCTGGAAAAGATCGTGGCCACTGTGCCCGTCAAGCGCTTGGGCAAGCCCAGCGAGATCGCTTCCATCATCGCCTGGATGGCCAGCGAAGACGGCGGTTACACCACAGGGGCCGACTTCGCCGTCAACGGTGGTTTGCACATGGGTTGAGTCGTTTCGACGCCCTGTTTCAAACCCCGCTTCGGCGGGGTTTGTTGTTTCTGCCGGTGTGGTCCTTGGCGGCTGGGATAATCGGCACCATGTCTGAAGTTACCTCGCCGACCCCGTCTTTCAATCCTTGGCGCTTGTCTGTTGCACCCATGATGGATTGGACAGATCGCCATTGCCGCTTTTTGCACCGTCTGTTGACGCGCCACACCTTGCTCTACACCGAGATGGTGACCACCGGCGCCTTGCGCCACGGCAGTGTGCAGCGGCACCTGCGCTTCAACGCAGAAGAACACCCCGTGGCCCTGCAGCTGGGTGGCAGCGATGCGGCCGATCTGGCGCATGCCGCCAAGCTGGGCCAGGAGTGGGGTTATGACGAGATCAACCTCAACTGCGGCTGTCCCAGTGACCGCGTGCAGCGTGGCGCATTTGGCGCTTGCCTGATGAACGAGCCGCGCACCGTGGCCGATGGAGTCAAAGCCATGCTGGATGTGGTGGATGTGCCGGTGACGGTGAAGCACCGCATTGGCATCGACAAGATCGAAAGCTACGACTTCGTGCGCGACTTTGTGGGGACTGTGAGCGATGCGGGTTGCAAGGTGTTCATCGTGCACGCCCGCAACGCTTGGTTGGATGGCCTGTCGCCGAAAGAAAACCGCGAGATTCCGCCCTTGCGCTATGAACTGGCCTACCAGCTGAAAAAAGACTTTCCAGGCTTGCTGATTGCGGTGAACGGCGGCATCAAGACCAACGCAGAGATCGCAGCCCATTTGCAGCAGGCCGACGGCGTGATGATCGGCCGCGAGGCCTATTACAACCCTTGGCTGCTCAGCACCTGGGATGCCGAGTTTTACGGCGATAACCACGAGGTGCCCAGCCGCGAAGCGGTGGAAGAGGCCATGGTGAGCTACATGGAACGCGCCTTTGCCGAAGACGGCTGCCCGTGGTACGCCATTGCCCGCCACATGCTGGGGCTGTACCACGGTCAACGTGGCGGACGTTACTGGCGCCAGGTCTGGAGCAACCACAAGCTCAAGCCTTTGCCCCCACGCGAGGTGTGGCAGCAAGCGCGTGAGGCCTTGGCGCGAGGGGCAGCAGAAGTGCTGGCTTGAACCGGGTGTGTACTGGATGGCTGCCACAGGACTGATCGGCGTGTTGCCCCCCTGTCATTGCGCCGCTTGCAAGCCGCTCATGAAGTGGGCCGACATCCGTTCGGCGGCGACCTCGGGCTGGCGATCGGCCAGGGCCTGAACAATCGCCTGGTGCTCGGCCAGTGACTGTTCAATCCGGCCTTCCTTGAACAAGGAGCTGTGCCGGTTGAGTTTCATCACCTTGCGCAGGTCGGCCACCATCTGGTCGCGCCAACGGTTGTCGGCAATCTCCAGCAGCAGCATGTGGAAGGCTTCGTTGATCTCAAAAAAGCGGTCTCGGTTGTCCGTCGCTTTTTCCAGATCCTGGTGCAGGGTCTGGATCTGGGCCAGCTGGGCCGCGCTGGCGCGCTGTGCCACCACGCGGGCCGCGTCAGACTCCAGCAGGGCCAGCAGGTGATACACGTCGCGCAAGTCTTTTTCACTCACCTCGGTGACATAAGCGCCTCGGCGAACCTTCATGGTCACCAAGCCCTCAGCGGCCAGCACCTTCAGGGCTTCGCGCAAAGGCGTGCGGCTGATGCCCAAGGCTTCGGCAATGCGCAGTTCGTCAATCCAGCTGCCCGGCTCCAGTTCACGCGCAAAGATGCGTTGCCGAAGCAGTTCGGCCACTTCTTCGTACAGGGCGCGGGGGGCGAGTGACAGGGCAAACATGGATAAATTCGGGTCAGTTTCTTGCTGTGGATTGTAAGCGGGTTAAAATATTCTGCATCAATAATTATGAATCACGGTACTTGTAAGCGGGTAGGCAGCCATGGGCTGCCAAAATCAGCACAAGTTATTTTTGTCTCGAAAGCGGTGAGCCATGTCGTCCAAATCTTTTGAATTCAACGCCTCCAACCTGGAAGCCTGGCAAAAAGCAGCGGTCAAATCCGCCCCCGGTGGTGATGTGTCGGCACTGAACTGGAAAACGCCCGACGGCATCATCGTCAAGCCGCTCTACACCGCCGAAGACACGGCCAATTTGCCTTACGCCAACACGTTGCCCGGCTTTGAGCCTTTCCTGCGCGGCCCTCAGGCCACCATGTACGCAGTGCGCCCCTGGACCATCCGCCAATACGCCGGTTTTTCGACCGCCGAAGAGTCCAATGCTTTCTACCGCAAGGCTTTGGCTGCGGGCGGGCAGGGCGTGTCCGTCGCGTTCGATCTGGCCACGCACCGAGGCTATGACTCCGACCACCCCCGTGTGGAAGGCGACGTGGGCAAGGCCGGTGTGGCGATTGACTCGGTCGAGGACATGAAGATCCTGTTCAACGAAATCCCGCTCGACAAAGTGTCGGTCTCGATGACCATGAACGGCGCGGTGCTGCCGGTGCTCGCGGGCTATGTGGTGGCTGCCGAAGAGCAGGGCGTCTCGCAAGACAAACTGAGCGGAACGATTCAGAACGACATTCTGAAAGAGTTCATGGTGCGCAACACCTACATCTACCCGCCCGAGCCGTCGATGAAGATCATCGGCGACATCATCGAGTACACGGCCAAGAACATGCCGAAGTTCAACTCGATCTCGATCTCGGGTTACCACATGCAAGAGGCCGGTGCCAACCAGGCGCTGGAAATGGCGTTCACCTTGGCCGACGGCAAGGAATACGTGAAGACGGCGATTGCCAAGGGCATGGACGTGGACGATTTCGCGGGTCGCCTGTCCTTCTTCTGGGCGGTGGGCATGAACTTCTACCTGGAAATCGCCAAGATGCGCGCCGCCCGTTTGCTGTGGTGCCGCATCATGAAGGGCTTTGACGCCAAGAACCCCAAGAGCTTGATGCTGCGCACGCACAGCCAAACTTCGGGCTGGTCGCTCACCGAGCAAGACCCCTACAACAACGTGGTGCGCACCACCATCGAAGCCATGGCGGCCGTGTTTGGCGGCACCCAGTCACTGCACACCAACTCGCTGGACGAAGCCATTGCGCTGCCCACCGAATTCAGCTCGCGCATCGCCCGCAACACGCAGCTGATCATTCAGGAAGAAACCCACATCACCAACGTGATCGACCCCTGGGCGGGTTCTTACATGATGGAGAGCCTGACGCAGGAAATGGCCGACAAGGCCTGGGCGATCATCGAAGAAGTCGAAGCCATGGGCGGCATGACCAAAGCCGTGGACAGCGGCTGGGCCAAGCTGAAGATCGAAGCGGCCGCCGCTGAAAAGCAGGCCCGCATCGACTCGGGCAAAGACGTCATCGTCGGCGTCAACAAATACAAGCTGGCCAAAGAAGACCCGGTGGACAGCCTGTCGATCGACAACGTCAAAGTGCGCGACGGCCAGATCGAACGCCTCAAAGCCATTCGCGCCAGCCGAGACAGCGCCAAGGTGCAAGCTGCGCTGGACGCTTTGACCGCTTCGGCCGAATCCGGCCAGGGCAACCTGCTGGACCTGTCGATCCAAGCCATCCGCCTGCGCGCCACCGTGGGTGAAGTTTCTGACGCGTTGGAAAAGGCCTTTGGCCGCCACCGCGCCGACACGCAAAAGGTGACCGGTGTGTACGCTGCCGCTTACGACTCGGCCGAAGGCTGGGAACAACTGCAAAAAGAAATCGCGGCATTCGCCGACCAGCACGGCCGTCGTCCCCGCGTGATGATCGCCAAGCTGGGCCAGGACGGTCACGACCGGGGCGCCAAAGTGGTCGCCACCGCCTATGCCGACCTCGGCTTTGACGTGGACATGGGCCCGCTGTTCCAGACCCCCGAAGAGTGCGCCCGCCAGGCGATTGAAAACGACGTGCACGCCGTGGGTGTGTCCACCTTGGCTGCTGGTCACAAAACCCTGGTGCCCGCCATCATTGCCGAGCTCAAGAAACAAGGCGCGGACGACATCATCGTGTTCGTGGGCGGTGTGATCCCGCGTCAGGACTACGAGATGCTGTACGACGCAGGCGTCAAGGGCATCTACGGCCCCGGCACCCCGATTCCCGCCAGCGCCAAGGATGTGCTGGAGCAGATCAAGAAGGCCGTGGCCTGATCCCCCGCGAGGGTGAGCTGGCTGAGCGAGATCGCGTGCAATGACGCCTGAGCAATTGCTCCAGGGACTGCTGCAGGGCAACGCGCCCGTGCAGCGCCGCGCCATGGCCAAGGCGATCACGTTGCTCGAATCCACCCGTGCGGACCACCGTGCGCAGGCAGACGAACTGCTCACGGCCATGCTGCCGCACACGGGCAACTCGTTTCGCTTGGGCATCAGCGGTGTGCCGGGCGTGGGCAAGTCCACCTTCATCGAGGCTTTGGGCCTGTACCTGATCGCGCAGGGTCACCGTGTGGCCGTGTTGGCGGTGGACCCGTCGTCCACCGTGTCGGGCGGGTCGATTCTGGGCGACAAGACGCGCATGGAGCACCTGTCGGTGCACCCGCAGGCCTACATTCGCCCCAGCCCCAGCAGCGGCACGCTGGGCGGCGTGGCCGAAAAAACCCGCGAAGCCATGCTGGTGTGCGAAGCCGCTGGCTACGACGTGGTGATCGTCGAAACCGTCGGCGTGGGCCAGAGCGAGACGGCGGTGGCCAATATGAGCGACATGTTTGTGCTTTTGCAGCTGCCCAACGCGGGCGACGATCTGCAGGCCATCAAGAAGGGCGTGATGGAGATCGCCGATCTGGTCGTCATCAACAAGGCCGACATCGACGCCATCGCCGCGACCCGTGCGCAACTTCAAATCACAAGTGCCCTGCAATTGCTGGGCATGCATGCGTCCTCGGGCCATATGCATGGCGACGACAGCGTCTGGCACCCCAAGGTGGTGCAGATCAGTGCCTTGCTGAACCAGGGCGTGGACAGCTTCTGGGCGGCCGTGAGCGAATTCAAGGCCATCCAATTGAAGAACGGGCGCTTTGCGACGCGCCGCCAGCAGCAGGCTTTATCGTGGATGTGGGAGCGCATCGACGCCGGTCTGAAACAAAATTTCCGAGCGCAGCCGCGTGTGCAAACGCTGCTGCCCCAACTGAGTCAACACGTCGCGGCGGGCCAGCTGGCCGCATCGACGGCTGCCCGTCAACTGCTCAGCGCCTACCAGGCACAGAGCTGAATTTGAAATCTTCCTGGAGAAAAGAGAGAACCACCATGCAAGACATCCTTGAACAATTGGAAAAAAAGCGCGCTGCGGCCCGCTTGGGTGGCGGGCAAAAGCGCATTGACGCGCAGCACGCCAAAGGCAAGCTCACGGCCCGTGAGCGCATCGAGGTCTTGCTGGACGAAGGCACTTTCGAAGAGTGGGACATGTTCGTCGAACACCGTTGCACCGACTTCGGCATGGCAGACAACAAGATCCCCGGTGACGGCGTCGTGACAGGCTACGGCATGATCAACGGCCGTCTGGTCTTCGTGTACAGCCAGGACTTCACGGTCTACGGCGGTGCCCTGTCCGAAACGCACGCTGAAAAGATTTGCAAGGTCATGGACCAGGCCATGAAGGTCGGCGCTCCTGTGATTGGCCTGAACGACTCGGGCGGCGCCCGCATTCAGGAGGGCGTGGCGTCCTTCGGCGGCTACGCCGAAGTGTTCCAGCGCAACGTCATGGCCAGCGGTGTGGTGCCCCAGATCAGCATGATCATGGGTCCCTCGGCCGGTGGTGCGGTGTACTCGCCAGCGCTCACCGATTTCATCTTCATGGTCAAGGACACCTCCTACATGTTCGTGACCGGCCCTGACGTGGTCAAGACCGTGACCCACGAAGAAGTGACCGCCGAAGAGCTGGGCGGCGCCGTGACCCACACCACCAAGAGCGGTGTGGCCGACATGGCCTTTGAAAACGACGTGGAAGCGCTGCTGATGCTGCGCCGCCTCTACAACTACCTGCCGCTCAACAACCGCGAGAAGGCCCCGGTGCGCAAGAGCGGTGACCCGGCCGACCGCATGGACATGAGCTTGGACACCCTGGTGCCCGAGAACCCCAACAAGGCTTATGACATGAAGGAACTCATCGTCAAGACCGTGGACGATGGTGATTTCTTCGAGCTGCAACCCGACTACGCCAAGAACATCCTGATCGGCTTTGCCCGTGTGGACGGCCAGACCGTCGGCATCGTGGCCAACCAGCCGCTGGTGCTGGCCGGTTGCCTCGACATCAAGAGCTCCATCAAGGCTGCCCGCTTTGTGCGTTTTTGCGACGCGTTCAACATCCCCGTCATCACCTTCGTGGACGTGCCCGGCTTCATGCCCGGCACCAGCCAGGAGTTCGGCGGCATCATCAAGCACGGCGCCAAGCTGCTGTACGCGTACGCCGAGTGCACCGTGCCGAAAATCACCGTCATCACCCGCAAGGCCTATGGCGGCGCGTACGACGTGATGGCCTCCAAGCACCTGCGCGGCGACGTGAACTTTGCCTGGCCCAATGCCGAAATCGCGGTGATGGGTGCCAAGGGCGCGGTGGAAATCATCTTCCGCGAAGACAAAGGCGACCCCGAAAAACTGGCCGCCAAAGAAGCCGAATACAAAGCCCGCTTTGCCAACCCCTTTGTGGCCGGTGCCCGTGGCTTCATTGACGACGTCATCCAGCCGCACGAAACCCGCAAGCGCATTGCCCGCTCGCTGGTCATGCTCAAAGACAAGAAGATTGACAACCCATGGCGCAAGCACGGGAACATTCCACTGTGATTGCCAAGGAGAAGAACAAGATGTTTACCAAAATCCTGATTGCCAACCGCGGCGAAATCGCCTGCCGTGTCATCGCCACCGCCCACAAAATGGGCATCAAAACCGTGGCCGTTTATTCCGAAGCGGACAAAGAAGCACGCCACGTGCAACTGGCCGACGAAGCCGTTTTGCTCGGCCCTGCGCCTTCGCGTGAGTCCTACTTGGTCGCTGACAAGATCATCGCGGCCGCCAAGGCCACCGGTGCCCAGGCCATCCACCCCGGCTACGGCTTCCTGAGCGAGAACACCGAATTCGCCAAGCGCTGCGAAGACGAAGGCATCGCCTTCATCGGCCCCAAGGCCCACTCGATCGCGGCCATGGGCGACAAGATCGCATCCAAGAAATTGGCCAACGAAGCCAAGGTCAACACCATCCCCGGCTACAACGACGCCATCGACACCGCAGAGCAAGCGGTCGAGATCGCCAAAGGCATTGGCTACCCCGTCATGATCAAGGCTTCGGCTGGCGGCGGTGGCAAGGGCCTGCGCGTGGCCTTCAACGACAAAGAAGCTTTCGAAGGCTTCACCTCTTGCCGTAACGAAGCCCGCAACAGCTTCGGCGACGACCGCGTGTTCATCGAGAAATACGTGCTGGAGCCCCGCCACATCGAGATCCAGATCTTGGGCGACAGCCACGGCAACGTGGTGTACCTGAACGAGCGCGAGTGCTCGATCCAGCGTCGCCACCAGAAGGTGATCGAAGAAGCGCCGTCGCCCTTCATCAGTGATGCCACCCGCAAGGCCATGGGGGAGCAGGCTGTGGCCCTGGCCAAGGCCGTGAAGTACCAGTCCGCCGGTACGGTGGAATTCGTGGTCGGCAAAGACCAAGACTTCTACTTCCTCGAAATGAACACCCGCCTGCAGGTGGAGCACCCGGTGACCGAATGCATCACCGGTCTGGACCTGGTCGAGCAGATGATCCGCGTGGCCGCAGGCGAGAAGCTGGCGTTTGGCCAGGCTGACGTCAAGCGCGACGGCTGGGCCATCGAGTGCCGCATCAACGCCGAAGACCCCTTCCGCAACTTCCTGCCTTCCACAGGCCGTTTGGTGCGTTTCCAGACGCCCAAGCAGAGCATGTTCCAGGGCAACACCAGCGCCTTGCAGGGCGTGCGTGTGGACACCGGCGTGCAGGACGGCGGCGAGATCCCGATGTTCTACGACTCGATGATCGCCAAGCTCATCGTGCACGGCAAGGACCGCAACGAAGCCATTGCCAAGATGCGTGAAGCCTTGAACGGCTTTGTGATCCGCGGCATCAGCTCCAACATCCCCTTCCAGGCCGCTTTGCTGGCGCACCCCAAGTTCGTGACCGGCCAGTTCAACACCGGCTTCATCGCTGAGCACTACGCCCATGGCTTCCGCGCCGAAGACGTGCCGCACGACGACCACGACTTCCTGGCCGCATTGGCAGCCTTTGTGCGCCGCAAGTCGCGCGAACGCGCCGCTAACCTGAGTGGCCAGCTGCCCGGTTACGACGTCAAGGTCGGTCAGGACTACACCGTGGTTGAACTCGGCCAGGGCGGCAACAACCGCTATGTGCAGGTGCATGTGGACGAGTTCGTCGGCAAGTCCGGCGTGGCGCAGATCACCGTGGACGGCAAGTCCTACGCGATCGAGAGCAACTCGCGCCTGAACGACATCCGCATCGAAGGCATTTGCAACGGCAAGCCCTTCACGGCGCAGGTCGAACGCGGCACCCTCAAAAACCCGCTGGCCTTGCAGGTCCAGCACAACGGCACCCGCATCGAAGCGCTGGTGATGTCGCCTCGCATGGCCGAGCTGCACAAGCTCATGCCTTTCAAGGCCCCACCGGATCTGAGCCGTTTTGTGATTTCGCCCATGCCCGGCCTCTTGGTCGAGGTGTCGGTGCAGCCTGGCCAGAAGGTGCAAGCCGGTGAGCGCGTGGCCGTGATCGAAGCCATGAAGATGGAAAACGTGCTGTTCGCGGCGCAAGACGGCGTGGTCAAGAAAGTGGTCGCTGCCAAGGGCGAATCGCTCACGGTGGATCAGATGATTGTGGAGTTTGAATAAATGACACGTCCTTTCAAGGTCTTGGGCATCCAGCAAATCGCCATTGGTGGGCCTGACAAGGCCCGCCTGCAAAAGCTCTGGGTCGACATGTTCGGCCTGGAGGTGACCGGCACCTTCAAAAGCGAACGCGAGAACGTGGACGAAGACATCTGCGCCATCGGCACCGGCCCGTTCAAGGTCGAGGTCGATCTGATGCAGCCGCTGGACCCCGAGAAAAAGCCCGCCGTGCACACCACGCCGCTCAACCACATCGGCTTGTGGATCGACGACCTCCCGGTCGCGGTGGAATGGCTCACATCACAAGGCGTGCGCTTTGCACCCGGCGGCATCCGCAAGGGTGCGGCCGGTTTCGACATCACGTTTTTGCACCCCAAGGCGAACGAGGAGTTCCCGATTGGCGGCGAGGGTGTGTTGATCGAGCTGGTGCAGGCGCCGGTTGAAGTGGTCAAGGCCTTTGCGGCTTTGGCCGCCAACGCGCATTGATGAGGTGTCGGGCCTGACGGTCCGATCAGCCAGAAGGTGTCATACCCGCGAATGCGGGTATCCATGGTGGCCGAAGCCATGGACCCCCGATCAAGTCGGGGGTGACCAAGCCTGGCGTTGAGCGGACGAATCCGCTCAAGCCCTCCAGCCCTTGTGACCCTTTTGACCTCGCGCCCGTCAGGCCTCGGTCTGGCGGGCTTTTGCTTTGGCGAGTGCCGCTTCGATGATGGCGCGTTTGCGGTCCACCTCGGGCGTGCTTTCGGTGCCCTTGGTGTGGGCGGCCAAATCGGCCAGTTTGTGCTCGGCTTTGGCCTGAAGCTGCTTTTGGTGGGCCTGATCTTCACGCACAAGGCGTTGCTGACGCGAGGCGTAGCGCTCGCGTGCGGTGTGGGCTTGCTCGGCGGTCCAAGCTGACCAGCCGGTTTTGTCGCCCGTCACATTTTCCAGCTGGATGCAATCGACCGGACACACCGGGATGCACAGTTCGCAGCCGGTGCACCTGGGCTCGATCACGGTGTGCATGAGTTTGTTGGCCCCCAAAATGGCATCGGTCGGGCAGGCTTTGATGCACAGCGTGCAGCCGATGCACCAAGCCTCGTCAATGATGGCCATTTGGCGGGGGCCTTCTTGACCGTGCTCGGGGTTCAGTGGCACCACGGGCTGTTTAGTCAGTTGGGCTAGCCGCTCGATGCCCGCTTGGCCGCCGGGTGGGCATTGGTTGATGGCCGCCTCGCCACGCGCCATGGCCATGGCGTAACTGGCGCAGTCGGGGAAGCCACAACGCGTGCACTGCGTTTGCGGCAGCGCATCGTTCAGGCATTGAAAAAGCGCCTGGATCTCAGGCGCTGTTTCTTGTGAAGCGGGCATGGGCCTCAGGCTTTTTTCTTGGGCTCAACCCAGCTGGTCTTGACGGCCGGCGTGCTGGCTTTGGCCGCAGGCTTGGCCACGACTTTGGCCTTGCTGCTGGCGGCTGCCTTTACAGGGGCCTTGGCTGCGGGCTTGGCGGCAGCTTTGGGGACCGATGGCTTGGCAGCTTCCACTTTGGCTTGGACGACGGGGGCCGTCTTGACAGTCGCAGCTTTGACCGGAGTCGCTTGCACAGGGGCAGCTTTGACCACGGCTTTGGCTGCAGGTGCAGCGTGGCCCTTGATGAAATTCACCACCTGTGGATACACGATGGAGCGCCAGCGGCTGCCGCTGAAAATGCCGTAGTGGCCAGCGCCGGGCACTTCCAGGTGCAGGCGGTCGCTGGCGGCCACACCGGTGCACATGTCTTGCGCAGCACGGGTCTGGCCCGAGCCCGAGATGTCGTCCAGTTCGCCTTCGACGGTCATCAAGGCGGTGCCTTTGATGTCCTGTGGGCGCACGCGTTCGACTTTGCCGTCCACGCCCTTGACATCCCAAGTGCCATTGACCAGTTTGAAGTCCTGGAAAACGGTGGCGATGGTTTCCAGGTAGTAATCGGCGTCCATGTCGAGCACGGCGTTGTACTCGTCGTAGAACTTGCGGTGGGCTTCGGCGCTGGCGTCGTCACCCTTGATCAAGTCTTTGAAGTAGTCGTAATGGCTGGTGGCATGGCGATCGGGGTTCATGGCCACAAAGCCGGTGTACTGCAAGAAGCCGGGGTACACGCGGCGACCCGCGCCGGGGAAGTACGGTGGCACGCGGTAGATCACGTTGTTCTCGAACCACTCGAAGCTCTTGTTGGTGGCCAGGTTGTTCACCGAAGTGGGTGATTTGCGTGCATCGATCGGGCCGCCCATCATGGTCATGGTCAGCGGGGTCTTCTCGCCACGGCTGGCCATGAGGGAGACCGCGGCCATCACGGGCACGGTCGGCTGGCACACGCTCACGATGTGGCAGTTGCCGTAGATCGATTGCAGGTGGCGGATGAACTCCTGCACGTAGTTGATGTAGTCGTCCAGGTGGAATTCACCTTCGGACAGGGGCACCAGGCGGGCGTTTTTCCAGTCGGTGATGTAGACCTTGTGGTCTTGCAGCATGGTCTTGACGGTGTCGCGCAGCAAGGTGGCGTAGTGACCCGACAAGGGCGCCACGATCAGCACGGCAGGCTGGGCCTTGAGCTGGGTCAGGGTGGCGGGATCGTCCGAGAAACGCTTGAAGCGGCGCAGCTCGCAAAAAGGCTTGTCGATCTCGATGCGCTCATGGATGGCCACGTCGGTCTTGTTGACCTTGACTGTCTTGATGCCGAATTCGGGCTTTTCGTAGTCCTTGCCCAGGCGGTGCATCAGGGCGTAGCCTGCCGACACACGCTGCGCCAGAGGGGTCTGCGAAATGGGGCTCAGCGGGTTGCTGTAGAGCTTGGCTGCAGCCTGCGCCAGATCGGAAAAAGGTTCCATGATCGAGCGTTGTGTTTCGAAGATCTGGTAGAGCATGTGACAGTTTTCCTTGTGTCGTGACCAAGATATGGTGCGGTGCAGCAATCGTACAGGACTTGGCCCGAAATTTTTCGAGTGTTCTCCCTAATCCGGTGTCGACTCGGAGACCCCACAAAAAAACCGCCACGAGGGCGGTTTTTTGCTGGTTTTGGCCGGTTTTAAACGACTTTGGCGATCGCCTGGCAGACGTAGTCGATGTTCTTGCTGTTGAGCGCGGCCACGCACATGCGGCCGGTGTCGGTGCCGTACACACCGAATTCATTGCGCAGACGCACCATCTGGTCCTTGGTCAGGCCCGAGTAGCTGAACATGCCGATCTGGCTGGTGATGAAGCCCATGTCTTGCTTCACACCTGCGGCTTTGAGACCGTCGACCAGTTTTTGACGCATGGCTTTGATGCGCACACGCATTTCGGCCAATTCCTGCTCCCACTGGGCACGCAGCTCGGGGTTGTTCAACACGGCAGCCACCACCGCACCGCCGTGGATGGGCGGGTTGGAGTAGTTGGTGCGGATCGCGATCTTGAGCTGGCACAGCACGCGCGAAGCTTCTTCTTTGTCTGAAGCCACCACCGACAAGGCGCCCACGCGCTCACCATACAAGCTGAAGCTCTTGGAGAACGAGGTGGACACGAAGATGTTCAGGCCCGCAGCCACGAACTTGCCGATCACGGCGCCATCTTCGGCGATGCCGTGGCCAAAGCCTTGGTAAGCCATGTCGAGGAAGGCGGTCAGGCCCTTGGCCTTGACGACAGCAATGACCTGGTCCCACTGGGCGTCGGTGATGTCGTAGCCGGTGGGGTTGTGGCAGCAAGCGTGCAACACAACGATGGTGCCAGGGGCAGCCGCGTTCAAGCTGGCCAGCATGCCGTCAAAGTTCACGCCGCGCTTGGCCGCGTCGTAGTAGGCGTAGGTGTCGACTTCAAAACCGGCGTTCACGAAGATGGCGCGGTGGTTTTCCCAGCTGGGGTCAGAGATCAGCACTTTGGCGTTGGGGCTGACTTTTTTCAGGAAATCGGCGCCGATTTTCAGGCCACCGGTGCCGCCAATGGCTTGCACGGTGGAGACGCGGCCGGACTTGACCACGTCGGATTCAGCGCCAAACACCAGCGCCTTGACGGCGTTGTCATAGGCCACGATGCCGTCAATCGGCAGGTAGCCGCGGGCCGAAGGGGTGGCCATCATGGTTTTTTCGGCGGCTTGCACGCATTGCAGCAGGGGCAGTTTGCCGTTGTCGTCGAAATACACACCCACGCCCAGGTTGACCTTGTTGGGGTTGGTGTCGGCGTTGAATTGTTCGTTCAGACCCAGGATCGGGTCGCGGGGGGCCATTTCGACGGCGGAAAACAGAGACATGGAAAGTCCTTGGATTGTGTTCAGTGGTGGCAGGAAACCCGTTCCTCGGTTAGGCTTTCGGGTTATTCCTGATTTTAACGGCCCCCGCCGCCTGGTTTAGCCAGGCCGCGCCTACAAAGATGTCCACCGTGCCCGAAGTTCCTGTTGTTGAAGTTGTGTCTGATGCGGACAAGTACGCAGCGGGGAAGTTTGTCAGTTACCCCGGCTCCCCGTTTGAGTTGTACCAGCCGTACCCGCCCGCAGGCGACCAGCCTGTGGCCATTGAGCAGCTGGTCGAGGGCGTGCACGACGGCGAGGTGTTCCAGACCCTGCTGGGCGTGACCGGCTCGGGCAAGACCTTCACCATGGCCAATGTGATCGCCCAGCTGGGGCGGCCGGCCATTGTGTTTGCGCCCAACAAGACTTTGGCCGCTCAGCTGTACAGCGAGTTCCGCGAGTTCTTCCCCAAAAACGCGGTGGAGTATTTCGTCAGCTACTACGACTACTACCAGCCCGAGGCCTATGTGCCGCAGCGCGATTTGTTCATCGAAAAAGACTCGGCCATCAACGAGCACATCGAGCAGATGCGCCTGTCGTGTACCAAAAGCATCATGGAGCGGCGCGATGTGGTGATCGTGGCCACGGTGTCGGCCATCTATGGCATTGGCGAGCCCGAGAGCTACCACCGCATGATCATGACGCTGCGCACGGGCGACAAACTGGGCCAGCGCGACGTGATCGCCCAGCTGATCCGCATGCAGTACCAGCGCAACGACATGGAGTTCAGCCGGGGCAAGTTCCGGGTGCGCGGCGACACGATCGACGTGTTCCCGGCAGAACACTCCGAGCTGGCGATCCGCATCGAGCTGTTTGACGACGAGATCGAAAGCCTGCAGCTGTTTGACCCGCTCACCGGCCGCATCCGCCAGAAGATCCCGCGCTTCACGGTCTACCCATCGAGCCACTATGTGACGCCGCGCGACAAGGTGCTGGCGGCGGTGGAGACCATCAAGCTGGAGCTGGACCAGCGCTTGAAAGAGCTGGTGGGCATGGGCAAGCTGGTCGAAGCCCAGCGCCTGGAGCAGCGCACCCGCTTTGATCTGGAGATGCTGTCCGAGGTGGGCCACTGCAAGGGCATTGAGAACTACACCCGGCATTTGTCGGGTGCCGCCCCTGGTGATCCGCCCAGCACCTTGACCGATTACATGCCGCCCGACGCCATCATGTTCCTGGACGAGAGCCACCAGATGATCGGTCAGCTCAACGCCATGTACAACGGTGACAAGGCGCGCAAAACCACGCTGGTGGAATACGGCTTTCGCCTGACCAGCGCGCTGGACAACCGGCCGCTCAAGTTCGAAGAGTTTGAAAAGCGCATGCGCCAATGCATCTTCGTTTCGGCCACCCCGGCCGATTACGAAAAGACCCACGCGGGCAAAGTGGTCGAGCAGGTGGTGCGGCCCACAGGCCTGGTCGATCCGCTGGTGGAAGTGCGCCCGGCCACACACCAGGTGGACGATGTGTTGCAGGAAATCCGCATCCGGGTGGACAAGCACGAGCGGGTGCTGATCACCACGCTGACCAAGCGCATGGCCGAGCAGCTGACCGATTACCTGAGCGACAACGGCGTCAAGGTGCGTTATCTGCACAGCGATGTGGACACGGTCGAGCGCGTGGAAATCTTGCGCGATTTGCGTTTGGGAGCCTTTGATGTGCTGGTGGGCATCAACCTGTTGCGTGAGGGCATCGACATCCCCGAGGTGTCGCTGGTGGCGATTCTGGACGCGGACAAGGAGGGCTTTTTGCGCGCCGAGCGCAGTTTGATCCAGACCATCGGCCGGGCGGCGCGTAACCTGAACGGTAAGGCGATCCTGTATGCCGATCGCATCACCGAATCCATGAAAAAAGCCATGGGCGAGACCGAGCGGCGCCGGGCCAAACAGGTGGCCTTCAACGAAGAACACGGCATCACGCCCAAGAGCATCGTCAAGAAGGTGAGGGACTTGATCGACGGCGTGTACAGCGAAAAATCGGGCAAAGAGGCCGAGCGCCTGGAGCAGGCCGCGCTGCAAAAGGCCAAGGTCGAGGACATGAGCGAGAAAGACATCGCCAAGGCCATCAAGCAGCTCGAAAAGCAGATGATGGAACATGCCCGCAATCTGGAATTCGAAAAAGCGGCGCAGGTGCGGGACCAGCTGACCATTTTGAAAGAGCAGGCCTTCGGGGCCACAGGCGGCGACAACATCGTGCCGCTGATCAGGGCTTGACCGTTCGCCCTGCACCTTGCAAGGCGAAGGAAAGGGCAGGGCAGGGCTGGGCAGCGCTGCCCGTGTGCCCGTCTCAGCGCGTCAGGCGTGGGGCGGACTGCAGCAGTTCGCCCACTTCTTTTTTCCAAAAGCGTGCATTGCCGGTCGTGCCGTGCCCGAAGGTGTCGGGGCTGCCAGGGATGATCAAGGCCTTGGCCGTTTTGATGCGTGCCAAAGCTTTTTCCAGAACGCCCAGCTCGGGCGGGTTGCGTTCGTCATCGGCCGAGTTGATCACCAGCACGGAGGCCTTGATTTTTTCCAGCCCTGCAGAGGGGTCGTAGTCTTTGGAAGACTCCCACTGGAAGAGGTGGTCGTTGGCATCACCCGGTATGGGCGCTGTGAGTCGTTGTTTGAGCAGGGCATCGCCCTTGTCGCTGGAGGGCGTTATTTTCTGCAGACCCTGGTTGCCGCCGCTGGTGGCTGTTGAATAAAACACCGAAGCGAACTGCCAGCTCGGTGGCGGCTCTTTGTAGTTGCCGCCCATCCACAGCGGGTCTTTGCGGATCGATTCGGTCAGCATGCGGCGCAGCATCCAGTTGCGGCCCGACATGGCCGAGGGCAGTGAAGCCATGGGCACGGCAATGTCCATCATCTCGGGGTATTTCATGGCCCACATCCAGGTTTGCATGCCGCCCATGGAGTTGCCCAGCACCAGGCGCAAATGGCGGATGCCCAAATGCTCTGTGACCAAGCGGTGTTGGGCGGAAACCATGTCGTCGTAGTTGTAGGCCGGGAACTTGGCACGCAAGCCGTCCGAAGGTTTGCTGGATTTGCCGGTGCCAATCGCGTCCGGCAAGATCACGAAGTAGCGTTTGGCGTCCAGGATCTGGCCGGGGCCAAACAACTCGCCGCCAAACGCTGCGCCCAGCATGCCCGCACCAGAGCCGGTGGTGCCGTGCAAGATCAGCACCGCCTCGTTTTTGGGGTCACCCAATGTGGTGTAGTTCAGGCGCAGCTCCGGCAGCACCTCGCCAGTGTGGAACTTGAAGTCTTTGACGACCCAGTTGCTGCTTTGTGGGGTTTCTTGCGCGTGCGTTGTGGCGCCTGCACCGAGTGTCAGTGCGATCAGCCCTTGGCCGATGCGTTGAACCATGTTCATATTGTGTCTCCTGATGGGATCGTGCAATCTAGAACAGCTTGGGAGCAAGCGCTGACGCCTGCGTGTCAGCCCTCGGTCAATCCCCAAAGCCAAACAAACGCTTGGGTGTGTCCCACAACACGGCGCGCCTGTCGTCTTCATCGGGTAACCAGTCATGCACCAGCGCACGCAAAGGACCGTAGTCGATGCGTGCGGGTGCCCGCAAAAACGGCCAATCCGAAGCCCAGACTAGGGCCTGTGGCGTGAAGGCTTTGATCAAGGCATCTACATAAGGCCGGGCATCGGCATAGGGAAAGGGCAGGGCCGCAAACTTGGCGCAGCCTGAGAGCTTGACACAAATGCGGCCGGTGTCTGCCCATGACAGCAGGGTCTTAAACCCGGCTTGATGCAGCCCCGCAGCGGCGTTGGGGCGACCGCAATGGTCAAACAAAACCTTGACGCCACTGGCTTTCAGCAAAGCGTTCAAAGCAAGCAGCTGATCGCCTTCCACCTGTACTTGCGCCCACATGTCCAGATCCCGCAGGTGCTGCAAAAGTGGCCCGGTGTCGGCATAAAAATCGGTGCCCAGCAATGCGGCATTGAAGGCCACCCCCACCACGCCAGCGGCTTTCAAGTCTTGTAATTCGGTCAGGCTGGCGCTGTTCCTGACCACTGCGATGCCTTTGTAGCGCCCGTGGCCATGCGCCAAAGTGTCCAGCAAACACCGGTTGTCCAGCCCATAACCCGAGTTGGGGCCAACGATCAGGGCGTGCCGCACATCGTGCGCGGTCAACACCTGGTCGAGCAGTGCGGGGGTGCCGGTCTCGGCAGGCGAGGGCAGGTACCACGCATCCGGAACGTAAGGAAAGCGCAGCGGGTCGAACACATGCACGTGGCAATCGATGGCAAATTCAGGATCGGACATGGACATGTTCGTTGAACAAAATGGCATTGTCATGGGTTCGGCCGTCGTTTCGGCTGGTAGCGGCGATAAGATGGCCGGATTGTTGGCTGGAAATCCTCATGACAGATCGTTACGCCGTGATCGGCAACCCCATCGAGCAGAGCAAGTCGCCGCTCATCCACACCGCTTTTGCCCAAGTGACTGGGCAGGACATCGAATACACCAAAGTGCTGAGCCCCTTGGGCGAGTTTGCCCAGACGGTGGACGCTTTCCGTGCGGCCGGTGGCCGGGGCATGAACGTGACGGCGCCGTTCAAGTTGGACGCTTTTGCCTATGCGACCGACCTGGCGCCCGGTGCGCAAATGGCCGGTGCCGTGAACGCGATGAAGTTTGATGGCGACAAGGTCTATGCCGAAAACTTTGACGGTGTGGGCCTGGTGCGCGATGTGGTGCACAACTTGGGCTGCCCTTTGCAGGGCCGCCGGATTTTGATTTTGGGTGCAGGCGGTGCCACGCGGGGCGCTTTGCTGCCCATGCTGGCGCAGGGCCCCGCCGAGGTGGTGATCGTCAACCGCACGGTGGCCAAAGCCCAAGAATTGGCCGAGTTGGCCCGCAAGCACCAAAGCGCCAGCGTGCCGGTGCGCGGTGTGGGTTACGCCGATCTGGGCGGGCAAACTTTCGATGTCGTGTTCAACGCCACATCGGCCAGCCTGACGGCGCAATTGCCGCCACTGAGCGCTGCGGCCTTTGCGCCGGGTTGTTTGGCTTATGAGCTGGCCTATGGCAAGGGCTTGACGCCTTTCCTGAAGTTGGCGCAGCAAGCGGGCGTCACCCGCTTGGCCGACGGTGTGGGCATGTTGGCCGAGCAAGCGGCCGAGGCGTTTGAATGGTGGCGCGGCGTGCGCCCGGACACTGCGGCGGTGATCGAAAAACTCACCGTGCCTTTGGTCTGAAACGAGCCCCTTCCGCAGGGACTTTGTTCAGCTCGCTTGGCGCTTGACCAGCAGCCCGATCAACTCCGGCACCAGGGCATTCGGGTCGCCTTCTTTGCAGGCGAAATCCAGCGTGTTTTTGACGGCCTGCGCCACGGTGTGGTCGGCCTGCGTGTCGATGGCCATTTGGTTGTAGTAGCTCAGGTCCTTGAGCGCGTTGCTCATGGAAAAGCGCAAGCCCGAGGTGTCGCCTGTGGCCAGCGTGGGCTTGAGGCGGTCAAGCGCCGCACCCCAGCCCCCGCCTTTGGACAGCACTTCCACAAACGTGTGGGCGTCCACGCCCGCACGTTGGGCGCAAGCAGCCGCTTCGGCCAGCAAGGTCACGGTGCCCAGCGACACGTAGTTGTGCAAGAGCTTCATGCGGTGGCCCGAGCCAATGGGGCCAGTGTGCACGATGTTTTCTGCAAAGCAGGCCAGGATGGGTTTGCAGGTTTCGAACAAAGCCGCATCGCCGCCCACCAGCAAGTTCAATCGGCCTTCGGCGGCCTCTTTGGGGGTGCGCGTCATGGGCGAGTCGAGAAACTGACCGCCTTGAGCGATGACCAGGGCTGCGACCTTTTCGGTGGAGGCGGGCACGGCCGTGGAGCAGTCGATGACGATGGTGCCCGGCCGCATGCCCTTCAAGACGCCGTCTTCGCCCAGCAGCACCGCCTCGACCTGTGGCGTGCCGGTCACGCACAAGATGATCACATTCGATTGCGCGGCCAGCGCCTGGGGCGTGGTGCAGGTGTGTGCGCCTGCGGCCAGCAGGGCGTCCAGCGGCTGGTTGCCGGGGTGTTCCAGCACCGTCAGGCTGTGCCCGTGTTTGAGCAAATTGCTCGCGATGCCATGGCCCATCATGCCAATGCCGATCATGCCGATTGTTTTCATGCGTGCTCCGATGAGGAAGGGTGCAAGTATGGAATAAATCGAGGGCCGGTCATGTCACCGATGCTGCTGCGGTTTTGCAGGCTTCATTCCCAGCGCTTGAAGCAGCGTGTGGCTTGCTGCTGAAAACACAGGCTTTGAGTTGTGACCTTTCACATCTGGGCCAGCAAGCCGCCATCAATGGCCAGTGTCTGGCCATTCACATACGAAGCTGCGGGGGACACCAGAAACAAAACCACTGGGGCGATGTCTTCGGGCGTGGCCCAACGCGCTTGCGGCACTTCTTGGCGCAAGAAATCCTCGAAACCTGCGCGCTGTTGCAAACCGGCTGTGAATTCGGTGCGCACAAAGCCTGGCGCAATCGCATTGGCCGTGATGCCGCTGGCGCCGTACTCCACAGCGATCGCCCGGGCCATGGCCCCCAAGGCCGCCTTGGCCGTGGAATAAGCGCCAATGAGCGGCATGGTGGACTGGCCCGAGACCGACGAGGTCATGACGACCCGGCCAAAACCCCGTGCACACATGCCCGGCAGAAACACCCGGGAGCAGTTGAACGCTCCGCCCACATGCACGTCCTGAATTTTTTGCCATTCTTCCCGGCTCATCTCCACCAGGGCTTTGCGATTTTGGTTGCCGGCATTGCTCACCAGGATGTCGACCGACCAACCCGCCGTGTCCAGCGCTTGTGCTGCCGTCTGAACAGCGGCCATGTCGGCGACATCAAAACAGGCTGCACGCGCCTCAATGCCCAGCGCTTGCAGGCTGTGCACAGCATCGTCGGCGGCTTGCGGGTGCAGGTCATTGATCAGCACCCGCGCCCCAGCGTGCCCCAGCGCGGTGGCGATGGCCAGGCCAATGCCTCTGGCCGAGCCGGTGACCAAAGCGGTGCGGCCTTGCAGGCCAAACGATTGCGAGAGATAGGTCGGATTCATGTCAGTCTTTCACGGCTGGTTTGCCGGGGCGCCCCGGGATCATGGTCAGCATGTGGTCGGCCACGCCGCCATCGACCACGAGGTTTTGACCATTGACGTAGCTTGCGCCCGCGCTGATCAGGTAATGCACGGCTTGCCCAATGTCATCGGGCCGACCGATGCGCCCCATGGGCACCAGGGCTTCGCGCCGCGCTTTGGTGTCAGCATCTTGGTAGACCGCTTCGGTCAGCGGGGTTCGGACCATGCCCGGGCACACCGTGTTGGTTCGTATGCCTTCTGGCCCCCACTCTTGCGCCAGTTGACGGCACAGCATGATGAGCGCCGCTTTGGCCGGCGAATAAGCGCCATAACCGGGATGCGGGTGCAAGCCCGACATGGAGGCAATGGCCGTGATGCTGCCGCGTGTGCGCTTGAGCGAGGGGTAGGCCGCTTGGGCCATCAGGAACACCGAGCGGGTGTTCAGGTTGAAGGTCAAGTCCCATTGCTCCACCGACAAATCGGCCAGTTGGCCTGGCCCTGATGCACCCGCCACGCAGACCAAGGCGTCCAGATCGCCATGGCCAGTCTGCGCCTCATGCACCATGCGCCTTGCATCTTCGGGGCGGGTCACATCGCCCACCACGCCTTGCGCTTGCACGCCCATGTCACGCAGGGCCTGAAGCAAGTGTGAGAGGCGTTCGCCGTTTTGCGTGCTGGCCACCGTCAGCTTGAGTTCTTGCTTTGCCTGCGAGGCCAGCACCTCGCAGATGCCTTGGCCAATGCCTCCGGTCGCGCCGGTCACCAAAATATGCATGCTTGATCTCCCGTAAAAAAGCCGCCTGGCGATGAAGCACAGGCGGCTTGGTTTTCACATCATCCGGGCATCACATCTTGCACAGTGGCGAAGGTGCGGGGACGATGGACGCGGGGAAGGTTTGCTCGACCACAGGGCGCAAAACACCATCGGCCATCTTGGCGCGACCCACGTAGTTGGGCAAGACCAGTTGGTTGTCAGCCGCACGCATGGTCACGTTGCCATAGATGGTGTCCAGTTGGGCACCACGCAGGGCCTTGCTGACCTCTTCAGGTTTGTTGCTCTTGGCCAGCTTGACGCCTTCCAGCATGACCTGGGCTCCGTTGTAGGCCTGACCTTCGTTGTCGGTGGGCAGGCGGTTGAACTTGGCTTTCCAGGCGGCCACAAAAGCCTTGCTCTTGGGCGTGTCAATGTCGGGCGTGTAGCCGGTTGTGCCAGGTGTGCCTTCCAGGGCCTTGCCGGTCGCATTGATCATGAAGTTCAAGATCAGAGAGTGACCGATCAAAGGTGTCTTGGGGATCAGGCCAAACTCTTCGGCTTGCTTGACGAAGGCAATGGCGTCACGACCGACTTCGGCCACCCAAATCCCGTCCACATTGGCGGCCTTGAGTTGGGCGATGTAGGGCGAGAAGTCCTTGGTGCCCATGGGCACGTACAAGCTCAATGGAACGCTTTTGCCGGAAGCTTCGGCCGCTTTTTTGAACGACTCGCCAGAGTCACGACCCCAGACATAGTCGGCAGCGATCACGGCAAATTTGTTGCCCTTGATGTTCTTGGCCCAAGCGTTGATCATCGCGATGTCCATCGCGTCGGAGTGGTTGGTGCGGAAGCTCCGTGGCTTGCAGGTGTCGCCGGTCAACTTGTCAGACTTGCTGGCCACCACAAAGTAAGCGGCATCCCAGCGGTCCAGGTTCTGGGCAATGGCCAGAGAGATGGAGGAGGGGATCGCACCGATCAAGAGGTTGTAGCCATCCCGGGCGAGTTTTTCAGCTTCGCGACGACCCGCATCCGGTGTGCCTTCGTCGTCGGCTTCTTTCACTTCGATTTTGCGGCCGTCCACGCCACCTTTGGCGTTGGCTTCGTCGATGGCGAACTTGATGGCGCGCATGACCTCTTCACCCTGTTGAGCAAAAACGCCCGATTTGGACGACACCAGGCCGACCTTGACCGGCTCTTTGCCTTGTGCCACAGCCGCCATGGGCAGCGCAGCGATCAGGGCCGCAGCGACGAGGGAACGCTGGATGGTTTTCATTTTGAACATGCTTGTCTCCTTTTGTGGGAATTTGCCGGAAACCGTCCGGACATCGGTTGGGGAAAATGGGACGCTCAGACCATGACGTGGTTTTCAAGTGCATGCAGACCATCACGGGAATTGACGACTTCGCCCTGCGCGACGATGGCGCCCTTGGCCATGGCCAGGTAACGCCGAGCCACACGCACGACCAGACTCATGTTTTGTTCAATCAACAAAAGCGCCGTGCCTTGGTCAGCCACCTGGTTGAAGATGACGGCCAGCTGGTCCACGATCACGGGGGCCAGACCTTCGGTGGGCTCGTCGAGCAAGATCAAGGCTGGATTGGCCATCAGCGCACGCCCGACCGCCAACATCTGTTGCTGGCCGCCCGACAGCGCCGTGCCCGGTGTGTGGGCGCGCTCTTGCAGGATCGGGAAAATTTTGTAGATTTCGGACACTGACCAAGGCCCCTTGCGGCCCACGGCGGCGCCCAGGATCAGGTTTTCTTCCACCGTCAGGTTGGCCACAATGCGCCGACCTTGCGGCACCACCGCTATGCCATGCTGCGCCGCCATGTAGGCGCGCAGCTTGGTGTGCTCTTTGCCACCAAAAGCCACATGCCCATCTTGCAGACTGGCCAGCCCCAGGATGGTGTTGACCACCGTGGTCTTGCCCACCCCGTTGCGCCCGATGAGGGCCACCCGCTCACCCGGGTTCACATGCAGATCCAGGCCGTGCAGGATGTGCGCCGCACCGTAGTAGGCGTGGACGTTTTTCAGACTCAACAAGGCGCTCATGCTGCGCTCCCCAAATAAGCTTCACGTACACGTGGATTGGCGCGCACTTCAGCTGGCGCGCCGCTGGCAATCACACGGCCCAACTCAAACACCGTCACCACATCGGAGATGCCAAACACCACATCCATGTCGTGCTCCACCAGCAAGACCGACACGTCCCAGCTGGCGGTGAGTTTTTTCAAATGCTGCGCCAGATCCAGAGATTCCTTGACCGACAGACCCGCCATCGGCTCGTCGAGGAGCAGCACTGTGGGGCGACCCACCAAAGCCAGTCCCAGATCCAGTCGGCGCTGCTCGCCGTAGCCCAGATCTTCGGCCGTCGAATCTTTGAGCGCCCACAGGTCCAGTTCCTTGAGTACCGCTTCGGCGTCGGCAGCGGAATCTTTGACGCCCATCTTGTGTGAGGCCAGCTCAATCTGGCGGTGCACGGTCATTTGCCCGAAGATGCTGGTGCGCTGAAAGCTGCGCGACAAGCCGCGCATGCGCCGTTCAACCACGCCAAGCGCTGAAACGTCTTGCCCCAGCAAACTGACTTTGCCCCTGGTGAGCTTGCGCCTGCCGGTGATCGCGTCGATCACGGTAGATTTGCCTGCGCCATTGGGGCCAATCAGGCCTCGGATTTGGCCTTTTTCAAGCGTGATGGCCACGCCATCGACCGCTTTGACACCACCATAGTGGATGGCCACGTCGTCTGCTTGCAATACGTAATTTGTCATCTTGTTCTCCCACTCAGTGGCCGCCGACCTTGATCGAGGGCTTCTTGCCCAGAACCCAGCGGTCAAACAATCCCGCCACACCTGTGGGCGAGAACACGATGACCGCGATCAGGGCCATGCCGAAAATTGTCATCCAGTGCGTGGCGTGTTCACCCAATATGTCTTTGAACATGAAATAAACCACCGCACCCACTGCAGGCCCCCACAGCGCCTTGAAGCCACCCACAACCACCATCATCAAAGCCACACCCGACAGGCTCCAGTGCATGCTTTCGGGGGAGACAAAGCCGGTGTTCATGGCCGAGAGCACGCCGGCCACTGAGGTCACCAAGGCGGACAATGCATAGACCGCAGCGCGAGGCAGCAAGGTGGTGATGCCAATGAAGCGTGCGCGTTCTTCGTTGTCGCGCACCGCCTCGGTGATGCCGCCAAAGCGGGTTCGCATCAGCCATGCCAAGAGGAACATCACCACCACCAGGGTGCTCCAGCAAACCAAGAACATCGTGGCGGGTTTGAGCATTTGCGACATCGGAAAACCAAACAGACGCGACGGCCAATCGATGTTCATGCCGTCAGCGCCGCCGGTTAAACCGCGGGCGCGTGATGCCGACAGGAAAAACATCTGACCGATGGCCAGTGTCAACATGCCAAAGGCCACGCCCGGCACCCGCACGATCACCAGCCCGATCAGGAAGGCTGCCGCCGTCACGGCCAGCAAGGTCACCAAAATGGCCAGTTCGGCCGACATGAGCTGCAGCTGCAGCAAGATGCCGATCAGGTAACTGGCCCCGCCGAAGAACAAGGCGTGGCCAAAGCTGACCATGCCGTTTTGCTTGAGCAAAACGCCTACACCCAGTGCAAACACCGCATAAATGATGGACTGGGTGAGCAGCGACAAGAGCGTGCTCGACGACACACCGAAGGCCACCACGGCCCCCAGACCCAAGGCTGCAAGGGCACCCAAAGAAGAATTCTTCAAACTCATGTTGATCCACTCCTGCTTAAGTACGGCTGCCGGCAAAACCGGAGGGCTTCCAGATCAGGATGCCGATCATGAACACGAAGGGCAGCAACACGGCGGCATCGGGCAGGTACACCGCGCCAATGGCCTGCACCATGCCCAAGACCAGTGCCGCGATGAAGGCTCCTGCCAAAGAACCCAAGCCCCCAATCACGACCACCACAAAGGAGTCGATGATCACGTCAGAGCTCATGGCTGGCGACAAGGACAGGAAGGGCGCAGCCACCACACCGGCCAGACCCGCCAGCGCCGTGCCCAGGCCCACAACGCCTGCGCTCAGAAAGTCGGTGTTCACGCCTTGCATGGAGGTGGTCACAGGGTCGGTGCTGGCGGCACGGACAAACAAACCCACCTTGGAAAAGCGCAACCACAGACTCAAGCCCAGCGCCACCAGCAAACCGATCACGATCACAGACAAGCGATAGGCCGGCACAGGCGTGCCCAACAAGTCGACGCTGAAAGCCAGGGCTTCAGGCACCGGCACGGACAAGTTGCTTTTGCCCCAAGTGGTTTGCACCAGATCCTCAATCACGAGCAGCAAGCCGAAAGTGACCAGCACCACCGTGAGTGGGTCGCGGTCTTGGAGCAAGCGAAACCCATAGCGGTCCAGAAAGACTCCGAACACGGCCATGATGGCGGGTGCAGCGACCAATGCCACCCAGAAATTGCTGTGCAGTGAAATCGAATAGCCCAGGTAAGCGCCCAACATGTACAGCGAGCCATGGGCGAAGTTCACCACCCGGCGCAGGCCATAAATGAGGGCCAGTCCCGAGCACATCACGATGAGCAATGCGCCGTAGACCAGGCCGTTGAATAAATTGATCGTCAACATCTGGGTTGTCTCCTTTTTTAATCTTCTTGAAGAGGGCCAAGTGCCGCCTCGGGCGCACCCAAGGCGGCCCAGCCACCGTCGACTGGCAACACCGCACCGGTGATGTAGCTGGCAAGGGGTGAGGCCAAAAAGGCGATCACCTGGGCAATTTCTTCGGGGGCGGCCATGCGTCCCATAGGGGTTCGGCGGGCAATCGCCTGGGCGTCGATCGCGCCGCGTTCGGTCAGGCTGGCGACCAAGGCGGTCTTCACATAACCGGGTGCCACGGCATTCACGCGGATGCCTCGGCGCGCCCATTCAGTGGCCAGAGCCCGGGTCATGCCGAGCACGCCGGCTTTGGCCGCGCAGTAAGCGTTGCGACCGGGAATGCCGCCAAAGCTGGCGATGGAGCCGATGTTCACGATGGCGCCTCGGTTGCCGTGGGCATCACGCGCTTGCTGGTTCATCTGCGCAATCACGTGTTGCGACATCACAAAGGCCCCTCGCAAATGCACAGCCAAGACTTTGTCAAACGCGTCGATGTCCTGCTTCAATGTCGGGGCCGTTTGGTCGGCGATACCGGCGTTATTGACCAGTCCATCGATGCGGCCATGGCGTGCCACCACATCGCTCACCTGCGCTTTCACCGCGTCCGCATCGGTCACATCGCAGGCCCAGCCCGAGTGCTGGGCACCTAGGGCTTGCGCACGTTCAGCCGCGAGCGCACCGTTCAGATCGAACAAGGCCACGCTCCAACCCGCATGGGCCAGCTGCTGTGCCGTGGCCCAGCCGATGCCCTCAGCGGCGCCGGTGACGATGGCCACAGGTGCGGCGCTCATGCAACGCTCCATCCCGGCATGGTGGCGCTGCGGATCAGTCGCGTCTCTTGCGCCGTGATCAGGTGTGCCGAAGCCTGCAAGTAAGCAGCAAAGTCCGGATGGCTGTCGCGTGCACGGCATCGGCGTTCGTAGTCCGCCAAATCGTCATAGCCCCACAGGTGCACAAACTGGTTTTGCGGCCCCACCAAGCTGGTGTAAAAGCCAATGGGGTGGCCCAACGTGTCCACCAATATGGGCATGGCCAGGCGGTTGAAGACGTCCAGAAACTCCGGCATCTTGCGCAGCGCAATCGTGTAAATGCGGTGGTCCACCAAAGGCTTGATGAGCGTGCGCATGTCAGGCCCCCGCCTTGTCGGCGATGTGGTTGGCCGTCACATAGGCAAACACCATGTTGGGCCCGTGCGTGATGCCTGCGGCCGGGTAGTTGCCACCCATGATGCTGGCCCGGTCGTTGCCCACGGCGTACAGACCCGGGATGACCGAGCCATCGCTTTTCTTGACCTCACCCACCACGCTGGTCTGGATGCCATCGAAGCTGCCGAGGTCGCCCATCATCAGTTTGACCGCATAGAACGGACCTTTTTCAACCGGTGCCACACAGGGGTTGGGCTGGTGGTTGGGGTCGGCCAGGTAGCGGTTGAAGGCGGTGGTGCCACGGGCGTGTTGTTCGTCCACACCTTTGACAGCACCGGTGTTGTATTCGCGCACGGTGGCTTCCAGACCCGCCGCATCGATGCCGGTGACCTGGGCCAGATCGGCCAAGGTCTTGCCTTCAAAGAGGTAACCATTGCGGATGTATTTGCCAAAGGGCATGGGCGCGGGTTTGACGAAGCCCAGTCCGTATTTGCCCAAGGTGGTCTTGTCACAGACCAGCCACATCACGGTTTCTTTTTGACCTTTGCAGGCTTCGATCATGGCCACGCCCACATCGTGGTACGAGTTCGATTCATTCGTGAAGCGCTTGCCGTTGCGCAGCACGCCAATCACGCCGGGTTTGTAACGGTCCAGCAAGTGGGGGAACACACCAAATTCGCCGTTGTCATAGGGCACTTTGGACACGGGCATCCAGGCGGCTGCATCCTTGAAGCGCAAGTCCACATCGGCGCCTGCAGTCTCGGCCATGCGCACGCCATCGCCTGTGTTGGTTTCGGGGGTAGGTGAGAGGTGTTCCCCGCCACTTTGCAGGTGCGGATAAGCCTTGGCGATGCGCTGCACGTCTTGCGGAAAGCCACCGCAAGCGAGCACCACGCCACGGCGTGCGCGGATGTCGCGCTCACCGCCTTCGCCACCCACCTGCATACCGACCACTTGGCCGTTCTCGGTCAACACCCGTTTGGCCGGTGTCGAGGTCAGGATCGGAATGCCCAGGTCCAGCGCCGATTTGGCCAGACGCGCGGCCAGCGCATTGCCGCTGGTCACGTTGATGGCGCGTTGGTACAACGCCAGTTCCTTGAGGTGGTTGACCAACCGTTTGGCCACGTACAGAAAGGACGTCAGTGATTTCGTGAACTGGAAAAAGTGCTTGAGGTCCGCATTGGACGAGTTGAACATCATGCCGATGAAGGTGATGGTCTTGAGCGGGGGCTTCAAGCGCGGCATGTCTTTGCCCAGACCTCGGATGTCGTAGGGCTGCGCCAGGATGGAGCGGCCAATCGGCGCGCCGCCAGGCACGTCAGGGTGGTAATCCGGGTAGAGCGTGGGGATGAATTTCATCTCGGTTTCGCGCTCAAAGAAGTCGACCATCTTGGGGCCCTGGTCCATGAAAGCGGCGACGGCCGCTTCGTCGTAGTAAGTGCCGGTCTCTTGCATCATGTAGGTGCGCACCGCATCGAGCGTGTCTTGCGGGTTTTGCTTGCGGCCATGCGCGTTCAGGGGCACCCAGAGCACGCCACCCGACAGGGCGGTGGTGCCGCCGAACACGGGTTCTTTCTCGATCACCACCACATCCAGGCCCCGTTTTTTGGCCGTGATGGCGCAAGACAAGCCTGCGGCACCAGAGCCCACCACCAGCAAATCACATTCGGAATGGTTTGTCATTTTTGTTTCCTCAAGCGGTTTGGTTGAAGCCAGGACGCGGCACCATGTCCATCAACATGCAGGACATGCCCCCGTCGACAACGAGCTCGGCACCGTTGACATAGCTCGAACGGGGGCTGGCCAGAAAGATCGCGACATCGGCGATGTCTTGCGGCTCGCCGATGCGGCGGCTGGCGGTGACGGCTGAACGCTTGGCCTCAAAACCAGGCTCTTCGTAAAACTTGGCCGACAAAGCGGTGCGGATCATGCCGGGGCAGATCGCGTTGCTGCGCACGCCCTGTGGGCCCCATTCGACGGCCAGTTGGCGGGACATCTGCAGCACGCCGGCCTTGCTGGCGCTGTAGGCACCGCTGTGGCTTTGCGGGAACAGGCCCGAGATGGAGGCCACGTTGACGATGCAGCCTTCACCGGCTGCACGCATGGCCGCACCGAAGGCGCGGGCGCACAGCAGGTAGCCGGTCAGGTTGACCGCCAGCACGGCGTTCCAGTCGTCCAGGCTCACATCGGCCAAGCCGCCAGAACGCAGCAGGCCCGCGTTGTTGATCAGTGCGTAGGCGGTGCCCCATGTGGACTGGACTTTTTCTGAGGCCGCCTGCACGCTGGCCGCATCGCTGATGTCGCAGTTCACCGCCAGGGTTTGCGCGCCTTGTGCTTGCAACTGATCGTGCATGCGCTGCAAGCCTTGTGCATCGCGATCGAGCATTGCCACGCGTGCACCTACTTGCGTCAAACGCTGGGCCACCGATGCGCCGATGCCGCTAGCCGCACCGGTGACCACGCACACGCGGCCCTGCAGTTCAAGCCAGTTTTTGTCTCCACTCATGACCATGTCCTTGTTCCTGTTCTCTGCCCAAGATTGTTGGAATGAGGGTCGAAAATTTTTTTGACGATTCGTTCGAAGAACAGGACAATTCGTGCGAACTGGAGTGTGAAAATGGCGGTTTCTAGGGTTATCCCGAGTTACGATTTGTATGGCGATTCGAGCCGACATGAAGAATCGGCGGCATTCAATTTCGAATGGATTCCACAGCGTTCGACCTTGTACAACTGGCTGATCCATCCCCATCGGCACGACTCCTTCATCCAGGTGCTTTACCTCACTGAGGGGCATGTGGATGTGCAGATTGAGCATGTTCAGCAAACACTGCATGCGCCCTGCGTGATGTTGATCCCGGCAGGTCATGTGCACGGGTTCCGGTTTTCTCAAGATACCAATGGCCCGGTGGTCACGGCTATGCAAAAGGCGCTGGAATCGGCGGCTGCCTTGATGATGCCGCCTTTGCTCGAGACCATACGCACGCCACGTTTGCTCTCTTTGCAGTCGGAGATGCGCTACATCGACCAGCTCATGCCTTTGTTTTTGGCGCTGGAGCAAGAATCGCACACACCGGCTGAAGGCCAGGTGGCCGCGGGGACGTCTTTGTTGTTGGCGCTGATGGTGCAAGTGCACCGCATTTGCAAATTGTCCGATCTGGGCGACACCCAAACCCACTACAGCATTTCGCGCAAGTCGAGGCAAATCGAAAAATTCCGCAGCTTGATCGACAAAAATTTCCGCACCGACCATTCCTTGCAAAGCTACGCCAACCAGGTCGGTGTGACGGTCGGGCAACTCTCGCGCCTGTGCCGTGAGGTCTTGGGCAAATCGAGCTTGCAGGTCATGAATGACCGTTTGATCCAGGAAGCGCAACGCGAGTTGGTCTACACCGCTTTGCCCATCAAGCAATTGGCGTCCGAACTCGGTTTTGAGGACGATGCTTATTTCAGCCGTTTCTTTCGCAAACACATCGGCATGACACCCAAAGCCTACCGAGCCAAGTCGCTCGCACAAATGGGCAGTGAAGCGCAGACCCATTTTTGAGCGTCGCTCGCAAGGCTTGCTCCGTGAGGACTTGTGTGCCAGACGGAAAGCGCCCATGTTATTCAGCATGGGGCATTCAAACTCACAAAGCGGCCGAGAGCTCAGGCACAGCGGCAAACAGATCGGCCTCCAGGCCAAAGTCCGCCACGCTGAAGATCGGGGCTTCTGGGTCCTTGTTGATCGCCACGATCACCTTGGAGTCCTTCATGCCCGCCAGGTGCTGGATCGCACCCGAGATGCCTGCGGCGATGTACAGCTGAGGTGCAACGATCTTGCCGGTCTGGCCCACTTGCAAGTCGTTGGCGGCATAACCAGCATCCACTGCTGCGCGGCTGGCGCCAATCGCTGCACCCAGCTTGTCGGCCAGCGGCGTCATCACTTCGTTGAACTTTTCCGAACTGCCCAAAGCGCGGCCACCGGAGACGATGATCTTGGCTGCGGTGAGTTCTGGGCGGTCGTTCTTGGCGATCTCGCTGCGCGTGAAGCTGCTCTTGCCGCTGTCGGCTTGGGCGGCTGCGCTTTCAACGGCTGCTGCGCCACCGGTGGCGGCTGCGGCGTCAAAGCCGGTGGTGCGCACGGTGATCACTTTGGTGCCGTCGGTGGACTGCACCGTAGCGATGGCATTGCCTGCGTAAATCGGGCGCTCAAAGGTGTCGGCCGAGATGACTTGGGTCACATCGCTGATTTGCGCGACATCCAATTTGGCCGCCACGCGGGGGGCCACGTTTTTGCCAGCCGCAGTGGCGGGGAACAAGATGTGGCTGTAGTTGGCAGCGATCGCCAAGACTTGTGCTGCGACGTTCTCGGCCAGGCCATGGGCCAGGGCTTCGCTGTCGGCGTGGATCACTTTGGACACACCAGCGATTTGCGCTGCGGCTTGCGCGGCGGCAGCGGCGTTGTGGCCAGCCACCAGCACGTGCACGTCACCACCGCAAGCCACAGCGGCTGTCACGGTGTTCAAGGTGGCGCCTTTGATGGAGGCGTTGTCGTGTTCTGCAATAACGAGGGAAGTCATGTTCTTCAGTCCTTAGATCACTTTGGCCACGTTCTTGAGCTTGTCCACCAAGGTGGCGACATCGGGCACCTTGATGCCGGCGCTGCGCTTGGCAGGCTCCATCACCTTGAGGGTCTTGATGCGGGGTGCCACATCGACGCCCAGGTCTTCTGGCTTGAAGGTGTCGAGCTGCTTTTTCTTGGCCTTCATGATGTTGGGCAGCGTCACGTAGCGCGGCTCGTTCAGACGCAAGTCGGTGGTCACCACCGCTGGCAAGCTGATGGACAGCACTTCCAGGCCGCCGTCGATCTCGCGGGTCACTTGGGCCTTGCCGTCCACGATCTCGACCTTGGAGGCAAACGTCGCTTGGGGCAAGTCGGCCAAAGCAGCCAGCATCTGGCCCGTCTGGTTGCAATCGTCGTCAATCGCTTGCTTGCCCAAAATGATCAGGCCGGGTTGCTCTTTGGCGACCAAGGCCTTGAGCAGCTTGGCCACGGCCAGGGGCTGCAGATCCAGATCGGCTGGGGTCTCGACCAAAATGCCGCGGTCGGCACCGATGGCCATGGCGGTGCGCAGGGTTTCCTGGCACTGGCTCACGCCGCAGGACACAGCGATCACTTCGGTGGCCAGGCCTTTTTCTTTCAGGCGCACGGCTTCTTCGACGGCGATTTCGTCAAAGGGGTTCATGCTCATCTTGACGTTGGCAATGTCCACACCGGAACCGTCGGACTTGACGCGCACTTTGACGTTGTAGTCCACCACCCGCTTGACGGGAACAAGAATTTTCATGAGCTCACTCCGATTTAAAAATGTGTGTGAAGCCTGCGTTCACGCTGTGCGCAGCAGCTCGCGGCCGATGATGATTTGTTGCACTTGGGTCGTGCCTTCATACAGGCGCAGCAAGCGGGCGTCGCGGTAAAAGCGCTCCACCGGGTATTCGTTGATGTAGCCCGCACCGCCATGAATCTGCACGCCCCGGTCGGCCACGCGTCCGACCATCTCGGTGGAGAACAATTTGGCGCAAGACACTTGCATGGAAATTTCAGGGGCGGACACATGCGCAGGCTTGCCGTCAAAGCGGTGCGCCACGTCCTTGACGAGGGACCAGCCTGCCAGCAATTCGGCCTGGCTGTCGGCCAGCATGGCCTGGATCAGCTGGAACTCGCCAATCGGTTTGCCGAACTGTTTGCGGTCGCGGGCGTAGCGGCGAGCTTCGTCGAGGATGCGCGAGGCCAAGCCACAAGAAACGGCAGAAATGTTCAAGCGGCCACGATCAAGCACCTTCATGGCGGTCTTGAAGCCCTGCCCGGGCACGCCACCGATGATGTTGGCGGCGGGCACACGCACGTTTTCCAGAATCACGTCACAGGTCTTGGTGCCGCGCTGGCCCATTTTCTTGTCGGGCTTGCCCAAGGTGATGCCTGGCAGGTCGGCCGGAACGATGAAGGCCGACACCCCGCCCGCACCCGGGCCACCGGTGCGCGCCATGAGCGTGAAGGCACCGGCGCGGGGTGCGTTGGTGATGTAGCGTTTGGTGCCATTGAGCACGTAATGGTCGCCGTCCAGCACCGCTCGGGTCTTGAGCGAGGCGGCATCGGTGCCGACATCGGGCTCGGTCAGTGCGAAGGACATGATCAGCTCGCCGCTGGCCACGCGGGGCAAATACGTGGCTTTTTGCTCTGGCGTGCCGTCCATCAGGATGCCTTGCGAGCCGATGCCGATGTTGGTGCCAAAGACAGAGCGGAAGGCGGGCGCGGTGCGGCCCAGCTCGTAATTGACCAGTACTTCCTGGCTGACCGACAGGCCAATGCCGCCAAATTCTTCGGGCACCGTCAGGCCAAACAGGCCCATGTCTTTCATGTCCTGCACGATGTCCAGTGGCACATCGTCGTGCTCTTCGAGGTGGTCTTCGGCAGGGATCAGGCGCTCCTGGATGAAGCGCTGGAGGGTGGGCAGCAGGAGTTCAAAAGATTCGGTGTCGAGGGCCATGGTCAAAGTCGGTTCAGCGGTGTTGGAAAACAGGTTTGCGTTTGCCCAGGAAGGCGTGCATGCCTTCGTGCGCGTCGTCGCTGGCAAAGCGGGCATGCAGCTCACGCCGCTCGAACAGGATGCCTTCGCTCAGGCTGCTCTCGTGGGCGCGGTTGACAGATTCCTTGATGGCCATGAGGGCGGGCAATGAGTAGCCCGCAATTTGTGTGGCCAGTTTCAGTGTGGTGGTTTGCAGATCGGCGTCTGGCACCACGCGCGAGACCAGGCCATAGCGGTCGGCTTCTTGTGCCGACAACATGCGGGCCGACAGGCACATGTCCATGGCCTTGGCTTTGCCAATGGCGCGAGGCAGGCGCTGCGTGCCCCCTGCGCCTGGCAGCATGGCGAGCTTGATTTCAGGCAATGCGAATTGCGCAGACTCTGCCGCCAAGATGATGTCGCAGGCCAGGGCCAGCTCGCAGCCGCCGCCCATGGCGTAACCGGCCACGGCGGCAATGACCGGCTTGCGCACCTGGCGAATGGTTTCCCAGTTGCGGGTGATGAAGCCGCTCTGGTACACATCCATGTAGGTCCAGTCGGCCATCACGGCGATGTCGGCACCGGCGGCAAAAGCCTTGTCGCTGCCGGTGATGACGATGGCACCGATGTCCGGGTCTTGGTCCAGGCCGAGCAGAGCCTCACCCAGCGCGTCCATCAGGGCGTCGTTGAGGGCATTGAGTTGCGCCGGGCGATTGAGGGTGATGAGTCCGACACGGCCTTGCCGTGCGGTCAGGATGGGGGACTCGGACATCGTGCTTTCCTGCTCACTCGACGGTGATTTTCTGGTCGCGGATCAGATTGCCCAGCACCTTGCCTTCGTTGGCCAGCAGGGCCTTGAATTCGGCGGTGTCCAAGGCAACGTTTTCACCACCCAGGTCGGCGTAGCGGACCTTGAGCGTGGGGGAGGCCAATGCTTTGCCAACTTCGCGGTTCAAACGGGCGATGACCTCCGCCGGTGTGCCATTGGGCGCCCACATGCCGAACCAGATGTCCAGATTGGCCCCTTTGAAGCCTTGCTCCGCCACGGTGGGCACATCAGGAAAGAAGGGCGAGCGCTTCTCACTCACCACAGCCAGCAATTTGACCTTGCCGGTGCGGATGTGAGGGAAGGCAATGCCGGGGTCGCACACCATGTCGGCTTGTCCTGCCAGAACATCTTGCAAGGCTGGCGCTGCGCCTTTGTAGGGCACATGCAGGATGTTGGTGCCTGTGGCTTGCTTGAAGAGCTCGCAAGCGAGGTGGGGCGGCGTGCCTGCGCCAGCCGAGGCGTAGGCCATTTTTCCGGCCTTGGCCTGTGCAACCAGTTCGCGCACATCCTTGGCGGTGCTTTGGGGTTTGGTGACCAAATACATTTGCGATTTGCCAACGCCGGCGACGGGCGTGAGGTCCCGAGAAGGAAGCAGGGTGGATTTGATCAAGTGCGGGTTGACGGTTTCCACCGAGGTGGGCGAGATGAACAAGGTGTAACCATCGGGGGTGGCGCGAGACACCTCAGCCGCAGCAATGTTGCCGCTGGCTCCGGGTTTGTTGTCAACGACCACCGATTGACCCAGGCTTTCAGCCAAGCCTTGCGCGACCAGTCGCGCCATGGCGTCGGTGGTGCCACCGGGCGCAAATCCCACGACGATGCGTACGGGCTTGCTCGGCCAGGACTGGGCCTGGCTGCTCAGGCTGGCGCTCAAGCCCAGCACTGAAATTGCGGCCATCGTCATGCTGCGACGAAGTTTTGAATGTGTCGAGGTTTTCATGGTTTGTCTCTTGTTGGGTGTGATGAAAAGTTGAGCGCTAGGACTTAAGCTGCACCGTTGCGCAAATCCTCGCGCAGCTTGAATTTCTGGATCTTTCCTGAGGGGGTGGAGGGCATGGCCTCACGCACTTCCAGTCGCTCGGGGATGTACTGGATCGCGACCTTCTGCTCTTTCAGGTAGGTCACCATGGTGGGCATGTCAAAGCTTTGGCCAGGCTTGGGCACCACCACGGCGCAAGCACGCTCGCCCAGTCGCTCGTCGGGGTAGGCCACGATGGCCGCCAAGGCCACGGCAGGGTGGCGGTAAAGCAAGGATTCGATCTCGACCACGGGGATGTTTTCGCCGCCCCGGATGATCACGTCCTTGCTGCGGCCGGTGATGCGGATGTAGCCTTGTGCATCCATGCTGGCCAGGTCGCCGGTGTCGAACCAGCCCTCGGCATCGGTGCCGTTCAGATGTGCGCGCTTGAGGTAGCCGCCAAAGTTGGAGCACGCACGCACATACAACTTGCCAGGCGAACCGGCTGGCAGGGCTGGGCCGGAGGCATCCGATTCCACCACCTTGAGCTCAACGCCAGGCAGCGCCACACCGTCGGTGGTGAAAGCACGCTCGTCCGGGTCGTCTAGCTGGATGAGCGTGACAGCACCGTTTTCGCTCATGCCCCAGGCGGACACGATCTTGGTGCCCAGCGCAGCGCGGGCCTGCTCCACCAGCGGGCCGGGGATGGGGGCACCGGCGCACAGGAAGGTCTTGAGCGTGGGCACGGGCGTTTTGTTGTCGACGACCGCACGCGTCAGGTCCGTGAGGAAAGGTGTCGAGGCCATGGTGAAGCTGGCTTTTTCGGTGTTGATGACCTCCACTGCCTTTTTGGGCTCCCAGATGTCTTGCAGCACCGCGCTGGCCTTGAGCATGATGGGCATCATCAGGCCGTACATGAACCCCGTTTGGTGGGCCATGGGCGAGGCCATCAGCACCACGTCTTCGGCGTCCAGTTGCAGTCGTGCAGCATAAGGAATGATGTTGGCCATCACGGTGTTGGCCGAGTGCATCACGCCCTTGGGCTCACCCGTGGTGCCCGAGGTATAGATGAGCTGGGTGATGTCGTCGGGGCCGGGGCGGTGCGCGTTCAAAATGGCCGCCGCATCGGCTTGCTTTTCCCATTCGGGGCCGCTCAGGAGCGCTTCAAAGCTGTTGGCGCCTTGCCCGTCCACCGCCACGATGTGCTTCAGCTCGGGCAAGCCTGGCTGAATGGCGGTGATCATCTGTTCGAAGTCAAAACCCCGGAAAGTCTTGGGCGCGATGATGATCTTGGCCTCGCCGTGTTTGAGCATGAAGTTCAGTTCGCGCTCACGGAAGATGTGCATCAACGGGTTGATGACCGCACCGATGCGCGAGCAGGCCAGATAGGTCACGGTGAATTGCCACCAGTTGGGCAACTGGCAGGCCACGATGTCGTTCTTTTGCACGCCCAGTCGCGTCAAGCCCACTGCCACGCGGTCGGCCATTTGCGCCAGCTCGCGGTAAGTGAAGCGGCGCACATCTCCGGCTTCCACACGGTAGGCGGTCAGGGCCAGCTTGTCGGGGCAAGCCGCGACGCAGGCGTCCAGCTCACCGTTGATGGTGCGGTCGTGCCACAGGCCTTGGGCGATCATCGCAGCACGGCGAGCGGGCAATAAAACGGCATCGAATTCCATGTTTGTCTCCTTGGGGGTGAAATGTTTTTTTGGATGTCAGGCGGGCACGTTCTTGCGCCCCGCACGGGTGCGCGCAATGATGGTTTTCATGATCTGGGCCGTACCGTCGCCGATCTGGAAGCCCAGCACATCGCGCAGGCGTTGCTCCATCAGGCCCCGGTCGTAGCCGCCGTGGCCAAAGCACAGCAGGCATTGGTGAATCACGTCGTAGGCCAGCTTGGGGCCCCACCACTTGGCCATGCCGGCTTCGGCCGAATGAGGCAAGCCCTGGTCCTTTAGCCACAGGCCTTGCAGGCAGACCAGGCGCGCACCTTCGACCTCGGTGTCGTACTGGGCCAGCGGGTGCGTCACGCCCTGGAAAGCCGACAACGGCTGACCAAAGGCCTGGCGCTGGGTGATGTATTCCCAGGTTTCATCCAGCGCAGCGCGGGCCACGGCCAGGCATTGCAGGCCAATGAGCGAGCGGGAATAGTCAAAGCCGTGCATCACCTGCACAAAACCCTTGTTCTCGTCGCCCAGTCGGTGGCTGACGGGCACACGCACGTTTTCGAAAAAGATGGAGCCGCGACCGATCGAGCGCTGGCCGTGGCAGTCAAAGCGGCTGGTGCTCAGGCCGGGCGTGTCCATGGGCACCAGCAGGGCCGTGACGCCGTGTGCGCCGTCTTCGGGCTTGCCGGTGCGGCCAAAGACCACGGTGATGTCGGCCTGGTCAGCAGCCGAGATGGAGGTTTTCTCGCCGTTGATGACGTAGAAGTCGCCGTCGCGTTCGACCCGCAAACGCAGGTTGGCCGCGTCCGAGCCGCCGCGTGGTTCGGTCAGGGCAATGGCGCAAATGGCGCGACCTTCGCGGATCTTGTCGAGCCAGGGGCGCACCACGTCGGGATTGCCGTACTTGTAAAGGATCTGGCTGTTAAGGGATGCCAGCAAGTTCAGGTAAGAAAAGCTCAGGTCGGCGCGGGCGATTTCCTCGTGGATCACGCCT